>NZ_FWFJ01000057.1 GCF_900172365.1 Roseovarius gaetbuli
AAATGGCTGGCCTATTACAACGCCGAACGGCCGCACTCCACCCACGGCATCTTGACCCCGAATGAGGCCTATGCAAGCAAAACAGAACCAACGAGATTAGCAGCCTGACATGAAACCCTGATCCACCTTAACAGGGCTGCAAACTGGTCGAAAAACTAGGACCACCTCTCTTTGATTTCTTCGTCAAAACCTACGGCGTGAAATACGATAAAGCCGTAGGAAAACTGGCCAGAGACCGCGATGTGCTGCTGGCCTTCCATAACTTCCCAGCTGAGCATTGGAAGCACATCCGCACCACCAATCCCATCGAAAGCACCTTCGCCACGGTCCGACATCGCACTGGCAAAACCAAAGGGTGCCTCAGCCGAAAAACCGGATTGGCAATGGCGTTCAAACTCATGATGTCAGCCCAGACCAAGTGGCGCAAACTGGACGGGGCCAACCGCATGCCCGAGATAATCGATGGGATTGCATGCAAAGACGGAATCAAGCAACTTCAAAACGCCGCCTGATCAAGCCGTCACCAACTTTCGGGCATAGCTCGCTTCAAGCACGCCCGACGATACGCATCAACGGCAAAAGGCAACTAAAACAAGATCATCAGACTGCAAACTGGTCGAAAATGCTTGATGCCCTCTGGCCCGTTCTGTGTGACGTCGGCACATTTCAGACAGAATGACAAACTTTAACCGGAAAGCAGACCCATTCCTTCCATAAGATTATGCGACAATACCATTCGTTTAAAAGATAACAGAAATTTAGACAGGTCAAATCATGAGGCTTTCTGGAGTTGATCAGCCGAAAGATTCGGCTTCGGCGGCCGACGCCAAACTGCTTCAAAACCTGAAAGACTATACTTGGGGTGCATTCGCGCTGCTCTGGCAGCGTCAGGCCATCTATCTTGCGAGCACACTGCTGACGGCTTTTTACTTTGATGCAGTCAATGCCGCGATCTTCTATTGCACGATCGTCTTTTGCGAACTTCAGGATATCATAATTGCCAGACGTGTTAGACGGCTGCACGTCAATCAAAAGCGGGCCATACACTCCAGCCTGGTATGGATTCTTCTGAATACGATCTTAAGCTCTGCTGCAATCTGTCTCTATGCCGTATCCGTTGCCTTCAAACAGGAACTCGGTGGCCATTTCACGCCATTATTCTTTCTTTTTGCGGCTGCACTGTTTGCTGCCATGAACAACCACCAACTGGTGCTGGCGTTGGGCATCAGGTTGGCAATGTACGGATTATCCTTTTTGGTCATCGTATTCACGGATATCTGGATATCGCAACCCAGCTTGGATTCAGAGCTTTGGCTGCACTTTTTCACGGTCATCTTTGTGATGTATTTTCTGATCGACTGTTCAATCGTCTTCCTGAGACTCTATCGAAAAAATCTGGCACAGCTTGAGGCGCTCAGGCAGGAACATGAGCGAACAAAAGCCGCCTACATCGTAAAGTCCCAGTTTATATCGACGGTCAGCCACGAACTTCGCACGCCACTTACCTCGATCAGGGGATCGCTTGACCTTCTGAATTCAGGCGCGATGGGCGAGATTCCGGAAAAGATGAAAAGTCTTCTGAACATGGCTGGCAAGAACAGCAAACGCTTGTCCAATCTGATTGACGATGTACTTGACCTGCAAAAAATCGAAGCCGGGGAAATGAACTATCGCAAGGACTTCCTGAGCGTTCAGGCTCTTGTCAGTGAAGCGGTCAACAGCAACGTCGGCTTTGCGACCGCGCATAATGTAACCCTTGTCGAGGAATGCCCGGAGGACACCCCCCTGGTGATCGAAGGGGATGAAACCCGCCTCATGCAGGTCATGGCGAACATGATTTCAAATGCGGCAAAGTTCTCCAAGGAGGGCGGGACGGTGACCGTTGGATACGAGAGCATCGGCGTCAAGGTCAGAATTTACGTGAAAGACACAGGCTGCGGAATCCCTGACGGGGCAGAAAGCAAGGTTTTCGGTCGCTTCAGTCAGTTGGATTCTTCCGACCAGCGTCGAGCGGCAGGAAGTGGTCTAGGAATGAACATCTCAAAAGAGATTGTGGAAAATCATAACGGTATAATTGATTACGTAAGCGAAATTGGATGCGGGACCACCTTTTTCACTGAATTTCTCGCCCACAGAGTGCCACCAGAACTGCCTTGAGCATTTTGCATTTCACTCGATAGAACAGATCAGCTTGAATTTGCGAGTACACGCAAAATCTTCTCTTGCCGTAAGACCGTTCAGACAGGTGTCGCATTCAGAATCATCGGTCCTTCCGGGCGCATCGTGAACGTCAGAACGGGACGTGGAATGGGAACATCGGTCAACGAAAATTCGATCTTGCGCAGAACACTGGCAATCAGAACCATGATTTCGGTTTCTGCATATTGTGCGCCAATACAAACCCTTGGCCCGGCTCCGAAAGGTATAAATTGACCACGAGGAAACTTGTCGGTCAGAAATCGACCGGGCCGGTAGAGGTTCGGCTCTTTCCAGAGTTTCTCGTTGCGATGAAGTGAATAGACGGGAAAGAAGAGTGCATCCCCCTTCTTGAACGTAATGCCCTTGATCGTCAGGTTTTCCGCGGCATCGCGGGCAAAAAATGCAGCCGAGGGATAGAGACGCAGCGTCTCATTGATATGTGCCCTCAGCAGATCCATTTTCTGAATATCATCAAACGTCACAGGCCCGTCGGGACAGATGGACAAAATCTCCTCTCGAATCATCGTCTGCACCTCGGGATACAGCGCTAAAAGATAATATCCCCAGGCCAGCGCATTGGCGGATGTCTCATGCCCTGCGACGACAAATGTGAGCAGATTGTCAACCGTAGTCGCGATATCCTCATAGTCATCGTCCAGCGCCGCAATCATCAAGTCCAGGAAATCCTGCGGAATGTCCCGGTTCTCCTCACGCCTGTTTTCGATGACCTGCCGCGCAAGAACTCGCATATTTCTAACTGGCTTTTTACTCCGCAACCATTTCCGCCGCGGAATCCATTTCGGCAACCGCATAAGATCAAAAAGCGAAATCTCTGAGATGTATTCGAAGTATATCTTCAGCCCGGCCCTTATTTCTTCCGCCGACACCTCTTCGTTCCCGGAAAAGATGACCCGTGAAATATTCGTAATGGTGGAGGCCGACGCCATTTGTGTCACGTCTACAATCCCGTGCCCTTCACATAAGGAATCCGCGACCTCGATGCCGGTTTCAGAAAAATGTGTTGCCAGAAGCGGCAAGTTCCGCGCCGCAAACAAAGGGGAATACCGCTGACGCTGTTTTCTCCATTTTTCACCTTCAGCCAAGATAAGACCGTTACCGACTGCTGAACCGATAATGTCCTTGGTGAATTTGGCCTTCGGAAAATGTCGCCCACTACCGACTAAAAGTTCCGTAATAATTTCGGGATCACAAATGTAGTGAATATTCAAAGGCCCCCGAACGTAGGTTTCGACCGAGGTTTCAATTGGAATGACCTCAAGCATATTTCGTCCGGCCAGCCGCGCAAACTCCATCAGACCGACGGGTTTTGTTGCAAGCTTGGCCGCAATTGGCACCGCCTCGAATGACACTGGTGTCGTCATCATCACCCCCACCCCAAATTGCCAACCATTGGCTTTTGTTTTCACCTCCACACCCCATATGAGGGCGTTGCAAGACTCAAACATAGCCACCAGAAAAATTCGGAAACGATTTCATTAACTCAGCCCAAAACATCCAGTCAACGATACGACCGTGCCGTGGGGCTCGTCCCTATTACTTCCGCAATCGAAACGGATGCCAAAGGAGTGTTAACCATGCGCGTCATGTTCGGCAAGGGCAGCGGAAATATCCGGGCGAATGGTCGGTGATCTGTTGTGGGTGGGGTTGAAGTGTACCCTGTCAACACTCGGTGCCAAGCTGGAGCGGGAAACAGTTCTCGCGAAAAATCTACTCGATGTTCAGATAGCTGTCTTCACCAAATAGTTCTCGCAACACGCGTTCATAAACCCGCTTTTTCCCCTTTTTCGGAGGGAGACAATAGCCGTCTACATCGAAACTTTTCGCGTAGTCGTTTTTCCGTATCTCGGTTTCAAGATCCTTGGCGCAGTCAATGGCTCTTTTAAGTGCTCCGGTCGCGGTGCTCCGGGACAACAGGCGCATCGATACCGGCTCTCCTGCCAGGACCTCGACACGCTCATCCGTTACATGCTGTCTTAGTTGCGCGCCTATCATCTCGCCAAGACTTACTGTTCCAAGGATGGAATCCGTCACTTTCTGGCCATGCAAAATAATTAGGAAAACGCCTTTGCCACGGTATGAGAAAACAAAATCCATGTCATCTGCGGCGCCTTGAATGCAAGATGCCACGTCCTGGATGGCGTCCCGAAAGCCTTCACAACCAACATGGTGATAAAAGAGATCGGCATCCTGCAATATGACGGAAATGGCTTGTGAACCAAACATCTTGCGCCGCGCGAGTTGGGCCGCGTAGTTGTCAAATTCGATATATCGGAGAAAGTTTTTCAGCCCGTTAAGTGAAATTGGATCTTCGAAATCCAATTGCTGGATAGTCTCCAGTTTGCATTTTAGATCGCTTGCGCATTGCATGCTTTTTTCGGTTTTGCGGCGTGACTGTACAAGACTATACGCGCACTTGATGCGGCTGCGTAGTTCGAGAAAGTCGAAGGGCTTGTTTACATAGTCTGTCGCACCTTCCGCGAACGCATCATCAATATACTTGCGATCGCTCATGGCGGTGAGCATGAGAACGGGTGTCTCTACATATTCTGGAATTACCCGCAGCTGCCGGAGAAGATCAATGCCGTTCATATCCGGCATCTGGATATCAAGCAGGATACAGTCGAACGGCTTTTCGGCACCCTGGATCACGTCAAGTGCCGAGGCTGCATTGCTTGCAGTTGAAACTTGATAATCTTCCAGCGTTTCTAGCGCCGTTTTCACAACTTCCAGAATGCTTGGCTCGTCATCTACGACCAAAATTCTGAAGCCCGACTGCTTGTTAGCCCGGATTTCCATTTTGCGTTGGAAACGGCTATTTCCTTCAATAGACATTTGCTTCACCCACCGACCGTTTGATACGGATTAGTGGACCATTAATCATATATAACTGTGCTCAATTTGAGGCCTAAGATAGGTTATCTTCTTTGAATTTTGCCGAAAACAAGACGAAAATATATCATTGTTTTCAAATGCCAAACAATACAAGGCATCAGCCGGGCATTGTCTTCCAAAGTTCGCGCCGATCAAAAATCTGCGAGTGGGTCACTCAGGATATAAAGTCATCGACCTTGAACAAAACACACTGGCTCGCGGTCCCGTCGATGGAAAACTTTGCTCCTATGGGCGTTGCATTCACACCCAAACGCCGGGCCCACCGAGCCCATAGAGCGGGCACAATACCTAGAACGTGCGCCGCGCCATTATCCATCGCAGTCTGGCACATTGACCGAAACAATAAACTCTGGACCCTTTGACGCTGTTGCGCAGGAACGGCATTTGCAATGAAGAACCGGGTGGCTTCCCATACACTATGCTCAACCGGGGCCTCAAAAAAAAGAATGTCGGTTGGAATATCGTCCAACAAACCCTTTTGCGCATCTCTCAGCATATAGCTGAAGGGGCCACATTTTGCCGTGGTGGGAACCATGCGGACGCCGCCAATAACTTCGCCGAACTGGTGAACCACAATCCAGCGGCAGAATGGCGTATCGTATTGGTCGAACTCCATTCCGTCAGTTTCAGAAACATGCCAGCCGAGTTGGTCCAGAAAAATCAATTTTCTGACTTCAAGGTAATTTACCAACAGTCCGCCATATTCATTCATATTTCGAAACGAAATGGTCGTTGACCTGATGTGATCGATTGGTTCACCGAGGAACGTTTCGTTTCGTTTCGTAGAACTGGTTACTCGATTCTGCGAACGGGCATGCCGATCGTCAACATCAATACCTTTAGATATCGGCGCAGTTGGTGTGAGTGCCTGAGCCCAGAAGGGCGACCACGTACGGTTCATAGACTGCTCGTCTTTTTTTTGCCTTAATACGCTCTAACGTTGCAGCTGTGAAGGCCCGCACCCTTGCGTTGTACCGGAAAAGTTTAATTGTAGGTAGAAGTTGCGGCTTCTTGGCCACACTTCCGTCCCGTCCCCCGAACTGCGGGCGCGCCCTCTGAAGTCAACGGGAAGCGCCAATTGGCCACTAATGCCTGGGACAGGCTTGACCATGGGGCGCGCAAATCAAATCAGTGAATTGTACGTCAAACTGTTTCGGCCAGCGCCGCCTCGCCGAAAATGTTTCGCCAGTCTTCCAGGGTCGTGATCCTATCCTGGTTGGAAATCGCCGCTAGCAGGCTATCGTTGCCCTCCCCAGCAACGATCACTTGCAAACCCGGCGCCAGCGCGAAAGCCGAGCAGGACGGTCCAGCGTTGTCCAGACGGCGCAGGGTTGCCTTCGCCCTGCGATTTGCGGTGGTGATCCCTTCGAGTTTGTCAAGGCGAAGCAGTATGGCATCTGGCCCTTCGCGACATATATCTCGACCCTCGTTCGTGTGCATGATCCAGCCTATCGCACGCGGTTGGATCATTTTCAAAAAATTATGCACTCGGCTTTCGGGGCTCAAGGTTTCACTGACCTCTGCCAATCGTGCGGCCGAACAGGACTTGCCGCTTGTGGATGGATTCAACGCGCGGCCCATGCGCTGCAATGCTGTTCCTACTGCCTGTTGGCCTATTTTCTTGATCGTTTGTGCATAGGCCCGCGCTGCGGCTTCTGGCTCTGTGTCGCCACCCTCAGCTTTTTGTTGGACCGTGTCATTGGTGCGCAGCTCGATCAGGCGCCGGTTCGATGCAACAAGCATCGCCTCAATTCCGCTATCAGACAGCAATGCCATCTTGCGTGGCAGGACAGCCTCGTCAATTTCCCGCATGATAATGCGCAACAGGCTTTGATGGTCTGTCGCCGTCTCCCGCATGTCCGCCAGAAGCTCGTCGCGATCCATGCCAAGACGCACCAAAGCACCACGCAAGTGACGTTCTGTTTCCTCAGATCCGATTTGGCGAGCTTTTGCAATTCTTACCATCAGGCTGCCCCAGACACCTTTAGAAATACCTTCTTTGCGTATGCCTTTACATGTGTGACCGCCTCAGCACGGTCGCACACGCAGCAAACGACATCGGATTTGCTCTCTTGCGATCTGACGAAGATGCGTACATCGTCAGGTGTGGCCAGGATGACGCTGTGGTCCGTCTCTTCTGCTTGGCCATCAGTCGCAGATAAAGCATCGGACAACCCGAAATTCAAAGCTGCCTGTTGGATGATTTCTTCCAGATAGTCCTGCTTGTGCTGGCGTTTGGCGCTTGTGCGCAAGACCAGGCCCGTCTTCAGATCCCCGAACGAAACGAGCGAACAGCCGGGCACGCCGCATCGCATTTCGTCAAGGCATTCGGATATGGTCATTTCACGCTCCAGATCGGCGGAACATAGATGTGCGGGCCTCCAAACATACTGCTCCCTTTTGCCTCATGATTTTTCTCACCAGTTGGCGTCTACCGAGGGGCTGGGCCGGGCGGTGCGCCCGCGCATCTCGGTCAGAACGCGCACTCGTTTCGGTATGACACTGCTCGACTTGTAGACCACAGGTTCGGCAGACGCATTTTGAGCGGACGGTGATGTTTCGGCCAACGACGTGCGCACCACCTCTTGCGGCGCGCCCGATGCCGCGCTGTCCGGCAAATCCTGCACTTGCGAAGACTTGGTCGTTTCTTGCGATGCGACCGGCGCGGAACGGCCTTCTTCGGATGCGTTCAGCAACAGTTCCACAAGGTGATCGACAAACTCCGCCGCTCCGCTCTCCTGCCACTTGTGAAAGTCATCCCCTGCATCAAGCGCCTCGATAATCGAGAGCGGATAGACCGCTTTGAACAAACCCTCGGTTTCCTTGCGGACGCGATTGATCACACGATCGACATCGCGCTCAACCCTAAGTTTGTCAACCTGTGTCACCAGCAGGATGTTGTCGCCGTTCGTCCGCTCCCTGATCAGGTCCCATGCTGCCGCCTCGGATTGGCGCCATGCCTGCGTTGCCTGTGTGCACCATACGACGCTGTCGACGTGTTGGATCATGGACAACCACACATCCGACGACATGCTTGGGTCTGAAATTCCGGGCATGTCGATCAGATCACATATCTCCAGAGTTTCCGATCGGTTGTACAAACGGACCATCCTGGTTTCGTCAACGCAGATCGCTTCCAGATCTTCAATGTCGATCTCTCTCTCGGTGCCATCACGATCCACGGCAATTGCGGCCTCATCGCCGTAGCTGATCCAGATCGGGGGAAGCCGGGTTGCGGTGACCTGTACCGGCAGTGGCGCATTCCCAAGAAACAGTTTGGAAAGCGTGCTTTTCCCGGCGCTGAATTCGCCCATGAACGCCAGGCGCGGTTTTCGGGGCAATGGTGCCGGGCTTAGACTCTCAGTGTTCAATGTCTTCTCCTTGGTCATTTGACGTAACGCTCCAGCGTCCTGAGCGTTTCTTTCAGCGCATGGTTGCGCGTTTGCTCATCTTTGTCGCAGAACATGTCTTCCACGCCCCCGGAGCGATGCGCTCCGGAAATCAGATCGAGCAGAATACCTTTCTGCTCTTCAAGAAAACCGCGCAGTTCCTCTACGAAGTCGGCCTCAATGGTGGAGGTCTGGCCATCTTTCATTTGCGTCATGAAGTCGTCTGTCTCAGAGCGGATCAATTCTCGGAACTGCTTGGCGAAGGCTTGGTAGCCTCGCGTTCTTCGCCACCACATCGCCCACCAGCTATCATTGAAATCCAACGCAATCGTCTGCCCGAGGGTGACTGGCGACGGAATTTGAGGGATGCCGGGGACCGAGAGCTGAATACCTTCGACAGCCGGGCCAAAGCAGCGATAAAGTAAATGTGCCGTGTCAGATACTGCGGCTTCATAGTGTGCCTCGGCATCCTTGCGGACCTTGCTGCCCATGGTCGAGTATGCAGATCGCAACAGAATGCGAAGTCCGGCCGGGTCATATTCCCAGATCTGTTCGTCACCATAAACCTCAAGGTGAGCCAGCAATGAATGTGTTGCGCGCTCGATAAAGTTCTCATGCACGCGATCTGCGCGTGTATGATATTCGGCAAAAATTTCTGCCATTGATGCCTTGAACCTGCTCAGGTTCGTCTCTGCCATCCGCTCGAATTCGGCTCGAACCTCGTACATGCTGACATCAGATTTGAAATCGTTACCTTCAACCATTACCGTTCGCGCGGCTTTCTGTGATGTCGCAATTGCCACGGCTGAAGATGCAATTTTCTTCAGAAATGGCTCGCCCAGGCTGAGCACGATTTGTGATGACAGTGCTCGCATGAGGGCGGGTAATCCTGACAATTCCCATACATGGGCAGACGGCGACTGATCTATTTTTGTTGTACCGAGAACGGCTTTGGTAAGGTTCAGCAACGCATCGGCATTGGCTTCGGACATGTCGCCCAACTCTCCATGCAGAACCTTACCCGCCCAGTAGGCGCTACCGAAAATGATCTGTGCGTCCTGAGGACCATCATTGTTCTTCAGCGTCCCGCGAATGCTTTCCTCGATCTCGATCATCTGATTGGCCGGATCGGACAATTCATCAATGCGGTTCACGAAGATGATTACTTCGCGCGACTTGAGGGTCGAGATCATCCTGACCAACGCCATATCTACAGAGGTCAGTGCCTGCCCCGCAGACAGGACAACCACACACACGCGGCTGTCGCGGATGGCTCTGATCGTCACCATTTCGCGCATCATGAACGTGTCGTTGACGCCGGGTGTGTCGCGAAGACACAGACGAAACGGCATAGTATGGCAATTCAGGTAAAGCTCGGCCGAACGGGTTATATCTGCAAATCGGCCCTGATCATCACTGGCCGGGTCGTGATCCGGCACATCAAAATCGTCGCCTAGGCAAATATACCGCTCAAGCAGGTTCTTGTCGAAATATCCGTACTCATGTTCCTGCCCCATCAGCAATTCAAAATTTCTGCCGAGGCGCCTGCGGGATTTCTCGCGCATGGAGTGGATTTGTTCGCGTATCTTGTTCAGTTCGCCTTCTGCGCCGGCGCGTCCGGCCAATTCACCAATCCTGCCGCCCTTGGTGGTCAGGCGATCCCATTCCTCTTCGGTCATAAACTGGAAACGTGCCCCGGTCTCACCATTTTCGGCGGCGGGGGTCAGGTGAAGGGATGTGACCACAGAGGTCCAGGGATTGACATCCGAAGGCAACAAATCGGCCCAGCCGGTCATGGCATTGATCAGCGATGTTTTCCCTGATTTCACCTGACCAAGGACCGTGACTGAGGGTTCAAACGCCGCAAGTTGATCCTTGAGGCGTGACACAGACCGGCGCGATTCTTCTCCGGTCAGATCGACAAGCCTATCCAGTGCGCCTTCAAGCTCTGAAGCCTTTTGGGCGAAAGCTGCAAGGTCTTCCATGCCAGAACTCAGATTGGTTCGGTGCGCTGAAGCCCGGATATTGGTGGCAGGATCAATTTCAACTTCAATGTTCATTAGATTTCCGGTGTCATTTGCGTTGCGGGTACATTTCGCCGTTTTTGAAAACTCGGAACAACCAAGCGTTGCGCACTTTTGCCATGGCAAAAATGGTAACTAAATGTGTTGATAATTGGACGTGTCTGAGGAAAGATTCCTGAAGTTGAAAAGCCTTCATCAGACGACTTTGTCTATAAGCTCCTTTCTTATCTGCAAAAGCAGGGTTACGGCGTCCAGCGCAGCCTCCTCGCTGTGTTCCAGTTGGAACAGCATCAGCATTTCTTCGCCCTCCTGCACGTCTTCGCGCGCACCTTGGGTGGCGGGGTCATCTACCGGAGACGTGTCAAGCAATCCTGCAAGAGACGACATCGCCTCCGTACAACTATTTAGAATGGCCCCGGCATCCAGATCGTCACTATGGTCCATTTCATCAAGCATCTTGCGGGCGCGCTGTTGAAGCATGTCAACGGCTTCGGACAACAGGGCAACGGAGCGCCCATCCGGCGCCACGACATCCACAGCCACGTCATCCGCTCTTGCCGCGACCTCGCTCTTTTCCTTGGTGTCCCGGCCATTTATGGCAACCGGATCCGGCATCTGCGGGGCCTCGCGCCCCTCGGCATCGACCTCCGGCGTTCGTGCTGCCAGGCGATCCAGGAAAATCTGGGCCTGATCGACATCGGCGCCGCGCCCCTGCTTGATCTGTCGGAGCACCGGATCCATCAGGTGCTTTCCTCCACTCGACGTCCAGAGGGCCTGATTCAGGCCCTCGCCGGATGTCTGCGCCGCGATCCCCTGAATGGTGGCCACGGGATAAAGCCCCATGAATTCATCCGCCACGATGGGTTCCAGCCGGGCAATATTCTGTGACAGCACATCGCGCATCAACTGGCGGTCCGCCATGGTCAGAACCAAAAAGCTGTGATCCTTAATCTGGTCGGGCACGCTTGCCCACAGGTGCTGCTCTTCTTGGGAAAACTCCTGACTACACCAAATGATGATGTCCGCGCGCTCGCATGCGGAACTAAGGATCGCTCGTTTTTGCGCAAGATCGCCCGAAAGTCCGATCTCAACAAAAGTTTGGCTGATCAGTTTCGTATCGGGCAATTCTTGTCGGGCACGGATTGAATCCTGAGGACATTCGCAATCCTTCAGAAACCCCGGGAAACCGGTCATTGAGCCGTCCTGTCTTTCGAACAGAGCGCGCTCTTTTTCGCCATAGGCCAGTTCTATGATAGGTACTTCCAAATGCTGGCCGATAACAGGTTGTGTCGACATCATTTCAATCAGAGTCGACTTGCCGCTTCCGGCGAGGCCGGTCACGACAACCTGCACTGGCTTTGTCAGATGCGCCAGCAGACGCGCGCCCCAGCGGTCATAGGGGGCCGGAATGTCGCCCCTGCCTAATATGTTTTCCAACCGATCGATAACCGGGTTGATCCTAATTGCCTGGTTCAACGGAGGTCTCCCCGAGAATTCATCATCCTGTTGCCTTCTTCTTCCGCATCACCTTTGCCATGATTGTAATCGACGTGTTGCCGTGTTGCTGAGAGCGCGACATGGTTTGATCTTGAACCTGATCATTCACAACCGTCCCGGCACCCTGCGCCATAACTTTCACGACGCACAAAGATACATTGTCCTGGCTGGGGTCATCCAGCTTCTGGACCTCTTTCATCAGGGCCGCGCCTATATCTTCTGCTGAACGCTTCTGCGTGAAGCGCAGGACGCCCTCGATCTGTTCTTCGCAAAGAAATTGCAGTCCATCACTGGCAACAATAAGAATGTCGCCGTCCTTGATCTGTACCGGCACGGTCCGACAATCAAGCTGGGCAATGTCCCGGCCGATCAGCACAGATGTCAGACAGCTTTGGTCAGGGTAATTGACGGCCTCTTCACGGCCCATGATCCCGTTCTCAACCAGGTAATCTATTTGGGACATAAGGGCATGGTTCTCGTTCAGGCGTTCGAGCACGCCGCTCCGGAACAGGTAGAGCGGGCTATCGCCAACCGATACCCAGTACAGCCGGTCATGTATCAACACCGGTGCCAGCAAGGTAGCGCCCATGCCGTGCGCCTCGGGAACCTCGCGCGAATACATTCCGACACATTTGTTCGCACTGACGGCTGCCCTCTGCAGCACCTCGCCGATATGAGGCTCTAACAACTCCGGATCACCGGATTGCAGTTTCAGTTCGCTGAACACTTCGGTGACGACGATCTTGCTGGCGACATCACCTGCGGCATGCCCGCCCATTCCGTCGGCCAGCACCACAAATCCAAATGCCTCTCCTGATGAGAAGTCCGAAACCACGGCATCTTCCTGCCGTTCGCGGCGCCCCAGAACCATCGCCATCGACGTGTCATAAACAAGATCAACCGTTGGATGCATGGGACCAGTCCCTCTCTTTCGATTCTTCCCAGGTAAAATCCGCGCCACAAAGCGGAACAAAGCGAAGCATTGTTTCACCAATCGTGATCTCATCACCCGCTGACAGTTCTTCGGTGCTCAGGACCGGGCGGTCATTCCGGCGTACCAGGTTTGCCTTACCGCCGTGACCGATAAAGAATATTTTCTTCGCGGGGTCATAGGCAATCGCGGCATGATTTTCTCGCGAAATGCTATTATCACCGAAATCAAGCGGCACAGTCTGATCTTTGCCACGGCCGATTTTGCTAACCCCATTGAACAGCGTGAATGCGGCGCCTCGACCCGGGCCAGCGACGACGATCAACCACCCAAGCGGGAAATTGGTGTGAGCTGCAGGCTTTGCATCTGCGCCCCCCGTAATGGGGTCAATGTCGGCGTCCTGACTGCTGCTGAAGCCAAGAAGCCGGGTCTTCACCCGGCCCTGGCGGCCCACAGCGGGTTGCGGAACGTCGACCGCCTGAAAGGCATCCTGTGCCTTGGGCGTCGGCTGCGGCATCGCCTGAGGCGGCTCTGGTGACGCAACCGGTGTCTCTTGATCCATTTCAGAGGTGTCATGATGAAACGGTGACGTCGCCGCCGGTGTTCTCTCGACTGGATCAACGCTTTGCTCAAGGGGGGGCTGAACCACTGGCGCTGCGCAATCAACCTTCCCGTCCTGCGCTGTCTCAGAAATCTCCGGTATGCGATATTTCGGCTCAGCAATCCAGCTCACGACAGGTTGCTCATCCGCTCCGTCCTCTTCGACGTCGCAACTGGCCACATCCTGATCTACGAAAAAGTTGGCCAGACTACCTGAAAAGTCTTCGACCTTATTTTGTTGCGGCTCGCTGGCATGGGCACTCTCCGGGGCGGGCGTCGCAACATCCTCAATGGTCATATCGCTAATCAGTGCTTCAAGCTGCTGCTGGTCTACCGCAGGCGCAGAATCTGATTGCGACAGGAGCTCATCTTTTAGAGGGCTGCTCGCCTCTTTGGCTGCCGAGACGCCATTTGCCTGATGACTCATGTGGCGTTTTTCGCCAATGATATCGCGAATAAACTTCATTTTAGTTCCTTTCAGGTTCTTATTTTTTCGGCCGAACGGCGCCGTCTTTTGACAAGAGCGCTGAACACACGCGACAACGTAAAGCCGGTGCCTTCAGCTTTAGAGGGGGCTTCTTTTTCGGCTTTCTGATTTAGCTGACGCGCTTCGTTCCGTTGTCGTTTTGATAGTTTTTCCTGTTCGCGCAGCCATGCATCGACGTCATCAATCGGGCAGCCGAACATATCGACAAGCCGGTTGGGCTGATCGTCTTTCTCGGATGTGGCGGGTGCTTTGGCATGTTGCTGCCTGGCCCGCGGGTCGAGGACCGGTTCGAGGCTGCTGTTGGTGTCCTCCACAAGCGATGAAATTGCTTCTGCCACGCTTGGATCAAGATCGTCGACCTGTGGTGCACTCTCTTGCGGAGATGCCGCAATATAATCCTGTTGCAAGGGCGTGGCCTCACAGGTCCTGAGAACGTTCAACCAGTCACTTACACACTGAAAGCGCTTTTGCTGCGAAACCGAAAGGGCTTTGTCGATTGATGCCAGAAAAGCCTGATCAAACGCCCTCGATTCCGAGGTAAGCGGTTTGAACGGATCAGGTTGGCCCGAACTCAAAGCCGCGAGGCGTTTCTGACAATCCGGCGGCGGATAACCTGCGATCAGGTGATAGAAGGTTGCACCGACAGAGTAGAGATCACTGGATGGCTCGTGCGAGCTATCCGTGTAGTAGAATTCATGAGGTGAATAGCCATCCTTCACGGACAAGACAGTGGAAAGCACCCGTTTCGGGTTGCGAGCATCTTCGCGCGCGGCCCCAAAGTCGATCAGCGTCAAATTGTTCTGAGCGTCCAGCAACAGATTGTCCGGTGAGATATCGCGATGCAGCATGCCAAAGTCATGCACATGATCCAATGCATTGAGTGTTTCGCCCAGCAATGTTTGAAGCAGGGTGTTGCTGAGGCGCCCCGGGTCGATATCCAGTATCGACAAAAGATCCATGCCATCGACAAAGTCCATTGCGATGTATGCCGTGTTGTTTTCCTGAAAAACCTGGTGAACCTTAACAATGTTGGGATGTTCGAATTTCGCGAGCCTCAGCGCCTCTCGCAAAAAGTTGCGAATGACACTTTGGTATTGGTCCAAATAGCAAGGTTTGCGTGGGCGCACCTCGCCGTTGATCCGGCGGCAAATGGAACTGGGGAAGCACTCTTTGACGACAACATGACGGTTCAGGCTATCGCGGGCCAGATAGGTCATACCGAACCCACCGTCGATTAGGTGACGTTCAATCGTGTACTGCCCGTACAGCAGCGTACCCCCGGGGGAGAGTTCGTCGGTCTCATGCTCTTCCAAAAAGGTAATATTGTTTTGCACGTCGTGGTCTTTCCAGTTGGCAGCTAGGGAAGCACAAAGAGATTCAAAACACTCAATCAGAACGTGTGAGGCTGCACCGAAAATATGATCACATCATGGCAACAATTGGCCCATGATCCGACATCGCTCAAAAAAATGGTGCTGTCAGACAATTCCAAACCCGTCTCAGGTTGCCGCCGAATGCCGGAAAAGCCCCGCATTCTTAGCCTGTTCGTCGAATTATCTGGTCGACACGAACCACACGGGAGGTTTGAGGCCTAGGACAGCTGCGGCGCCGTAAGCCATCCCCATCTTATACATGCAATTTTCTAGGACTTCGCTTGGTCTCTGGAAATCTTCATCGGTGGCTCCCGGGATGTTGAGCCATTCCTCTCCCGGGGTCAGAATTCACCGAAGCACGGACGATCGCTGTTTGAGATGCTGGCACGAAGAGGGTGCACTCAATGTGTCCTTTGGACTGAGAGCGACGGCCCTGCGTACATGGGCAGGATTCAGGACCTTCGCTGCGATGCGCGTCGACGTCAGCTTTGCGGACCAAGCGGACAACGTTCCTAGGATAAGCCTTTACTTTCGCAGAAACCTAGCCTGGCTGACCAAACGTTAGCCTGATGCGCTTCACGAGTTTTCCGGCGAACCCCGGGTCGTCGAGTTCCCTGGTCCCGTCAGTGGAGACGCCGATTTCCTGCGCATTCATCCGAGAGGCCTGAATCTCGCCCATCTGATCAATGATCTCGGGATTTTCCCTTACAATCGCCTGCATTGCTCCGCGCTCGACTTCGACGAGAACAGAGTCGATCTCGGCGATTACAGTCGCAGAACGGGGTTCGCCCGTCAGGAAGGACATCTCTCCAAAGACCTGTCCCGGCTCAACTTGGCCAATGCGACAGAGCTTGCCTTCGACGGATTTATGGACCGCAGCAAGTCCGGCCAGAACAACGAATAGGGTCTCGCCTGCATCGCCTTCGGCGACGAGTGCCTGACCTGCGCGAGCCTGGACCTCCTTGGACTGATGCGCGAGATGCAGTCGTTCCTCTTCGGAAAGCTTGCTGAACAGCGGAACGCGGTGTAGCAGATCAGGCAAGTCGAAGCTTGCATCTATCTCGCTGACACTTTGCCAGGCGATGTCCGCTTCAAGTTTCGGATAGGAAGGCGCATATCCCGCCTGGTCCAGAAAATGCAGAACGTTCTCGACCACTTGACGTTCGATCATGAACATTTTTGGGTAGTCGGGAACCCAGAAGTGAAAGCTGAAGAGTGTGCCGCGCTCAACGAGTTCGTCTATCAACACCAGAGGCTTCTGGGACGGGACCACGCCTGGGGTCGCCCGGATCGCGGACATGATTATGTCCGCGGCACGCTCGGCCGGGACGCTGAAATCCACCACGATCCGTTTCACTGTCCGAAAATGGCGCTCGGGAAGGCTCAGGTTGACGAAATCACGCCGCGACAGTGCGTTGTTGGGAAACACGATGGTTCTTCCCTGTACGGTTACCATGCGGACCGCTCGCCAGTTCATCTCGACGACACGACCTGTTCTCTGAGGTGTTCCTTCGTCGAACTGAATCCAGTCGCCAATCCGGATCGGACGCTCAATGGCAAGAGCGATGCCGGTGAAGATGTCCGCGATGAGGTCACGCACGGCAAAGGCGACAACTCCGGTCAGGATGCCGGATGTTGCCAACAGCCCGGAGACCGGCTGATCGAACACCAACCCCGCGATCGCGATAATTGCCACGAGGAACAGCAAGACGCCCAAAAAATCAAAGGCAATGCTGGGAATGCGCTCTTCATCGCTCCCATTGCGCCCACGCCGGAGGGCAACCTCGATCGCGCGCTTTGCGACCCAAGCCATGCAAAGCCAGATAGCGGCTTCGGAAAGACGGAGAGGGTCAATCCATTCGCCGACCGGTGCCGGTAGCCCGTTTATACCAACTTGGTCGGCAAGATACCTTGCCGCGATGAGGCAGATGAGAGCCAGCGCCGGTAGAAGAATCCGCCCCATTTCACCTCCAAATGCATGGCATATGCGGGCAGGTTAGTTCAGGAACTGTTCAGGACAAACCTTTTTTACGTTATGACCCATAGCAAGGAGAATCGCTGGCGCCATCTCACTTAGGTGTTCAGTCCCGGCATCTGGTGGATCGGATTTAAGATGAATCTGTCTGGCTCAGATGTCCAGATCTTGCAGATGTATTCGTAGGGCGTGAGCCCGCTGAGGGTCTTGAGTCTGCGTGCGAAGTTGTAGGCTGCCATGAAGTCCGCCAGGTGGGTGCGGAGCTGATTGTGGTCGTCGTAGTGGAAACGTTTCACGGTCGCGTCCTTGATCG
>NZ_FWFJ01000097.1 GCF_900172365.1 Roseovarius gaetbuli
TGTTCGTTGGATCACAGACCGGTGGTAAAGCTGCCGCCATTGCCTACACCTTGATCGAAACGGCCAAACTGAACGGTATCGATCCGCAAGCATGGCTCGCCGACACACTTGCCCGCATCCCAGACTACAAGATCAACCGCGTCGACGACCTGCTCCCATGGAAAACCGCGCCATAGGGGCGGTCAGACCGGACGCTTACGACCAAAGCCCCAGGTGCGTTTGTTTGTCGTCAGACGTTCCAGCCAATCAGCAATCTCCTCGTTCTCGTCACTCAGCGTTGGGCTGTACCGGTAACACGTCTCACTGATCTGGAACGTCCTGCATGCCAGCGCGACACTGACCCCACGCACCGCCACCACCGTCATGGCCATCTCACGTCGTTGAGACGGCCTTAAGACTTTTTTCCGAGGGCTTCCTTGAGCAACTCATTCTGCATGCTCATCTCGGCATACATCTTCTTGAGCCTGCGGTTCTGCTCGGCCATGTCCTTCATCTCGGCAATCAAAGACGCATCCATCCCGCCAAATTTGGCCCGCCATTTGTAAAAGCTGGCGCTGCTCATCCCATGCTCCCGACACAGCTCAGAGACCGGCACACCACCCTCCGCCTGCTTCAGGATCGTCATGATCTGAGCGTCGCTAAATCGTCCGTTCTTCATCGTAAATCTCCTCAGATATCTTGCCGAGAAAATTCTACTTTTGAACACCACTAATTTTGGGGGGGATTACCGGACAACATGCGTATTTTTCGGGGCGATGAAATCAAGGCCCTCAGAGGAACAGCCTTGGGTGGGGCCGTAGATGTGTGCGAGGAAAACGGCTGGGAGTTACTACCGGGTCTCATATACGGACCGGATTCGAGCTTTGGTCTGGTGAATGCGCAATTCTGGAGCGATGCGAAAAAAGAAATGCTCGACACGCTCGAAGCTCAGATGCCACTGGACATCGTTTACCTCGCTCTACACGGTGCAGGTGTTGTGGATAAAACGCCTGATCTTGAAGGAGATCTGGCGGAGTCCGTCAGAGGACTGGTAGGAAAGGACACGATGATCGTCTGGTCCGGCGACCTGCATGGCAAGATCACGGACAAAATGAAGAACAATATGAATTTCTTCAGTGCCTGCAAAAAATATCCTCATCTGGATATGAATGAAGCTGCGCGTGATGCAATGTATCGGGCCGCTGCGATCCTGGCAGGAGAGTCGACTCCCACCCCGGCCTATCGCAAAGTGCCGCTGATGATGCCGCTCAGTAATACCGAAGAGGAAGGTATTTTTGGAAATCACCTCAAAGAAAAGTGTATTGAGATCGAAAATCGTCCCGGTGTTCTAAACTGCTCTGTTATGCATGGTTTCCCATACCAGGACACCGATTTTTGCGGCGTGTACCCGATGGTCACTACCGAAAACAACGCTGATCTGGCACAAGAACTGGTGGACGAACTGTCGCAGTGGATATGGGATTACAAGGAAGAGGCCTTTTATCCACTGAATGATTTGGACACAACGATGAGCAGCGTACTGGCCATGCTCGACAGAGACGGCCGCTATGAACGCAAACAGCCGACGAAGGGCGATATCATCGACCATACCCCGATTGTGATTGGGGACGCTGCGGATAATCCCGGTGGTGGGGCGGGCGGCTCGGGGACGCATCTGCTGCGGGCCCTTTTGGAAACAGAAGGCTTGGGTAAGGTCGCTTTCATTTCCATACACGATCCCGAAACGGCACAGGCCGCAGTCGCTGCCGGTGTCGGAGCGACAATCGATGTGAACCTCGGGGGCAAATTTGAGTCATTGGCGGGCGAACCGATTAATACCCAAGCCTATGTCAAGTCAATTTCGGATGGCTACGAGTTCGTTCGCGGAGGGACCGCTTACGGTATCCCTTACACGTTTGGTCCCTCAGTCAGGCTTGTCATCTCGGATACGGTGGATGTTATCATCATATCCGGCCTGGTCCAAGCCTATGACGATTCACAAGCGAGGCCACATGGCATCGCCATCCAGGAATATGACGTTATAGGTGTCAAAAGCGGGAATCACTTCCGAGCATTCTATGAAAATTTCACCGACAAGGTGCTGATCGTTGATCTTCCCGGAGCCACTAGTCGCGATATTACTCTTTTCGAGCACACTCAGTTGAAGGAGCCCATCTACCCTCTCGACGAAAACACAACGTTTACTATTGCGAATTAGTGAAAAATCTACAAAGACACGCTTCCGTAGGATACTGGTTCGTAATGCTTCGAACCGGCGTTCGTTTTCAATGAAGTCCGGGAATAACGCAATGGCGAGCAGAGACATGGTGCCGACTACTGATGTGAGTTGGAATTGCGATCTAAAAGAGCGGGTATTGTTGTCTTTGTCATCCGCGGGTAGCTCTAGCTGCTCGATGCATGTGGTTGGATTTTGGGCCATTGGACAAAACGAGCTGTGTCAAGATAGCCGAGGGCAGTGTATCGAATGACGGCATTGCACGTCCAAAATCTGACTTTCAATTGGCCGAGGTCGGAAAATGCGACCCTGCGTATACCAAACCTGTCGCTTGCTCAGGGTGAGCGGATATTCTTGTTTGGCCCCAGCGGCAGCGGAAAATCCACACTGCTATCGGCCATCGCAGGCGTAGTGGACGTCGCACCGGGAGCAATCCAGATAGCCGAGAAGGATGTAGGGGCCGTAAAGGGCGGTGCCCGGGATCGGTTCCGGGTCGATC
>NZ_FWFJ01000071.1 GCF_900172365.1 Roseovarius gaetbuli
CTTGTCCAAGGGTTGTTGTGTCGTCGGCAAGACGGTTTGGCCAAAGAATGGTTTTACATGCTCCACCGGCAGGTTGAAATGGGCATCCTCAGGCTTGAAGCCACCGCTGCCTTGATGTTGCCAGCCCGCAAAGCTGACGACCTGCGCGCCGCGCAAACGGCCGATGATATCAGCACGGTGGAAATCAGTGCCGGGCGCATTGCTCAGCAGTACATAGATCCGCGCATCAGGCCGCGCAAAGGCCAGTGCCGCAATATGAGGCCCATCGGTAATCACGATTTCATCGGCTTGGGCGATGTAGCGGGCCAATCGGGTGAAAGACAGGGCATCGAAATCGCGCATGGCAAAGCCACGATCTCCGAGGGCATCTGCAATTTCCTCGAAGTTCAACAAGGCACGGTAGGCCGGGTCTTGCGTATAGAGGAACAATCGTGCCGCAGTTTTCTGTGCGACAGGCAGATCCGCCTCCGGCGCGCCTGCCTGATCAGCCAGCTGACCCAGAAGATCGATCAAGGCAGGGTGCATCAGCACCGCCGCAGGCCCCGGTTGCGCAGGCCCCCCTGGCGCTTTTCGAGGGCTTCCCAAATGAGTGCCCATGCTTGCGGCATAAAGCTGCGCTACTTTGATCTGCGACCCGCGCGCCACTTGTAAAATCGGATGATCCGGAACCGCAAGCCGCAAGGCCTGATGGTGCAATCTGGGAAGATCGTCTTCGATCAGCACCGGCGTGCCCACGGGGGCCACCCGGGCCGCACACATCACACGCGGCAGCACTTCGAGCATAAAATGGTCAAACAGATGGCTGCGGCTTCCGCAGGCCATGATTGCGCGTGCTACGGCCTGTTCATGATGGAAATGGCGCAGCAAGACGGCGTCCTTGCGCCGGGCGACAACACTTGTCTGTCCACGCAACTCCAGGTCAGAATCCTGCGCCTGGGCCGTGTCGGGCAAGGGGCCACATTCGGGACCTTCGGCGTGCCATGCACCCGCGCCCGTGACAAAACCGTCATTCCCGCCGATCACCGTTGTTCCCGGCCAGCATCCTACCGTCACCGAAGGTGCGGTATAGGCAACACTGGGCGGGGCAATATAGGCGCCCGCCATTACGGCAGGACGCGACAATGTCACCTGCCTTGCAGGGTACACTGTCGTGGCTTTGACCGTTTTGTCCCGTTCAGGTGCCCGTGGTAGACTGCGCACTTCAAGCGTCGGATGCGGCGCGCCCCAATCAGGGTGGATCGTCGCCTTGAGGATCGCTTCGGCCTGTCCTGCATCTGTTTGTGCCAGAAACATCGCACGCGCCGTTTTGAGGCCCATGCTGTGATGCGCCCCGTCATGGGGCAGAATTGGCAGGTAGTCACCCGCGCCATGTCGGACATAGTGCAGCAACGGGCTGTCGCCGCCTTTGTCCCGCAAATAGCGTGCGTAATAGTCGTTGCCGTCAAAGAACAGATGCGGCAGGCGGCCCTCGTACTGACCGTAGGTCAGATAATGCACCAGCGGGTTCAACCCTGCCTCTGCCACATCAGGGTTTTTCAGCAGATAGACCTGTGTGGAGAAATAGGGATGTGAGTTCAGGTTTTCGTCGGCTGCGCGCGTGACGAAATAACGTGTGGGATGCTCACCACTTTGCCCGACCCAAGGGGCCTGTTCCAGAATATGGGACACGCTTACCAAAGGATGGGTATCGATCCCGTCCATGCGGCCCTGGGCCATGTCCAGCAACACCGGCCTGCGATTATGCGTCAGGACGTCGGGACGCCGCCGCGCGACATGGGCCGGTTCGACCAGCAAGTGCGGCCCCCGCGTGCGGCGGTTGCCCTCGATCAGATAGGCCCACAGCAGATTGGGCGCCGCATTGGCATAGCGTGCGTGATCAGAACCGCAAAAATGCACGGGATCAAAGAGCACTGCGGGAGACGGCTCGCTGGGGCTCGCCGCTGGCCGTCCTGCCCATTCAAATAGTGCCTCAAGCGGCTTGTCCCCCCATGTCGCGAGCATCTGCGCTTCGATCAGCGGGTGGGGCGACAGTCCATCGTACGCGCCTGTCTCAAGAAAGTGCAACAACAAAGGCTGGTTCGCAGGCGGAACAGCCAACCCGCGAGCATAGTGCACAGGATCAAACAAAGGATGCGGAACCACATCGGTCCCGTAGGAGGTCATGTATTTTTCCAGCACGGTTTCGTCTGTAGAAGCCGCGGCAAGTCCTGCCTCGAAAGACAGCGACTGCTGCATCTGCCGCGGGGCAAACAGTGGATGGGGGCTGTGGCCGCGGGCTTCGCCGTAGGTCAGGTAATGGGCCAACAGACCTGTTTTGGGGCAGTCGTTGCGGCCCAGTGTTGCTGCGTAATGCCTCGGGTGGAAAAGAGCACAAGGCGCGCAGCCCTCGCGCTCACCATCGGCCAGATAGTGCTCCAGAGGGTCTCTGCCCGCGTTCTTGACGTCCGGGTTGTGTGTCAGATACCACTCCGCATCGAACAGGCGGATGGTTGCGGCCCGGATCTGCTCAGGGGTCAGATCATCGCGCATCGGCCCTTCGGTGGCCGTCACGATAGCGTTCCACAAGCGTTCGAACACGGCGCGTGTTGCATGGGTCTGATACCACTGCATCGCGGCCTGGGCTGTTGCCGTCTCTCCCGAAGAGATCAAATCGACCACATCTTGCGCTTCGGTCCATACCGCTGTGGGAATGTCACTGCTGTATACCCCGGATGGCTCCTCGCGCAGAGCCAAAGGCACGCCCGCCGCCACGACATCAATCATTCCGACAGGGGGGATCTGTGCAAAGCCTGCCAGCACCAGATCGACCTTATGCTTGGCCAGCGCATCCTTGATCGAGATCTTTTGACCGATGAAAAGGATGCTGTCCGCCTTCAGCCCCGCCGCCAGCAACTGTGCGGCCACCATTCGCTCGACCCGTCGTGCCGTGGGGCCAAAATGCACATGACGCTCCACACCTGCCTCAAGGCAGGCGATCAGATGGTCTGCAAATTCGGCGATCACTGGAGGGGGCAGTTCCGTCAGGTCGCCAAAGCTCGCAGTCACCGGGCCTGACGTCGTGACCATGTCTTTCAAGACGCGGCCAGATTTGCGCAACCGATGGCCCAGACCCGATAGCCGGGTGCGCAGCGACATCCGACCGGACCGGCTTTCGAGCTGTTCCTGCGCATCGATCCACCGATCCAGCCTGCGGGCCAGAGCGGGATCGGCGGCGGTGGGCAAATGGGCCACCTGCACCTGTGTACTATCTGAAAAAGCAGCTCGCAGCAGCGGCTCGGATTCGGGCCGTGCCACAAGATGGGTCGCCTGCTGTAGCGTGTTTGACACGAAATCGGGGATCACCCCGCCTGCCCGGTTTCCATGATGCAGCAGATACAACCGCGGCCCAAAGCGCTGTGCCACCAGACGCGCGGCAAGACCAGCCAGAACATCATCTGCCTCCGCATGAACCACCACGCGTTCGGGCAAAAGTGTCTCAAGCCGCCCGCGGATCCAATGCCAGCGGTCCGGCAATTCCGCGTTTGCATCGGCAGCCAGCACAAACGCACCCTGCGCCACGGCCATCTCACATAAAAACACGTCGGGCTCTGGCCCTGTGAACATCACCACATGGCGCTCGTGGGGACGGATATGCAGCATCATAAACAAAGCGGCGCGCTGTTGGACCAGCATCGGACCAGGGGTGACCAGATGCACTGTGGCCGGACGGTCAAAGGCGACCGGTATGGTTGCTGTGGCCTGCTCTTGGTTCAGACAGGCAAGCAACGCATTATAAGCCGTCTCGCGCTGCTCAGGCGTTACCCTGGCCCCTTGTGAACAGCTTTGCTTGAAGGCGACCGACAGAGCTTCGATCGCATGCGCGCTGCTCCCTTTGGCGAGGGCGGTTTCAAAGGCCTCGAACACGCCGCCAAGCGTCATAGTGCGCGTACCGTCTGATCTACGATATGGGCAATCTCAGAGGCATCCTGCGCTGACATATGCGGGCCAATCGGCAGGCTGAGGCAGGTGGCGCAAATCTCTTCTGTGACAGGAAAGGACATATGGCCCAAAGTATCTGCAAAAGCCCCGCTGTGGTGGTTGGTGTGGGGGTAATGCAGGGCGGCCTGAACGCCGCAGGCGGCCAGCGCCTCCTTAAGGGCATCGCGCTTCGGGTGGCGCACAACATAGAGGTGCCAGGCTGACTGCGTGCCCGCCGACGGCATCGGCAGGCGCAAATCAGGGACATCGCCCAAGGCCGCGTCATAGGCCTCTGCTATGGCGCGGCGGGTGGCGGTCCAACCGTCGAGATGGCGCAGCTTGACCGATAGAAATGCCGCCTGCAGCGGGTCCAGCCGCGAGTTGCCACCCGCCGTCTCATGCTCATATTTTATCCGCGCACCATAGTTGCCCAGCATGCGCACCGCATCGGCCAGATCCGCATCGTCGGTGACCATCGCCCCGCCATCCCCAAAGGCGCCAAGGTTCTTGCCGGGATAAAAGCTGAAGGCGCCCGCAGTGCCCAGTGATCCAGCACGACGGTTGCCGTCTTCGCCGCCATGGGCCTGTGCTGCATCTTCAAGCAGCATCAGACCGTGCGCGTCCGCCAGCCTGCGCAAGTCCGCGCAAGGCACAGGGGCGCCGTACAGGTGCACCGGCATAATCGCGCGGGTCTTGGCCGTGATGGCAGCGGGCACCTTGTCGAGATCAATGTTCATCGTTTTGGGATCGGCGTCGACCGGCACCACCGTGGCCCCGGTTTGCGCAACCGCCAGCCAGCTGGCGATGAAGGTATGGGCCGGCACGATCACCTCGTCCCCCGGACCAATGCCCCGCGCGCGCAAAGGCAGCACCAATGCGTCCAGACCATTGCCCACACCCACACAATGCTTGGCGCCGCAATAGTCGGCAAAGGCGGCCTCGAAGTTGGCCACCGCAGTACCGCCGATATACATACCCGATGCCATCAGATCACTGTAGGCGGCGTCCATCTCGGCCTTGAGGGAAGCATAGGTGTGGTGGACGTCCAGAAAAGTGTATTGGCGCATGCTCATCAATCCTGAAGGGGCTTGCCCTGACGCACCCAGGTCAGGAAATCTTCGTATTCGTAAAGGTAGTCTTCAACCTCGTAGGGGCGCGACGCCAGCACACAGACCACGGTTTCAGGCATCACAAAGCGCAGCTGGCGCCACATGCCCGGCGGCACATACAGAACGTCAGCGGGGCCTGCCAAGGTAAACGGGTATTGCTGTTGGCCGTCATTGAGGGTGACTTCGGTCTTGCCATGCATGCAGATCATCAACTGCTCAAGCTGCTTGTGACCGTGCTCGCCCCGGATCGCCCCAATAGGCACATCATACAGGTAATAGACCCGCTTGATGTCAAACAGCAGCTGGGCACCCTCCAATACCCCCAGCGATCCGCGCGGATCGCCAAAGGCGGGTACGTCATCCAACAGCCGGGGGGAAAGGGGTGTTTGAAGGTTTGATGACATGGCGGGCGTAGCTCCGTCTCAAATATTCTGCATTCTCAAATCCCGCATGGATTATGCTGCACAGATCACCTGACGTATAAGACGCGCGCGGACTCGCTTCAAGAGTGCAGCCCGTCTGATACACCCCTTTTGCATAGTTATCCCTGAAAGGCCACAGTCGCCGCCCGCGCACTCTGCGGCCAGACATCGTGCCAATCGGCCTGCAACGCATGGATGTCATAATCACTCGCTATCTGGCGCGCGCGTCAACATGGCGGCGCGCAGAACAGGCATCTCTGCGGACAGGGCGGCCACATCGCGGCACCAGACAGGCGCGCCATCGCCCGGTTCCTCGGTCAGGCGACAGCTTGGCAAAAGGTCCTTTGCCATCATCATGGGCAGATGTCAGTAGCCGCAAATCGGAACGCGTGGAGAGCGAAAGCGATAACCGTTAAATGGCATAAATACCGACCAGAATAATGACGTACCACCCCCGAGTTACAGCCAAGGATTGTAGATTCACGCGCGAATTTGCTAGGAAATCAAGAAAAAAGAGACCACCCTCACAGCGACATGCATAGAGTGCTTTCATGAGTTTAGGATTGAGTATTTCGTCAAGACGTGCGGACATTGCAATGCCTGCACCACATAGACAGGGCCCATCGCGGCCCTCAGGCAGGACCAGAGCATTGGCACCAGCTTCCAGCGGCAATACCCCTCCTTTGCCGCCCGACGTCAAGGCCAACCCCGATCTGCCTCAGGGCCAATCTGAAAACCAAGGCGTTGCTAAATGGTTCACGCTGGACGAGGTTTTGCGCCTGCGCGTTTTCTTTGCCGCCGAAGGGGCCAAGCCGAAAGAATGCCGCCCTTACCGCCCCGAAGGCTTGCCCGCACAGATCCGAGCCGCCGCCAATTTCAAAGGTGACGTCGGCAACCCGCCGAACCTGTATTGGGCTGAAGTCCAGATCCCGGTTTTGCGCAGGCAGGGCCGTGGCTGGAAACCATGGGACGCGCTGCGCGCGATCATCATTCGCTTTGAGGCCAATTACCGCGATTCCAACCGCAACCCCCATATTCCGGGTTGCGAGATATTCGACATCACTTGCGCCGCGTTCAAAAAGCTGCTGATCGGCACGTGGCGGCGCGACGACCTTGTGCCCAAAGCAGTTGGAGCAAATATTTTCGAGGGTGAAAAGACGGCATTGCGCAAAATTCATGCCTCGGATGTGCCGCCGAGTCATGGCTTTGCCCTGGTCAAGGCGATGGACGCAGGCCCGGCTATGGCAGAGCAGATCATAGATAAACTGAAGCAAAACACCCAAGCCGATCCTGCGGGGGATATGACCCTTTTGCAGCGGGTTATCGCCCCTAAAAAGCCGGGCAAACCAAAGAAAGCCACAGTATCAGAGCGTGTTTCCAGTCGCATCACCCTTAAGGCGCGCGCAGGCAAAACTGTGCTGCGAGGCAAGGGAATTACGCCTGCCTTGCTAGATGGGCTACCCCACGGGCTGGAGACCCGCTAGGGATGTATCGCGCACGAAACATAGAGGGCCTAAAGCCAAGGGAATCAAAGTGAACGACATGCCCGCACTTGCCGGTCTCGATATCTCCCCTGCCGTCGCTCTTGAGGCGCTGTATACCCGCGTTTGCAGTGCCGTGCGCGCCGCGACCGGCACCGGTGCGCTGACCTTGCCTGGTCTGGATGCTGCATGTCGCCAGCTTTTGGCGGCAAGCCCACTGCCCGATTTGCCTGGCCCCGACGCAGACCTGTCGGTCGATGCGTTGTATCTCGCCACGGAAATCTATCCTGCCGGTGGCCACCGGATGTTGCTGGAACAGCTCATTCGCAGCAGGCCCGCAGACACACATAAGGTGGTTTTCACCGGGCTGCTGAATAACACGCCTGCCTTTGGTCAGGCGCGCATGGCGGATTTCGGCGTGCCGGTTTTTGCGCCAGATCCGGTTGCCATTTTGTGGGATAAATGGATGGCTCTGCGTGCACATATCGCGCACTGTGCACCGGCGCGCATCTTCCTGTTGCATCATTCAGAAGATGTCATTGCCGCGTTGTTGGCCTATGAGTTTTCAGACATCTACAAAGAGCGTCTAATTTTCGTGCGCCACGCAGACACGGTACCCAGCCTTGGGGCCGATCTGGGGAATGCCACACATATGGCGATCCGGCCGGCTCAGGCGGAGGTCCTGCTGGCACGTTGGCCTGCCCTGAAGCTGCATCACGTCCCGTTGTGTTTTGATCCAGCCACACCATTGCCGCGTATGGTGGCCGAAACGCCTGTGGCGTTGACGCGTGGGCAGTTGGGCATGTCGCGCCGCCAAAGGCTGCGCAATATGGCCTATCAAGCGCTGCGCCATACTGTGTGGAAATCGCGGCGGGCCAGGTTCGCGGCCTTGCAGTACAGGGCAAGACGCCAGCCCGTACCACCCCGCTCTCACACCCCCTTGATCACAGCCACATGCGGCACAGAGCATAAGTTCGAACGCAGCGGCCCCTTTGCATTGCCGGATATCATAGTGCATGTGCTGCGCAGCGGTGCCCGTGGCCACATTCATGTAGGACCAGCGTCACCTGCCCTGCGCCACGCTTGCCGTGATGCCTTGCGCCGCGCCGGACTGCCTTCCCGCCGCCTGCAGTTCACAGGCGAAGTGCCTTCGGTTGCAGATGCTTTGCGTGCGCACCGGGTGACATTGTTTCTGGGCTCTTTCCCTGTTGGAGGGGCATTGTCACGCGCCGAGGCGGCGTGGGCGGGCATTCCCATTGCCCTGCAACAAGTGCAAACAGGCAGCAGTCCCTATCTGGTTGGTGCGGACTTTGCACCCGAGGCGGTGCTTGCCTGGCATGGACCAGAGGATCTGGCCGAGCAGATTGCGGGTTGGTCACCTGCCCTGTTTGACCGGTTAAGCACCTCCGCGCGTCGATGGTTTGACCAATCTTTGTCGCCTGCTGCTTTTGCCGCTGCGGTGACGGAACTTGTTGACGCTTTGCCGCGCGAGGTGGCACGCCCGCATGGCGCTGCCAGTTCTGTTGAAAATGGCCCGTTGATCACGGCGCAAGGCGTGACAGAATGGGTCACTCAGCGCCTTCGTGTGGTCCATACCGGAGCTGACGCGCAGGTCGCACACCCGGCCCGCCAAGTCACGATCCAACGCCCCCGTGTCGTTGCTCGAACCCACATCGCCCCGTCTGTTCAAAACTGGGATTTGCCGACGATAGAAACACATATTTGGCCAAACGCCATTGTTGTGGGAGGGGCAGATGGAATTGTCACCCAAGACGGCACTTGGTACGATCCGGGATTGAAAGACCTGAATCCAGACCAGATTTCTCTGCGCAATCCAGGTCCGGTTCGATCAATGGAAAATGATCATGCAGAGGTGCGTAGGGGTGTTCAGACAGGCCTGATTCCAGAGGCCATTCAAGGTACGGGTTGCTATAGCCACAACTACTACCACTTCATGCACGAAGTTTTGCCGCGCATCTGGACCGCAGCCCACCGAGCGCCCTTTGGCACACCTGTGCTGACCGAAGATGATCTACCGGCCCAATGCGTTCAGGCGCTGCGGATGATCTTGCCGCATAACACGATCGAGATGGTGAGGCGCGGTCAGTCAGTGCAGGTAAACAGGCTCTATACAAGTGGCATGGGCACCATAGCAAATGAGTTGAAGATCCCTGATTCGGCGCCCCCTATCGCCGCTTTGCGCTATCACCCGGATCTGCTCACGCGATTGGGAAAGCTCGGCTGTATTGCGCAGGGCGGTCAGGCACCGACACATCTGTTCTTGTGGCGGTCGTCCAAAGTGCGGGTGCTGCGCAACAGAACGCGCCTGCGCGATAGGCTGGAGGAGCAGGGGTTTGCTATTGTCGATACGGCCAGCATGGGATTTGCCAATCAGATCAGGATGATGGGGCAGGCGGAGTGTATCGTGGCACAAAGCGGTGCCCATCTGACAAACATCGCATTTGCGCCCAAAGGATGCCGGATCATTCCGCTGTTTTCAGATGCTCCAGATATCAATTACCGGCTGTGGTCTGCCATGGGCCAGATGCTGGGCTTGGATGTCGTCAATGTGGCAGGCACGAAGAATGCAGAGGAACAGGGCATTCATGCCGATTTCACCGTATCGCCTGATCTGGTGCTGCCGTTGGTGGGGGTGAAGACCTCTGATGTTCCGTCTTCCGCTTCGGCT
>NZ_FWFJ01000073.1 GCF_900172365.1 Roseovarius gaetbuli
GATAGAAAACGCAGTGTTTGCCGGTGTCATATTGCATGATCGTACCCTCAGAAAAATGAGCCTCCGACCCGGCTGCGGCTCATTTTTCTGAGGGTACGATCATAAAGCGATTCTTTCACGCTGAAGCAGGTCCGACTGGAAGTCGGAGGGTTTGCTCCACGGCGTGGATACTGAACACCTAAGAAAATTCGCCGAATATTCTTAGGGGGGGGGCAGCGCCCCCTTGCGCCGTTAACCATTCTTAAACCACCTGCGCGCTAGGCATTAACCATGTTTAAACGCAGGATCGGGGAATGGCATGGTCGCACGCGCCTATACGGTGGCTTTTGAGGGCGTCGAGGCCAAACCGGTCGAGGTGCAATGCGCCGTTACCCCCGGCCTGCCCGCCTTTTCTCTGGTCGGCCTGCCCGACAAGGCCGTCTCCGAGGCGCGCGACCGGGTGCGCACGGCGCTGTCGTCAATGGCGATTGCCCTGCCCTCCAAACGCATCACCATCAACCTCTCGCCTGCCGATATGCCGAAAGAGGGCAGCCATTTCGACCTGCCAATCGCGCTCGCCCTGCTTGCCGCGCTGGAAATCATCCCGAAAGACGCCGCCGAGGGTACCATGGCCCTGGGCGAACTGTCGCTTGACGGCTCGCTGATCGCCGTACTCGGCGCTTTGCCTGCCGCCATGGCCGCCGCCGAAGAGGGCCGCATGCTGCTCTGCCCCAAGGCGTCGGGCCCCGAGGCCGCATGGGTTGGAAGCGTTCAGGTGATCGGCGCCGCCAACCTGGCAGACGTGGTGCGCCACTATACCGGCCAGGCGCCGATTGTCGCGTCTGAGCCTGGCGAAGTGACCGCCCCCCTCGCCGGGCGTGATCTGCGCGATGTCAAAGGTCAGGAGCGGGCCAAGCGCGCGCTTGAGATTGCTGCGGCGGGGCGCCATCACCTGATGATGGTCGGCTCGCCCGGATCAGGCAAATCCATGCTGGCTGCGCGCCTGCCCGGCATCCTGCCGCCGCTGACCCCGACCGAGGCGCTTGAAACTTCGATGATCCACTCTCTGGCCGGTCTGCTGAGTGAGGGCGGCATCAGCCGCACGCGCCCATTTCGCGAGCCCCATCATACCGCCTCCATGGCTGCCATTGTCGGCGGCGGTCGTCGCGCCAGCCCTGGCGAAATCAGCCTTGCGCATAATGGCGTTCTGTTCATGGATGAGTTCCCCGAATTCCCCCGTGGCGTTCTTGAAACCCTGCGCCAACCCATCGAAAGCGGCGAGGTCATGGTCGCGCGGGCCAATGCCCATGTGAAATACCCCTGTCGCTTCATGCTGGTTGCAGCCGCAAACCCCTGTAAATGCGGCCACCTGAGCGATCCCGCCCGCGCCTGTTCACGCGCGCCGGTCTGTGGCGAGGATTACATGGGGCGGATTTCCGGCCCTCTGATGGATCGCTTTGATTTGCGCGTCGAGGTGCCGCCGGTGGCCTTTCGCGATCTCGACCTGCCGGCCTCGGGGGATGCCTCTGCGGCTGTGGCCGCACGGGTTGATACCGCCCGAGAGGTTCAGGCCTCGCGCTTTGCCGATCATCCCGACATGCGGCTTAATGCCGATGCCGAGGGTCAGGTGCTTGAGGAGATCGCCAGCCCCGATGCCGAGGGGCGCACCCTGATCAACCGCGTCGCCGAACGCTTTGGCCTCTCGGCGCGCGGTTATCACCGGGTGCTTCGGGTGGCGCGCACGATTGCCGATCTCGATGGCTCGCAATCCGTGCAGCACCCACATGTGGCCGAGGCCGTCAGCTTTCGTCTGGCCGGGATGAAAGAGCTTTGATCCACCCCGCCACCTGGCGCAGGGTCACCATTGCCTCGGGCAAAAGCCCCTGAAACAAAGGCCAGACATGCGGCAGGTCATGTTCAACCCTACAGTCAACCGCCACGCCATCCGCATCAAGCCGGGCCGCCATGCGGCGGGTATCATCAAGCAATATCTCGGTGCTCCCGACCGCAAGCCAGACCGGCGGCGCCCCTTTGAAATCCGCATTCAATGGCGAAGCGCGCGGATCATCCGCATCCGCCCCCGCCAAATACCGCCGCCCCATTTCGGGCGCACGCGACGCGGGCAAGACCACATCGGCCTTGGCATTTTGCACAAGGCTTTCGCCGGAAAACGTCAGATCGGTCAGCGGCGAAAAGGCAAAACACCCAAGCGGCCGCGCCAAACCCAAGCGCGTGATTTCGCCCAATAGCGCAAGCGCAAGGCCGCCCCCCGCACTGTCCCCGCCAAGGATAACGCCGCCGGGATGGTCGGCGATCGCGCGGTATGCCGTCAAGGCGTCCTCGACGGCGGCCGGAAAAACATGCTCTGGCGCAAGCCGATAGTCGGGCAAACAGGCGGGCAAACCGCAAAGCGCCGACAAGCGCGCCAGCATCGCGCGATGGGTTTTGGACGAGCCGAAAACATAGCCGCCGCCGTGGAAATACAAAAGCACCGGCCCCGCCGCCGTGCCGGGCGCAATCGCCCATTGCACAGGCACCTCTTTGCCCTCATGCACCAGAACATCTTCGCGAAACACCGTGCCGCGCGGCGCACGAAAAAACAGCCGTGCCTTCCTCTCAAAGCTTTTGCGCAGATCGACCGGCGCTGCCGTGTGCGCCAGATGCGGCTTTTCCGTGATCCTGAGCCAGAGGTTCAGAACCGGGCAGATCAGGCTCATGCGCGCTTGGCCTCGATCACCTCCCAGATTTTTGCGGCGATGTTCACGCCGTCAAAACGCTCAAGCTCCTGAATACCGGTGGGCGAGGTCACGTTGATTTCGGTCAGATAGTTGCCAATCACGTCGATGCCCACAAAGACTTGGCCTTTTTCGCGTAAAAGCGGGCCGATGGTGGCGCAGATTTCAAGATCACGCTCAGTCAGCTCTACTTTTTCGGGGCGCCCGCCGACGTGCATGTTTGACCGAGTCTCGCCCTCGGCCGGAACGCGGTTGATCGCGCCCACCGGCTCGCCATCGACCAGAATGATGCGCTTGTCGCCATGTTTGATCTCGGGCAGGTATTTCTGCACGATCAGCGGTTCGCGGCTAAAGCCGGTGAAGAGCTCGTGCAGGCTGGAGAGGTTGCGATCAGATTCCGGCAGGTGAAACACCCCGGCGCCGCCGTTACCGTAAAGCGGCTTGAGAATGACATCGCCGTGGCGCGCGCGAAAGGCACGGATCGTGGCCAGATCGCGGGCGATCGCCGTCGGCGGCATCAACTGGGGAAAGTCCAGAATCAAGAGCTTTTCGGGATAGTTGCGCACCCAGAACGGATCGTTGACCACCAGGGTGCCGGGGCTCAGGCGATCAAGGATGTGGGTCGTGGTGATATAGAACATGTCAAACGGCGGGTCTTGGCGGAGCCAGACCACATCGAAATCAGCCAGATCAACCGTCGCCTCTTCCCCAAGACGGAAATGGTCGCCCTGAACCCGCTGAACGCTAAGCGGCCAGCCGCGCGCCATGATGCGCCCCTCGTCATAGGCAAGGTTATCCGGTGTGTAATAAAAAAGCTCGTGCCCGCGCGCCTGCGCCTCTTCGGCAAGGCGGAACGTGCTGTCGCCGTTGATATTGATCGGCCCGATCGGATCCATCTGAAACGCGATTTTCATACTTTGCCCCTTTGTTCAGGTCTGCCACTTACATGCGGCATGGGCGGCAAAGGTGCAATTCAGAAATGACCAAAGGCGTTCTCGACGATCTCGACCGCGCCCGATCCGTCGACCGCCGCAAGATCAAAGCGCACCGAGGCAAGCTGTCCCTCGGGGGTCTGGCCAAGATATTCCGCCGCCGCCTCGACAATGCGGCGGGCCTGTGCCGGGCGCAGCCGTGCCATGGCGAGATCAATCGTCGCGGCTTTTTTGACCTCGCAAAACACGTAAACCTCGGCGTCGCGCAGGATAAGGTCGATTTCGCCGCCCTGCCCGCGCCAACGACTGTGCAGGACCGCCACGCCGCGCGCGGCGTAGGCGCGGATCACGCCAGCTTCGGCGGCCTGTCCCGAAAGATAGGCGCGTTGGCCTTTCTCTTGACGCAGCACTGCGACAGAGGCCTTGGTATGATCACCCTTGCCCTGATCCAATTGTCCCGCGCCCTTTCACGCCAAACCCCTAATCGTCGCCCGCCAGTTGGAGCGCACGTTGATAGACCTGCCGCCGGGGCAGACCAAGCTCGGCGGTGACCGCATCGGCGGCGTCGCGCACCGACAACCGCTCAAGCGCCTTGCCAAGGGCCAAGTCTAGATCCTCTTCGCTAACATCTGTTGAACGCTTGCGATCAATGATCACCACGATTTCGCCTTTGGGCGGGCTAGCGGCACAGCTCGCGGCGAGTTCGTCAAGCGTGCCGCGCCGGACCTCTTCGAACTTTTTGGTCAACTCCCGGCACATTGCCGCCTCGCGCGCACCGCCCAAAACAAGCGCCGCATCGCGCAGCATTGCCGCCACCCGCTTGGGCGATTCGTAAAACACCAGCGTCGCGGGCACCTCTGCCAACTCGCCCATCACGGTTTTGCGCCGCCCCGAGGCATTCGGCAAGAACCCCGCGAACAAGAACCGGTCGGTCGGCAATCCCGCCAGCGTCAGCGCCGTGATCACCGCAGACGGCCCCGGCGCCGAGATAAGATCATAGCCTTCGGCCACCGCCGCACGCCCAAGATCAAAGCCGGGATCAGCCACCATCGGCGTACCCGCCTCAGAGGCATAGACCACCGACTTGCCCTCGGCCATTGCCGCAAGGATGCGCGGGCGCATGCGTTCGCCGTTGTGATCGTGATAGGCCCAGAGCGGGCGGTCGCCGATCGGCACGCCGTGAATTTCCATCAAATGCCGAAGGCTTCTGGTGTCTTCGGCGGTGATCACATCCGCCGAAGACAGAATATCCAGCGCGCGCAGCGTGATGTCGCGCGCGGTGCCGATCGGTGTCGCGATCAGGTACAGGCCGGGGGCCAGTTTTTGCTTGTTAAGATTCACCACTGGACCCGCCCTCTCTGACGTTTATTATCGTCCGCAATCGCGTCTGGCCTCTGGCAAAGCGCAAAAAGGGAGTGAGACCATATCATGTTCGCCGTTTTAACCGTTGTCCGCAAGCCATTCACCCGCCTCTTTGTGGTCTTCGCTGCCCTCTGGCTGGCCGCCTGTCAACCTGTATCGCTCGCCAACACCGGTAGCGCACCCACGACACCAGGCGCCCCGATTGCCGTGGCGCTTTTGGTGCCGCATGGCTCTGCGAGCCCGCAGGAGCAGCAATTGGCGCGTGATCTGGAAAGCGCGGCACGCCTTGCGGTGTCTGATCTGGCGGGCGTCAAGATCGACCTGCGGGTTTATGGCACAGCCGGTCAGCCGGTGCAGGCACAAACCGCCGCCCTCAACGCCGTGGCCGATGGCGCGCGCATCATCGTCGGTCCTCTGCATGCCGAATCGGCCAATGCCGTGGCGGTTGCCGTGGCCGACAAGAACGTCAACGTTCTGACGTTTTCCAACAATCCGACCATTGCCGGCGGCAATCTTTTCATTCTGGGACAGACCTTTCAGACCACGGCGAACCGGCTTGCCAGTTTCGCCACTCGTCAGGGCAAGTCGCGGATCATGGCGGTCTATTCCAACAACCTTGCAGGTCAGATTGGCCGCGCAGCCATCGAACAGGCCGTGCGCGACAACGGCGCGACCCTTGCAGGCAGCATCGGCTATGAATTCTCGCAAGAAGGCGTGGTCAGCGCCATCCCTGCCATTCGCACCGCCGCACAGACCAATTCCGCCGACGCGATCTTTATGACCGCCAACACCGCCGGCGCGCTGCCGCTGTTTTCACAGATGCTTCCCGAATCCGGACTTGGCCCCGACAAGATGCAGTATATCGGCCTCGCCCGCTGGGATACCCCGCGCCAGACGCTTGACCTTCCGGGGGTTCAGGGCGGCTGGTTTGCGCTCCCCGATCCACAGCGCACCGCCCAGTTCAACAGCCGTTTTCAAAGCGCGAACGGCAATGTCCCACACCCGATTGCCGGGCTTGCCTATGACGGCATTGCCGCCATCGGCGCGCTTGCCAAATCCAACCAGCGTGATGCAATGGGGCGCAATGCACTCACCCAATCGGCCGGGTTTCAGGGCGTGAACGGGGTTTTCCGCCTGCGCTCGGATGGCAGCAACGAACGCGGTCTTGCCGTGGCCACAATCCGCAACAAACAGGTCGTCATCCTGTCACCGGCCCCGCAAAGCTTTGGCGGCGCAGGGTTTTGATGTCACAGGGTTTTGACGGGGGTCAAACAACCACAGCATGACACAGACCATCACCCGCCGGGACGATCTTATCTGTCCGGCCGACGATATCTTTGACATCAGCGCAGTCCAAGCGCGGCTCAAACAAGCCGTAAGCGAGACTGGCGGCGACATGACGGCGCTGCGCGGCGCCGTCGTCGAGGTGCTTGGCGGCGAAATGAAACGTGGCCGCGAGGCGATTGCGGCGGGCTTTGCCGAGCATCCGTTTGCGGCCCGCCCGGTCACCCGCGGCTATTGCTGGCTGACCGATTGCGTGATCCTGACGGTGCTTGATATCGCCACCCGCGTGATGCACCCGCTGCCCAACCCGACCGAGGCCGAGCGCCTTGCGGTCTTTGCCGTCGGTGGTTACGGGCGCGGCGAGATGGCACCGCAATCGGATGTCGATCTGCTGTTCCTGACGCCCTACAAGATCACCCCCTGGGCCGAGAGCGTGATCGAATCGATGCTCTATGTCCTGTGGGATCTGCGCCTCAAGGTCGGCCATGCAAGCCGCACGATCCGCGATTGTCTGCGTCTTGGGGCCGAGGATTACACGATCCGCACCGCCCTGTTGGAAAACCGCCACCTGGCGGGCGATGCCAAGCTCGCCGAAGACCTTAACCGCCGCCTCTGGGACGAGCTTTTCAAAGGCACCGAACGTGACTTTACCGAAGCCAAGCTTGCCGAACGCGACGCGCGCCACGAAAAGCAGGGCGAGCGGTATATGGTCGAGCCGAACGTCAAAGAGGGCAAGGGCGGATTGCGCGATCTGCAATCGCTGTTCTGGATCGCCAAATACCTGCACCGGGTCACCGATGTCAGCGAACTTGTGGCGCTTGGCATGTTCACCGACGATGAATTCAACACCTTCGCCAAGGCCGAAAATTTTCTTTGGGCGGTGCGCTGTCATCTGCATCTGATCACCAAGCGGCCCAATGACCAGCTGACCTTTGACATGCAGGTCGAGGTTGCCGAGCGCATGGGATATGCCGATGCCGCCGGGCGGCGCGGGGTCGAGGTGTTCATGCAGGAATACTTCCGCCACGCCACCTCTGTCGGCGATCTGACGCGGATTTTCCTGACCAAGCTTGAAGCGACGCAGATCAAGTCAGAGCCATTGTTGCAGCGCCTGTTCCGCCGCCGCAAAAAGCTCAAGGATGGCTATACCGAGGTGCATGGCCGTCTTGCGATTGTCGATGATGCGGCGTTTCTGTCCGATCCGCTCAACCTGTTGCGGCTGTTTGAAGAGGCGCTGCGCACCGGGCTTTTGATCCATCCCGACGCGATGCTTCTGGTCACCGCCAACCTGAACCTGATCAACGACAAGATGCGCAACGATGCGCGCGCACCCAAGCTTTTCCTTGATCTCCTGCTCAAGCATGGCAACCCGGAACGCGCGCTGCGCCGGATGAACGAGCTTGGCGTGCTGTCGGCGTTCCTGCCCGAATTCGAGCCGATCGTCGCGATGATGCAGTTCAACATGTATCATCACTACACGGTCGACGAACATATCATCCAATGCATCAGCCACCTCGCCCAGATCGAGCGCAGCGAATTGATCGAGGAACTGCCGGTATCCTCGACGATCCTGAAAGAGGGCCTCAATCGCCGGGTGCTTTACGTGGCGCTTTTGCTGCATGATATCGGCAAGGGGCGGGATGAGGATCACTCGATCCTCGGTGCCAAGATTGCGCGCAAGGTGGCGCCGCGTTTGGGGCTGAAGCCGAAAGAGGTCGACACGGTGGAATGGCTGGTGCGCTATCACCTCCTGATGTCGGACATGGCCCAGAAACGCGATATTGCCGACCCGCGCACGGTGCGCGACTTTGCCAAGGCGGTGCAGACCCGCGAGCGGCTTGACCTGTTGCTTTTGCTGACGGTTTGCGACATCCGCGGCGTGGGGCCTGGCACCTGGAACAACTGGAAGGCCTCTTTGCTGCGCGCGCTTTATCGCCAGACCCGCCGCGCCATGGAAGGCGGGCTAGAGGATCTCAACCGCGAACAGCGCGGCTCGGATGCCAAGCGCAACCTGCGCGAGGCGCTGAGCGGCTGGGACGCCAAGGATCTCAAGGTCGAGACAAGCCGCCACTATCCGCCCTATTGGCAGGGCTTGCATGTCACCGCCCACGAGGTCTTTGCCCGGCTTCTGCGCGGGCTGCACGAGGATGATATCGCCATTGATCTGGCCATCGACGAGGATCGCGATGCCACCCGCGCATGCTTTGCGCTTGCCGATCATCCGGGCATATTCTCGCGCCTTGCCGGCGCCCTGGCCCTTGTCGGCGCCAATGTGGTCGATGCCCGCACCTATACGTCCAAGGACGGGTTTGCCACGGCGGTGTTCTGGATTCAGGATGCCGATGGCCACCCGTTTGAATCAAGCCGCCTGCCGCGGTTGCGCCAGATGATCCACAAGACGCTTCTGGGTCAGGTGGTGGCGCGCGACGCGATCAAATCGCGCGACAAGCTCAAGAAACGCGAACGCGCCTTCAAGGTGCCGACGCATATCACCTTTGATAATGACGGCTCGGAGATCTACACGATCATCGAGGTCGACACCCGTGATCGCCCGGCCCTGCTCTATGACCTGACCCGCACGCTGGCCGCGGCCAATGTCTATATCGCCAGCGCCGTGATCGCGACCTTTGGTGAACAGGTGGTCGATACCTTCTACGTCAAGGATATGTTCGGCCTGAAATTCCACTCCGAAGCCAAACGCCAGGCGCTGGAACGCAAACTTCGTAGCGCCATCGACGAAGGCTTCGAACACGCCACCACATGAACCCGCCTCTGTGACACGGGCGCTCTCCAAATCCGTAGGGTGGGTGAAACCCACGCTCCCGGACCATAAAGGGTCTGTCCACATCGCATGTTGCTCTGCTATGCGGACGAAGCCGCCGTTGAATGCCGGGCGGCGCCTGACCGCGGGTGGGCGTACATCCGGTCGCAACTGACGCTTTATCTTGCACCTAACTTCCAACGATTTCTTTGGAGTTCAACACTGCAAAAGCGCCCGCCCATGGGGCGGTCGGGCGCTGCCCGGCGGCGCGATGCGCCTTGCTCCGGGCATTAGGGCAAAGTCTGTTATGGGCGGCGGTTTCAACGGGTCGATGCAACACTTTAATCTTTTGAGAGAGATGGAGTGATCATCATGAAGTATCGTCGCCGCATATTCTTCACGGACAAACAGAAGTCAGATATCTGGGATCGTTGGCAA
>NZ_FWFJ01000054.1 GCF_900172365.1 Roseovarius gaetbuli
TACGACCTTCAGGTTATGAGCCTGACGAGCTACCGGGCTGCTCCATCCCGCGACAGTTGGTTTAGCGTATGTATTGTGCCTTGCTGGCAACCGCAAGTCGGTTCCGTTAAAAGTGGCAAAAATATTCCACACGCCCAAGAGCATGGTGACCGAGTGACCGATGGCAAAAAGACTGACGTAAATCGCCACGTCCTTCATGTAGTAAAGAAAGAAGACGCCGAGCAGGAACAAGATATGGTCGTATCCTATCATCATATGCTTTGCGCCCAGATAGATGAACGAGATGATATGCACCCCGAAAGTCTCTTGGATGTCGCCCGCGTCCCCCAGGGTCACGTCATGGGCATAGGCCGAGGTCGCGAATGCCATGAGCAACAGCAGAGCGGCGGTGAAGATTGTCAGGGACTGGCGCATAGGATGCGACTGCTGCCCCGACCGATCAGATCGGTTTGGTAACATCTGGATTTTCCGCTTTGTGAATGTGATGGATTGAACGCCCTGTTGGGCGCAACATCACACGCGTGGCGGCCGATCTAATCCGTAGTCGCGGCTGTCCGGCATCGCGCTATTCGCCATAGCCCAACCCGTGCTGGTCGGCATTATAGACCCCGCAGGTTCACGTGGCGGAAGAAACGCGATGTTATGGTCATGGTCCGCGATCTCATGGCTGTGGCCGTGATAGGCATGCATCAGCTCAACGATATCCTCGTGGGCGTGGCCGTGTTCGTCGATCTCGGCATGATGCTCGGCGACGATCTTTGCCAGTTCAGTGAAATCATGGGAGACCGACCGGGAGTTGGCGGACAGGAGCATACCAACCGCCAAAGCGATGGTCAGCAGTCCTCTCAAGTAGCCCGTGATTGCCCGTGCCATTCCACCTGTTCTTGCGGGTCTTGGCCCACTTGCCTGATCCCCCCCAGGTGGTTACCTCTTTGATATGACGAAACACACGACCCATGCAAGTCACCCTGCCATCGTCAAGCGGCTGAAACATGCCAACGGGCATTTGGCCAGTGTCATCACGATGATCGAGGATGAGAAACCCTGTGTGGACATCGCACAACAACTGCAAGCTGTGGAGAAGGCTGTGCAGCAGGCCAAGCGCACGTTGATCCAGAACCACATCGATCATTGCCTCGACGATGCCCTGGTTGGCACAGGGGAATCTTCCGTCACTGCCGAGTTCAAGGCGATCACCAAATACCTGTAAGGAAGGTCCATGCTCTCTGTCCTCGCTGACCGCACTTACCGCCATCTGTTCTTGGCACAGGTAGTGGCGCTGCTGGGAACGGGGCTGGCGACCATTGCACTAGGGCTGCTGGCCTATGATCTGTCGGGCGAACGTGCGGGCCTTGTCCTTGGCACGATCTTTACGATCAAGATGGTGGCCTATGTCGGTATTGCTCCGATTGTCGGCGCGTTCGCCAACCGCTGGCCGCGCCGCAGCATGTTGGTCAGCCTTGATCTGGTCCGTGCCGCCGTTGCCCTGTGCTTGCCTTTCGTGACCGAGGTCTGGCAGGTCTACGTCTTGATCTTCGTGCTACAATCCGCATCCGCCGCCTTCACACCGACGTTTCAGGCCACGATCCCCGACATTCTGCCAGAGGAAGACCGCTACACACGTGCCTTGTCCTTGTCGCGTCTGGCCTATGATCTGGAGAACATCATCAGCCCACTGCTGGCGGCAGTCCTGCTGGTATTCGTCAGCTACAATGCTTTGTTCTTTGGCACGGTCGTCGGCTTTGTCGGCTCCGCTGCATTGGTTGTCTCGGTGATATTGCCCAGCCCACAGCCAACGGCCAAACGAGGCATCTACGACCGTACCACACGGGGGACGCGCATATATCTCGCCACGCCACGCCTGCGCGGGTTGCTGTCGCTCAACTTTGCCGCAGCCGCCGCAGGTGCGATGGTGCTGGTGAATACAGTGGTCCTCGTCCGCTCTGACCTCGGCCTTGGGGACTCTCAGGTTGCCATAGCCCTCGGAGCTTTCGGCGGTGGGTCGATGCTGGCCGCACTGCTGCTGCCCCGGCTGTTGGACAACCGCCCCGACCGCCCGGTGATGATCGGCGGCGCGTTGGTGCTGGTGGCTGCGCTGTTGGCCCTATCTTTGATGGCACTGGTTTATGAGACGCAATGGATACCGCTTCTGGCAGGTTGGTTCATCATCGGGATTGGCTATTCTACCGTTCTCACCCCCTCTGGACGTCTTCTCAAACGCTCAGCCCACGCCGAAGATCGACCTGCCGTTTATGCTGCCCAATTCGCCCTGTCACACGCTTGTTGGCTGGTGACCTACCCGCTTGCAGGTTGGTTGATCACAGTTTCCGGGCCAACGGTAGCATTTGCGGTGTTGGCGCTGCTGGCGGGTATCGGCATGGTCAGCGGGATCGCGTTTTGGCCAAGAGAGAGCAGCCAGTCTGTGCAGCATTCGCACGACGACCTTCCAACAGATCATCCGCATGTGAGCGAAGGACGAATTCACAGCCATCGGATCGTGATCGACGATTATCATCGCCACTGGCCGCGCTTGGTCGAACCGAAAATCAATCAGTAGTCACTTGGGATATCTGTCTTTTTCGAGCCATTTCCGCAAAACTACAATGCCCTCTTTTGCTAAACTGGGGCGCCAATAATCCCGGTCTTACAAGTATGGCAGTGCCAGTAGTACTGACGACTGATGTGCTTATCTGGGGTCAGGTGTGGCTTTCAAACACAGCGGTGTCACCATTACGCAGAAGGAGCAGCGTGTCGAAAGCGTCTCGCTGGTTTCCCATTTCCATACCGGGCGAGCCAATTGGCATTCCGGGGACGGCCAGACCAAGGGCGTCGGGGCGCTCAACCAACAGCCGTTGGATGTCAGCCGCAGGGACATGACCCTCAATGACATATCCGTCGATGAACCCTGTGTGACAGGAGCTGAGCTCGGGCGTTATTCCTGCCTTTTCTTTGGCGGCCCACAACAGATCGGCGTGAACCGGCTGATCAGCCGAGGTCATCGAACGCTAAGGCTTTGCAAATAAACGCTGATTGATCGCTCGCACTAAAGCAATTTTCACAATTTGCCGCATCTCTCGTGTTAATGTCTACCATTTGTTTGGAACCTTCCCCCGTAGGAATGTTGTTTGTTTTCAAAGATTACAATTTGGAGGACGAAGATGAGTTATACGAGATTCATTGCAATGATCGTCACATCGACGGTGGTGATGTTCGGGTTGATGTGTCTGAATACATACGCTTTGGAACACATCCAGTTCAGCGAAACAGGGACGTATATGGCGCTTTATATGGGCGTCGTAATGGCCGTCATAATGCTGCTCTTCCTGTGGGGCATGTACAAAAAACAGGTGTTCAACTATGCTATAATGGCATCGAACGTCGCTATCTTTATCGTATCGCTCTACCTGCTGCGATCACTGGAGTGCCCCCATCGGGTGGTCCATTTTAATTGTTAATGCATTGTCGGCCTTTGGTCTACTGGCAGGATGCTTTCTGGCGCGGGCGGGCGATACCCCAGGGCTCTATGCGGCCTGACCGTGTTGTAGTGGACGCGCCATTGTTAGATCAGGATTTTGGCCGCTCGGGTCGCAGCCGGACACACGAGCCGTCATTCAACCAAAGTCGCCCTTTCTTTCGCTGCTTGTGCGGGACCTTCAGCCCTTCACACCGCCAAATCCGTTCAACGCGCTTGTGGGTCACCTGCCAGCCTGAGTTGTTCAGCAGACCGGGCACCATCCGATATCCATAACGCCCGTATTGACGGGCCAGTTCGATGATGTCTTCGGTCAATTGCTCTTCATCAGAGCGGCCAAGTGGAACCTTGCGCTGCGTGGATCGATGCTGACCCAGAGTACGGCAGGCGCGGCGTTCGGAAACACCAAACTCCTGCCGTACGTGATCAATGCACTTCCGGCGACGCGAAGGGCTCAGAAGTTTCAATACAATCTCTTCGGGCTTCTCTCGTTTTCCAGCCATCGCTGATCCTCCAAATCGCGGGACAAATCTATCCCGGTTGGTGGACCACTTTCAGGGGGCTACTCCACTATTTCAGCGGCCAACGATTGAAGCCAATCTCGCCGTTCAACGACTGTGACCATATCTGATCGAGGCGAGAGATTTGATCCGCGGCTATTTCTTGCGCGAAGTGTCGTGCATCCGGCATCCGGGCAGGATCGCGCAGCCGCAGCTTGATATCCACTGCCTGGGGTTCGTTGACCGGCCTGCCGATCTCGCTGACCAGGAAACACTGTGCTTCGATGACATCCGGTATCTCTTCCACAAGTGCATGCGCGATCAGCCCAGCGGCGAGATTGTAGAGTTTTCCAACATGGGTGATCGGGTTCTTGCCCGCGATCGATTCCATGGTCATTGGGCGATAGGGTGTGATCAATCCGTTTGCCCTGTTTCCGCGCCCGGCTTCGCCATCGTCGCCCGATTCCGCCGACGTTCCGGTCACAGTCATAAAAACACTCTCAGTGGCCACGTTGTCGGCCGCGTTGACGTTGACCATGATCTCCCTGTCGGTGAAGCGCCCGCCAATTTGCATGGCCATCTCGGCTACACGCGTCTTTGCCGCGCAATATTCATGCAGGCCTGACACAAAACGATCAACGAACGCACAACCGATCGTCAGGTGGATGATGCCAGCCCTTCGGACTCCCATGATCTTGATGTCTTCGCCGATCTCTGGATGGGCCGCTTTGACAGATGGTGAGTTCAGATGCTGCTCTAGCCGCAAAACGATTGTTTCCAACTCGCTCAGCGGCGCGTAACCGACGCCGAGGGATGTGTCATTCGCCAGCGCAACCCCCTCTGAACGTTGACGCAGGAACAGATCGACCAGATCGGGTGAACCGGGCCTCGTCAAAGTATGGAAAACCGCGTCTGTCGTTGGGTCGAGGGCGTGCATGTGCTGCCGCAGCCAGGTCATTGCGGCTTCATGGAACAATTTTTCGACCGGCACCTTGATACCCTTGAACTCGGCCGTTGCGCGCCCCGCAACAAAGAACTCGAAAGGCTGTTTCACTTCGCCGCCGCCGAAGGCCGAGCGTGCGCTACCGCCCCACAATAGCGCCTTGTCGACGTTGTGGTGAAGTACGAGGCCGAACTGATCCAGATAGAAACGGCAAAGCGAAAGGCTGAATTGTTCGGCAATGGCGTCGCAAATGCTGTCCGGGTGCCCAAGTCCTTTGCGCTCGACAATTTCCACGTCGAGCGTTTCCACTTCAGGCGTATCAAGTGTCGTGACCGTCGGCTTCATATTTTCTGATTACTACAAAAACTGATCCGGCCATACAGGTTATTGGGCAAGGTCTGCATTCTTCGGGTTCCAGCCCCTATTGGAGTATGCCTGTGAAAGCCCCTGTCAGGCGGCGCACTGCTTTCCCGGCTGACCGTCACCCTTGATCAAGGACGCCTATCATTCCGGATGCTCAGAATATCCCGGGAAGCAACCGATAGCGCACACGACGTGCATAGTCGCGATAGCCCGGCAACTCTTCTTTCAGGGTTCGGTCTTCAAGTACCGTTCTGAGTACCGTGATGATTGTTGCCGCAGCCACAGGAAACAGGGTCCAAACGGAATCCAGAGCAAGAACAATGCCGAACAATGGAAAGATACTTCCCGCATAGGCCGGATGCCGCACAAACCGATACGGACCACTGTCACATACCACATGCCCCCGATCCGTCTGAATGAGCACCACACTGTAGAAAAAGCGGTTCTCGGCCAATGACCATGCCCCTAAAAAATATCCGAGCGCGATCAAGATGAAGCCAACGGCATTGACCCATAACGGAAATTCGGGCGACCAATGGTAACGGTGGTCCAGCCCTGCCACGATGACAAGGGGGACTACGATACTCACCGCCATAAGTGGCGCGAGCACTTTGTCCCAGGCTTTTGCATTTTGGAAATTCTCAATATTTTGTCGTTCGGCGGTCAATCCGGGATGCCGCCGTTCCGCCCACAGACGCCCACCAATGCCAGCCGCAACGATCAGAAGGGAATAGAGCCACGCCTGCCACCAACCGAGGTCCCCGCCGCAGATCAATAAAACCAGCGGGATGAGGAAATACACCACGACCAATCTCATCCACTGGAGATGGGATATAGATCGAACTGACCTTTGACTTTCCCTTTGCGTTGACATCACAATCCCCGACTGAAAGCAATTGCAAGTGTATGCCCAGCTTTCTTGAGTCTCAAGCATGCACCGTCTGGCTCAGGTTGCGGCAGCCAGCCGGGAAGTTCTGACCTGTGCTCCCAAAACTCCTCCATTTTTGTGTAGAGTCCGCCCAACAAAAGGGCGGACAAATGAAGGCACGATTTTCGGACGAACAGATCATAGCGATGATCAAGGAACAGGAATCTGGTAAGAAGACCGCAGATGTATGTCGGCGGTACGGGATCAGCTCCGCGACGTTCTACAAATACAAATCTAAGTATGGCGGCATGGAGGCATCTGATGCGAAGCGGTTGAAGGCATTGGAGGGCGAGAACGGGAAGCTCAAGAAGCTCTTGGCAGAACAGATGCTCGACAACGCCATGCTGCGAGACATCTAATTCAAAAAAATGGTGACGCCCGTTGGGAAACGCAAAGCTGTCGCGCATTTGATGGATGTTCATCAGGTGAGCCAGCGACGGGCGTGCGATGTCCTGCAAGTTGCCCCATCAGAACTTCAACCTGCCGCAACTTCACGACAATCTCTTCGGGCTTGGGGCTCTTAATGGCCATTCTTGGTCCTCCGCCTTCCTAATTATAGGGGCGGACCACGTCTTTGGGGGAGGCTCAGATCCACGAGCCCCCTTTCCGGCCATGTCGGCGCCGGACGCCCAGATTTTCCTCGGTATGCAGCCGATACGAAAGCAATTTATTGCCACACCTTGCTTCACTTGCGAGCGTCAGGGTAACTGTGTCCGGTCAGTATTTTACCGGTTGAATTCGTTAAATCACCCGAACTCATAAGGCACGTCCGACAGCGTAGACCTTCAGTAAGCGTTAGCTGAACAACACCAGCGGGTTAGCTTGACGGCGCAAATTTCCACGGCAGAAGGTCGTCAAGGCGGCTTTGCGGGTGTCCGTTGGCAATCGCTGTCAGCGTTGCCTTAAGGTAGGCGAAGGGTTCGATGCGATTGATTTTGCAGGTCTCGACCAATGAGGCGATGCGGCCCCATGCAATGCCGCCTTCGTCGTGCGCGGCAAAGAGGGCGTTCTTACGATTGATTGCGATCGGGCGGATCAGGTTTTCGACCCTGTTGTTGTCAATCTCGAGACGACCATCGGTCAGGAAGGTGTGCAGCCCGTTCCAGTGATTGTGGATGTAGGTCAGCTTTTCGCCCAGCCGAGACTTGCTGGAGATCTTGCGGCGTTGCGCCTGCAGCCAGTCGCCGAAGGCTGCGACCAGCGGGGCGCTGCGGGCCTGGCGGGCTGACAATCGCTGGCCGGGGTCGATACCACGGATATCGGCTTCAACGGCATAGATCTGGGCGATGCGGCACAGGCCTTCGGCGGCGATCTCTGAGCCGTCGCGGTCAAAGACTGCCTTCAGTTTGCGGCGCGCGTGTGCCCAACAATGGGCCACGCGAATGGGGTCGCCGCCATCATCCGACACCACGATCGGCGCAAAACAAAAGTCGGCCTCTTCAACTGCGGGTGAAACCAACCTGCCGTCACGCGCCCGACTGCGCCATTCCGACAGATGGTTTGCCCGAAGCCCATACCGCGCAGAAACCCCGTTCACCGTCGCCCCGGGCTTCAAGCTCTCAGCCACGATCCGCGCCTTGACCTCATCCGGCCAGCGTCGCTGACCATTGGTCCGTATGTCCACACCGTAGCCCCTGAGAAACCCCACCGTAGTCGCCATCGCGAAACTCCTGCCCTAATCTCCGTCAGGTGCGAAATCTCAGGTCAGGTGAGAATTGGGAAGGTGCGGGCCAGGAAACGCTTACCGTTCTTCAAGGAATTATTCCCACTATCAGGTCCAAACTGCCAAACGCCGTCCGATTACATCTGAGCGTATGTTTGCCAAGGTGCGAATTCTGCATCGCCGATATCCAGCTCTTCGGACTTGGTCTTTTGGCCCGAGGCGTTGGCCAGAATAGCGTCGAAAATCCGTTTGCCCGCTTCAGCCACGGTTTCGCTGCCTTCCGCAATCGTGCCGCAGTTTATATCCATATCGTCTTGCATGCGATGATACATCGCGCTGTTAGAGGCGATCTTGATCGAAGGGACGGGCTTGTTGCCATAGCAGGAACCGCGGCCTGTCGTAAAACAGATCATATTGCATCCAGAGGCGACCTCTCCAGTAAGAGAGACCGGATCGTATCCGGGGCTATCTACAAAAACCAACCCCTTCGCCGTGATCTTTTCACCGTACTGATAGACACCGTTCAAATTCGTGCTGCCGGCCTTCGCAACCGCGCCAAGGGATTTCTCCAGGATTGTGGTAAGGCCGCCCATCTTGTTACCGGGAGTCGGGTTGTTGTTCATTTCAGAACCGTGTTTGGCAGCGTAGTCTTCCCACCACTCCAGCAAATCAACCAATTTCCGGCCAACTTCAGACGAGGCAGCGCGATCCGTCAGAAGGTTTTCTGCCCCGTAAATCTCGGGCGTTTCAGCAAGTGCCGCCGTCCCACCGTTCATGACCAACAAGTCGACTGCATGGCCAAGAGCGGGGTTCGCCGTGATTCCGGAATAGCCGTCTGAACCGCCGCATTGCAGTGCCACGCTGAGGTGCGATGCATCAATTGTTTCGCGCTTTGCCTCGGCGGCTTGCGCCAAAGCGGTCTCAAGCCACTGCAGACCTTTCTCGATAGATTTTCGTGTGCCACCCGCGCTTTGCAGCGTGTAGTATTGAAAGCTTTTGTCATCAGGCCGCCCGTAGGCTTCGAGCATCAGCGGGATCTGGTTGGCCTCGCAGCCAAGACCAAGCATCAGGACGGAGGCAAAATTCGGGTGTGTGGCATAGCCCCAAATGGCGCGTTGCAATTTACGGAAGGCCTCATCATCCGTTCCGATACAGCACCCGGCACCGTGAACGATTGGGACGATCCCATCGACACCGGGGAAACCATCCAGAAGTCCCGATCGCTCGGCCTCTTTGGCCAGGAGCTTCGCCGCAGAGGCCGAACAATTGACGGATGTGACGATACCGACGTAGTTCCGGGTCCCCACGGCGCCACTGTCACGGCGATATCCTTCAAATGTCGCCCTCTCGGACAACGGCAGAATCCCCGTCTCCTTTGCATTCTCGCCGAACTTCTCGTTCCGGTGAAAGCTTGTCATCGCAACATTGTGCACGTGAACATGGGCGCCGCTCGGAATGTCCTGCGTCGCGACACCGATGACGCGGCCATATTTGATGATCTGCTGACCCGCACTGATTTCAGCCAGCGCCACCTTGTGTCCCGAAGGTATCTTGTCCGCGGCAGTCATGCCGGAAGACGCAAGCGGTGCGCCAACGTCAATCTGACGCAAGGCCACGGCGATATTATCTGTGGGAGACAGGGTTAGGATCTGGGGGCTGGACATGGGTCTTTACTCCTGAGTTACGGGGGAAACGGGCGGCGTTTCCGAGCGGGTCTGCGCCTTGTGGCGCAGCAGGGCCATCAACTTTCGGTCGCGGGCGGCTTGGGCGTCGGGGATGTCTGAAGTAGGAATGCGCTCTTCGAATTCGGGCCCGAGCTTTTCATTGGCGACGTCCTTCCAGTCGACTGAATCGGAGGGGCCGACGCCGAAACTACGGTACATTTCTCCATATCTTTCAACATATTGAGCGACGCCTTCCGGGGCGTTGAGGTGTATCGTCTGCATCGGCCCCATGAATGACCAACGCAGCCCGAGTCCGTCGGAAATGGCCTTATCCAGGTCTGCCGCCGAGACGATGCCACTCCCCACTAGCTTGAAGGCTTCTTCAAGAAGCGCGCCTTGCAGGCGGTTGACAACAAAGCCGTCGATCTCCTCGCTCAGAACGATGGTTTCGCGGCGGCACTCAATCATCAATGCATTCACCTTTGAAACGATATCCGGATCGGTCCACGGGGTCGGCACGATTTCAACTGCTGGGATAAGGTGCGGCGGATTGATCGGATGCACGACAAGGCAGCGATGTCGCCCTGCTATCTCCTTGCAATATCGCGATGCCGAAATGCCGGAGGTGGAGCTGCCAATCGGGACGTCCGGCGCCGCGATGGCGTCCAGCATCTGCGTGATTTCGCGTTTCACATCGAGGCGTTCAGGACCACTTTCCTGGATGTAGACGGCGTCATTGAGTGCGTCCTCAAGGCTCGGCGCGACAGTGATCCGCTGCAATATCCGGGGGGCGTCCGCCGCGGTGACCAGCTCGAATTCGACGAGATCGGATATCCGGCTTGCCATGGTCTCTAGCGCGCGCTCCGCAGCCTCGGCCGAGGCGTCATACATCGCAACGTCAAAGCCCGCCTGTGCAAAAACGGTCGCCCAGCCCTGTCCGATCAAACCGCATCCTATGGTCGCTATCTTGGTCATGTTCATTCTCCTTTGCGTGCCCGACATGCGGTTACGCCATCGTTACCGGGTCATCCGCCGTTTCAAAGCGTGCGTCGGTTGCGGTGCGCAGATCTTCAAGTGTCAAACCCGGCGCAATTTCCTTCAGGATCAGACGGGATCTGGCGACTTCGAACACGGCCATGTCCGTGACCAGCAGGTCTATCGGCCGGTTCGACGTCAGGGGCAGATCGCAGGTCCGGACGACCTTGCTGACACCGTTCGCCACGTGCTGCATGGCGACGATGACGCGCCGTGCGCCGGTTGCCAGATCCATCGCGCCGCCCATGCCCGGAACCATCTTACCGGGGATCATCCAGTTGGCGAGGTGCCCGGTCTCATCCACCTGCAGGCCGCCCAGCACGGTCAGGTCGATATGACCGCCGCGGATCAGCCCAAAACTCATCGCGCTGTCAATGGCGGCTGCGCCCGGAACGGCGGTCACGAACCCGCCGCCTGCATCCGTCAGGTCGGGGTCTTCCATGCCTTCGGGTGGCCGCGCGCCCAACCCGATGACGCCGTTCTCGGATTGGAAGAACACCCCTGCATCGGTAGGAACGTAGCTTGCCACGAGGCTGGGCAGGCCAATGCCGAGATTGACGAGTGTGCCCGGCTCGATCTCTTGTGCGACACGACGAGCGATGCGTTCCTTTGGCGTCATCTAGTGCGACCTTTCTATCAATTGATCGACCAGTATGGCGGGTGTGCGCACCGCATCCGGGGGAATGACGCCGACGGGGACGATATGCTCGGGCTCGGCGATGACGATATCTGCCGACATCGCCATGATCGGATTGAAATTCTGAGCGGTCAGCGAGTATTCCAGATTGCCCAGATAATCCGACTGGCGTGCGGCGATGACGGCGAAATCGGCGCGAATGGGTGCTTCGAGAAGAAAGCGCTTGCCGTCGATTTCCAGGATGCGCTTGCCGTTCTCCAGCCCGGTGCCAAGCCCTGTCGGCGTGACGACGCCGCCAAGCCCCATGCCGCCGGCACGGATACATTCGACCAACGTCCCTTGCGGCATCAGTTCGACATCAAGGCTTCCATCGTTCATTTGCTGCTGCGTTTCGGGGTTCAGACCGATATGCGACACGATCAGGCGTTTGACAGCCCGCGCGGTTATGAGTTTCCCGATACCGCGCCCCGGCATGGCAGTATCGTTCGCGATCAAGGTAAGATCGCGCCTGCCGGCAGCCACGAGCGCTTCGATCATTCGGCGCGGCGTGCCGACGCCCATGAACCCGCCGATCATGATCCTGGCACCATCCGGAACAAGTGCTGCGGCCGCCTGGGGCGAAAGTGCTTTTTTCATCTTGTCACTCACTGAGAGTTCAAACGGTGCCGAATGCCGCCGACGGGACGGGCAAAGGTCAATTCAGAAGGCGACCTGATCCGCCCCCTTAAGTCCAAGGATTTCGCGGGCTTCATCCGGTGTGGCAACTTGCAGACCCAGCCCTTCGATGATGCTGCGGATCTTCTTGACCTGAACGGCGTTCGATGTCGCCAACTCGCCGCGCCCAGCCCAGAGGCTGTCCTCGAGGCCCACTCGCACATTGCCGCCCAGCGTGGCGGCCTGCGTGGCGATCCGAAATTGGTTCGCGCCTGCGCCCAGGACCGACCAACGGAAATCGTCGCCGAACAGCCGGTCGGCCGTGCGCTTCATGTGCAGGACGTCTTCGGGGTGACCACCGATGCCGCCGAGCAGTCCGAACACCGATTGCACGAAGAACGGCGCCTTGACCAACCCGCGATCAGCAAAATGCGCGAGGTTGTAGAGATGCGAGGTGTCATAGCATTCGAATTCGAACCGGGTGCCGTTGCCGTAGCAGGTCTCAAGCACGTATTCGATGTCCTTGAACGAGTTGCGGAACACCAGATCCTTCGAGCCTTCCAGATGCTCGCGCTCCCAGTCGTGCTTGAATTCCTTAAACCGGTTCAGCATCGGATACAGCCCAAAATTCATCGAGCCCATGTTCAACGAGGCCAACTCCGGCTGGTACGTCGCGGCGGGTGCGGCGCGCTCAGCGACGCTCATGTAAGGGCTGCCGCCGGTGGTGATGTTGAGCACCGCGTTGGTGCTTTGCTTGATCCGGGGCAGGAAGGCCGCAAACCCCTCAGGGCTCTGATCGGGCCGCCCGTCTTCGGGGTTGCGCGCATGCAGATGGAGAATGGAGGCCCCAGCCTCTGCTGCGGCCAGCGACTCTGCGACAATCTCCTCAGGGGTGACCGGCAAATGCGGCGACATCGACGGCGTGTGGATGGCCCCCGTGACCGCACAGGTAATGATGACTTTGCCCGCGTGTGTGTTCTTCATGCTCATGGTCGAACTTTCTTCTTTGAATCACAGAGTTTCGACGTTGCCGTCGACGGCAAGGGATTGCCCTGAGAGATTGTTGCCGAGATCGGAAATCAGCATTGCCACAGTCGTGGCGACATCGTCCGGCGACACCATGCGGCGCAGCGAGATATTCTTGAGATACTCCTCGCGCATCGCATCAAAGCTGACACCCGTTGCCTCGGCGCGGGCGCGGATAACACCGTCCATGCGCGGACCCTCTACGATGCCGGGAAGGACGGCGTTCACGCGGATGTTGTCGGGGCCAAGCTCCTTTGCAAGGCTTTGGGTCAGACCGATCACGCCAAACTTCGCGGCGGAATAAGGCGTGCGATAGGCGTATCCGTGCTTGGACGCGGCCGAACCCATGTTGACCAGAGCGCCGCCACCAGCGGCTTTGATCATCGGGATCGCTTGCCGTGCGCACAGGAATTGCCCCGTCAGGCAGATATCAATGCAGCGCCGCCACTCGTCCGGTGACAGGTCTTCGATATTGCCGGTCGGACCTGCGATGCCTGCATTGTTTACCAGCGCATCCAATCCGCCAAGACCCGTTTTGACCTTATCAAAGAAAGCCTCAACCGCAGCCTCGTCCGAGACATCCGCTTGCTCCGCTATGCAGCCCCCAAGGGTGTCGCTGGCCCGCTTCAGCGCATCCGCGTCAACGTCACAGATCGCAACCCGCGCGCCCTGCGCATAGAGTTGACGAGCAATGGCAAAGCCTATGCCACCGGCGCCCGCCGTGATGACAACCTTTTTGCCCTCCAGCCCCGGCAGGCGCATGTCTGTCATGGCTTTTTTCGCCTCGATCGGATGGTCGTTCATGTCAGTCTCCTTCAATTGCCGAACACGGCGTCGGGTGCCCAAAGTACAATGCTAGGCCAGATGATCAGCAGCGCGAGGCCAAAAAGCTGCAACGCGACGAACGGCACGATGCCTCGGTAGATTGTGCGAATGCTGATCTCGGGTGGGGCCACGCCTTTGATGTAGAACAGCGAATATCCGAAGGGTGGCGTTAGGAAACTGGTTTGCAGGTTGACGGCCACCAACATGGCGAACCACAAAAGCTGCTGCTCCTGTGAGATACCCAGACCGAAATCCAACCCAGCGACGATGGGCGCAAAGAGTGGCAGCACGATAAAGCTGATTTCAACCCACTCCAGGAAGAACCCCATTACAAAGATCACCAGCAAAAGGATGCCCAGCGTGCCATAAGCACCAAGATCAAAGAACAGGATTGTGTTCTCGATCATCTTGTCGCCCTTCAGGCCCTTGAATACCATGCTAAAGATCGTGGCCCCCACCAGCACTCCGAGGATCATGGCAGAGGTATTTCCAGTCTCACGGACACAACTCGACAGGGTTGGCATGGTCAGCTTGCGATTGATGGCGGCCAGGATCATTGCGCAGATCGCCCCAAGACCGGCCGCTTCGGTTGGCGTCGCCATACCCGTAGCAATGGACCCAAGCACCGTCAGGATCAGTGCCAGAGGCGCAAACAAATCTCTTAGCAAGGCCAGGGCCAGCGATCCCTCGGCCCGTACGGAGGTGGAGACGGGTGCATAGGTTGGCTTGGTCAGCGCAATAAAGATGATGTATCCGATATAAAGCCCGCCGAGCAGTAGGCCGGGAATAATGGCGCCGAGAAAGAGTTCGCCCACAGAAATCTGCAGAATGTCGCCCACCAGAACCAGCATGATCGACGGAGGGATCAGAATACCAAGCGTGCCAGACGCGGCGATTACGCCAACGGCCAGTTCAGGCTTGTATTTTTCCCGCAGCATAATCGGCAGGGCCAATGTGCTGAGCATGACAACTGACGCTCCGACAATGCCAGTGCTTGCGGCCATGATGATACCAAGAATTGCGACGGAAATCGCCAGCCCTCCGCGCTTGCTTCCAAGCGCCCGTTCCAGCGAATAAAGCAGGTTCTGAGCCAGCCCGGACTTATCGAGCATCGCGCCCATGAAGACAAAGAGCGGCACCGCAAGCAAAAGCCAGTTCTCGATGACGCCCGCAAAGATGCGCGACACGCCAATCTTCAGGAAGGCAAAGGGCAGCCCGCCGATGAAGGCAAACAAGATGCCAATACCGCCCAGGACAAAGGCCACCGGGTAGCCGCTGAAAATGCCGATGAGCAGACAGAGGACCATCGACAGGGGAATGATATATTCAATCATCGGCTTTCCCGGATTGTTTGGTGAAAAGTGCGCGCAGGTCGCGTATGGTCAGGTTGATCCCGGCAAGTAGCATGAGACCGAAGCCAATGGGGATGAACGCCTTTATGAAAAAGCGGTCGTACATCCCGTCATAATTCGATCCCTCGTCCATGTGGAAAGAGCGGACGGTGAAATCATAGCCGTGATAGGCCACGATCGCGCAAAGTGGGATGAGCAGAAACAGATGCCCGATCACATCCACGATGGCCTTATTCCGCGCGCTCATGTGCTGCCTAAGAAAATCCACCCGTACATGCGAGTCGGTGATAATTGCCCCCGCCATGGTCAGCATCAGCATGATCCCGAACAAGTGCCACAGAAGATCTCCGATGCTCGACAGTGTCAGCTTTGAGCCAAACAGGAAGATATCGCTGTCCCAGCTAAAGATCGTGCCGACCTTGGCCATGGACAGCACAACACTGATCAGAACGAGCACGAGGATTGGCATGAGGATCCAAGCCGCAGCCCGGCCGATCCATAGGATTCCGTTCAGAACCATATGGACCGGGCCGGTGCCAAGATCAGGATCACCAGGACGTGACTCCAAATCCTGAGCCATGACCTTACTCAGCTGGCAGGGTCTGAAGTGCGGTCCAGCGGCCCGAAGACGCCACGAAGTCCTTCATCGAGCGGTAGGCCTCACCGTAGAGCGGGTCTTTCTCGGCCTCGGCATTCAGGACGCGCTCGGTCACGACACGCAGTTCTGCCAGAACCTCGTCGGGGAAGGTTTTGACGATGGTACCACCGGCCTCAAATTCCTCGATCTGCGGGATCTGGGCGGATGGCGCATAGGCCAGGGTCCATTGCAGGCTGACCTGGCAGGCCGCTTCATACATGGCCTGTTCTGCTTCGCTCATGCCGTTCCAGACATCCATGTTGATCATCAGGATGTCGGCACTGCCCGGCTGATGCCAGCCCGGATAGTAGTAGTATTTCGCGATCTGGTTAAAGCCCAGATCCTTGTCGATGATCGGAAGCGAAAATTCCGTGGCGTCGATCCGGCCACGTTCCAAAGCCAGATAAATCTCTCCTGCGGGCAGATACTGGGCCGAAGCACCAAACTCGTTCAGCACGCGTGCACCGACGCCACTCATCCGCATCTTCAACCCGTTGAAGTCCTCAACCGAGTTGATTTCCTTGTTGAACCAGCCGCCGGGCTCGGGGTTGGTGACGTGGCAGGCCATGACCTTGATGTTGAGCGGGTCAAAGCCGCGCTGAACGATCTCCAGACCGCCGCCCACATGCAACCAGGCCGCCAGAGCTTCGGGGCCCGCGCCGAAGGGTGTCGCACCGATTTGGGCAACCGGAACCTGTCCGCCCCACTGGCCCAGAAAGCTCCAACCAGCCGGAATAGCACCGGAGCTGACGTTTTCAAGGATTTCCCCTGCCGGGACCAGTTCACCAGCACCATAAAGCTGGAAGCCTGAATCTCCACCGCTCATATTTCTGAGGGTTTCATCCATCAACTTCGCACTGTCAGCCAGGAATGTCAGATCCTTGGGGATGTTCATGTGCACATCCAGGATGTCGGCCTTCGCGGACGCGCCAAATGCCATTGAACCTGCGATCAGAGCCGCGGTGATTTTCGAATATTTCATACTTTCCTCCCAATTGGGCCGACCGGCACAAACATCCTCCGAGTTTGTTCCGCGGCAGTAGATAAACAAATGCTGATTGATTATTGATCAAAAATCAAGTTTTAGATTTCGGAAATTTCCCACATTTCGTTCAATGACTTATGATGAAAGGGAAAAATAGTGGACTCTACCGGCGTAGAGTCGTCTTTGTTAAGCCGACTCAGGAGCAAAAAGCATCCGGACAAGCACGTCATACGCATCGGAAAGGTCAGCGATCAGAGCCTCCGATGCGCCTTTGTCATCCCCCTTGCGGATGCATTCGACGATTCTGCGGTGATGGTTATTTGAAACCTTGTACTGGTCCTCAAGTTCCAACTGATAAAGATGGGGACTGACGCGCAACCAGAGCGTACCGATGATTTCCGTCAAGACAGGTGAACGCGATTGCTCGTAAAGACGAAAGTGGAATTCGTAGTTGGTCTTGATGTACCTGCGAACATCGCCGGACTGCTCTGTGTTTTCGAGGCGCTCCAGCAAATCATCAAGGTCCGCCAGAAAAGCATCGTCCCGGTTCTTTACCGCCCATCTTACGGCGAGCGCCTCGACCTCAAGGCGCACATTGCGCAAATCGGTCAACTCTTCATAATCAAGCACCGGCACGCCAACCGACCGGCCAGAAACATTTGCCAGAACTCCGACAGCAAGCAGCCGGGTCAACGCCTCGCGCACAGGCATTGCGCTGACGCCAAAGGCCTTGGCCACCCGCGCAACAGGCACCGCCTGGCCAGGTGTAAACTCACCCTCGCGCAACAATGTGCACAGCCGATCATAGACCTGATCGTGCAACTTGTCTTTTTGGATCGGCTGTTGGTTTTCAAACATATTCAGTCTCTTTGCACATAAGCCCAATGAAAATCCATAGCTAGACGAGCAACCCTGAAAGGAATTTCGCATCGTCGTTTCATTTCTTGCCGCGTTCACCTGCCCCTCGGGTGATCCGCACTAAAGTGACCCTAAATGAATTTCCCGTTAGTGATCGGTGATTGTTTTGCAAACCTCCGCCATCATCGACCCTGCAATCCTACGTAACAGCCCGTCGGTCTGCAAAGCGGATTTTTAGTTGCCCCGTCTCCATGGCGTCGACGTCCGAAACCGGCAGGTGCAAAACCAGTCATCTGACAAACCCGCTGAATTACCATTTCTTCTTCCCGTCATTTCGTTAAATATCCTGTTCACCTTTCAAAGGGAGATAACGATGTCCAAAGAAAGTCACGCCACCCAATCGTCGCGGATCGAAGGAATGCGAGATATGGAGCCGGAAGCGCGGCGGAAGGCTGTGTCGCTAGCTACCGGTATCGACCAGTCGGCTATTGATGCATTGTCTGACGCTCCGGCTCTTGGGCTTCATGTCGCGAACGGAATGATTGAAAATGTGATCGGCACTTACGAGTTGCCGCTTGGCGTTGCAACAAACTTCAAGGTTAACGGCCGCGACTATCTGGTACCAATGGCCGTCGAAGAACCATCCGTTGTCGCCGCCGCCTCCTACATGGCCAAGATCGCCCGCGAAGGAGGTGGTTTCCGTACAAGCTCGACCGCGCCGATCATGCGGGCGCAGATCCAGATCCTGGGGCTTGGCGATCCGTTTGGCGCACGCGCACGGCTCCTGGCGGATCGAGACAATATTATTGAAAAAGCCAACTCCAGGGACACAGTCCTGATCGGACTTGGTGGTGGCTGCAAAGACATCGAAGTCGAAGTCTTTTCTGATAGTCTGATCGGTTCGATGGTCATTTTGCATCTTCTGGTGGATGTGCGCGACGCCATGGGTGCGAACACGGTCAACACCATGGCCGAGTCCGTGGCCCCGCATGTGGAAAAAATCACCGGTGGAAAAGTGCGATTGCGCATTCTTTCCAATCTGGCCGACAAGCGGCTAGTAACGGCCAGCGTTCGCGTTCCCACAGATGCGTTGAAGTCGGGGACGCACGACGGTGCGGAGGTGTCGCAAGGCATAGTCGAGGCCTGTGCGCTGGCCCTGATCGATCCTTATCGTGCTGCGACCCACAATAAGGGCATCATGAACGGAATTGACCCGGTCGTCTTGGCCACAGGTAACGATTGGCGTGCCGTTGAGGCGGGTGCCCATGCCTTTGCCTCGCGTTCCGGCCGCTACAAGTCGTTGACCACATGGGAGATCGCCAAGGATGGCGCGCTCGTCGGAACGTTGGAAATACCTATGGCGCTCGGTATCGTCGGTGGGGCCACGCGCACCCATCCGGCCGCGCAGGCCGCGCTCAAGCTGATGGGCGTGTCGTCCGCCCGAGAGCTTGCCGAGGTGACGGTGGCGGTTGGTCTGGCGCAGAATATGGCCGCACTGCGCGCGCTGGCCACCGAAGGCATTCAACGGGGGCACATGACATTACATGCACGCAACATCGCGATTACAGCCGGTGCGACCGGCAGCGAGATCGACCACATCGCGAAAGCTATTATCGCAGAAGAGGACGTGAGTGTCGCCTGTGCGGAAAGGTTACTGGAGGGACTTAAAGCTGTGTGACGGTTCGCAGCTGAAGTGGTCCTGCTTTTTAGGACAGTTTTGCGGCTTGTCTAAGATGCATCAGATTTATGTTCATGCCGCTTTTCGTATCTCTGCTTGCTCGAAGTATGCCGCGTCTGGGGTGCGTTTGTCGAGCGCGGTGTGGGGGCGCTCTGTGTTGTAAAAGCCGATCCAGCCGTCAATGATCCGTTTGGCTTGGCAGCCGTTTGTGATCTCGTGCAAATAGACTGCC
>NZ_FWFJ01000061.1 GCF_900172365.1 Roseovarius gaetbuli
CTCGTAGAACAGCGCCGGTTGCGCTTCCTGCCTCGGTCCCATCATCGCCGGTCCTCCCCCTCGATTACAGGAATTGAATCAGCAGTTCAGACTTCGATCAAGGAAGAGTTTTTCAACAAAATAAGCCGATGTATGCAGATCCGCCGCTCTCAGTTTAAAGGACACATTGAGTGCACCCTCTGCGTGCCAGCATCTCAAACAGCGATCGTCCGGGCTTCGGTGAATTCTGACCCCGGGCGAGGAATGGCTCAACATCCCGGGAGCCACCGATGAAGATTTCCTTAAAGTGAGCGAAGTCCTGGAGAAATTGCATGGGTGCGATGGGGATGCATTCTGGCGCCGATGCTGTCCGGGCACTCAAACCTCCCTTAGCCGACCTAGATGCTCGACGCGGAGAATGCCCGCTGCGTGACCGAGCGCGCGTCGCTATGTAGCTATGAAGCCACATGATGAAATAGCTACGGAACTAGAAGCGGATCTAGCAAAGGTGCCAGCGCGAGACTTCGCGGCTGGGAAGCATTTCAATAATTGAGATAACGGCCCTGACCTGCCGTTCACCAAAAGGCCGCGATGCCGCGACGCGGCCCGTCGAAACTGCCATTCGCTGCGCGCGCTAAATCCGCGAGGTGACTAAATCTCGCTCAGCGGGCTTGCTGCCATTGGTACTGTCCAGGACAATGGCAGCAATGATCGAATTCATAGCCCCGTCGATGGTTCGAAATCAAGAAGCTCAAAGGTCATCTTGCCGTCGGCGTTGAACTTCTGGACAGTATCGCCAGTGCGCACAGCGCTCAGGCAACGATAGCGGCCCTTATCGGCGGCCATCGAGACACATACTTGGTCGGTGTCGGTGATCGCATAGGCGCCCGTCCCACTCCATCCGCCATTGGTCAGTTCTCCTTTCAGGACATTGGCCGGGTCATAGAAGAACCTGAACATCTTCTCACCCGATTTGGCCGTGACGATATTGCCGATCAAAAGCTCCGCGATCTCGTCAGACTTAAGCCTCTCTCCACCGCTCTTCAGCGCTGCCTCCAAGTCGGTTTCCGCCATGGCGGCGCTTCCCGCCAAGGAAATAGCCACAGCAGCAGCGGCGGCGCGTGTGAATCGTGTCATGTCAGTCTCCTCGTTTGACAATTTTCGTGTTGGAGCACTTACCCCGGACACCACGAATAGATCGGCTGCCGCCGCGAAGCTTGATCGAAAGATGATTTTCCCTGACATTCAAATGACAACCGGGATCGCTCGTTAAACCGCGACATCGCCCGGATAGAGGCTGCCTTATGTACAAATTCTTCGATTTCCAACTTGATTCTGCGCATGGTCTGACCCGCGATGGCAATCCCGTGGCCCTGGAACCGCAGGCGCTTCAATTGCTTGAATTCCTCGTCAGCCGCCGGGAAGGGATTGTCAGCAAAGAGGACATCATCGACGAAATCTGGAACGGGAATGCGATCACTGATGCGGCATTGAACACGCGTATCCGGTCTGTTCGGAAAGCCCTGGGCGATACTGCGGCTACATCCCGCTTCATCAAGACCTATCCCAAACGGGGGGTTCAGTTCGTCGCGCCGGTCTCACTGGTCGAGCCGTTGGAACAGGCGAAACCGAAGCCCTCCAGACGCTGGGCAGTTGTCGCGGTCCTGGCTGCGACAGCGCTTCTTTCCGTCTGGATACTGCTTTCTGGCGATGGTCCTGACGCCCTGGACACCGGCAAGCCTTCGATTGCTGTCACGCGATTTGACGACCTGAGTGAAGACGCTTCGGCGCGGTACTTCGCCGACGGGTTGACCGATGACCTGACCGCCCATCTGTCGCGCAACCGCGAGCTCTTTGTGGTCTCGAGCGCGACAATGCTTTCTTACGTGGAAGAACCGGCAACACCCCTAGAAATCGCCCGTGACCTGGGCGTCGGATATGTCGTTCGCGGAAGCATTCGTCGTTTCGGTGACAAAGTTCGAGTCAGTGGCGAGCTTGTGGAAATCAGAGCCAACGAAACGATATGGGCAGAAACCTTCGAGCGTGAAATAATCGACATTTTCGAAGTCCAGGACGAAATCAGCCAGGCAATCGCCGGCCGACTGCTTCCGGAAATCTATCAGTCGGATGTCTCGGACGCGCTTGCAGAGCCGACCGACGACTTTGGCGCCTGGGATCTTTATCTTCGGGGACGTGCCCGACAGGCGGTGTTTTCAACGGACGCCCAGACCGATGCGATCCGGTTTGCGGAAGAAGCGATTGAACGTGACCCGGATTTTGCCGCAGCTTACAGTCTGAAGGCTCGTGCGCTTGGAACAATTTTCTTCTTTCAATGGAGCGACACACCGCAAGATACGTTGGTGGCTGCGACCGAAGCCGCCAAGCGCGCGATTGCGCTGGATAATAGGGACGCGCAGGCCCATGCCGCGCTCGGATATATCTACCGTTTCACTGGAGACGCCGAGCCAGCCATCGCGAACCTCGAACGCGCGGTGATGCTTAACCCCAACGATGCACGCATCAGGCTGGAGCTTGCCCACACCTACGACTGGTTCCGCATGCAGGAAGATGCGTTGCCGCAAATCGACATGGCGCTGAAGCTCAGTCCCCGTGACCCGATGCTGCAGAACATGTATTTCTACAAGGGCCACATCCTGTTTCACCTTGGTCGGCATGAAGAAGCCCTGGAGGCGGCACGGCAACTCGGCACAGTGGCCACCAGCAAAACCTGGCAGACATTCCACCATCTCTTGCGCGCGGCTAACCTGATCGAGATGGATCGCGCGGAAGAGGCGAATGCAGCCGTCGAGGCTGCGCTCGACCTAAATCCGAACCTCTCTATTACGGCCATGCAGCGGCAGTTCGCCGGATCGAAAAACCATCCTGAGAACCGAAGACTCTGGCTGTCTAGCCTCAGCAATGCAGGGATTCCTGACTAAGGAGAATAGCACGCGCATCCGCCGTATCGGCCATTTGTCGTCAGCGCAGCATTTGTCACCTTGGGCTTGCCGCGGACCACGGTTTCGTCGCGGCATCGAGGGCTTTGGTGGCATTTCCGCCCGGTACTCACGGCCCATACCAGTCATTCGTTGCGTCCGTTTTGCGCCGCAGTGCAGCTACCCGAAAGCAGCCGTTCTCAGAAAAACAAACTTCTGTGCGCGACAAACCGAAATTCGGATTCGACAGATCCCACGGAACCCAAACCACACATAATTGACAGCTTTCGACAATTGGCGTTCCACATTAGAATGCCGTAGACAACATGCCATCCCTTGGCGATGTGCATAGGAGATCGGCCATTGCGACAGTTTTCGAGACGCAATCTTCTGGGGCTTTTGGGAAGCACTCTTTGTGCAAGTCCCGGCTTCGCTCTAGGAAGGGACCGGTTCAGGCTTGGCATTACACCGGTATTTCTCGACAACGACGCCAACCTGCTGGACAAGCTCGGGGCCGCCTTGTCTGAAGCGTCCGGCTTCACTGTCGAGTTCGAACAGAGAAGAACCTATGAGGAAGTCACCGGCCTCTTGCTGCAGGGTGCGGTGGATGCGGCTTGGCTTTGCGGCTTCCCGTTCCTTCAGCATCAGGATGCGCTTTCATTGCTGGCCATTCCGGTATGGCATGGCCAGCCTTTGTATCAATCCTATCTGATCGTCGGCGCCTCGGACACTGCGACGGCTCTGGATGACCTCAAAGGCGCCGCGCATGCCTTTTCCGACCCGGATTCAAACTCAGGTTACCTTATGACGGTGACTGATTTGGTCCGCGCTGGTGAAACACCAACCGATTTCTTCAGTCGTTCGATTTTCACCTACGGGCACCGGAATGTTGTCCGGGCGGTGGCAGCGGGGCTGGTCCGCTCCGGCAGTGTGGATGGCTATGTCTGGGAAGTTCTGGCAAAAGAGGAACCGGAATTGACCCGGCGAACCAAAGTGATTGCAAAATCGGAGTGGGTCGGGTTTCCACCTTTCTGTGCCCGAAAGGAACGCATGAGTGAGCCGCGAATCCGCGCCTTTCAAAAGGCGTTGCTGACGCTCGTCGAACAGGACACCGGCAAGCAGGCACTGGCTCTTCTGCAGCTCGATGGAATGGCTCTCGGAGAACCGGATCTATACGCCGGAATCGCCGCACGGATGCGAGAACTGGAAGCACTGCGGTGAGGCCCGTGCTAAAAAGAATACCACTGACTGCGCGGGTGGCGCTTGTCGCCGCGGGACTCATGGTGCTTCTGGGAATCGTGGCGTCTCAACAGGTTCTCAGGACACTGGGACTTGTGCAGACCGAGCGTATTCGTGAACTCGCGACCACGCATGTCGAAGCCCTGTCGGTGGCACTGGGCCCGCTCGTGTTGCGTAACGACGTGTGGGAAGTCTACGACACCTTGGAACGCGCCGCCTCGGCTTCGAGCAAGGGGCGCATCGCTTTTACGGCTGTATCTGATGCTTCGGGTCAGGTCCTGGCGGCAAGCGATCCCTTTCGCGCGCCCACAGGAAGTCCGTTCGATGCGCTCGCTCAGGAAGCGCAAGCGCTGGCAGGGCTAAATTTTTCCGGATCTCAGGCCACTATTCGGCTCACTGCGCCACTTGTTTTTCAAGGGCGGCGCGTGGGGCGCATCGCCACCGAGTTGAATGTCGCTGATCTTGTTGCCGAACGGGCGAGGGTAGCGCGCCTGCTGGTTCTATGGAATGCCCTCGCCACAAGCGGTCTCGCACTGGTCGGGTTCTTTGCCATGCGCCGGATGATGGCGCCCGTCACGCTCCTGGGTGAAAAAATGAGCGTTTCAGCCGAAGCGCCCGAACCGATCACCGACCGTGAACTGCTTTCAATGGAGAGCGAATTCGGTCGTCTGGCGCGAACCTATAACACCATGGCGAATGCCGTGAGGGAAAAGGCCGAGGCAGAGCGGCGGCTGGCGGAGCGAGAGCGGTTCGTAAGTCTGGGTCGGCTATCGTCTTCCCTGGCTCACGAAATCAATAATCCGCTCGGCGGGTTGCTGAATGCGACCGACACGATCCAGACATATGCCGACAATCCCGAAGTCGTCCGAAGGTCGACCGAACTTCTCGAACGCGGCCTTCGTCACCTGCGTGACGTGGTACGAGTGACCTTGGAACAGAACCGGATCGACAGAGCGGGATCACCCGCCGGACCTGATGACTTCGAAGACCTGCAGCTATTGATCGGCCCCGAAATCCGGCGTAGAGCCCAAAACTTGGTTTGGAAAATCGAAGTCGATCAAGTTTCGCTGGCCCGTTTTCCTTCGGCGCAGCTTCGCCAGATTCTGCTGAATCTCCTGTTGAATGCCTGTTCAGCCGCAGGTCAAGGTGGCCAGGTTTCTCTGCGGGCAACCGAAGAGGAAACTGGGTTGCGACTTCGGATTGTCGATTCTGGCCCTGGGCTGGATAATGCCGCGCGGCAGCGGCTACTGTCATCAGATCCTGTGCCTCCCGGCGGCGGCGTCGGTTTGCGCCTCGTTCACGACCTGGTGCATGATATGAACGGCAAGATCGAAGTGCAAAGAACAAGCGGTGCGAACGCGATCGAATTTGTGCTTCCGTATGCGAAAGAGGTCGACAACTGAGATGCTGAACGGGTGTCGCATCGTTTTGGTGGAAGACGACGAGATCATGGGCTCGTCTTTGTTGCAGCGGCTCGAGCTGGAAGGCGCTTCGGTTCAATGGTTCAAACAGGCGCGCCCCGCGCTTGGAGCGCTACGAACGCCTCGCGTCCCGGTTGACGCCGTGATCTGCGACATTCGTTTGCCCGATGGTGACGGCGAAAATCTGTTCAACACCCTGTGCCAGACGGTGAGCCCACCGCCATTTCTTTTCATTACCGGACACGGTGGGGTCGAACAGGCCGTGCGCCTCATGCAGGCGGGTGCGGCCGAATATGTCACCAAGCCGTTCGAGATGCCGGTTTTCCTTGACCGGCTTTCCATGCTCCTGAATGCGCAATCCGATGATCAGGCAGACCCGACGATTGGCATTTCGGCTGCGGCACTTAGGGTGGATGAACTCGCGCTGCAGGCGGCAGCGTCTGACCGGCCTGTCCTTATCCGCGGCGGTCCCGGTACCGGCAAGGCCCTGGTTGCGAAACGAATCCATGATCAATCCGACCGGCGCGCGGCCCCCTTCGTGACTGTGAACATCGCCCGCGACCCCAACCTTGATGCGGCCTTGTTTGCAGAGCAGGGCGCCGTGAGGACGGTCGGTGATGGCACGCTGTTCCTGCAGGCGCTGAGCCGTCTACCCGGTGAACAGCAGCTCAAATTACTGCACGTTTTGGACTATGGTTTCGACGGGCGTATCGTTGCCTCGTGCGGGCACCACATGGAACAGATCATTGCTGGAGGAGGGTTTCTGCCCGACCTGTTCTTCCGGCTCGACATGCTGGAAATTCCCGTGCCACCGCTTGCGGATCGTACGGACGATGCGGTCTGGCTGGCGTCAAGGCTATTTGACCAATTCAATGCCCGACGAAAGACGCCACTGAGCGGCATCAGCCGGCTTGCGGAACTGGCCCTCCGGGCTCATGACTGGCCGGGCGGCGGACGTGAGGTGCGATCGCGTCTGGCAAGAGCGATCGAGACAGCTTCTGGCGACCATCTTCAGCCCGCCGATCTGTTTCCCGAACGCATTGCCGGTGAGGGCCGGATCATGACGCTTGCCGAAGCCCGCGCGGCTGCGGAGCGCCGACAGATCATCGAAGCGCTCGAGCGTGTCGACGGGCAAATTGGACAGGCAGCTAAGCTGCTCGATGTGTCGCGGACCACTCTTTGGGACAAGATGCAGAAACTGGGACTGTCGGGCCAATCCGACTGAACGGATTCCCTCCCGACGCGTTCGGAAATCTGAACAAGAAAAAATACCTCATAAAAACAAATATTTATATGATGTGTTTCCGCCCGAATCGGTCATCGTCCGAACTCCGCTCAGTGCTATCCTTCCGGAAGAACTTAAAGGGAGGACTCTGAAATGAGCAACAAATGCAACCGGCTTGTCGACGTCGGCCGCAGGCAATTCATGCGCGGCGGCGCCTTTGCCGTCGCGGGCGCTGCTGCCGCGACCGTTTCAAACGCCCCGGCCCAGGCTTCGCCGGCCAACGCGCAGCTCGACTATCCGTCGAACCGGCTGGCCAACATCGCCGATCTGACCATCAACGAGCCAGTGGATATTGAATATCCTGACGCTGAAAGCCCAGGCATCTTGCTGAAACTCGGCCAGGCAGTCGAAGGTGGCGTGGGGCCAGACGGCGATATCGTCGCCTATTCGGTTCTGTGCCCGCACAAGGGCTGGTACCTGACCTATAATGCCGAGGATCGCAGCCTCAACTGCCCCGGCCACTTCTCTCGCTTCGACGCTGAAGTTGGCGGGCAGCAGATCTGGGGCCACGCAACCCAGAACCTTCCGCAGTTCACGCTGCGTGTCGACGACAAGGGCGATATTTACGCCGAAGGCTGCAGCGACCTGATCTTCGGTCGTCCGTCCAACGTGCTCTGAGGGGAGGAAAGAATATGGCTTACAAGAGACAAATCGACCGCCTGCCCATTCCGCCCGCGGATGCACAGGTTCATAATGTCACCTGCCACTATTGCATCGTCGGTTGCGGCTACAAGGCCTACACTTGGCCACGCAACAAGCAGGGCACGTTGGAAAACAACGCCTTTGGAATCAATCTCGGCGAGCAGCAGCCGGCTGATGGAAGCTGGCTGGCCCCGTCCATGTACAACATGGTCCAGCAGAACGGGAAGGACGTGCATCTTGCTGTCGTTCCTGACCATGAATGCGTGGTGAACTCTGGGCTTGCCTCGATCCGCGGTGCGCGCATGGCTGAGAATCGCCCGAGTCGCGTGACTGGTACACAGCAACAGCGCTTGTCCGACCCGCTGATCTGGCGCAACGGCGTGTGGCAACCGACCACCTGGAACGACGCAATGGACCTTGTGGCACAGGTCACTGCCAAGGTCGTCGACGAGTATGGCGAGGACGAGTTGATCGTGTCGATGTTTGACCACGGCGGTTCTGCTGGCGGGTATGAGAACACGTGGGGTACCGGCAAGCTCTACTTCGAGAGCATGAAGATCAAGAACTGCAGGATTCACAATCGCCCGGCCTACAACTCGGAAGTTCATTCGTCGCGCGACATGGGTGTCGGCGAGCTGAACTACAGCTACTCTGACTATGAAGTCACCGACACGATCTTCATGATCGGAGCCAACTCGCTAGAAACCCAGACCAACCTGTTCCTAAACCACATGGTTCCGGGACTCCGCAACGGGGCGAAGTTCATCATGGTGGACCCGCGCCGGACGGTCACGGTGCATGCAGCCGAAGAAGTGGCGGGAAAAGACAACGTCCTGCATCTGGCGATCAAACCGGGCACCGACATGGCGCTGTTCAACGCGCTGCTCACCCATATCGTCGACAATGGCTGGACCGACAATGACTTCATCGCGGCCTCGACCTTCCTGGGTGGCGAAGCGGTTGGCGAGGGATCGAGCCAGCCGGCTGGTCTGGGCAGCCTCGACTATGCCATGCAGACCTGCCGCACTTCGATCGAAGAAGCGGCCGGAATCTGTGGTGTGGACGCCGCCGATATCGTCATGGCCGCCGAGTGGATCGCCAAGCCGCACGATGACGGGGCGCGCCGCAAATGCGTCACCGCCTATGAAAAGGGCATCATCTGGGGCAACGACAACTACCGCACGATCGGCGCCTTGGTGAACACCTCCCTGGCGACTGGCAATATCGGTCGTGAAGGCGGCGGCTGCTGCCGTCTCGGTGGCCACCAGGAAGGCTACTACCGTCCCGGCGATGCCCATGTCGGCCGCCCGGCCGAATATGTGGATCAACTGCTGATCAACGGCGGTGGCAAGGTTTATCACATCTGGGCCTGCGACCATTACAAGACCACGCTCAATGCTGCGCAGTTCAAACGCGTGCTGAAGAAACGGTCGGACATGGTCAAGGAGGCTATGGACGCCGCCGCTGGCAGCACCCGCGAAGAACTGGTCGATGCGATTGTCGGCGCGGTCAATGCCGGCGGCATCTTCGTGGTCGATGCGGACATCATCCACAGCCAAATCGGCCAGAACGCCCATGTCATCCTGCCTGCCTGTGAATCGAACGAGATGAACCTCACCTCGATGAATGGCGAACGCCGGATGCGACTGTCGGAACGCTACATGGATCCGTTCGGAAACTCCAAGCCCGACTGTCTGATCGCGGCCGAGATGGCGCAGCACATGGAGCGCGTCCTGCGCGATATGGGCAACGACGCCTATGCCGACCAGTTCAAGGGCTATGACTGGGAGACCGAGGAAGATGCCTTCATGGACGGCTACAATGGCGGCAACCCGGAAGTGACCTATGACCGCCTGCGCGCGATGGGCAACAACGGGGTACAGGAACCGGTCGTGGGCTACGAAAACGGTCAACTTGTCGGCACGCCGCGGCTCTATTCCGACGGCACCTTCGATCGGCATGGTAGGGATGACAAGAAGGCGCTGTTCTGCGCGGCCCAATGGCGCGGTTACGCCGCCGCCGGCAAGGCGCGTGAAGCGGAGAACCACGACTTCTTCGTCAACAACGTGCGCGCCAACATCTTCTGGCAGAACCAGTTCCTGGACCAGGACAGCGACTTCGTTCAGGATCGCTTCCCTTACCCGTTCATCGAGATGAACGCCGACGACATGTCCGATTTGGGCATTGCGGCCGGCGACCTCATCGAGATCACCAACGACAACGGGGCAACGCAGGGCATGGCCTATCCCACCGACACCGCCAAGCGCGGCCAGGTCGCGATGGTGTTCGGCTCGCCCGCGGGCAGCCAAGGCAACGTGGTGAACCCGGGTGTCAGTGAGCTGATCCTCCCGGAATACAAGCTCACCTTCGGCAATGTCCGCAAACTCGCGGATGCCCCGCCGCAGGCTCGGGCTGTGTCCTTCAAGTCGAAGGAATACAAGGCCTGACACTTGTGAAAACCACTGGAGCGGGCGGCCTTGGCGCCGCCCGTTTCCTGCTTAGGTGACGCCATGCAAATAGCCGAAATAGTCGAGCGTCGATCGGTTTCGCCGCGACGGTTGTCTGAGCCGGGTCCGACCCCCGCGCAACTGAATGCGATCATCGAAGCCGCTTGCGCGGCTCCGGATCACCGTCGGCTGCGCCCCTGGCGGTTCGTCCTGATCCGGACGGAAGCGAGAGAAGCCTTTGCCGACCTGTTCGAGGCTGCGGCACGGGAAACGCATGGCGAGCTAAACAGCGATCAGGTCAAACGGGCTCGCGAGAAGGCAGCGAATGGCGCCTGCCTGATTGCGGTCATCGCCGAGATCCGGGACAACATTCGGGACGTTCCACCACATGAGCAATGGGTCTCTGTCGGCGCTGCGGTTCAAAATATCCTGCTCGCCGCGAAATCTTTCGGTTTCGGATCAATGCTGGTCAGCGGGGACAAGGTTTCGACCCGGGCCCTGACCGAAGGGTTTGGGCTGGCGCCCGACGAACTCTTATTGGGTTTTGTGGCCATTGGAACGATTTCAAAGCAACCGGGTACTGCAGAGCGGCCGGGCGCCAAAGAAAAGCTTTCATACTGGCCAAAGGATGAAAAGCAGGGGGAAATGATGAAAACCACAACAAAAAGTGTCGAGGATCCCTGTTGTGTCGATGAGCGCACAGGCATCGGGGGGCTTGTCCCGGTCAATGATGCTATCTCGCGTGGATTATCAGTTGCCAATGAAGTTGATGGCACAGAGGTCGTCGAACTGGACGAGGCGATCGGCCGAGTTCTGGCCGAAGATCTGGTGGCCCCCTTTCCTATGCCGCCTTTCGACAACTCGGCCATGGATGGCTACGTCTTTCGCAGCGAGGACCTGTCCGGCGCCGGCCCGTGGCGCCTTCGGGTAGCCGGGCGCGTTGCGGCGGGTGACAACGCGAACGAGGCCGGTGGAGTGGGTGAGGGCGAAGCCTTTCGCATCTTTACCGGCGCCGGCATCCCCAAAGGCGGGGATGCTGTAATCATGCAGGAACATGTCCGGCATCTTGGAAATTTCATCGAACTCGACAAACCCGTCATACCAGGTAACTGCATTCGCCGAAGCGGCGAGGATGCTGTAGAGGGATCATTGTTGCTGCCGAAAGGCAGCCCTATTGGCGCGCGGGAAATCGGTGCGATCGCCTCCGTTGGGCTGCCCCAGATAAAGGTCCGCAGAAAGGTCCGCATTGCACTGTTCTGTACGGGCAGCGAACTTCGACAGCCCGGTGAAAGCCTTGCGCCGGGCCAAATCTACAATTCCAACCGGTTCATCCTGATGGCTGCCTTGCGGCAACCTTGGATCGAGCTTTCCGACATGGGCGCAGTTGTAGATGATCCCGATGAACTGCGCGACGTGCTGACACGTGCAGCAGTATCTGCCGACATGGTGGTGACGACGGGAGGCGTATCGGTCGGCGAGGAAGACCACATGGTTGAGCAACTGCGCGGCGCCGCCGGAAAAATCGAGGTGATGAAGATAGCCATGAAACCCGGAAAGCCTCTGTCGATCGGCACGCTGAACGACGCCGTTTTTGTCGGCTTGCCGGGCAACCCGGTTGCCGCATTCACCACCTGGAAGATCATCGGTAGCCGAATCGCCGAGAAAATGTCCGGGCAAGGTACCAATGAAGTTCCCGTTTCACAGGTTGAGGCTTCGGAAAGCTTCACCCGCCGGCCCGGGCGTCAGGAATTCAGGCCCGCAAAGATCGTCGGCCTCTCACCAGAAGGCAGGCCCCAGGTTCAACTGCTTGACCAGAGCTTTTCTGCCAAGATCTCGCTGATATGCAAATCGGATGGTTTTGCCGTGATCCCCGCGGACTGTGATCGCATCGCGTCCGGTGACCGGTTGGACTTTGTTCGGTTGTAAAAAAAAGACCGGGCGGGTTGGACGAGAATGGGACCTGATTCAATATTTCTGATCGGCGCGATCCTCGCAGTGATCGCGATGCTGTATTCTTCGGTCGGTCATGGCGGCGCCTCCGGCTATATCGCCGTTCTGACCCTGTCTGGTCTCGCACCAGAGATCGTACGACCTGTCGCGCTATCCCTGAACGTGGTGGTCGCTGGGTTGGCCAGTTATCGTTTCGCAAAACGCGGCTTTATCGATTGGGGTTCGGCCATCCCGATCCTGATCGCATCGGTACCCATGGCCTTTATCGGTGGTGGAATTGTCTTGCCCGACGAGTTGTATCGTCCGCTCCATGGAACTCTCCTTGCCTTCGCGGCAACGTATCTGATCTGGCAGACAAAACGCTCAAGCGCCGCGTTCTCAGCAGCAACCCGAGGAATTTCCCGTTTTGGTGGAATGGCTTCCGGGGCAGGTATTGGTTTTGTGTCCGGGTTGTCAGGTATTGGCGGCGGGGTCCTTCTCAGCCCGTTTTTCCTGATCACCGGATGGGCTGGCGCGCGGCAAACTGCGGGCATCGCGGCCGTATTCATCCTGGCCAATCCGCTGGCAGGGCTGGCGGGCAACTACGTGGCGCTCAAGACATTGCCCTCGCAGATGTTTCCCTGGATGGGAAGGCCAGGATCGTAGCTACCAACAATCCTCAGTTGATGGCCACCCGCGATGTCGATCTCAATTGCGCTGTGGGCGGATGCGGCATTGGCTGCACGCGCGGGGCCAGGTTCTTCGGTCACAGGTCGCTCAACAATCTCCACAGGCAGAAAGCATGGCGTCTCACCAACCTCATCTTCAATGATCTCCGGATCCGGTGCAAACTTGGGATCACTTAGCCATTTGTGGATCAGGTTGGTGTTCATGGCATACCGCCGCGCGACCTGCGCAACCGATACCCCCGGCGCGCATGTTTGCGCACAGATAGACACCTTCTCCTCATCCGACCAAAAACGCTTCTTCTGACCCTTCTTGCCCGCCATATCCGCCCTCAAGATGTCCACTATCAATAGTGGACACTTATCAACACACTCTATGAAATGTCAGAGCAGCGAGGCCGGACGCTTACCTTCCTCGGGAGAGTTTGTTCCCATGATCTGTTTGAGATCAGTGACGGCGTCTAATGTCTTGGCAGCGTCTCGGCCCCAAGTCGTAACAATCTGACTCTCGGCCTGTGCCACCAGATGAACGCGCGCCGACAATCCTCTGACCAAAGTTAGATCATCGATTAGGTTCGATAGGGCCGCCTTAGCATTGCAGGCCTCATCCAAGATGAATTCAACCGGTTGCCCGCCTGGATATTCCTTGAGGCTCATCATGAAGGATTGGAGATGAACATTCTGCAAGAGCGCGAGTTCATCCGAATAGGCCAGGGGTGACACCATGAAGACGATCACCTGCTTTTTTCGAATTGCGCTACGCTCAGGATCAGGGCGTTCGACCTCCAGAAAGTTCGCTACTTCCTTTCGCAACTCCATCAGCTCTTGGCTAGAGATCGAACGCTGCCGCTTGATATCGCGCTGCAAGGCTTCGCGCTCTTCGAGTTGCGTGAAGATCATCTCATCTTTCTGTTCACGATCACGCTGCCAAGATTTGAGCGTCTCTTGCTCATTCTGTGCTTTGATCTTGGCATACTGGCCCGTTAGCCGATGCCAAATTCCAGAAAACCCACGTGGCATTCTTTGCGCACGTTCATTGGTTTCTGCCAACCAGCGGTTGTCGTGCGCAGCCCAAAGTTTGCCTCGTTCGTCTTTGTGGCGAGAGACCATCTCACCTTTGCGAAAATCGAGCATGGCCATGCGCTGTCTGGCATCGGCCTCCGCGCTCTTGATAAATTCTTCGAGCCTGCGCGACATGCCTCGCGCAATTTCAGCTTTGACCTGATCAACCGATGGAAAATCGATGTGATCCCTAAGACGGGCTGAGATTTCTTTAGTATCCACGCCGTGGAGCAAACCCTCCGACTTCCAGTCGGACCTGCTTCAGCGTGAAAGAATCGCTTTATGATCGTACCCTCAGAAAAATGAGCCGCAGCCGGGTCGGAGGCTCATTTTTCTGAGGGTACGATCATGCAATATGACACCGGCAAACACTGCGTTTTCTATCA
>NZ_FWFJ01000063.1 GCF_900172365.1 Roseovarius gaetbuli
ATACATAGTCAAGCAAAGCTCAGCGCCGTCGCAAGGCAGCTCAACGAACGACCCCGAAAAACGCTCAACTACGAAACACCCGCCGAGCGTTTCAATGCCTGTGTTGCATCGACCCTTTGAGACCGCCGCTCAATCCCGACCAACACGATTTTCTGACAGGCCCACAAAAAACCCCGGCAAGTGACCTTACCGGGGCTTTCTTTTACTCTGATCCGCTTTGCTCAGGCGGTCAGCCCCTCGGGCTCTTCAAGCCCGTTGGCGCGACAGCACGCCGTCACGGTATTGGCCAAAAGGCAAGCGATTGTCATCGGCCCAACGCCACCTGGAACCGGGGTGATCGCCCCGGCAACCTTGCTGGCGCTCGGGAAATCGACATCGCCCACAAGACGGGTCTTGCCCTCGCCCTTTTCAGGCGCGTCAATCCGGTTGATGCCAACATCAATCACCGTTGCGCCCGGCTTGATCCAGTCGCCCGGCACCATCTCGGGGCGGCCAACGGCCGCCACCACGATATCAGCGCGGCGCACCACATCGGCGATGTCCTTGGTGCGGCTATGGGCAATCGTCACGGTACAGCTATCGCCAAGCAAAAGCTGTGCCATCGGCTTGCCGACAATATTGCTGCGCCCGATCACGACCGCATCCATCCCCGACAGTGACCCGTGAAAATCGCGCAGCATCATCAGACAGCCAAGCGGCGTGCAAGGCACCATGGATTTCTGCCCGGTGCTCAAAAGCCCGACGTTGGAAATGTGAAACCCGTCCACATCCTTGGCCGGATCAATCGAGTTGATCACAAGGTCTTCATCAAGATGCTTGGGCAAGGGCAATTGCACCAGAATGCCATGCACCGCCGGGTCGCCATTAAGCCGCTCGACCAGCGCCAGAAGATCGGCCTCTGAGGTGTCCACATCAAGCTTGTGCTCAAAGGATTGCATGCCCACTTCGACGGTCTGCTTGCCCTTGGAACGCACATAAACCTGGCTCGCCGGGTCTTCGCCCACAAGCACGACCGCAAGGCCGGGGACGATATCGTGATCCGCCTTGAGCCGCGCCACATGGCCCGCCACCTTGTCGCGGATGGTGGCCGCAAAGGCCTTGCCGTCGATAATCTGCGCCGTCATTTTTCTTCCTTCCAGCGTGGTGGGTTGCACCCAACCTACAGTCATTCCGTAGGGTGGGTGCAACCCACGCAGTTTCCGTCTTAGAACAGACCTTCGATCTGACCACCGTCATTCAGGTGGATGTTTTCCGCCGCTGGTCTGCTGGGCAGGCCCGGCATGGTCATGATCTCACCACAGACGGCAACGATAAACCCGGCACCGGCACTCAGGCGCACTTCGCGCACCGGCACCGAATGCCCGGTCGGCGCACCGCGCACGCTTGGGTCAGTGGTAAAGGAATACTGCGTCTTGGCCATACAGATCGGCAGATGGCCATAGCCCTGCTCTTCCCATGCCTTGAGCTGATCACGGATTTTCTTGTCCGCAAGCACCGCATCCGCGCGATAGATCCGCTTGGCGATGGTTTCCATCTTCTGGAACAGCGGCATCTCGTCGGCGTAAAGCGGGGCAAAGTTGGCATTGCCGGCCTCGGCCACTTCTACCACCTTGCGCGCCAGCGGCTCCGAGCCTTCCGAGCCAAGCTCCCAGTGACGCGACAGAACCGCCTCGGCACCATGACTTGCGACATATTGCTTGACCGCTTCGACTTCGGCCTCGGTATCGGTAACAAAGTGGTTGATCGCCACGACAACCGGCACACCAAAGGATTTGATGTTCTCGATGTGGCGGCCAAGGTTCGGACAGCCCGCCTTGACGGCATCGACATTCTCGGCGCCAAGATCGGCCTTGGCCACGCCGCCGTTCATTTTCATCGCGCGCACGGTGGCGACAAGCACCACGCAATCGGGCGCAAGACCGGCCTTGCGGCACTTGATGTTCATGAACTTCTCGGCACCAAGATCGGCGCCAAAGCCCGCCTCGGTGACGACATAATCGCTAACCTTGAGGGCGGTGGTGGTTGCAATAACCGAGTTACAGCCATGCGCGATGTTGGCGAACGGGCCGCCATGCACGAAGGCCGGGTTGTTTTCCAGCGTCTGCACCAGGTTGGGCTGCATCGCATCCTTGAGAAGAACGGTCATCGCGCCCTGCGCCTTGATATCGCGGCAGAACACCGGCGTGCGGTCGCGACGATAGGCCACGATCATGTCGCCAAGGCGCTTTTCCAGATCCTTGAGGTTCAGCGACAGGCACAGGATCGCCATAACCTCGGAGGCCACGGTGATGTCGAACCCACCTTCACGCGGGAAGCCGTTGGCAACACCGCCAAGCGACACGTTGATCTGACGCAGGGCACGGTCGTTCATGTCAACCACGCGGCGCCACACAACGCGGCGCACGTCGATATCTTCTTCGTTGCCCCAGTAGATGTGGTTGTCGATCATCGCGCTCAACAGGCTGTGCGCCGAGGTGATCGCATGAAAATCGCCGGTGAAGTGAAGGTTCATATCTTCCATCGGAACAACCTGCGCATAGCCACCACCAGCGGCCCCGCCCTTCATCCCGAAGTTCGGCCCAAGGCTCGCCTCGCGGATACAAACGGTCGCTTTCTTGCCGATCCGGTTCAAACCATCGCCCAGACCCACGGTTGTGGTGGTCTTGCCCTCGCCCGCGGGCGTCGGGTTGATCGCGGTCACAAGCACCAGCTTGCCATTCTTGTTGCCCTGAACCGAGGTGATGTAATCCTGGCTCACCTTGGCCTTGTCGTGGCCATAGGGCAGAAGGTGATCGCTCGGAATGCCAAGCTTGGCGCCGATTTCCTGAATCGGCTTCTTATTGGCTTCGCGCGCAATCTCGATGTCGGATTTATAGCTCATTTTTGGTCCTCATGCTGTCCGCAGGGCGGGGGGTCTGGTTCGGCTATACCGAGTTTGACGCCCCATACAGCACGCGAATCCGACACATCCCGCCTCGCTTGCGGCGGGATGCCGCAGTCTGGTTTCCGATCAGAAACCACCGCCACTCATCGGGCCTCTCAGCCCGCCTCGCCAAACAGCGGCAAATCCCCCTGCCACGCCCGCTGATCCGGGATGTGCAGACGCAGGCCATCGCCGACCGACAGCCGCCCTTCGCGCTCGACCCAGGCGGTCACACCGCGCCGCCCCTTGGCCGCCGCCTTGAACGCCTTGCCAAAACCGGGGTGCACCCCCTCGATCACCTTGGCGGGCAAGTGACAGGGCCGGTTTTCCATATCCACCACAAGCGTCACCCCATCCGGCCCCTGCAGGCGCGAGGACGGCGGCAGATGGGTGAAGTCCGGCAAGCCCTCAACCAAGATCGACGCCCCAAGCCAGGCCGGTTCAATCCGCTCCAACCCCATTTGGGTGGCGATCAAACCCAGCTCCTCGGCGCTCACAATCGAAAACTGCCGCACATTTCGGATCACTGTATTGCGTGGATGCTGCGACAAAACCCGGCTGCAAGACGGCCGTGTCAGCCCGCCATGCTCTTCGCCCGCCACCCCGGCAAAACCGACCGCAACCTCTTGCAACGGTTCCGCCTCAAGCGTGGCCTCGCGATCGGCCACCCGGCCAAGCCAGGTGATCCTGCCCGAAAAATCCGTTGGCATCAGTGCAGGCATACCCACTCTCCCAGAACTCAGACCCCGGTGCTTCTTCTTGGCAAAAATACTCGCCCCGCAGGGTCGCTCTCAATCCGCCTCAGACGGTGAGCGTGAAAAACAGCCGCCGGAACGGGAACAAAACCGTGCCATCGGCGCGCACCGGATAGGCGGCCTGCATCACCTCTTCATAGCGGCGAATAAGATCGGCCTTCTCTTCGGAATCAAGCGCGGCCAGTACCGGGCGCGCATAGGTGCTCTCGGTATACCGGCGCACCGGATGGCTGCCGGGTTCGGCGGTCAGGCGTTGATAATAATCGGTTTCCCAGAGACGGAACTGGCCCATTGGTGCCAGCAATTCCTCGTATTTCACCGGGGCCATCACACCGGGCGTGCCCATTTTCTCAACCCGTCCGGGGAACAGCTCTTCCACAAGGCTAAGCCAGACCCGATGCGACGGCGCCTTGTTCTGATGCGGCATTTGCACCGCAAGCGTGCCGCCCTTGCCCAGCATCCGCGCCAGCCGCGGCATCAATGCCTCATGCCCGCCAACCCAATGCAGCGCCGCGTTGGAAAAGATGAGCCCCGGCGCGCGCCTTGGGTGCCAGTCGTTGAAATCCGCCTGCTGAAGCGACGCATAGCCATTTGTCGCACGTGCCTTTTCAAGCATCGCGGGCGAACCATCTACGCCGATCACATCGCGCGCACTGGCCCGCGCCTTCAGGGCCTCGGCCATGGCGCCATTGCCGCAGCCAAGGTCGATAATATCACCGGCACCCATCTGGCCAACCGCATTCAACAGATCGAGGGCGGGGCGCAAACGCTGATCCCGGAACCTTGCATAGGCTCCGGGGTTCCAATCGGATTTTCCAGAAAGACTGCTCACGTTGACGGCTCGGGCTCCAGCCCGCCATCGCCAGGTGACGATTTGGGCTTGGTCTTGGGAATGGCGGTGACCGAGGGCTTGCTGCTCTCTGCACTGCCGTCGGTGTCGTCATCATCGGCCGCAGGCGGCTCGCCGCGCAGCACGCGCTTGATTTCCTCACCGGTCAGGGTCTCGTATTCCAAAAGCCCCTGCCCCAGACGCTCCCATTCGTCCTTGCGTTCGGTCAGGATACTCTTGGCCCTCTGATAGGCCTCGTCGATCAGGCGTTTCACCTCTTCTTCGATAAGCTCTTTGGTATGTGCCGAAATCGAAAACCCGCCTGCACCGTTGCCCATATAGCCTTCATGCGCCTGCTCGTAATCGATGTTGCCGACCTTGTCGGACATGCCCCACCGCATCACCATCGCACGTGCCAGACCGCTGGCCTGCTGGATATCACCAGCCGGGCCGTTGCTTACATTATCCTCGCCGTATTTGAGGATTTCCGCGGCCTTGCCGGCCATGGTCATGGCAAGCTTTTCCTCGCATTCCGAACGATGCCAGTTCAGGCGGTCGATCTCGGGAAGGCTGACCACCATGCCAAGCGCCCCGCCACGCGGGATGATCGTGGCCTTGTAGACCGGATCACATTTCGGCAGGGCAAGCCCGACCACCGCATGACCGGCCTCGTGATAGGCGGTCTTTTCCTTTTGATCGTCGGTCAGAACCATCGAGCGGCGCTCGGCGCCCATCATGACCTTGTCCTTGGCATTCTCAAAGTCGATCATGGTGACAAACCGACGCCCGACACGGGCCGCCGTAAGCGCCGCCTCATTGACCAGGTTGGCAAGATCAGCCCCCGAGAAACCGGGCGTGCCACGCGCAATCAGGCGCAGATCGACATCCGGGCCAAGCGGCGTCTTGCGGGCGTGAACCCCGAGAATTTTCTCGCGACCTTTGATATCGGGGTTGGGCACGGTGACCTGACGGTCAAAACGGCCGGGGCGCAGCAAGGCAGGGTCAAGCACATCCTTACGGTTGGTCGCCGCGATGATGATCACGCCCTCATTAGCCTCGAACCCGTCCATTTCCACAAGCAACTGGTTAAGCGTCTGTTCACGCTCGTCATTGCCCCCGCCATAGCCCGCACCACGATGGCGGCCCACGGCGTCGATCTCGTCGATAAAGACGATACAGGGCGCGTTTTTCTTGGCCTGCTCGAACATGTCGCGCACCCGGCTTGCGCCGACGCCGACGAACATTTCCACAAAGTCAGAGCCCGAGATGGTGAAGAACGGCACACCCGCCTCGCCCGCAATAGCGCGCGCCAGCAGGGTTTTACCGGTGCCCGGCGGGCCGACAAGCAGCGCGCCTTTCGGAATCTTGCCACCAAGGCGGCTGAACTTCTGCGGGTTGCGCAGGAATTCGACAATCTCTTCAAGCTCTTCCTTGGCCTCGTCGATGCCCGCGACATCGTCAAAGGTCACCCGGCCATGCTTTTCAGTGAGCATCTTGGCCTTGGATTTACCAAAGCCCATGGCACCGCCTTTGCCGCCACCCTGCATGCGGTTCATGAAGTAAATCCACACACCGATCAGCAGAAGGAAGGGAAGCAGCGAGACAAGGAAGGTCTGGAAGCCAGACTGTTCCTGGCTCTCGGCCTTGACCGGGATACCCTCTTCGATAAGGCGCTGCGTGATCTGGGCGTCCTCGGGCTTGATCGCGGCATAATCGGTGCCATCGGTGGTGCGATAGCGCACCGTCTCGCCATCCAGGGTCACCTGGCTGACCGATCCGTCCTTGATCGCGGCCACAAACTCGGAATAGGACACGGATCTGCTTTGCAGCGTATTGCCTGAGCCACTGAACAGGTTGAACAGCGCCAGGATCAACAGGAACAACACCAGCCAGAAGGCGATATTTCTTGCGTTACCCAAGGAATCTCTCCTTAAAATTCGGTTGTCCTGCACCTATCACAGGACCCATAGCTGTTAAATAGAGATCACACCTGTATCTTCAATGAGATAATAGCGTTTTAAAAAACTCTTCCTCGCCGCGTATCGCCTTGATCGACCAGCCATTGGCCCATCCCACAAGCGGTGCGCCCAGCAATTCATCGCCCAACCAGACTCCGGGCAGGGCCAGGGCCGAGGCGCGCGGAACTCCGCCGAGCCGCCAATCGGGACAGGCGCGCAGGCCCGCTTCGCCCAATGCCGCCAGTTCGGCACCGGCCATGTCAGGGCCCTGATCGACGCGCCAGCGCCCGTCCCAGACCCCGCCCTGCGCGGGCACACGCAGCCCGGCCACGGCGTTATACTCGCGGCTCAGGCGCAGCTCGCAGTCGGTCGCGCTAAGCATACAGCCCTGCAAGGTCATCCCCTGCCCGGCATAAGCGGCGGCCAGGAACCCATCCATCGCGCGGCCGCGCGGCACGTACTCCGCGCCGCTGATCCAGCCAAGCATGGATTGCAGCAACCGGCGCGCCACCTCGGGGCGGAGCGCCGCAAAGCCTGCGCGCGCAAGCACAAGGTCGCCCGCCTCAAACCGAAGGATTTCCTTTGCCGCGTCAGATACATAGCCATAAAGCGTGGCACGCACATCGGCCATTTTCCGGGCCACATCGGCAAGACCCTCGACCGTAATCCCCAAGGGGTCAAGCGCAGTCAGCGCGGCGCGCGCCCGCACGCGGGCATAGGCCGCGTCGTCATTTGTCGGGTCCTCGACCCAAGCCAGCCCCCGTGCACGCAGAACCTCGCGCAGCGCCTCGCGCCTCAGGCCGAGCAGGGGCCGGTGGAACCACACATCGCCCTGTTGCCATCGCGCGCGCATCGCCGAAAGCCCGTCAACACCCGCGCCACGCGCCAGCCGCATCAGAAAGGTTTCGGCCTGATCGTCGGCGGTATGCCCAATGGCAATGTCACCAAGGCCGATGTCCCCGGCCCAGTCCGCCATCAGGCGATAGCGCGCGCGCCGGGCCCGATCGGGCAGGTTGCCCTGCCCGTCCCAATCGCGCCATTTCAACGTCTCGTGGGGAATGCCGCGCGCGGCGCAAATCCGCGCCACCTCTGCCGCCTCATTCGCCGCCTCAGAACGCAGGCCGTGGTCAACAGTGACCACAATCAGCTCTGGACCGCCGTTTTCGCGCCACTCATCCAGCAGCGCCAAAAGCGCCAGCGAATCGCTGCCGCCAGAAACGGCGACGCCAAGACGGCGCGGCGGGGTGGGGTGAAAATGCCCGGCAATCTGGTGCCAAAGGGCGGTCGCGCCTTGCGTCACTGACAACCGAGGTTGGTCATCTCGCCCTGCGCCGATTGCACCGCTGACGATTGCGGATAGCGCGCCGCGACCTGCCCCAAAGTGACACAAGCCTCATCCGCCTGTCCCAGACGGCCAAGCGAGCGGCCAAGCCGGTAAAGCGCCTCGGGGGCCTCGGGGCCGTTCGGATCGGCGCTGAAGGTCTCAAGATAGGCGCGCGCCGCATCGCTTTGCTGGTTCGCGCCCTCCAGAGCCTCGCCGCGCATCAGACCGGCACGCCCCGACAGCGGGCCACCGGGATAGGCCAATTGGAACGCCGCGAACTGTGCGGCGGCCTCCGAGTATTGCCCGCCCGCAAGCGCCGCCTCTGCGCGCTCGAAATCGGCCTGCTCTCCCATGGCGAGTTGCGGCGCATCAACGTTTTCGACAGGGGCGACAAAGCCGCCGCCCCCGGTTGTTGGCTTAACCCCACCGAGGGTGCTGCCGGTCTCTAACGTGCCGATATCGCAGGCCTCGTCCATCTCGCAAAGCCGGAACTCAAGGTCGCCAACGCGATTGGTGCCATCCGTGACCACCCGGTCAATCCGAAACTCAAGCTCTTCGGTCTTCTTGGTCAGGCGCTGAACCTCGCTTTCGATCGCATTGACGCGATCCACAAGCGAGCCGCCGCTGCCAAGTTGCCCGGCTGATCCGGTCGTGCTCAGCTCGCGCTTGAGCTTTTGCAGCTCGACGAACAGCACCGAAAGCTCTTGCCGGATATCGGCAATCGTCTCGCTTGATTGCGCCTGCGCCCCGACGGGGCCCAGAAGCGCGACACAGACCAGTAGTTTGACAAAATGGCGCATGCGACCCCCTTGGATTGGCTGGCGATTAGCTGCTCAGACCTGCCGCGATGACCGTGACCGCGCGGCGGTTCTGGGCATAACAGGCCTCGTTGCTGCAAATCTCGATCGGGCGCTCCTTGCCATAGCTGACCACCTTGAGACGGCTTGCGGCGACACCCTGGCTTACCAGATATTCATGCGCGGCATTGGCGCGGCGTGCCCCAAGCGCGAGGTTGTATTCGCGGGTGCCCTGCTCGTCGGCATGGCCTTCGATGATGGCGGTATATTCCGGGTTCGACATCAGCCATTGCGCCTGACCGGCGAGGGTTGCTTGCGCCTCGGCACCGATCGTCGACTGGTCGACGGCAAACAGAACGCGGTCGCCCACGGTCTGTTGAAAATAGGCCGGTGAAGTCGGATCTTGCGCCGACCCCGCCAATCCACCGGCATTGGCGCCATTGAGATCAACGGTGTTGGTATCGTCAAACCGGTCCGGGTTGGTACAGCCCGCCAGAGCGAGCCCCGCGCACAGGATAAGTGTTTTGCTCAGATAGGTCATTTTTGCCCCATTCATTATGTTCATGCCCTTGGCCTTTTTATCACAGCCCGCGCCCCAAGGAAACGCGCGCCGCACGGCTTAGTTCTGCAAGGGCGACCACGACGGATCACTTGCCCCGGTCGTAGTCTGCACCTGCTTGAGATTGCGCCCGGTGATATCCACCGAGTAGAGGCTGGCCTGCCCCTGCGCGCCTTGGGTTTCGCGGGTGAACATGATCACCCGGCCATTGGGGGCCCATGTCGGGCCCTCGTCCAGAAACGATGCCGTCAACAGGCGCTCTTCGCTGCCATCGGTGCGCATCACGCCGATATGAAAGCGGCCCTTGGATTGCTTGGTAAAGGCGATCAGATCGCCGCGCGGCGACCAGACCGGCGTGCCATAGCGCCCCTGACCAAAGCTGATCCGGCGCGCCTCGCCGCCATTGGCCGACATCACGTAAAGCTGCGGCGTGCCCGAGCGGTCACTTTCAAACACGATCTGGCTGCCATCGGGGCTAAAGCTTGGGGCGGTTTCAATCGACGGTGCATCGGTCAGCCGCGCGCTTGCGCCGCTGTTGATGTCCATCTTGAAAATATCGCTATTGCCGTTCTGCGTCAGCGAATAGACCACCATGCGCCCATCGGGGCCAAAGCGCGGCGCAAAGCTCATCGTGCCGGCCTGGGTTTCAAGCGCGCGGCGCCCGACGCTGGCCACGTCCAACACATAGATGCGCGGAAAGCCGGTTTCATAACTGGTATAAAGCACCCGGTCGCCGGTGGGCGAAAACCGCGGCGCAAGAACGATGCTTGAACTGTCGGTCAGATAGCTCACGTTGGCACCGTCATAATCCATGATCGCCAGACGCTTGGCGCGCTTGTCCTTGGGGCCGCTTTCGCCGACAAACACCACCCGGCTATCGAAATAGCCGCCCTCGCCGGTGATCCGGGTGTACACCTGATCGGCCACCTTATGGGCCATCCGCCGCCAGCCTTCCTGCGTGCCGACAAGCTGCAAACCATTGCCAAGTTCCTGCCCCGAAAAGACATCGTAAATCCGGAACCGCACCACGAGCTTGCCGACATTGTCGACACTCACCGCCCCGGTGATCAGCGCCTGCGCATTGATCACCTTCCAGTCGGCATATTGCACCGGGCTTTCAAAGCTGGTGATCCGGCTGATATGGGCCTCGCCGGGGATTTCGCGAAACAGCCCGGTCCCGCTCAGGTCCGAGGCAATGACCCGCGCGATCCGGTGGCCGAAATCCGCACCTGCGCTATTGTCGGACACGAAATCAGGCACCGCATAGGGCAGCGGCTCGATCACCCCTTCGGTGATCTCGATCCGAAGGGGGCCGTTGCTCTGCGCCACGGCAGGTAGGGCCCAAAGCGACAGGGCCATCAGGAGGGTCACTAACATACGCATCATTTGATCCTCATTTTCTCCGGATTAAATGTCATTTCTATATCACGCCAGCTGTCGTACTTCTCAACCGGAAGGTTGAATCCGCGCGCGCCGCAGCGGATGATTGCCCGGCGCGCCGCCTCAAACGCCTGTTTTGCCGCCGTGTCGCCGCCGCCCGATGCGCTCAGCATACGGATCGAACCGCTATTTGGCTTGCCATCCTCGCCCATGCTGACCGCAACCACAACCGTGGTGCGCAGGGCATCCGAACTCAGGCTGCCAACGTTCCAGCATTGCTGAACCGCGACGCGCAAGGCGTCCTTTTCGCCCGAGGTCAGCGGCGGCCCGCTTGGGCGATCACGGCTTGTCTCACCACCCCCAAGCGCCGCCGCAAGCGCATCATTCACCGCCGCCTTATCGGTTGCGGGTGTCTCGGCGGCGGGTTTGGGCGCCGACTCTTGCTGTGCCACTTCGGTGGCACGCGCAGGCCGCGCCTTGGGGCGCATCGACACCGACGGCGCCGCCTGCTCAAGCTTTTCGGCCTCGGTCACGATCTCGGTCGCGGCCTCTTCGGGCGCGGTGGCTTCGGCGGGTTTCTCGACCACCTCGGCACCCTGATCGGGGGCAACCTCGGGATTGGCCACATCGTCGATCTTCACATCCGGCTCTGGCGGGGCCACGGCCTCGGGGGCGACGCGGGGCGCGGGCCTCGGTTGCGGGCGCGGCGAGAGCTCTGGAACAAGCGCCGCCACATCCTCTTGCGGCACTTGCAAAACCGGCGGCTCGTCGGCCACGTCAGCCGGTGTCGGCGGCGTCATCTGCGACACATCCGGCGCCGTGTCGGGCGGCGGGGTATCGCTTGCCTCGGGCTGGGTCAACTCGGGCGCGGCATCGGCCTCTGAAGACAGATCAGGCGCAAGATCGCCCGGCGCGGGCGGCTCTGGCGTATCGACATTCGCCACCGCCTCAGGCGCACTCTCGCGCGCCAGAAGCGCGGCATAATCTTCGGTCGAAATGGCGGTGACCTCGGTCACCTCGAACGGCAACGGATCGGAGCGAAAAACACCCCCGATCAGGGCCCAGCCGATCAACGCCAGATGGCCCGCCCCCGATATGATCTGACCGGTATTCACCAGATGCGCCCCTAGCCGCCCTGCCCGTCAAGAGCAGGTCCGCCGGTATCTGTCACCAGACCGATATTGCCAAATCCGCCCCGGTTCAGCGCGCCCATCACCTGCATCACCTGAGCATAGGGCACCGCCCCGTCGGCGCGCAGGTAAACCCGCGTGCTGTCGCGCTCTGTTGCAATCGCGCGCAACCGCGCTACAAGATCCTCGCGCGCCACCTCGGTGGTCTGGATCATGACGACACCCTCGGCGGTGATCGTCACGCTCAGCGGCTCTTCTTCCTCACCCGGAAGCGCATTGGCCGCCGTTTTCGGCAGTTCCACCGGCACGCCCACGGTCATGAGCGGCGCCGCCACCATGAAGATAATCAGCAGCACCAGCATCACATCGACAAAGGGCGTGACGTTGATTTCCGCCATCGGCCGCGACCGGCCCCGGCCCCGCCTGCGACGACCGCTATCGCCGGATTTCTGAACGACACCCGCGCCCATGGCCTAGCTGTCCAATTGACGGCTGAGAATGGTGGCGAACTCGTCGGCAAAGGCCTCATAGCCCGCGACGATACGATCACTATCCGCGCTCAGCTTGTTATAGAAAATCACCGCAGGAATCGCCGCCAACAGGCCCAGACCGGTCGCCAAAAGCGCCTCGGCGATGCCCGGCGCGACCACGGCAAGGTTGGTGTTTTGTTGCTCGGCGATGTTGATAAAGGCATGCATGATGCCCCAGACCGTGCCGAACAACCCGATAAAGGGCGCGGTCGAGCCGACCGTCGCCAGCACCTGCAAACCGCCCTGCAAGCCTTCGGCCTCTTTCGCGATCGCCACGTCCATGCTGCGATCAATCCGCGCCGTGGCCCCGGCTATCAAGCCGCCGTCATTGCGGTGACTGCGCCGCCACTCCATCATGCCGGCCGCAAAGATGCGCTCCGACTGACCGGCAGGCTCGGCACCGATCTCGTCAAACAAGGTGTCCAGCGGATCGCCCGACCAGAACCGGCGGTCGAACACCTCGGCCTCGCGGCGGGCTTGCCGATAGGTGATGATCTTCTGCACGATGATCGACCAGGACCAGAACGAGGCCACGACCAACATCAACATCACAAGTTTCACGATTAGGGTTGCGCGTGCGAATAGCGCCCACATGGAGAAATCCATCTCCTGTGCCAATGCCAGGGTTTCTGCTTCCATCTGCCTGCTCTTTATGGGTTGGCCGATTTGTCCGGCCTTATTGCGGGGCAAACTAGCCGATTTCCGAAAGGAAAGCCAACACATCCGCGTCATCCCCGCGGGTTTCGGCCCGCTTAATGCAGGATCAGGCGGATATTTGCCGGCAGGCGCGCCGGTTGGCCCGCATCATTGAGGCAAACGACCGTCACTACCGCCTGAAAAAGCAACTCCTCACCGCGCAGCACCTTCTGCTCCATCACCAGCCGGGCGCCGGTAACGGCCGTGGTTCGGGTCTCGACCTCAAGCTGATCGTCGAATTTGGCCGACCCAAGATAATCCGCCTCGACCCGACGCACGGCAAAAATCATGCCGTCGCGCTCGCGCATCACGTTCTGATCAATCCCCATCTCACGCACCCAGGCACTGCGCGCGCGCTCGATGAACTTGAGGTAATTGGCGTGATAGACGATCCCGCCCATGTCGGTGTCTTCATAATAGACACGGATCGCAAATCGGTGGGTCATGAAAGCACTGCCTTGCTGAAATCTGCCCAAATCCTAGGCCGACAAAGCTCCCTTCGCAAGCCTCCGGCATGCCCCTGCTTCTTCTTGGCATAAATACTGAACCACTACCGGCTGGCGCCGGTAGGATCAGCGATGTGCTGTTCCAGGTACTGAAGATGGGGTGGTTGCCGCCCTCCCCTGACGGCATCGCAATGTGCCAAGATGGTGGTCTGTAGACCATCTAACGGAGAGGACGGCAAAATGAAGGATACAATGATTGGTGTAGATCTGGCGAAGAGTATTTTCCAGGTTCACGGGGCATTGCTGTCGGGGAAGGAACAATTCCGCAAAAAACTGACACGGCCCCAGTTCTGGAAATTCATGT
>NZ_FWFJ01000091.1 GCF_900172365.1 Roseovarius gaetbuli
TCCGAGACAGCGAAAAAGAAACGAAAGGAGACAGCAGCATTGACGCCATCATGACGCAAAGAACATAACAACTGGGTGGGTCAAGTCTCGGTGACAATCCCGGGTCAGTTCTCAGTGACAATCAACAGCCCAAGGTCAGAATTCACCGAAGCCCGGACGATCGCTGTATGCGATGCTGGCAGGCAGAGGGCGCACTCAATGTTTCCTTTGGACTGAGAGCCACGGCCCTGCATACATGGGCGGAAACCTGACTTTCGCGGCGCTCTGCGCTGAGGTCTGCTTCGCGGACAAACCGGCCTGATGTGTAGTTGTTGACCTGCATCAACGCCGCCGCGATCCAGATCGCGCATCCTGTCCAACATATAGATAAGGATTCTAGAAATGCTGAACGTTTCGAAACCATCGGCTAATCGCTTAGACATCGAGCTTTCAGGAGCTCTTGATAAAGAGGCAATGCGCTCGGCGCTTGATCATCTTATTGAGAAATCGGAAGGTATTACTAACGGCAGGATGCTCTATAAGATTTTGGACTTTGAGATGCCGACCTTGGGTGCGATGGCCGTTGAATTCCAGAAGATGCCAAAACTGTTCAGCTTGATTGGCAAGTTCGATAAATGCGCGGTGCTCTCGGATACCGCATGGATCCGAACTGCCGCAGAAATCGAGGGCGCCGTGATCCCGTCACTTGAGATAAAGAGCTTTCCACTTTCTGCCGGGAAGGCTGCAGAAGATTGGCTGGACGACCGCGTCGAGAGCGAAAGCGACGAAGAAGAGAACTTTCCTGTCTGAAACGGTAGCTGCAAAATCATCTGCCTGTTAGCGTTGATCCCGAATTAGAGACCGCTGCGAATATGACGAACAGACGCGCCCTTATGTTAACCGCCGTGTCGGCTGATAATGGGCCGTTATGTTAATATTTTTCGGGTTTGCTAAATATCGTGGCCTTATTACCCACATCTTTCCGGTTAATGGAGTGTACTATCATGCGACGCCTTATTGCGCTGCTCTTTCTGATAGCGCCGATGACGGCGCTGGCAGGGAACATAATGATCGAGAACTTTGAGCTTCAGCCGGAAACCAGATGGCGCTTTTTCACCGACGGCGTGATGGGAGGCGTTTCCTCCGGTCAAGTCGCCTTCGTTCGAGAAAACGACCAGTTTCATGCGCGCATGACTGGTAAGGTCAGTACCGAAAACAATGGTGGCTTCATCCAGATGCGGATGGAGCTTCCTGATGGAGCTCCGGAGAATGTGACCGGCGTGCATCTAATCGTTCGAGGGAATGATCAACGGTATTTCGTGCACCTTCGCACCAGCGGAACGGTGTTGCCATGGCAGTACTATCAGGCAGGTTTTGAGGCGACCGGTGACTGGGCAGAGGTGCGATTGCCGTTGGACAGCTTTGAGCGGTCTGGCCGCCTATTAAGAGCCGTCCCCATTGCCGACAGTATCAGGTCGATTGCTGTGGTCGCCTTTGGTCGGGACCATGAGGCAGAAATTGATGTGCGCGAGGTGGGGTTCTACTAGCCATCCGTGTCATTGCGGAGGCGTTTTCAGGCGACTATCCCTCCTCACTTCTCGGAGATGATTAATTCCCCGTCCGGGCATCCTCATGGGTGTTCGGGCGGGAGGAGAGTGTCCGACCTTCTGTGTATGAGTAATTTGGCCCATGCTTCACCAACGAAGGAGCATGACGACAATGACGATTTCCACGGAACTACTGGATGAGCTGCTGAGCGGCGTTGAACGGCCCGAAGACCTGCTGGGGGATAAAGGCCTTATGAGGGAGCTCAAGGTCCGCCTAATGGAGCGGATGCTGGGCGCTGAGTTAACCGAGCATCTGGGCTATGAACCGCATGGTGAGCCCGACAGTCAGCAGACCAACCGGCGCAATGGCGCGACCCGCAAAGTGCTCAAGAGCAATGACGGCGCAGTGCCCATCGACATTCCGCGTGACAGGGATGGCAGTTTTGAGCCGGAACTGATCCCGAAAGGTCAAACCCGGATTGATGGCATGGATGACAAGATTATTGGTCTGTATGCGGCAGGCCTAACGACCCGAGACATTCGCGCCCACCTTGAAGAAGTCTATGGCCTGAAGGTATCAGCCGACCTTATCAGCCGCGTCACCGATGCCGTTCTGGCTGAGGTTTCAGACTGGCAGAACCGCGCCTTGGAGCCGATGTATCCAATCGTTTTCCTTGATGCGCTTCGGGTCAAAATCCGCGACGCGGAAAGCCGCCAGGTCAAAAATAAGGCCGTTTATGTGGCCTTGGGCGTCACCCCAGAGGGCGAACGCGAGGTTCTGGGGTAATCCCCCCCAATAAAGCAGCTTCAGCCGATCCGCCCTGCGCGACCGGAACACAAACACCGTGCCCGTGAATGGATCCTTGCGCAGCACCGATGACACGATTGCAGCCAGACCGTCATGACCTTTCCTGAAGTCCACAGGCTGCGTCGAGACCAGAACCCGCACACGGTTTGAAGGGAACATCATGCCAGTACCCCGACTGCCCGAACGATCTCGGCAATCCGGTCAGAACTGGTGGTGCAATCGAGCCTGATTGTCACTTGGCCGATCTCAATCTCGATAGGGTCAGCGGATGCTGCGTCAGACTTGGTAAGCGGTGCAGACACTGCTGGCACAGGAGCATCGCCGCAATCATCCGACACCACGATCGGCGCAAAACAAAAGTCGTCCTCTTCAACTGCGGGTAAAACCAACCTGCCGTCACGCGCCCGACTGCGCCATTCCGACAGATGGTTTGCCCGAAGCCCATAACGCGCAGCAACCCCGTTCACCGTCGCCCCGGGCTTCAAACTCTCAGCCACGATCCGCGCCTTGACCTCATCCGGCCAGCGTCGCTGACCATTGGTCCGTATGTCCACACCGTAGCCCCTGAGAAACTCCACCGTAGTCGCCATCGCGAAACTCCTGCCCTAATCTCCGTCAGGTGCGAAATCTCAGGTCAGGTCAGAATTGGAAAGGTGCGGGCCAGGAAACGCTTACCGACCGTCTCACCCATCGCTGCCACATCCTGGAGACCGGCAATGACAGCTATCGGTTCAAGGCCAGCTCCGAGACAGCGAAAAAGAAACGAAAGGAGACAGCAGCATTGACGCCATCATGACGCAAAGAACATAACAACTGGGTGGGTCAAGTCTCGGTGACAATCCCGGGTCAGTTCTCAGTGACAATCAACATCGTCGATGCAGGTGGCGTTGGGCGCGCGTTCTGTGACCTGCTCAACACACGGTCGGTGCAGCACACACGGATGCAGATTGTCGGCGGTGAAAACGAGACGGAGACTAAGGAGCGCGGCATCACATTCAACAACGTCTCAAAGAACCTTCTGCTCGGCACGATGAACTCTGCGCTGCATACGGGCGACTTGCAGCTTGGTAATTTTCCGATGCGCGACACTCTGCAAGCTGAGCTTGAGTCATTCGAGGCATCCATCGGGTCGTCGGGTCGCATGTCGATCAGCGGCGGCACAAAGGAAGCCCATGCGGATATCGCGATGGCCGCTGCTATGGCCCTTTGGTTGTCCGATCATCGCACGGTCGGCGCGCACGTGTTCCAGCAACAGATTTGATGATCCAGACCAAACTGGATGCTCAAACCCCTGCTCCCGTCAAGGATGGAACTCGAGCAACTCAGGCCTTAGCAATTCAGCCTGAGCCCTGCAGAATATCAATTGCCGTATTTCTGCACAGCATCGGGTTGCATCGTATAGCTTACAGAAACCGGTGTCTGGCCATCGACGTAACCTATGCTTTGAATTGAACGCTCTGCCGCAATTTCTCCCGATATCCAGACTGGCGTAAACAGACCATTGATTTCTATCCCTTCCGGATAAACAACATGGACAACCTGATTGGCAGGAGGTGGCGGCGTGTGGAT
>NZ_FWFJ01000132.1 GCF_900172365.1 Roseovarius gaetbuli
CCTCTATTACAAGGTGCTTGAGCGGGGACGTTTCCCTTGGCCGAGCGCCAAGGATGGGGCGGTGCGGCTGACCTCTGCACAGCTCGCGATGCTCTGGGAAGGCATCGACTGGCGGCGTCCGGATTGGGGCGCTCCGCCTGCGCGGGTCGGGTGACTTTGCGACCGGATTTGCTTTATTTATATGGTGCCATAGCCTGATTTTTGGTAGTCAGGCGCATGTCGAAACCTGATGAAAACTTGCCTGATGATCCCGCTGAATTGAGGGCGATGATCGCGGCTTTGCAGGTAGAAAATGCTCGGATCGAGGCAGAGAACGCCAAGATGTAGGCGACATTGCGTGTCCATGATCAACTGGTTCAAGCGTTGCGCCTGCGGATCGCCAAGTTGCAGAAACTGGCCTTTGGCAAGTCCTCGGAAAAGGTCGAGCGCGAAATCGAGCAGCTGGAACTGGCGCTCGAAGACCTGTTGGTCGCCGTAGCGGAAAACGATGACGCGCCCATCGACGAAGGGCAGGATGAACTGTCACCGGAAGCTGCCGATACACCCGCTTTGCGCCGCCGACCACGGGTCTCGGATACGACCCCACGCGAGCGGCGTGAACTGGACCCCGGCACCTGCTGCCCTGACTGTGGCGGCGATCTTCGCGTGGTGGGGGAGGATGTCAGCGAACTCCTCGACATGATCGCCGCGCAGATGAAGGTGATCCAGATCGCCCGGATCAAGAAATCCTGCCGCCGTTGTGAGCGGATGGTGCAGGAACCAGCACCCAGCCGTCCGATCCCCGGCAGTATGGCAGGGCCGAACCTGCTGGCCCATGTGCTGGTCTCGAAGTTCGACGACCACCTTCCGTTATATCGCCAGCACGAGATCTTCGAACGCATGGGGGCAGACATCCCCGAAAGCACGCTGGTCGGCTGGTGTGGCCGCGCCATGAAGAC
>NZ_FWFJ01000066.1 GCF_900172365.1 Roseovarius gaetbuli
CCTGCTTGGCCCCATCGGAAACATTCCGCCAGCAGAGGCTGAAGAGAACTTCTATGCACAGCGCGACGTGCTCGATATGGTCGCGTGAAATGAAGCTATAGGTCTCCGGTAAACCCGGGGCGATTCACAGCGCCACCTATTGCCTCGATACGCTCCAAGCGCTCTGTCAGCGGCGCTGCAGTCACAGTGCTTGTTTCTACGATGAGCTTGTTGGTGAGGTCGCAATCGAGCAAGGCATCCAGAATCTCGGCGACAGCTTTGTCGTCGAAAAGACTGTTCACAATGACATCTGAGAGAGCCACCAGAGTCGAAATATCGTCAGCTGGCGACACCCCTTCAGTGCGACGACCGCTACGTGGCCATCCGTGGACTTCTACATCTTGCGAGGCAATGCGCGCCGCAATCGCGCCCTAATCCGATGACACCGATCTTGTCCATGATATTCCCATCATTGTTTCGGAGGGATTTTTCTCATTCTGCGGCGAATGTCAAAATTGATTGAGAAAGGCTGCTTGGAGATCATGTGAATTCCTCACCAACATCCGGTTTCGGCTCAAACCGGTCTTGCGGCGACGCAGCGGATCAAGTTTGAACCGCGTCCCGAAAGTAGCCGTTCCTAAGACTCAGAAGCTTCATTCTTTTCAATCGGATGAAGAGGAGACCGGAAGTTGCGCGGTTTGAAGCGGCCATCAGATTACGAGGCGCTGAACGACGGCACAGAGCCCATTTTGACAGATGCTGCAACCTGCGCCAATGGAAGCGAAGCGACGGGAACAGACATTAGATTCCATAAACTGATTCTGCCTGCGTCCCTCGAATTTTCAGCATCCAATCGCAAAATTGCTCTACGGGCTTGGAAGGCTTTTCGCCTTTGGGTACGATCAGGTAGTACGCAAAGGATGTTTCAAAGTTGCGCCCAAAGGGGTTCACTAGAACGCCACTTTTCAGTTCTTCCTGAACCAGCCAGGAGGCAAATAACGACACTCCTAACCCATTGATGGTTGAACTGAGTTGAAAGTGTCGATCTTCCAACATCATTTGCGCCTGCGTTGCACTTGCCTTCACCCCGTTCATCAACAACCATTCTTCCCACATACGGTTGTCATCTACATGCAGCAGATTACACAAAAGCAAGTCCTTGGGTCGACTGATTGGGTGGGTGGCCAGATAGGCCGGACTACATACCACCGCAAGTTTTTCAGGCCACAAGCGATGCACAGCGAAGCCGTTCCAATTGCCTTTGCCCCATTGGATCCCAAGGTCCGCAAAACTGGCCGGATTATGCATCCGTGCGAAGCTGTTGTTATGATTGTGCATCGACAGCTGTAGATCGGGTTGCAGTTCCATCAAGCCACCCAAGCGTGAAGATAGCCAACGGCTCGAAAACATGGGCAGCAGGGCTACCTTGACGGAGCCCGCCTGATTGGCAACCCGCTCCAGCCCCGTCTGAATCATGTTCAATCCCTTCTCGACATGGCTCGCCAATACGGCACCTTCCTCTGTCAGATCCAAGCCCTGCTTGGTGCGCCGAAACAGGGAATATCCCAGATCGGTTTCCAATTTTTTGATGTGATAGCTGACAGAACTTTGGCTAATATTCAGCAATTGTGCAGCACGAGTGACATTCCCCGTCTCAGATGCAACGTTAAATACTTGAATAGAATTGATATTTTTAATCATTCTGGCTTCTTCGCACCCCGCTTCGATTGAACAGCAATGATCCTATCTATCTAATAATTAGAAATAAGGACTAAATCTTTGAATTTTGCAAGGCGCGGCATCCTCGCTACCGTCAGGTAACCGCAAAAGATATGCGGAGGGGGGATTCCATGAAAGCGCCTGTTCTTAAGGTGGACACATTGTGCAAATCGTTCGGCGGCGTTCATGCAATCCGTGATTTGTCATTCGAAGTGCGCGAGGCCGAAATCCTTGGCCTGATTGGCCCCAATGGGTCGGGCAAATCGACAACCGTCAACAGCCTCGCAGGGATCTTTGCAATAACCTCTGGCAAGATCACGTTGGGCGACGCGCAAATCGATGGCCTGCCTGAGTACGCTCGGGTTGCACAGGGGCTTGCACGCACTTTCCAGACCGCCAGCACCTTCAGCGAATTCACTGTTCGTGAACAGGTGCTACTGGGCAGCAACGTCACCCGCACATCGCATCCATTGTCGTCGGTCTTTGGCATTGGTCGCAAGGCCGACGAAGACGCGGCACTGGAAGAACGGGTGGCTCATATTCTAGAGATTACCAACCTCAAACCCGTCGAACACGCCCGCGTTGGCACAATCAGTTCCGCGCAGCAACGGTTCTTGATGATCGCGACGGCGTTGGCTTCCGATCCTAAGGTCATATTACTCGACGAACCGGCAGCAGGTCTCGTCTCGCATGAGCGCAAAACACTGAGTGAACTGATCAAGTCCATCCGCGCACTTGGCGTGTCGGTGCTGGTTATCGAGCATCACATGGCGCTGATCATGGACGTCAGTGACCGCATCGTCGTGTTGAACTTTGGCCAGAAAATTGCCGAAGGCACGCCCGAAGAAATTCGCAACAATCCGGTTGTGATTGATGCCTATCTCGGCGAGGCGGCTTAGCATGCTGACAGTTTCAGACCTGCGTGTCAGCTATGGCCCGATTGAAGTTATTCACGGCATTGATATCGAAGTTGGTGAAGGTGAATGTGTTGCCCTGATCGGGGCCAATGGCGCGGGCAAATCCTCGACCCTCAAGGCCATCTGCGGGTTAGTTCCTGCAAGTGCCGGCATCATTACCTTTGAAGGGCGCGATATCACTAATCAAAGTGGCCATGCCATCGTCAAAGCGGGCATCACTATGTGCCCCGAGGGCCGTCAGGTGTTTCCGCAGATGACCACGCTGCAGAACCTGCGCATGGGGGCCTACACCCGCACAGACGCTGATCAAGCAAGCGATGTGGACGAGATGATGGATATGTTTCCCATCCTGCGGGACCGCGCGAACCAGGCCGCGGGGACGCTTTCGGGCGGAGAGCAAGAGATGCTGGCCATTGGCCGTGCGCTGATGGCGCGCCCTAAGCTGTGCATCTTTGACGAGCCTTCATTGGGCTTGGCCCCCAAGATTGTCGCCGAAGTGGGGGCCACGATCCAGCGTATCAAAGAGATGGGCAAAACCATCCTGTTGGTTGAGCAGAACTCTGCCATGGCGCTGCGCCTTGCGGACCGCGCCTATCTGTTTGAGGCCGGAGAGATCGTGTTGAGTGGCACAGGCACAGAATTACAATCACATCCGGATGTCGCAAAGGCGTATCTGGGCCACTGAACTTAACGTTTCTGGGAGGAGACACATATGAGACTGACAGCAATCACGGCCGCATTTGCATTGACGGCAACTGCCGCTTTTGCCGCAGATAAAACTCTTGATATCGGGGTCAGTGACGCGCTGACCGGGGGCGGCGCAGTCTACGGACTGCCACAAGCCAACGCGGTCAACCTTGCCGCCAAGGAGATCAACGCATCCGGCGGCATTAAGGTCGGCGACGATACCTATATGCTCAAAGTTATCGCTTATGACGATAAGGCGAACCCGACTGAGGCTTCCAACGCGGTGCGCAAACTGATTGACCGTGATGGTGTGAAGTACATCCTCGGGTTCTGCTGCTCCGGTGCCACGGGCGCTGTTGCGTCCTTCATCGAGAACGAAGATGCCGTGATGCTGGTTGGCAATGCGGCTGAACGGTCCATCACGACCCGCGAAATTCCTAACCTGACGCGCACCCGCCCACCGGCGGATTATACTGGTGCTGCTGCGGGAACCTTCGTCGCCGAGAAAGGTCATAAGCGCGTGGCGGTTCTGGGTGCGCTCGACGTGGGTTTCTATGCCAGCTACGTCGATGCGTTTGAAAAAGAGTTGAATAAAGCGGGCGGCGAAATTGTGAGCCGCGAAGCTTTTGGCCTAAAAGACCGCGACATGTCTCCACAGTTGACGAAAATTCGCGGGCAAGATCCCGATGCAATCCTTGTTGTTGGCTATGTAGAACCCGCAGCGTTCATCTACCGCCAAGCGGTTGAGCTCGGCATCGACGTGCCGCGTTACGGCTTCACTTCCGGCAGCGAAGAGCAGTTCTTGCGCGTTGCCACATCCGAGCAGATGGAAGGAGTCTGGGACCTGCGCCCGACAGAGCTTACGCTACTGTCAGCCTCTGAAAACGGCAAAGCCTACCACGCGAACTACTCTGCAGAATTCGGCATAGCGCCTTCGCCGAGCTCGCCTTATGCCTACGATCAGACCTATGCGTTGAAAGATGCTATTGAGGCGGCAGGCACGGTGGAAGACACCCAAGCCGTGGCGGTTGCTCTGCGCGAGTTGTCTGTGCCTGATGAAGTTGTGATGCAATATCTTCCTGTTGACGAAAAAATGTTTGATGTGAACGGTCAAGCCTACACTTCAAACGGTGCGTTCCAGTGGCAGAGCGGCAACTGGGTCTTCATACAAGACTTGCCGTCTGATGCTGCGGCTTATTCCGCATTCCTCAGCACGATCGACTGATCTCTCCCTGATGGGGCGTGGGCACTGTGCCTGCGCCCCCTTTTTCTTCCCTCTTATTCGCAGGACCGGACATGGTAGAGGTGATTCAACAAATTATCAACGGCGTAGCCATCGGCGGTGTCTATGTGTTGATTGCACTGGGGCTGACCACAGTGTTTGGCATTCTTGGCATTGCCCATTTTGCCCATGGCTCGGTGTCGATGTTCGGCGGCTATCTGACATTCTTTTTCGTAACGGGGTGGGGTTTTTCACTGCTGCTTGCGATCCTCGTATCACTGCTTGTCGGCATGGTCCTTGGTGTGCTGATTGAGTTGCTAGCCTATAGACCTGTCCGTGACGCCAATCACATCAACGCTTTCATTGTCGCCCTTGGCTTGACGATGATGGTCGAAGGGCTGAACCTGGAATTCTTTGGCCATGAACAGGTTGTCATTCCCACCAACCTCAGCCGCGTTTTTAATATCGGCGGCGTCACAATCCCTGAACTCAGGCTTTATGTGATCATCGCGGCTGCCCTGCTTGTCCTTGCCATGACCTTGTTCGTTGAGAAAACGAAGACTGGTCAAGCGATCCGCGCCGTGGCTGAAAATCGCGATGCCGCGATCTTGATGGGTGTGAATGTTAACACCATTCCATTGGTGGTGTTTGCCATCTCTACCGCACTGGGTGTTTGCGCAGGCGTCATGGTCGGATCTCTTTTCGCCATCGCACCCGGCATTGGTGAAGGGCTTGTGGTCAAGGGTTTTGCTGTACTGATACTTGGCGGATTGGGGTCGATCCCCGGTGCGGTCGTCGGTGGCCTTGTGCTGGGCATTACCGAAGCGCTTGCAGCTGGCTTCATATCCTCGGCGTACAAGGACGTGATCGCCTTTGTGGTGATGATCAGCGTGCTGTTGTTCCGCCCCCAAGGCCTGATGGGTAAAGCATGATGACCCTGAACCGAACCTTCATATTCTATGCCGTGGCGCTGGTTGGCTTTATCCTGCTGCCACAGCTTATTGCCGTGAAATATTACCTGCACCTCAGCGTGCTGGCCCTGATCTGGGTGATCGCCGCGCAGGGGCAAAACCTGATCCAAGGCTACACCGGATATGTGTCAATCGTGCAGGCGGGATTTATGGGGATCGGGGCCTATTCCACCGCACTGATGGGCATCCACTCTGACATGCCGGTATGGCTGACCATCACACTTGCCCCTTTTGTCACGGCCTTCTTTGCGCTGCTCACAGGCTATCCCAGCCTGCGTGTCAAAGGGCATTACTTTGCCATTGTGACCCTCGCGTTCAACATGGTTATCTTCATCGTTCTGATGAATTTTCACGAGTTAACCCAAGGCGAAGCAGGCATCACAGGCATCCCGAAACCAGGTGCCAAGGACGGGCTGTTCAATTGGCGCGACCGCGAAACCTATTACTACTTCGTCTTGATCATCGCCGTGCTGATGACAGCGCTTGCCGCCCTGATCGTGCGCTCACGCATCGGTCAAACGCTGATCGCCATCCGCCAGAATGAAGACCTTGTCGGGGCTATCGGCATTGCGGCATGGAAATACAAGCTGTTCGCCTTTGTGATTTCCGCGATGTTTGGCGGCTTGGCTGGCGCGATTTATGCCCATTACCAAAGCTTCATTAACCCCGAGATTTTCGGCGTGGCGCAATCGCTTGATGCGATTTTGGCGGTGATCATCGGCGGATCGGGTACCATTGCAGGGCCGATCATCGGCGCGTTCTTTGTGGTGTTTCTGCCCGAATATCTGCGCTTTGCAGATAGCTTCCGCCTGATCCTTTATGGGCTTGTCCTTGTGCTTGCCACGATATTTATGCCGCGCGGAATTGTGGGTGTGACCACCGATCTGATGGCCAAATGGGGACGGGGCAAGACATGACCCAAGCCTTTCTGGACCGCGTCACGAGCTTTGCCGCTGATCACCTCACCCCTGCCGCAGCAGATTGGTCAATGGGCGAAACCCCCGATACGGCGATCTATGAAATGGCCGGGCAGATCGGCATTTTGGGAATGCAGGTGCCGCAGTCATTTGGCGGGCAAGGCCTCGATTTTGCAACCCGCGCCGCCGCTTGCAGCATTCTGGCAGGAGCCGATTTCGGTTTTGCAATGTCACTGGTCAACACCCACAATATCGCATTACGCCTCAGCGAGATTGCCCCCGATGCTATGTGCCAACGCTACATCCCCGATCTCCTAAGCGGGAAGATCAGCGCCTGCACCGCCCTGACCGAGCCCAGCACGGGCAGCGATTTTGCAGCCGTAACCACACAGGCGATCCAAGCGGACACAGGCTGGGTGCTGAACGGTGAAAAGACGTGGATTATCAATGGGCGGCATGCGGGCTTGTCTATTGTCTATGCACAATGCCGCAGCATCGGTGACAGCAAAGGAATTGGTGCCTTCCTGGTCGACCTAAATGCTAAAGGCGTGATGCGCTACGCAATTGATGGCGGCTTTGCCCAGACCAGCATGGGGACCGGTGGTTTTTCCCTGCAAGATGTGGAAGTCGCGCATGACGCAATGCTTATCGCCCCCGGTACTGCCTTCAAAGCGATTCTGACCGAGATTAACGGCGCGCGTACCTATGTTGCGGCTATGTGCAACGGCATGGTCGGGCAAGCGATAGCTGATGTCGCAGCATATGGCCGACACCGCGACAGCTTTGGCAAACCGCTGAACGCCATCCCAAGCTGGCAGGCAGCTTTGTCTGCGGCGGAGGCTGCGCTGAACAGCTCACAAACACTTACCGCTCGGGCCATAGATCTGGTCAACACAGCCAGCGACGCCCAGTTGGCAGCAGCGCAAGCCAAGATTGAGGCGGTAACCTGTGCTCAAAGATACCTCCCTGAGCTGTTGCATCTGATGGGGGCCGAGGGGCTGCGGCCCGAACGCCCGTTTGCCCGCCATATCGCCGCCGCACAGATCGCGGGTTTCACCGATGGGGCCACCAATATTCTCAAAGATAGAGTGGCCCGACTGACCGCTCAGAAAGGGCCGTAAACCATGCGTGTATTCCAAATCGAAAGTGATTGGGGATTTGATAATCTCAAGCTTTCACAGCGGCCCGAACCATTTTGTGGTCCCGGTCAAGTTATCGTGGCGATGCGAATGGCGTCGCTGAATGCGCGTGATCTGATAGTGCCGGACCGTGGCTACGGGCGCGCAACGGGCGAGCTGCCGTTGATCCCCGTTTCAGACGGCGTTGGCGAAGTGGTCGAAGTCGGAGCAGGGGTTTCGCGGGTCTCGGTCGGTGACCGTGTTTGCCCGACATATTTCCAGAACTGGACCAGTGGTGAGCCAACGCCCGAGCGGTTTTCCTCAGCCTTAGGTGGCCCGCTTGATGGGGTCATGGCTGACCTTGTCTGCCTCTCTGCCGAGGGCGTGGTCAAGATACCAGACTACTTGAGTGACGCCGAAGCGGCCACATTGCCCTGCGCCGCCCTGACCGCATGGAGCGCGATCGCCACCCACGGTCAAACCCGCGCAGGCGACAAGGTATTGGTGCAAGGCACCGGCAGCGTGGCCCTATTTGCCTTGGCCTTTGCCAAGATGCACGGCGCGCATGTCACCGTGATTTCCTCCAGCGATGAAAAGCTGGCGCGTGTAACTCAAATGGGCGCAGATGCCGCGATCAACTACCAAACAACGGAAGATTGGGTCCGCGCCAGCCGTCCCATCACCGCGGATAGAGGCGGTTATGACAACATCATTGAGTTGGGTGGCGCGAAAACGCTGCCACTTTCGCTGCGTGCGGTGCGTCCGGGTGGGACGCTGTCGATGATCGGCGTGCTGTCGGGATTGAACATAGAGGCCTCGCTGGGGCCTATCGTGGCGCGTCAGGTGCGTCTGCAAGGCGTCACAGTAGGGCACCGTGACGGGTTCGAGGCGATGTTGCGCGCTATGACGCAACATGAACTGCATCCCGTTCTAGGCGACGTCTTTGCCTTCAAAGACTTCAAGCCCGCCATGGACCATCTGCGGAATGGCGGTCATTTCGGCAAGACGCTTATTCAATTCTGATCCAAATGTCTTTCAAATCTCACCCCTATCAACCCCGTGCGCATCCCCATGATAAGGCCGCATTTATCATGGCCGCCAGCGGTGAGATTGTCAGCTTTGGTATGTTGGAGGCGCGTGCGAACCAAGGGGCGCATGTGTTGCGTGCCCAAGGTATCAATCAGGGCGATCATATCGCAATCTTGATGGAGAACCGGCGCGAAATGTTGGAAGTCTGCTTTGCCGCAGATCGCGCAGGGGTATATTATACGACCATCAGCACGCATCTGAACAAGGACGAAATCGGATATATTCTGGCCGATTGCAATGCGCGGTTCCTGGTTGCCAGTGATCGGTTTACGGATATCCTTCCTGACTTGGTGCCCGTACGTGAAGGCCTATGCAAGGTCATGATTGTCGGCGACAGTGACGGCCCTTACCCCGACTGGCATAAGGAAGCCACACATCACAAGGCAACGCCAATCCCAGATGAGGCACAGGGCCTTGATATGCTCTATTCCTCGGGCACAACGGGACGTCCAAAAGGCATCAAATGGCCATTGGAAAATGCGCTGCCAGGCACGCGCACCATGTTGGTTGATCTGCTGAACGGCTTGTTCGGATACGGCCACGACACACGCTATCTCTGCCCCGCCCCGCTTTATCACGCAGCACCGCTCAGACATGCGATGGTGACAATCAAGATGGGTGGCACCGCAGTGATCATGGACCGGTTCGATGCTGAAACAGCATTGCGCCTGATCGAACACTACAAGATCACACACAGCCAATGGGTGCCGACGATGTTCGTACGCCTGCTGAAACTACCCGAAGCTGTACGCGTGCGCTACGATCTTTCCTCTATGGACATTGCGGTTCATGCGGCAGCTCCCTGTCCAATTGAGATCAAACATGAAATGCTAGCGTGGTGGGGCGACATTATTCACGAATATTATGCGGGTACTGAGAATAACGGGTTTTCGGCGATTAACAGCCTCGAGTGGCGCGCGCATCCCGGATCAGTCGGTCGCGCAAAACTGGGCGTGGTGCATATTTGCAATGCAGATGGCCACGAAGTGCCGAATGGAACTACAGGCGAAATCTACTACGAGAACGGCCAGCAATTTGCGTATCATAACGACCCCGAAAAAACCCGCGCCTGCACCAATGTGCAGGGTTGGACCACACTGGGCGATATCGGCCGATTGGATGATGACGGTTATCTGTATCTCACCGATCGAAAGTCATTTCTGATCATATCTGGCGGCGTGAATATCTACCCACAAGAAACCGAAGACACGCTGCTGAGCCATCCCGCAGTGCTTGATGCCGCCGTCATCGGCATCCCCCATGAGGATTTTGGTGAAGCCGTTCATGCCGTTGTGCAATTGGTTCCCGAACATGAAAACGCGCAAGGGATGGCTGAGACATTGATGGCATTTTGCCGCTCAAAACTGTCTGCTTTGAAGTGTCCACGTAGTATTGAATTTCGAAGCACGTTGCCGCGATCAGCTACGGGTAAAATGTACAAGCGCGTGTTAAGATCTGAGTATTGGGGAAAGAACTAGATGTCGGACAGATGTACTCCAAAGTGAATTACATCACATCCATTGCCGCAGGACGCTGAACAGGCGTTAAGGTATTTTCTACGCCATTTGTCACGATTTTCGCAAACGCGAAGCGCCTATTCCGTTGAAAAACTCGCCTGATCGCTCGAAAGGGCAAGATCAGCAGAATATTGTCCCGCTAAAACGCCATTCTGGAAGTACCGTTTGTCAATTGGCCTGTGACGAGAACAGTGTTCCAAGTTTCCGAGGCGATTTTGGCGTAGCGGAGTTTTTCAACAGAATACGCCAAAAGCTGTCGTTGGCGCATGTGCAGCGAATTCACCCTTCGCTAATCGGGCATTTGGGTCAAGTTCATTTCATCGTTTGATTTCCGTCTTGTTGGGATCGTTGTCTCTCATCCGGGTCACACTTCTCTTCGCAGTCATTGATGGTCCGGTTCGGTTGGACCGCTGCATGCATGTGTCGGATTGGACGTGGAGCGCCCCGCTTTGTCTCGCGCTTCAAGTTGCGCAGTGAGAATATTCGGCGTCATCCACAGACCTCGTCCGGTGAGGGACGATCCCATCATTGGTTTTGGTAGCTTGTCAGGTCATACAGCGCCCTCCACTTTCCCATGACGGAACTCGGTGTTGTCGGCCCACATGCGATGCATGATAACGGCCAGCTTTCTTGCAACGGCAACGACCGCGCGGCGGCGTCCTTTGCGGCGCATCAGACGCAAGCCCCAGCTCTTGATCTCAGAACTCGCAACGGATCGCATCATCATCGCATTTGCTGCGGCATAGAGCGTGGCGCGCACATCCCTGTCACCTGCTTTTGATATGCGGCCTGGATTATCCATTTCGCCGGATTGATATCGTCGCGGCGTCAACCCGAAGTGCGCAGCGACGGTGCGAGAGCTAGTGAACCGCGCAGGATCATCAACAGCTGCACGGAAGGTCAGTGCCGCGATGGGACCAACACCGGGAATCGCCATGAAGCGTAGGCAAATTTCATCATGACTTGCGGCCTGTTTCACACGCCGGTCCAATTCGCGGTACGTCTTGTAAAGCACGACCCGCGCATCAAGCAGTGGCAAAAGTGCATGAGACAGATCCGGATCTGCCTCCACCAACGGCCTAACGCGCTCATCAAACGACCCCTGATCGACACGGGATGGGAGCCGCAAACCAAAGACTCTGAACAGCCCGCGAACCTCATTGGCCAGATCAATACACTTCTTCTGGATCGCTTTGCGGCTGCTGAGCAGGGCACGCAGTGCGTGGGCTTCCCGGCTTTTGATGAAGACTTCGCTGAACCATCCGGACCGTAACACCTGCGCAATACCGCGCGCATCGGTCCTATCGGTCTTGTTTCTCATGGCTGACAGAGCCGCATTCACTTGTCGTGCTTCCATGCAGACAACATCAAAACCAGCTGCCCGGAGGCCAAAGTAAAGATGCTGGCTCATCGCTCCGGATTCAAAACCAACGCGTAACCTTGAGGCTGGCAATTCCTCAAGGCACCGCACGATGTCATCAATCTCGCATTCGACCGTACGCTCGAAGACATGCTTGCCGTCCGTATCAATGACGCAAACCGCAACCGTCCGCAGCGACACATCCAATCCAACATAGTAATCCATCTCATTCTCCTCAAATTGCAGTCGATGCTGCAATCCTAACAAGAACCTGACCCATCATCATGGTCAGCCCGATTACCCATGCTTTGTCCCGCAAAGCTGACGTCGACGCGCATCGCGGCGAAGGTCCGGAATCCGCCGATTCTGTGGAAAAACAACGTGTTGCTGTTGCAGAAAGTGTGGTTCTGAACAGAGCGCGAGCGCCTTTTCTATCAGGCTTTGCGCGTTTGCTGCGGTGCAGGAAGGATCTTGGCCAGTTTGCGGAGG
>NZ_FWFJ01000107.1 GCF_900172365.1 Roseovarius gaetbuli
CCCATGGCGCTCGGCCTTTGAGCTTTTTCACGCGTTTCGCACGAGGTGTTCCAGGGCTTTTTGCATGGCTTTGGAGTGCTGGGGGCTGTCGACGAAGACGGGATTGCGGGCGGCTTGTTTCAGGCGGGTGGCCGTGTCGGTGCGCAGGGCGGTGTCGCGCGCCAGCCGCTGGGCGAGTGCCACATAGGCCTCCACATCGCTCGCCAGAAGCTCCTCGAACCCCAGTGCGCTGACCAGGAACTGGTCGATCGACCGCGTCGAGCCGCGCCGCAGGGTGACCGGCGGCACCCCGTAGATCAGCGCCAGATGCGTCATTGTCGCCCCCCCGTGCGGGAATGGGTTAAGGTAGATGTCCGCGCAAGACAGCGCCGCTTCCGCCTCCGTCACGCTCAGCTCGCCCAGGATCACGATCCGCGCAGGGTCCAGCCCGACCTCTGCCGCCACCTCCGCCACCTGCACGTTGAACGCAAACGCCAGGGACCGCGCCGCCCAGCCCGGATTATACGGCGCCAGCAACAGCTTGGCGTGCGGCACATCCACCACCGAACGCATCATCGCCCGCAGGCTCTCGTGGCGCAGCTTCATCGAGGACCCTGCGTTCATCATCACGATATCAGTGTCCAACAACCCCAAATCAGCGCGGCTCAGCGCAGGGGTCTTGCGCGGCTCAAAGCTGGTCAGATAGCTGATCACCGGCCCGGGCACCCGGATCAACGTTTCGCTGTGCTGCTCTTGCGCCACCTCTTGAGCCGGATCATCGCTCAGCCCCGTGATCACCGCATCAAACGACGGATAGCCCATCGCCATCGGCACATGGCTGTTGAGCACCGCCTGCACCGGGGCCACACGATGGTAGAGCGCGATATCCATCGGCTGGATCCCGTAGGTCGTGGCATTGGCATAGAGGAACACGTCCAGATCATCCGCCAGGATCTGCGAGCGGATCCCCGAAGGATCGCCGGGCAACTCGCGCCGGTGGGTGATCGCATTGTCAAAGCGGGTGTCAAACTCCGGATCCCTGCTCGCCACGCGGTCACGAAAACCCACCGAATACGCGTAAATCTCGTAATGTGCCGGATCAAATCGCCGGAAGAACGCCACGACCGCTTCACTGTCAGGGCCCTTCTCAAACGTCCGGCACAGGATGCCGATGCGTTGCTTTTGCGGCTCTGACACCGGGAAATCGACGCCCTTGACAGGCAGCGCCCGCACCGCGCTGCGCGGCGTTCCGCTGCGCAACGCCACATGCTCCAGCACCCGGTTGCGCGCCCGCTGCACCGCGTTCAACGGTGCGTCCACCAGCAAAAGCTGCCCCAGATCAAGCCCGGACAACAGCCGCAGCAACCGCCGACGCAGCGCCGCATCCCGCGCGTCCAGATCCGCGCTCTGCGTCGCATCCAGCCCGTCCGCAATCCAGTCCAGCAGCCGTGCCACATGGGCAACCCAGGCCAGATCCTCGCCCGCGCGACCCAGAAATGGCGGCAGGCTGGCCCAATGCACCCAGCGCTCCAGCACATCCTCGGGCAGCCGCTGCGGCTCCTGCGGCAGCGGCACCTGCCAATTGGGCAGCAAGAGCATCCCCCGCATCAGCAGGCAGCGCTGCTCGTCCGCATCCAGATCCGCCGTATCAGAGCCGCTTTCGGCCAGATCGCAGAGCATCTCACGCACCCGCGCCGCCGCCGCCACCTCCGCGGCATCCAGATCCGCAAAGGCCGTGAACCCCGACCGCAAATTGCGCCCGTAATCGGCAAAGAACTCATGCGCCAACAGCCCCTTAGCGCCCTTGACCTCACCTTCCAGCGCCACCCGCGCCGCACGCCGATACCCCACAACACGCCCCGCAAAACCACACGGCGTATCCCCAGCCAAAACAGCCCAAGCACCCGTCAATACATCCGCCTCAAACGAAAAATCACGCAAACCCGTCAGAAG
>NZ_FWFJ01000084.1 GCF_900172365.1 Roseovarius gaetbuli
AAGAATGGAACAACTCACTAAAAACCAAGCTGTCGCTACTTCCCAAGAAGCTGTTCAGAATCAGAATGAGCCGCAACTTCGGGATGAAAATGCTCACAATGACAAATCTGTCCACGGAGTGCTTAATCCAACTTACCAAGCTGGGTTACGACGCGACGCCGTTCAACCAGATATTGAAGCAGAACGCAAAAAGAGAGATGAGATTGAGGCTGGGAAAAGTTACTGTAGCCGACGTTTTGGCGGCGCAACCTGTGACGACAAATCTGCTCAAATTTATGCGCGCTTCGATAAAAATGATTGGCGTATCCAACCTGCAGAGTTTTATCGCTTCCATGACGCAGAAGTTAACACTTTCGGATATTTCTGATGAGTCGAAAAATTATCTTGATAAAGCAGGAATTACTACTGCTTGTTTACGAATTAAATCGAAGTGGACTGCTGGCGGAAAATGAGAAAATTCGACCTATCCTTGCGCAGCTCGAGAAGCTCTTACTTTGCGACCTTTCGCCATCAACTAACGATTCTGTCAAAAACTGACGCGTTGGATGAGGAGAAGTGGCTTAATATGCTTGGCACGTTCGTCAAGGACTGGTTTAGATATGAGTCACATTTTGTTCATGGTAGAGATTCTCTTGTTGACATTTTAAAAGAGCGTGGATTACTATCTGAGTCCGATGCTGTTCAACCACTAATAGGTAAGAAATCATGAGTCAAGTTACTGAACAATCCGTACGTTTCCAGACCGCTTTGGCCTCTATTAAGCTCATTCAGGCTTCTGCCGTTTTGGATTTAACCGAAGATGATTTCGATTTTCTGACGAGTAACAAAGTTTGGATTGCTACTGACCGCTCTCGTGCTCGTCGCTGCGTTGAGGCTTGCGTTTATGGTACGCTGGACTTTGTAGGATACCCTCGCTTTCCTGCTCCTGTTGAGTTTATTGCTGCCGTCATTGCTTATTATGTTCATCCCGTCAACATTCAAACGGCCTGTCTCATCATGGAAGGCGCTGAATTTACGGAAAACATTATTAATGGCGTCGAGCGTCCGGTTAAAGCCGCTGAATTGTTCGCGTTTACCTTGCGTGTACGCGCAGGAAACACTGACGTTCTTACTGACGCAGAAGAAAACGTGCGTCAAAAATTACGTGCAGAAGGAGTGATGTAATGTCTAAAGGTAAAAAACGTTCTGGCGCTCGCCCTGGTCGTCCGCAGCCGTTGCGAGGTACTAAAGGCAAGCGTAAAGGCGCTCGTCTTTGGTATGTAGGTGGTCAACAATTTTAATTGCAGGGGCTTCGGCCCCTTACTTGAGGATAAATTATGTCTAATATTCAAACTGGCGCCGAGCGTATGCCGCATGACCTTTCCCATCTTGGCTTCCTTGCTGGTCAGATTGGTCGTCTTATTACCATTTCAACTACTCCGGTTATCGCTGGCGACTCCTTCGAGATGGACGCCGTTGGCGCTCTCCGTCTTTCTCCATTGCGTCGTGGCCTTGCTATTGACTCTACTGTAGACATTTTTACTTTTTATGTCCCTCATCGTCACGTTTATGGTGAACAGTGGATTAAGTTCATGAAGGATGGTGTTAATGCCACTCCTCTCCCGACTGTTAACACTACTGGTTATATTGACCATGCCGCTTTTCTTGGCACGATTAACCCTGATACCAATAAAATCCCTAAGCATTTGTTTCAGGGTTATTTGAATATCTATAACAACTATTTTAAAGCGCCGTGGATGCCTGACCGTACCGAGGCTAACCCTAATGAGCTTAATCAAGATGATGCTCGTTATGGTTTCCGTTGCTGCCATCTCAAAAACATTTGGACTGCTCCGCTTCCTCCTGAGACTGAGCTTTCTCGCCAAATGACGACTTCTACCACATCTATTGACATTATGGGTCTGCAAGCTGCTTATGCTAATTTGCATACTGACCAAGAACGTGATTACTTCATGCAGCGTTACCATGATGTTATTTCTTCATTTGGAGGTAAAACCTCTTATGACGCTGACAACCGTCCTTTACTTGTCATGCGCTCTAATCTCTGGGCATCTGGCTATGATGTTGATGGAACTGACCAAACGTCGTTAGGCCAGTTTTCTGGTCGTGTTCAACAGACCTATAAACATTCTGTGCCGCGTTTCTTTGTTCCTGAGCATGGCACTATGTTTACTCTTGCGCTTGTTCGTTTTCCGCCTACTGCGACTAAAGAGATTCAGTACCTTAACGCTAAAGGTGCTTTGACTTATACCGATATTGCTGGCGACCCTGTTTTGTATGGCAACTTGCCGCCGCGTGAAATTTCTATGAAGGATGTTTTCCGTTCTGGTGATTCGTCTAAGAAGTTTAAGATTGCTGAGGGTCAGTGGTATCGTTATGCGCCTTCGTATGTTTCTCCTGCTTATCACCTTCTTGAAGGCTTCCCATTCATTCAGGAACCGCCTTCTGGTGATTTGCAAGAACGCGTACTTATTCGCCACCATGATTATGACCAGTGTTTCCAGTCCGTTCAGTTGTTGCAGTGGAATAGTCAGGTTAAATTTAATGTGACCGTTTATCGCAATCTGCCGACCACTCGCGATTCAATCATGACTTCGTGATAAAAGATTGAGTGTGAGGTTATAACGCCGAAGCGGTAAAAATTTTAATTTTTGCCGCTGAGGGGTTGACCAAGCGAAGCGCGGTAGGTTTTCTGCTTAGGAGTTTAATCATGTTTCAGACTTTTATTTCTCGCCATAATTCAAACTTTTTTTCTGATAAGCTGGTTCTCACTTCTGTTACTCCAGCTTCTTCGGCACCTGTTTTACAGACACCTAAAGCTACATCGTCAACGTTATATTTTGATAGTTTGACGGTTAATGCTGGTAATGGTGGTTTTCTTCATTGCATTCAGATGGATACATCTGTCAACGCCGCTAATCAGGTTGTTTCTGTTGGTGCTGATATTGCTTTTGATGCCGACCCTAAATTTTTTGCCTGTTTGGTTCGCTTTGAGTCTTCTTCGGTTCCGACTACCCTCCCGACTGCCTATGATGTTTATCCTTTGGATGGTCGCCATGATGGTGGTTATTATACCGTCAAGGACTGTGTGACTATTGACGTCCTTCCCCGTACGCCGGGCAATAATGTTTATGTTGGTTTCATGGTTTGGTCTAACTTTACCGCTACTAAATGCCGCGGATTGGTTTCGCTGAATCAGGTTATTAAAGAGATTATTTGTCTCCAGCCACTTAAGTGAGGTGATTTATGTTTGGTGCTATTGCTGGCGGTATTGCTTCTGCTCTTGCTGGTGGCGCCATGTCTAAATTGTTTGGAGGCGGTCAAAAAGCCGCCTCCGGTGGCATTCAAGGTGATGTGCTTGCTACCGATAACAATACTGTAGGCATGGGTGATGCTGGTATTAAATCTGCCATTCAAGGCTCTAATGTTCCTAACCCTGATGAGGCCGTCCCTAGTTTTGTTTCTGGTGCTATGGCTAAAGCTGGTAAAGGACTTCTTGAAGGTACGTTGCAGGCTGGCACTTCTGCCGTTTCTGATAAGTTGCTTGATTTGGTTGGACTTGGTGGCAAGTCTGCCGCTGATAAAGGAAAGGATACTCGTGATTATCTTGCTGCTGCATTTCCTGAGCTTAATGCTTGGGAGCGTGCTGGTGCTGATGCTTCCTCTGCTGGTATGGTTGACGCCGGATTTGAGAATCAAAAAGAGCTTACTAAAATGCAACTGGACAATCAGAAAGAGATTGCCGAGATGCAAAATGAGACTCAAAAAGAGATTGCTGGCATTCAGTCGGCGACTTCACGCCAGAATACGAAAGACCAGGTATATGCACAAAATGAGATGCTTGCTTATCAACAGAAGGAGTCTACTGCTCGCGTTGCGTCTATTATGGAAAACACCAATCTTTCCAAGCAACAGCAGGTTTCCGAGATTATGCGCCAAATGCTTACTCAAGCTCAAACGGCTGGTCAGTATTTTACCAATGACCAAATCAAAGAAATGACTCGCAAGGTTAGTGCTGAGGTTGACTTAGTTCATCAGCAAACGCAGAATCAGCGGTATGGCTCTTCTCATATTGGCGCTACTGCAAAGGATATTTCTAATGTCGTCACTGATGCTGCTTCTGGTGTGGTTGATATTTTTCATGGTATTGATAAAGCTGTTGCCGATACTTGGAACAATTTCTGGAAAGACGGTAAAGCTGATGGTATTGGCTCTAATTTGTCTAGGAAATAACCGTCAGGATTGACACCCTCCCAATTGTATGTTTTCATGCCTCCAAATCTTGGAGGCTTTTTTATGGTTCGTTCTTATTACCCTTCTGAATGTCACGCTGATTATTTTGACTTTGAGCGTATCGAGGCTCTTAAACCTGCTATTGAGGCTTGTGGCATTTCTACTCTTTCTCAATCCCCAATGCTTGGCTTCCATAAGCAGATGGATAACCGCATCAAGCTCTTGGAAGAGATTCTGTCTTTTCGTATGCAGGGCGTTGAGTTCGATAATGGTGATATGTATGTTGACGGCCATAAGGCTGCTTCTGACGTTCGTGATGAGTTTGTATCTGTTACTGAGAAGTTAATGGATGAATTGGCACAATGCTACAATGTGCTCCCCCAACTTGATATTAATAACACTATAGACCACCGCCCCGAAGGGGACGAAAAATGGTTTTTAGAGAACGAGAAGACGGTTACGCAGTTTTGCCGCAAGCTGGCTGCTGAACGCCCTCTTAAGGATATTCGCGATGAGTATAATTACCCCAAAAAGAAAGGTATTAAGGATGAGTGTTCAAGATTGCTGGAGGCCTCCACTATGAAATCGCGTAGAGGCTTTGCTATTCAGCGTTTGATGAATGCAATGCGACAGGCTCATGCTGATGGTTGGTTTATCGTTTTTGACACTCTCACGTTGGCTGACGACCGATTAGAGGCGTTTTATGATAATCCCAATGCTTTGCGTGACTATTTTCGTGATATTGGTCGTATGGTTCTTGCTGCCGAGGGTCGCAAGGCTAATGATTCACACGCCGACTGCTATCAGTATTTTTGTGTGCCTGAGTATGGTACAGCTAATGGCCGTCTTCATTTCCATGCGGTGCACTTTATGCGGACACTTCCTACAGGTAGCGTTGACCCTAATTTTGGTCGTCGGGTACGCAATCGCCGCCAGTTAAATAGCTTGCAAAATACGTGGCCTTATGGTTACAGTATGCCCATCGCAGTTCGCTACACGCAGGACGCTTTTTCACGTTCTGGTTGGTTGTGGCCTGTTGATGCTAAAGGTGAGCCGCTTAAAGCTACCAGTTATATGGCTGTTGGTTTCTATGTGGCTAAATACGTTAACAAAAAGTCAGATATGGACCTTGCTGCTAAAGGTCTAGGAGCTAAAGAATGGAACAACTCACTAAAAACCAAGCTGTCGCTACTTCCCAAGAAGCTGTTCAGAATCAGAATGAGCCGCAACTTCGGGATGAAAATGCTCACAATGACAAATCTGTCCACGGAGTGCTTAAT
>NZ_FWFJ01000104.1 GCF_900172365.1 Roseovarius gaetbuli
TTCTTGGCTAAATCTAAGCCGATCGTTGTAACTTGCATTGGGTGGCTCCTCTCGTAAGCGGTTCATAGCAACTGCACTATGGCGCATTGCGACGCCGGGTGATGCAGGAGCCATCCACCCCATCCGCAACCCGGTCATAGCTGCATCGTTCGCCAGTGTCTGCTCTGTCGCATAGCAGGCCTTGGTTCATACCGCACCGAACGGCAGCCTTTAACCCGGTACCGGACTTGCTTGGCGGGCTGATGTTGGGCAAGCTAATAGTACAAGCTGACGGGTTGGAGACTATCATGATTGAACTTGAACGGCCGTTTCGACTTGCCGACGAAAAAGACGCGCACAGCCTGGCAGATTTGGTCAATTTCGCCGGTGAGGGGCTTCCGCTTCATATCTGGACTGGTCTTGCTCGGGACGACGAAGATCCTTGGGAGATTGGACGGGCCCGGCAGGCTGAAAAGGCGCGCGATGGCCAGATTGTTGTCATGGACAATGGTGACGGAGCCGTCGCAGGCCTAACAGGCTATTCGATCAGATCAGAGCCCGAGCCGATTGGCGAAGATTTTCCGCCACTGTTTCGACCTCTTCAGGAGCTTGAGAACAACGCTCTCGAATCTTGGTATGTCAACGTTCTAGCATGCTACCCTACACACCGCGGTCAGGGCATTGGATCACAGCTCCTCGAGTTGGCGGAAAGGATTGGCGCCTCCGAGGGGTTGAGGCGCATGAGCGTGATCGTTGCAAGCAACAATACCGGTGCGCGCCGTCTCTACGAACGACATGGCTATCGTCAGGCGGCCACTCTACCATGTGTCAAAGCGACATGGGAAACGGATACAGAGGCTTGGGTTCTTCTCATCAAATCGCTTTGAGGTAGCGATTGTCGGCTTTGTCCCGCTCAGCAGACCTTAAAGAAAGACGCTGCGAATGGCTGCTTCCAGCCAGTTTTTAGGTCCAGAGAATGTTGGAAAAACGAACATTTCTTCCAACCGTCATGTTTTTGGCCGAACCTTCTAAAACACTTAATTTAAAGGGCTTTATCACGCTTCTACACAGATTGGAGAATATCGGGAAAATACCGTGGCCGAACCGAAAAAAGCAGTGAAATAGCCTTGTTTCTAGCCATATTTTGAAGGGTAAACTGATGAGTGTCCCCGATGGTGACCCAACCCTTCACACAGATCGAACTTTTGGACTACTCGAAGCCATAAAGCGTTTGTTTGAGCGGCATTCTGGAAATTTGGATGAAGATTGAACAGCAGGTCGGAATCTGCGTCAAATCCCACAAAACATTAAGAAATGGTAGAATTTCCACATGAACTATAACTGGCAGATCCCTCCTTTGGGAGGAAATGGACACCAAACTGAAATCGAGCTCGCAGATGGCGTCGCAGTATTTGTAGTCGGGGCGAATGGCTCAGGTAAGTCAGCCTTGATCACGCAATTGTCGAAGGCGACTACAGCATTGAAAGTTATCAGGATCGCCGCTCATAGGCAGTCCTGGTTGCATTCCAGCTCGGTAGATCTGACCCCGAAATCCAGAAGGGACCTACAACGCAACATCAGCAGTCGGGATCGGCAAGACGATAGCCGCTGGAAAGACGACTACGCTCAACCCAGAACCCAAGCCGCACTTTTTGACTTGGCGAATGCTCGGAACAGGGTCTCACGAGAAGTCCTGGAACTTTTGAAAGCAGATGCGGTCGAGGAAGCAACAACTACAGCGAAGCTACCTTCACCTCTTGAAGCCATGAATGATATTTTGGCAGTCAGCTCACTTTCTGTAAGGCTTTCAATCAACGATGACGGGGACATTCTAGCTAGTCATGATGGGGCGGCTGCATTTAGCATTAGTATTGCTGGTATAATGCGACCAGATAAATTGGATCGTCGGATTCGTATCGGCGCCGCGGCGTCAGGGGAAGATTTCATTGAAAAGAGATTTGTTGGACATTTTAGGAGCGCAAAAACCAATTCTGTCAGCGCCGATGGCTGGCGCGGCGGGGCCGGAATTGGTTGCAGAAGTGTGCAATTCAGGCGGTTATGGTGTCATTCCACTCTGGACAAAGTCGGCAAAGCAGGTGGTTGCTGGAATTGAAGAGCTGCGGGCTCTGACCGATCAGAACTTCTCCGTTAATCTCAACCTTTCCTTTCCGTATAACGACCAGCTAGAGGCGTGCATTGATCAAGGCGTGTTGATTGTCACTGAGAACTGACCCGGGATTGTCACCGAGACTTGACCCACCCAGTTGTTATGTTCTTTGCGTCATGATGGCGTCAATGCTGCTGTCTCCTTTCGTTTCTTTTTCGCTGTCTCGGA
>NZ_FWFJ01000055.1 GCF_900172365.1 Roseovarius gaetbuli
TCCGACCAAAAACGCTTCTTCTGACCCTTCTTGCCCGCCATATCCGCCCTCAAGATGTCCACTATCAATAGTGGACACTTATCAACACACTCTATGAAATGTCAGAGCAGCGAGGCCGGACGCTTACATAGCGGTCAAGCATTTAATAAATCAAAAGTTGACCACCATGGCTACCACCCTAGGCCCCCGCCCTTCCCTTCTGATCGTGAACATCCCTCACATCAGGAGGTCGCATGAACGTTCGGATGAAGGTCCAGACGCGTCTGGATACGTTGGAAGCACAGTTGAAAGCAGTGCGCCGTTCACGGCATAATTGCTAGTCAGAAGCCTATTTTATTGAACGGGCAACGCTAGGGAAATAAGGCTTCCACCAACGCACATAGGGTGGACATTTAGGGGGATAAAATAAAATTTAAACGAATTTCTCGTAAAACAACAAGCACTTAATCTATTTATATGGTGCCCGGGGGCGGAATCGAACCACCGACACGAGGATTTTCAATCCACTGCTCTACCCCTGAGCTACCCGGGCACGGGGAACGCATCAGCGTTCGGGTGATGGCCTTCTAGGCGAGGGACAGCGGGGTGTCCAGAGGCTTTGATTAAAAAATCAATGTGGTTTTTGAGGTTCTTGCGAGATCGCCTCGATTGCCTCTTCAATATCCTCGGGATCGGTCGAGGGAACGGCGTAATCTCCGGAAAACCATTTACCAAGATCGACATCCGCACAGCGCCGCGAACAGAACGGGCGATACTTGACGTCTGTCGGTTTTTTACAGATCGGACAGGCCATCACAGCACCTCGCTGAGCGGCAGGCGGTCGCGTTTGCGCTGCAACTCAAAATGGCCCAGAGGGGTCCAGCCGACAAGGGTGGTTTCAACCGAATCCTGACGGAACGCGGCGCGCAGCGCGGTCTCGAACTGGCGGCGATCCTTCTTGGGCATCGGCGCGAGGTCCAGCGTGATCTGACCGCCCAGACCGCGCAGGCGCAATTGGCGCGGCAGGTCGCGGGCGGTGGCAAGGTTGGCCTTGAGGCCCGCCGCAAGGCTGGCATCGCCGCCGGTATTGACGTCCACGGCGACAAGGGCGCGGGTCGGCTCGATGAAGTAGGATGCACCGCCCGTCAAAGGCGCCTGTGGGTCACTCAACGCCTCGACCTGATCAAGCACGCCGTGCTCTGCGAAACAGCCCTCGGCGGTGACCACCTCGGCCGCCTCGGTCCAGTCGCGCCAGGCCAGAACATGCGGCCCGTCGCCCTCGGTCAGCTTTTCGGCGCCCTCGCCGGTGGCATCGGCCAGAACCGCCGCCGCCAGATCAAGCATGGCGCGGATATCTTCGGCGATCTCATCGGCCTCGGCGTCCTCGCAGGACGAGCGCAGTATAAGCCCCATATCGCTCTTGACCATCTCGGCGTGCGCGATTTCCAGAAGCGAGTCGCGAATGTCCTCATCCTTGATCGAGCGCGAAATGTTAAGGCCGGGGGCCGAAGGGGTGATGATGGCGTAGCGGCTCTTGAACAGAAGCTTCGCGGTCACCGGCAGGGCCTTGCCCGGCTCGGCATATCCCGTGACCTGCACCAAAATCGGCTGACCGGGGGCAAGCCCCTTGATCTGGCGCAGAAAGGCCGAGCCGTCGGGCGTGCGCAGGAACATACCGCCCTGCCCTTTGACCGGCCGGTCGGCAATTGCGCGATAGATCGCGCCGGGGCGCGGATGCTCCGAATCAATCAAAAGGTCGCTCAGGCGGCCATCAACCATCAAAGCGGCGGCCTCAAACCCGTTTACGTGGTCAAGAGCGATGGTGCGGCCCTTCATGGCAGATCCTTATAAAGCGGATAGCCGGCCGCGCGCAGCAGGCCAGCGGTTTCACAAATCGGCAAGCCGACGACGGCGCTGAAAGAACCCTGAATCCAAGGGATTAGCGCGCCTGCCGGGCCTTGAATACCATAACCGCCCGCCTTGCCCTGCCAGTCGTTGGTGGCAAGATAGGCGTTCAGATCTTCATCGGAAATCTGTTTGAATTTGACGGTGGTGACAACATCACGTTCCCAGATCCGATCACCGCGCCGCACCGCGACGGCGGTGATCACCCGGTGCCGACGCCCCGAGAGCATCAACAGAAACTCCGCTGCCTCGCCCGCGCTTTCCGGCTTGCCAAGGATTCGGCGGCCAAGCGCCACGGTGGTATCGGCCGAAAGCACGATCTCGCCCTCATCGGCCTTGACCGCAAACGCCTTTTCGCGCGCCATGCGTATGCAATACGGGCGCGGCAATTCGGCTTTGCGAGGGGTCTCGTCAATGTCAGGCGGGCGGATATCAGCCGCCACAACCCCGATCTGCGCCAACAGATCCCGGCGGCGCGGGCTACCCGATCCGAGGATCAAACGCATGCAATATCAATCGCTTACTTGAAACGATAGTTGATCCGACCCTTGGTCAGATCATAGGGGGTCATTTCCACCTGAACTTTGTCGCCAGCCAGAACACGGATGCGGTTCTTGCGCATCTTGCCTGCCGTATGAGCGATGATGGTATGGCCGTTTTCCAGCTCGACCAGGAATGTCGCATTCGGCAGGAGTTCCTTTACGACACCGGGAAATTCGAGCAGTTCTTCCTTGGCCATGGTATCTCCATAAATTTCATCCGCCCATTCGCGGACAGACGCCTAAATGGCGCTATTCCCGGTTTTTTTCAAGGCTATAATCACGATATTCGCTGATATGTGGCCGCCACGTCGCGCCCCGCCTGTTCGCACCAGTGCTTGCGGTTCAAAACCACCCCATCGGCGCGCACGTGGGCGACGCGGCCAAGGTCAACCTCGGCCAGGGTCCAGCCGGGGGTGTTGAGGGTGCCTTCACCAATCACGCCAGTCGCCGGAAAGCCGGTATCGGGGGGGCCGAAAATGCCGCCCATGCCGGTGTTTTCATCCACCGCGGGCGACCATCCCGCATCACCAACCGTTGACGCCATCACCGTGACGCATTGGGTTTCAAGCGCGCGCGCCATCGCCCCGATCCGCACCCGCCAATAGCCCGCCAAGGCCTCGGTGCAGGACGGCACAAGGATCAGGTCGGCCTCGTTCAAGGCACGGGCCAGCAAGGGAAATTCGGCATCATAGCAGATCAGGATGCCAATCTTGCCAAGGCTGGTTTCAAAAATCTGCAACGGCCCGCCGGGCACAACGCCCCAGACCTCGCGCTCGAACCTTGTCATGATCTGCTTGTCCTGCGCCCCGCGCCCACCGGTGGGCGAAAACAGCCGCGCGCGGTTGACCGGGCGCGCGCCGATTTCGGCATCAAACACGGGTGCTGAGGCCGCAAGAATATGCAGGCCAAACCGCGCCGCCAGATCGGCGTGAAGATCATCGGCATCGCCAATCAGCCCCGAGACCGCATGCAAGGACCGCTCAAGATCGCCCGCCACCTCTGGCCCGGCGAGCATCGCAAGCTCCATCGCGCCGTATTCGGGAAACACCGCCAGATCAGCGCCCTTGGCCGCCGCATCGGCCACCCAATCGGTGATCTTGGCGGCGTAATCGGCCCAATTGGTCAGCGGATCAAGCGGATAGGCGGCGGTTGCGATCTTCATGGCGATCTCCGGTCAGCAGGCAAAAAGACATTCACCTTGCTCGTTACAGGGTCAGGCCCGCACAGTCGAGCAGGTCACCCGGCGCGATGGCCCTAAAAGTCGCGCAAAAGCGATCCGTATCCCGCGATCCGGTCGCTGACACCGGCCCGGCGCAACACGTCCCACATCATCGCCTGATTTGACGAAATCACCCGCTTGCCAAGCCGTTGTTCAAGCGCATCCAGCACGTCAATCGAGCGCAGCGCGCCGCAACTTATGAACAGGGCATCTGCATCGGGGCGATCCACGCGGGCGGCAAAATCTGCGATAAAATCGGGGCGCACCCGGATCATGTCGCTGTCTTTTTCAAGGTTCAGCCCCTGGATATTGACGACCTTAAAGCCCGCGTCGGTCATATAATCCGCCTCACGCCGGTTGATTTCATCCAGATAGGGCGTGGCCACCGCGATGCGGCGCGCGCCGATGGCGCGCAACGCCGCCATGACCCCGGTAATAAGCGATGTCGGCTCGGCGTTCGGGGCGCCCTTGCAAAGCTCGGCGAACACCCGGTCTTCGCCGATCACAAGGCTGCCCGAGGTGCAGGCGTAACAGATCACGTCAAGGCTTCCGTCCGGCAGAATGCTCGCCGCCGCCTGCGCCAGATCATCGGCCTGCGCGCGCAGGGTTTCGACAGTGATCGAATCCGGGATCGGCGCGCGGGTGAAATGAAGCCCGACACCCGGCGGGCAAAGCGTGAACATGTCATCTTCGATGGTCTGTTCGGTCGCAAGCAGCACAAAGCCGATTTTCGCGCGCCCGTGGCGGCCCTCGTCAAAGGCCTGGCTCATGTCCTGTGCCTCGCTATGCTGTATACACATCCTTGGAATTTCTCCGCATATGCCGGGATAATTGCTTATTGACGCTCTATGTGTACACAGCATACCTAAATACGGCAAGCGCCGTGACGGCCATACGATTCGACCCACTGCCCCCCGCAACAGGAGATCCCGTGATGCTTGAAGAAGCCAAAATTCGCACCCAAGCCCTTCAGGCGCGCATGAAGGATGAGGGCATTCAAAAAGCGGTGTTCACCGATGAAAGCTCGATCGCCTATCTCGCCGGGTTCTGGGGCTATCTCGGGATCGAATTCGGCCGCCCGACCATGCTTGTGGTCGATGCCGATGACGCGCCGGTGGTGATCACCCCGCTGATGGAATCCGAAATGGTCGGGGCGATGACCTGGGTCGAGGATGTCCGCACCTGGGAGGATATGGGCCAACGCACCTGGGGGCGCGCCCTTGCCGGTGCCTTGGGCGACAAACCAGACGCGATTTATATCGAGCGCAACACCATCCCGGCGATTGTGCGCAACCATCTTGATGACACCTATCCCGGCGTGCCGCTCAAAGACATCTCGGCCACCCTCGGCGCGATGCGCACCGTCAAATCCCCGTTCGAGATCACCGTGATGAAAGAGGCCGGGCAAATCGCAGGCGCGATGATGGCCGCCGCCCACCAAAGCCTCGCCGAAGGCGCGCCGGAATATGAATCCGCCCTTGCCGTGATCGAGGCCGGATCGCGCAAGGCGGCGACCTTCCTCACCGCAAAGGGATGGGATCGCTTTGTCTCGCCGATGATCCACAACCTGCAAATCCTGCAAAGCGGCACCGATGCCTCGATGGTGCACCGCCGCGCCAGCGTCAAAGCCTACGAGAAATTCGACCCGGTCTATTTCTGTTTTTGCAACATGGCGCAGTTCAAACAATACAAGCTTGGATTTGACCGGATGTTTCATATCGGTGAGGTCAAGGACAAGGACCGCGAGGTACAGCAAGCCGCGATTGATGCCCAGCAAGCCGCGATTGCCGCGATCCGCCCCGGTGTGATCGCCGAAGACGTCGCCGCCGCCGCCAATGCCGTCTACCGCGAGCGCGGCTTTGAAACCGGCTATCGCACCGGGCGCTCGATCGGGGTGGCTTATCTAGAGGCGCCGGAATTGAAGGCCGGCGACAAGACCGTGTTGCGTGCGGGCATGACCTTTGCCGTCGATGGCGGGATTTCGGTCGATGGCGTGACCGCCGGGCGGATTGGCGATTCAATCGTCGTGACCGAGACCGGGTTTGACTATATCACCGACTACCCGCGCGAAATTCTGCTGAGCAAAGGCTAGGCCATGGCCGATGCCATCCTTGACGTGGCCGTTGCCCAATGCAGCGGCGCGCTTGACGGGGCCGAGGCGCGTCTTGCCTGGCTCTCAGAGGTCTTGCAAACGCGCGGCGGCGCGCCGCTTGATCTCATTGTTTTGCCCGAGCTGTTTCAATGCGGCTATAATATCGGTGAACGGGTGGGCGCGCGCGCCGAGGCCCCGGATGGCGCCTTTGCCCGCGCCATCGCCGATCTTGCGCAGACTTTCGGCACCGCCATTCTTTATGGCTATGCAGAGCGGCAGGGCGATCAGATTTTCAACGCCGCGCAGTGCATTGACCGGACCGGTCGGCGCATCGGCCATCATCGCAAGCTGTTGCTGCCACCGGGGTTCGAGGGCGATCATTTCGCGGTCGGCGACGGCTGTGAGGTGTTCGAGCTTGGCGGTTTCACGGTCGCCACGCTGGTGTGCTATGATGTCGAGTTCCCCGAAAACCTGCGCCATGTGGCACTTGCGGGGGCCGATATCGTGGCCGTGCCCACCGCCCTTGGCGCAAGCTGGAGCGTTGTGTCGGAAAAACTCGTGCCGACGCGTGCCTTCGAGAACGGCGTTTACCTGTGCTATGCCAACTACTGCGGCACTGAAAACGCTCTGGAGTATTTCGGCGGAAGCTGTCTGATTGGCCCCGATGGCAAAGACCTTGCACGCGCGATGCAAGGCCCGGCGCTGATCGAAGCGACGCTTGCCAAATCCGCCGTGTCGGCGGCGCAGGCGCGCTTGCCCTATCACCGCGACCGGCTTCGCCTGCCTTGGGTTACCTGACCCGTTGCGGGCGTTCCTTTAGCCCGCGCAGATCGCCTGAAGCCGCAACCAATCCTGATCGCTCAGGATTTGCGGCGGTGGCGGCGCGCCGGCAAATGGATCGGCCTCGATCAGTGGCAGGACAGTTTCCCCTGTGATATCAAGTGCATAGGCATATGGCGTGGCACGGACCTGCCAAGTGCGAAAGCCCGTCAAAAGACCCTCGGGATCAAGCGGATCGGGAGGATCGGTCAACAGCGCCTCGGCATGGGCGCGCAAGGCCTCGTCGGGCAAAACACCGGTCGTGAGCAGGCGCAAGCTTGCCGAAATCCCGCCCTGCGCCAACAGCCGATCCAGCGGGTCGCGGGTCTGGGCGCGCAGGTAGGCCGCCACAATATGACCGGCCACAACGTCGGCCTCCTCATAATCTTCGACCAGCGCCGCATTGATCAGAACCGTTCCACCCGGCAGGCGTAAGGCCCCCGCAACACCGCCGCGCACCACCATGAAGCGCGCCGCGCCAGCCCCCTTTGGCGCAGGCAGGCGCTTGGCCAGTTCGCCAAGGGCCCCCGCCCCGCCGGGGCCGCGACAGGCCGGGCCGGTGACCTTTTGCAGATGCTCCAGGAGGGATTGTCCGATCTCGGCGCGTTTGACGGCAGGCACCACGACAAGCGCATGCTTGCGCGCCGCTCCCGGCAGCCAGAACACCGCCAGCGCCACCACTGCCGCGAGGCTGGTGAGAAACCCGACAAGGCGCAACCGTCCGGGGCGTGGCCGCTGGCGCGAGATGGCCGCGCGCAGCTTGTCGATGGCCTCGATCATCTGGACCTCATCCTCGGGCACCTCAAGGGTTTCGCCGAGGTCGCCATCGGGATGATAGATCGCCGGATGCGCGCCCGGATTTCTGCGCGCGATGGCGGCCAGAGACCAATGCGCCAAGACCCGGTCGCGGGTGTCGGTGATGGTCAGCGTCGCCTCGCCAACCGAGACGATCACGTCAATGCGCTGCGCCTCGGGCGTGGCCCGCCAGAGGCCTTGCGCCTCAAGCCGCTGGTATTTGCTGAGTGCTGTCACTGTCATCTGGGGGGCTGCCCTGCCTCTTTGCGACGAGATTAGCACGAGCCGGGCGGCGCGGGCAATCGGGCTTGGGCATGGCATCGACAAACGGCCAGCGATGCGGCGGTGCAGGCCGGGAATGAGTATTTATCGAATGATGAAAGAGCAAGCGCGCGCGCGCCCGAACCGGCGCGCGCGCAAAGGGTCAAGCAATCAAAGGGCGCGGGCGATCTGGCGCAATTCGAACTTCTGGATCTTGCCGGTCGAAGTTTTAGGCAAGTCCTGAAACACAACCGTCTTGGGCGTCTTGAACCCGGCAAGGCGTTCGCGGGCGAAGGCGATCAGCTCGCTCTCAGAGGCCTCGGCCCCGTCCTTGAGTTCGACAAAGGCACAGGGCGTTTCGCCCCATTTGTCATCAGGCCGCGCCACCACCGCGCAGAGCAGCACCGCCGGGTGACGCATCAGCACGCCTTCGACCTCGACCGAGCTTATGTTTTCGCCGCCCGAGATGATGATATCCTTGGCGCGATCCGCGATTTGCAGATAGCCGTCGGGATGCTGCACCGCGATATCGCCCGAGTGGAAATAGCCGCCGCGAAACGCCTCTGCCGTGGCGTCGGGGTTCTTGAGATAGCCCTTCATCACCGAATTGCCGCGGATCATGATTTCGCCCTGGGCGGTGCCATCCATCGGGATTTGGGTCATGGTCTCGGCATCCATCGCGGTGATGTCTTCCATCATCGGCATCAGGACGCCGGTGCGCGCCTTGATGCCATACCGCTCGTCTTCGGGCAGGTCGTTCCAGGCGTCTTGCCAGAGGCATTCAGTGACATGGCCATAGGTTTCAGTGAGCCCGTAGACCTGTGTCACGGCAAAGCCGAGCGGTTCGATCGCGGCCAGCGTCGCGGCGGGCGGCGGGGCGCCGGCGGTGAACACATCGACGACATGATCAAAGCTGCGCCGGTCCTCGGGCTTGGCGTTGACGATGGTGTTGAGAACGATCGGCGCCGCACCAAGATGGGTCACCCCCTCATCGGCAATCGCGTCATAGATCGCGCGCGCGCTCACATCGCGACAGCACACGACCGTGCCGCCCAGCATCGGCATTAGCCAGGTATGGTTCCAGTTGTTGCAATGAAACAGCGGCACAATTGTCAGGTAGCGCGGGTAACGCGGCAAATCCCAGCTTACGACCGTGCCCATCGTCATCAGGTAGGCGCCCCGGTGATGACAGACCACGCCCTTGGGCCGCCCTGTCGTGCCCGAGGTATAATTCAGCGCAAGGCTTTCCCATTCGTCCGCAGGCAGGATCCACTCGAACGCGGGATCGCCCGAGGCCAACAGCGCCTCGTAGGTCATAAAGTGACCACCGCTATGCACGCCCGCCTGATCATCGGCGACCTCGATCACATGCGGCGCGGGGCCGTTCATGATCTCGATCGCCTCTGCCAGAGCGGGCAGGAATTGCGGATCGCACAGCACCACCCGCGCCTCGCCGTGATCAAGGATATAGGCGATTGTATCGGGTTCAAGCCGGGTGTTGATCGTGTTAAGAACCGCGCCACAGGCGGGCACGCCGAAATGCGCCTCGGCATGGGCGGGGATGTTGGGAAGGATCGTCGCCACCACGTCGCCCGGCGCAATGCCAAGCTTGACCAGCCCCGAGGCAAGCCGCGTGCAGCGCTCGTAATACTCGGCGTAGGTCTTGCGAAAGCCGCGATAGACCACCGCCTCGCGATCCGCAAAAACATGTGCGGCGCGGCGCAGATGCGACAGCGGCGTCAGCGGCACGAAATTGGCAGCCGTCCGGTCAAGCCCGGTTTCATCCTTCATCCAGCCCATCGCGCTCTCCCTGATTCCCTGCGTCATGAGTTGGCAAACAGTATTGATTTTGCGCGCCCTTTCAAACGCCGATTACGCGCGACCACTGGTATGATGTGGACAGTCGCAAGGCGCGGCTGCGCCAAAGCAGCGACGACGCCCCGCACTCAAGCGTCGGGAAACCGCCCCAGTACCTCGAAAAAGCCAGGCAACTGATCGTGTTTCGCAAATTCCACCGCCCAGTGGTTGGCCTGCTCCGAAAGCTTTCGATCGATCAAAGGGTCGTTTTCACAATCGACGATCCCGACGAAACGCTGAGGGACGATGTCGTGCATGATGCGGCTCAGGGTGCAGACGACAAAGCTCCGGCGGGTCGGGATATGGTATCGCGCGCACATTTCCATGGTGGGCGATCCAATGAGAACGATCGGATCATCCGCAAAGGATGCGACATACCACGCCGCCATATCACCGCAAAACGCCGACCATGATGTCAGCGCTTGATAAATCTGGCCGTCAAGTGGAAATGGCCGCGACGCGTTTTCAGGATGCCCCCCCTTTGCCCGCGGCACCTCATAGCCCATGGCCGCCAGAAGAAGGTCGCCATTGCTGAGCGCTCTCGCTGATTGGCTCGGCCTCATGAGCGACGCCATAACAAGTCCTCTGACGGCTCTGGGAATGCCAACGACCCCGACTGCACGGCCAGGCAAATATGCGCGGGCGATGAAAGGTGCACTCTTGCCAGTAAGCTGGCCGAGGAGATCACTTCAATCCTGTCCTTCTTCAACAAAGCTGTGGGCCAATCGTCTCGCAGCGCGACGCAGGGGTGGTCATAGCGTGCGACCGCAACAAGACGCTGTCGACGCAATTTGGGCGCAGCGCGCCATTTTCCAACCCCAGGTTAGACTTCGACCCAAAACCCATCCTGGCGTTAGTTTTTCATGCCGTGAGTGATAAACTTGGCGCGAGGTTACATCCATGGGACGCGCCATTCCAAACCAACTTGCGAACAGACTATACTTTGGAATAGTTGGCAGTTCATCATACGACCATGAATGGCCTTTTGGCTTTCCAGGCCTTGATGAGTGGTAAAGGGGAGCATGGTGGCAAGGGCAACTCGAAAGCTCGCGGCGGCAGAACTGTTTGAGCGGTCCTTGGACATGGTCGCCAGAATTGGCACCGAAGGGTACTTTGTGATGGTGAACCATGTCCGCATGGGCCCAGAATTCATCCAGAGTAGTTATTCCGTCGAGTGGCAGACCGAGTATGATTTGAACGCATACCACTTGCGCGATCCGTCATTCCTGTGGGGCCTGACGAACAATGGCAGCCGCAGATGGTCCGAGATCACTCTTCCCGATGCCAGCGGCGTGATGAAGAGGGCGCGGCGCCACGGTCTCATTTTTGGTGCAGTGTTCAGCTGTGGTATGCAGTCCAAGAAATCGGTCCTCTGCGTGGCGCGCGATGACCGCGAGCTAAGCGATGAGGAAATGGCCGCGCTGGCAAGCTGGTTCGACGACTACGTAAAAGCCTGCACAACGAAGCTTGCGTTTTCGGAAAAGGAACTTGCCGTCCTTCAATGCCTGGCGAATGACATGACCGTCGAAAGGGCCGCCGCGCATTTGAACATAAGCGCCTCGGCTGCCAAGGCTCGGCTTAAAACGGCGCGCGACCGGTTTGGCGTCAAGACCAACACCCGGATTGTCGCCATGGCCCTAAGGTCACACCTGATCGCTTAGGCCGCCGCCATGGCGATCTGGGTCAAAGCCCGAGCTTTTGCGCGATGATCTCGTTCACGGCCTTGGGGTTGGCCTTGCCGCCGGTGGCCTTCATCACCTGCCCGACGAACCAGCCCGCAAGCTTGGGATTGGCCTTGGCCTTTTCGACCTGTGCCGGGTTGTCGGCGATGATCTTATCCACGGCGGCCTCGATGGCACCGGTATCGGTGACCTGTTTCATGCCTTCGGTTTCGACAATCTCGGCCGGGTCGCGACCCGTGGTATAGGCGATCTCGAACACGTCCTTGGCGATCTTGCCGCTGATCGCATCCGAGGCGATAAGATCAACGATCCCGCCCAATTGCGCCGGGCTGACCGGGCTTTGCAGGATATCCAGATCGTCCTTTTTCAACCGGCCAAACAGCTCGTTGATCACCCAGTTCGCCGTGAGCTTGCCATCGCGCCCCTGCGCGGCCTCGTCGAAATAGGCGGCATTGGCCACATCGGCGGTCAGCACGCTGGCGTCATATTCGCTAAGGGCGAACTCTTTGACAAAGCGGGCCTTTTTCTCATCCGGAAGCTCTGGCAGGCTGGCCGCGATACCATCGACCCAGGCCTGCTCGATCTCAAGCGGCAAAAGGTCGGGATCGGGGAAATAGCGGTAATCATGCGCCTCTTCTTTAGAGCGCATCGAGCGGGTTTCGTTCTTGTCGGGGTCATAAAGCCGGGTTTCCTGCGTCACCTCGCCCCCGCCCTCGACAATCGCGATCTGACGGCGCGCCTCAACCTCGATCGCCGCCTGAATAAAGCGCATCGAGTTCATGTTCTTGATTTCGCAGCGCGTGCCGAGATGCGAGAAATCCTGGGTTTCCATGTATTTCTCATACTGACCGGGCCGACAGATCGACACGTTCACATCGGCGCGCAGGTTGCCGTTCTGCATATTGCCGTCGCAGGTGCCCAAATACCGCAGGATCTGGCGCATCTTGGTGACATAGGCGGCGGCCTCTTCGGGGCCGCGGATATCGGGGCGGCTGACGATCTCCATCAGGCAGACACCGGTCCGGTTGAGATCGACGAACGACATCGTCGGGTCCATGTCATGGATCGACTTGCCGGCATCCTGCTCCATGTGAATGCGCTCGATCCGCACCAGCCGCGCAATGCCGGGCGCCATATCGACAAGCACTTCACCCTCGCCCACAAGCGGATGATAAAGCTGGGAAATCTGATAACCCTGCGGCAGATCGGGATAGAAATAATTCTTGCGGTCAAAGGCCGACCAGAGGTTGATCTTGGCCTTGAGGCCAAGCCCCGTGCGCACCGCCTGCTCGACGCAAAACTCGTTGATCACCGGCAACATGCCCGGCATCGCCGCATCCACGAAGGCCACGTTCGAATTCGGCTCGGCGCCGAATTTGGTCGAGGCGCCAGAGAACAGCTTGGCGTTCGAGGCGACCTGGGCGTGGATTTCCATGCCGATCACCAGTTCCCAATCATGTTTCGCCCCGGCGATCACCTTGGGTTTCGGCGCTTCAAAGGTCAGGTCCAGCATCATGTCGCTCCGGGTTTGTCAACGCCCGCGTTTTAGGACAGCGCGCGCGAGGGGGCAAGCCGTTAAAGGCCAAACCGCCCCCGCGCCCGCGTCTTCTCATGCCAGTGCGGTATTGCTGGAGGAGCGCCGCAACTTGCTAAGAGAAACCAGATGGAACGCCAGGAACAACGGCACAAAAAAGCCCGGAAACATCGCCAGCGGATGCAGGTTGATGATATTGGGCGTGTCATGCGCCATCAGGTGCAGGAACCCCTCGGATGTCATGATGCCGGTCAGAACGGCGACCCCGAAATCGGCCATGCCGATCACATTGGCCTCGACCACCTTGCGCCGCGCATCGGCTGCGCCCGCGCGCACGGCCCGCCACGCCTGATAGCCCGCCACCCCGGCCCAGATATCGCCAAGCCCCGCTGGCAGCGCAAATTGCCAAGGGATCACGCCCAGCGCCCAGCCGATGAGAAACACGCCGCCCATGGCACGCGGAATCTGAAAGGCGGCGAGCGTGCCAAGATCAACCTGATCGCTGATCAACCGGCCCCTTTCGGTCAGCCGCGCCAGCGCCCACAAAAGCCCCGCCCCGCCAAAGAGGAACATCAACACCACCGGCGGGTCCATCAGGGTCGCGGGCACGTTGAACACATCCGCCTCTGACAGGCGCATCGCCACCGCATACCAAAGCCCCAGAATCGTCGCCGACAGGATAAGCGCCCACCCGAGATCAGCGCCCTCAAGGCGCGCACGCGCCGCACCAAGGGCGATGATGGCCAAAGCCAGAACCGGCAGCAGCACGGCGAAGAAATGTACATAGGCGAGAAAGAAATCTGACAGCATTGAGGACTCCTTATTTGCTTCCATTTAAGTAGTGACTATACAATTAGGAGTCAATTCCTTTTTTGAACCTTGCCGCTATAGTGCCCTCATGACCGACCGAAACCGCGAAAACTGCCCGATCCTGCGGGCCACCAATGCCATGGGCGACAAATGGTCGATCCTGATCCTGCGAGAGTTCTTTCTCGAAGGCCCACGCCGGTTTCAGGATTTACAGGATGTGCTTGGCCTCTCGCCCAACACTTTGTCGGGGCGGCTCAAAAAGCTGGAAAGCGCCGGGATCATCGCGCGGCGGCAATATTCCACCAACCCGCCCCGCGCCGAATATCACCTCACCGAGGCCGGTCAGGCCCTCAGCCCGGTCATGGGCGCCCTCTACAAATGGGGCGAAACGCATACCCCTGATCTATAAGGGCCACTGATCCACATAACGGCAGTCACCACCACTCAAGGCACCCCGTAGGGTGGGTGAAACCCACGCTCTACCCGGCGCCCAATTTCATAGCATAATCCAAAGCCATTTTAGCCACGGATTGCACAGTGCCCGGAGCAATTGCTTCAGTCGCCAAAGCCGTGCCAAGTGCGGCGCCAATGGTTTTTGCGGCCGCCTTGATTGTCGCATCACCAACAGACCCGCAATGTTTCAGAATGGTTTGCGAAATCTCCCACAGTCGGAGGGCGTATTTTCGAATGGCCTTGGGGCTGGGTTCGTCCTTTTGGACTTCTGATTCCAAATCTTGAAGGTCATTCCAGATGAGCGTGAATTCCCGCTGCATTACTCTGGCATCATCAATCAGCTCTGGCGGTTGATTGTGGCCACGGTGAGGAGCGTCAAAGCCCTCGACAGTTTTTGCAAGCTTGTCTTTGAGTGCCGCGATTTCCTGCTCGAGAGTGAATTTGTCCCTGATCCGCTCAATCTCTTCGGCGACCGCCTCGGGTCCAGCCTTCCAGATATCATCTTCGATGAGCGCCACCCGGCGTTGCAGCTCCCAGTCCATCGGCTTGCCGTCGAGAAAGCCTTGATACCATTCGCGCCAGAAGGACCACATTGAATTATTTTTGCTAGCTAGGGTGCCAAATTCATCCCATTTTGAAACCATCACTCTCGGGAAATCTGAAGTTTTCCATAGCCCAACATCGAAATGGCGGTCGTTGGGTAGATGTTCCAAACGTTCCATGTCTTTAAATGATTGGGCAACCATTACGCTCTCAATGGAAAACTTGGTCGAATAGGCCGATTCAGCAGAACTTAGCACTGCGCTAATGTAGTAAGCTTCACTTGGAAAAATACTCTTGGCAGCAGATGTTGCAGCAGAAAATGCGGACCGCGCTGAAGCACTGAATAGTTTAGTTAGTAAAAGAGGTGCTGTTGACGCGCGTTTTGCTGCCTCCGAAATATTTTTATCATCACTGAATCTGCTGACGCCCACCGCGCTTAAAAGCGCTCTCAATGTAGCAAGTACTAGTTTTTCGCCATCATTATTTTTTCTTGCTGCAACACCTGCCGCTGGAAAAGCTCGAAGAGCCGAACGAATTGCAATCGTGTGCGCCAACTCGATAGGCTTTTCCAAGAGGAGTGCTTCGAGTTCATATTTGGTCATATGCTTTTCGCTCTGCCTTTAAAGTCATAGAACCATCCCACCTTGACCAACCCCCAAATCCCATACATATCCCAATCCATGACAGACCTTGCACATATCCGCAATTTTTCGATCGTGGCGCATATCGACCACGGGAAATCCACGCTGGCTGACCGGTTGATCCAATCGACCGGAACGGTACAGGATCGCGATATGAAAGAGCAGATGCTCGACGCGATGGATATCGAGCGCGAGCGCGGGATTACCATCAAGGCCAATACCGTGCGCATCGACTATAAGGCGAACAACGGCGAGACCTATGTTCTCAACCTGATCGACACGCCGGGCCACGTCGACTTTGCCTATGAGGTCTCCCGAAGCATGCGCGCCGTTGAGGGCAGCCTTCTGGTCGTCGACAGCACCCAGGGCGTCGAGGCCCAGACCCTTGCCAACGTCTATCAGGCGATTGATGCGGGTCACGAGCTTATCCCGGTGCTCAACAAGATCGACCTGCCTGCCTCTGAGTGTGACCGCGTCGCCGAACAGATCGAGGATGTGATCGGCATTGACGCCAGCGACGCGATCCGGGTTTCGGCCAAGACCGGCGTCGGCATTGCCGAAACGCTTGAGGCGATTGTCGCCCGCCTGCCCGCCCCCACCGGGGATGCCAATGCGCCCCTCAAGGCGATGCTGGTCGATAGCTGGTATGATTCATACCTCGGCGTTGTGGTTTTGGTGCGGATCATGGATGGCGTGCTCAAGCGCGGCGACCGCATCCGCATGATGCAGAACGGCTCTGTGCATGGCGTCGAACGGATTGGCGTCTTCCGCCCGCAGATGGAAAAGGTCGAAAGCCTCGGCCCCGGCGAAATCGGCTTTATCACCGCCTCGATCAAACAGGTGCGCGACACCAAGGTCGGCGACACGATCACCCATGACAAGGCGCCTTGCGCAAAGGCCCTGCCCGGCTTTAAACCCTCGGTGCCGGTTGTCTTCTGTGGCCTGTTCCCGGTCGACAGTTCTGAATTCGAAGACCTGCGCGATGCGATCGAAAAGCTGGCGCTGAACGACGCGAGCTTCAGCTATGAGATGGAAACTTCGGCCGCGCTTGGCTTTGGCTTTCGCTGTGGCTTTCTCGGGCTGCTGCACCTTGAAGTGATCCGCGACCGGGTCGAGCGCGAGTATAACATCGAGCTGATCACCACGGCGCCCTCGGTGATCTATAACGTCTTCATGAAAGACGGCACGATGGAGCCGCTGCACAACCCCGCCGATATGCCCGACCTGACCTATGTCGATCATATCGAAGAGCCGCGCATCAAGGCGACCATCCTTGTGCCCGATGAATACCTCGGTGATGTGCTCAAACTCTGCCAGGATCGCCGCGGCATTCAACTTGACCTGACCTATGTGGGCGGGCGCGCGATGGTGGTCTATGACCTGCCGCTCAACGAGGTGGTGTTTGATTTCTACGACCGGCTGAAATCGGTGACCAAGGGCTATGCGTCGTTTGATTACCAGATGGAGGGGTATCGCGAGGATCACCTCGTCAAGATGTCGATTCTGGTCAATGACGAACCGGTCGATGCCCTGTCGATGATGGTGCACCGCGACCGCGCCGACATGCGCGGCCGCGCGATGGTGGAAAAGCTCAAGGAGCTGATCCCGCGCCACATGTTCAAGATCCCGATCCAGGCGGCCATCGGCGGCAAGGTCATCGCCCGCGAGACATTGTCAGCCATGCGCAAGGACGTGACCGCCAAATGCTACGGCGGCGACGCGACCCGCAAGAAAAAGCTTCTGGAAAAGCAGAAGGCCGGCAAGAAGAAGATGCGCCAGTTCGGCAAGGTCGATATCCCGCAGGAAGCGTTTATTTCAGCGTTGAAGATGGATAGTTAATCTGCAAGCATTCTACTATTAGCTTAGTGGAATTCCTAATGCAGAATAAATATACTTTGCTGATAGATGAAAGCGGGGATCAGGGGCTAGATAGAGTCATGACCCATGAAAACCCTTTTGGCGCTTCATCCTATTTGACAATGGGAGCTGCTCTAGTTCCTACAGTATTGTCTGATCAGTATCGGCAAACACTCGGTGATATCTCAGACAAGCTGAGACTATCTCAATTACATTGCACCGACCTGAATCACCCTCAAGTTGCTTACTTTTCGCGGGAACTTAGTAAGCTAAGAATCTTGTGCTTTGGCGTTGTATCAAAGAAATCTACACTTGGTAGTTATCGTGAAATGATTGCTGGAGAAGATCAAGCTCATGACTATTACAATAAGTGCAGTCAGTACTTGCTTGAATTAGTTGGAGCATATGCGGAGTCCAAAGGGATTTCGTCAACGGATATCTCAATTGTTTTCGAGCGTAAGCGAGGCCATGACTACGGGCGACTAGGTCGATATCTAAAAGCAATTAGCGACAAACCCATCCATCCTAAAGCTGCAAAACTGTCTTATCTTTCGCCTTTCGCAATTACCGCGATGACTGAACCACTACCGGCTGGCGCCGGTAGGATCAGCGATGTGCTGTTCCAGGTACTGAAGATGGGGTGGTTGCCGCCCTCCCCTGACGGCATCGCAATGTGCCAAGATGGTGGTCTGTAGACCATCTAACGGAGAGGACGGCAAAATGAAGGATACAATGATTAGTGTAGATCTGGCGAAGAGTATTTTCCAGGTTCACGGGGCATTGCTGTCGGGGAAGGAACAATTCCGCAAAAAACTGACACGGCCCCAGTTCTGGAAATTCATGT
>NZ_FWFJ01000067.1 GCF_900172365.1 Roseovarius gaetbuli
GGCCACTGCGTCAGGGAATGGGTTGCCGCCCGCAACCAGTTCGCTATCCTATACCCAGAACGGTTCAACAAATGATCCGTTTCAAACGCATGGGCTAAGCCTCATACACAGAGTTTCGGATACTCCCAGCAATCCGGGCACGATATTGTACTGCGTGATGCCTTCGGGGTTGTAGCGGCGATGAACAATGACCTGAAGGCTGCCGCGCGCGGCTTCTGCCGCCTGGTTTTCGGCATCGCGTTCGTGCAAAAGCGCTTGGGCGGCGACCGTTCGCAGCGTCGATATCGCGCCGGATGCGACCGCCGGGTCAGTGGCATCCGCCTCGATCAAGATCCGTGGCGTGTCTCCCCTCTCGACCCGGCTGCCGAAATCCGAAGGAATAGTCACGACAAAATAGACCTCCCCGCGCGCGATAAGCCTTTCAGCTTCGCTTGCGGTCGCATTCGGATAGGTAAACCTGTAATACCCGGTCAATTCCAGAGCCGTGACGATGGCGCGGGTATAGCGGTCCTGTGCCGGACTGACGAGCGCGGCCGACAGCCGCTTGGGATCGGTGTTGATCGCGAAACCAAAGAGGATCAGAAGCATGAGCGGGATACCGAGCATCATCGCAAATGTCACCCGGTCGCGGCGCATCTGAATCGCTTCCTTGCGCAGGATCGAGCGCAGTCGAGAGCGAGAAAAGCTCATCGTCATGTCTGCGTATCGCCTGTCCCGCCGATTAAGCGAATGAACGCGTCTTCCAGGCTCGTCTCAGACCGTGCCGCGCGGCTGCCGGCCGCGGACGCCACGGCCATCACGGCAGCCTTCAGTTTTTGCGCGTCCCGCCCAACCCGACGATGAGCCGCCCGACCTGAAGGATGTCGCCGCCCGGCTGGCCTGGCATGGTATTTGCTCGAAAATCGAAATTCGCAAGCGTGGCCTTGGGTCCATCACCGACGCGCTGCTGACGGCGGCGCAAGACCATCAGTGCGGACTTATTGTCATGGGCGGCTATGGCCGGTTTCGGTATTCCGAAGCCTTGTTCGGAGGTGTGACGCGTCATGTCATCAGGAATTCGTCCATGCCCGTGCTGATGATGCATTAGACCTGTGCAGGCGGCTCGCCCCATCGGGGCGCATCCCTGAGATCAAGACCTCAAGCCTGATGAAAACCGTGCCCCAAAGACTGGCCCTGGACACCAATGCCGGTGTCGCCGCAGACAGGGTGACTCATCCTCTCAGCCAGTGCCATGCATCCTGCAATTCCTCTGCGGAAAAGACGCGAACCTCGCCTTTGAAAAGAAAAGCGCTCAATCGAACGCACCAGACAACCCAGTCGGGCGCCCCCACAAGCGCGAGGCGTTCAAAATCAGCGGCATGGCGAAAGCCCAGGGACGCATCCTGCCAGGCCGCCGACATGTCCCATCCCCGAAAGTCCGAATCCGCATAGAATAATACCCGCAGTGTGCCATGTTCGCGGAAAAGCTCTTCGAGCTTGGGCAGAAATTCCGCATAGTCACTTTCGTGAAGCATGCCGGTGACATGCAGGCCAACAATGCCTGCGCTGCTCTCTTTCATGAATTCTATCATGTCTGCTGTCCTCCTGGGTCGGTTTGATCAATCTGGTTCTCACTGTGTCCTTCGGTCCACTCCCGCCGCTTCTGAAGCCGTTGTGCGCCTCCGCTACACGTCGCCTTTGAGAGTCTGTCGGCCAGAGCGTCATCGCGCAAAGGCACTTCACGGGGTTCGACACCTGTCTGTACCGTTTCATTAGGACGCTTGCGTCTTCTCTCCCCTGATCGCGCTCACGCCGTTTCTGTTCCATGTTTCCTGACTGATCGCCCTTATGTGTTGGTGCGCTCACTCAAAGCGCGAAACTTTGATGTTGCTTGGGCATCTCAACCCGTGTTCCGCTCAAGACCTTGGCGAAGCTTTGCCGCGCTCCTGTTTCCCCATGGATCAGAAACGTGACTTCGGGCGTGCCGGTATGGCGGTGCCAGTTCAGCAATTCCTTGCGCCCGGCATGCGCCGAAAAGCCGTTGATCGTGTGGATATGTGCGCGGACGGGAACGTCGTGGCCGAACAGTTTCACCGATTTCGCCCCATCCACGATGATACGTGCAAGAGTGCCTTCTGCCGCGAACCCGACGAAAATAATGCTGCAGTCGCTGTGGGCCAGATTGTGGCGCAAGTGGTGGCGTACCCGGCCGCCCGTGCACATGCCTGACCCGGCTATCAAGACCGCACCTGATCGCAGACGGTTCAGCGCCATCGACTCCGACGCCTCGCGCACGAAGTGAAGATCGGGGAGCTTGAAGGGGTCCTGGCCGCTGCGCAGCATCTTCGAGATCTCGGATTTCATCGCCTCGGGATGACGCTCAAAGAGCTTGGTGGCGGAAATCGCCATTGGGGAATCGAGGAAAACCTTAAGCGATGAGCGGATTTTCTTTGCCTGCATCCCTTCCCGCAGAAAAAACAGCAGCTCTTGCGCACGTTCAAGCGCGAAGGTCGGAATGATGACATTTCCGCCGCGCGAATCCGCGTCGTTGATGGCCTGGTAGAGTTCCTCGATCGAGGCATCAAGTGAGCGGTGATCTCGATCCCCATAAGTTGTTTCCATTACAACGACGTCAACTCCGCCCGGCGGAGCCGGTGGATCAAGGAGCGGTCGCTCATCCGGACCGATGTCACCGGAAAACAGGATGCGACGGCGGCGTCCGCCGTCAACGGCTGCCAGAAGAATGCTTGCCGATCCGAGGATATGACCCGCATCAAAGAAAGTGGCGGTCATGCCCGCTCCAATCTCCAGCGGCTTGCCATACTCGGCCTTACGCCCGAATAGTTCGATGGCGTCCAGCGCGTCTACTGTATCATAGAGCGGCGCGGCCTTGTGCCCATGCCTTTTGCGGCGCCGTGCCTCTTCCTCGTGCAGATGCGCTGAATCCATCAGAACCAGACGCGCCAAATCGCGTGTCGCAGCTGTGCTGACGATCTCGCCGCAAAAACCGCGTTTCAGCAACAGCGGTATCCGACCGCAGTGATCCAGATGCGCATGGGTCAAAAGCAGGATGTCGACCGAAGCAGGGTCAAAGCCGAAGGGCGCGGCATTGTCTTCGTAAAGCTCGTGCCCGCCTTGGAACATACCGCAGTCAATCAGGATGTTTCGTCCCCCGACCGAGACGAGATGACACGACCCCGTCACGCCGCCAGCCGCTCCGTGGAAGGAAATACGCATTTCAGGTCCCGTCCTTGGTCAATCGCAGCCCGGCCCGGTCATACCAGCGGCGGATGTCTTGCCAGATCTCTTCGGCAGTTTCTGCGTACCAAAAGAGGTCCCTATCCTCGGGATCAATCACCCCTTCCTCGACCAGAAAGTCAGGGTCGAATGCCCTCGTCCAGTAGCTCCGCCCGACAAGGATCACCGGCACAGGTTGGATTTTTCGCGTCTGAATAAGCGTCAGGGTCTCGAACAATTCATCCAGCGTTCCAAAACCACCAGGAAAGACGACAAGAGCCCGTGCCCTCAGCAGGAAATGAAGTTTCCTGATTGCGAAGTAGTGGAAGCTGAAACACAGGCCGGGTGTCAGATAGGGATTGGGAAACTGCTCGTGAGGCAGAACGATGTTCATCCCGACCGTTGGTGCCTTGACGTCGTGCGCGCCCCGATTTGCGGCCTCCATCAGACCTGGGCCACCGCCCGTGACAATCGCCAAGTCGCACCCCTCCGCGCGCCCTACAACGCGGCCGAATTCACGGGCAATCTCATAATAACGGCTCTTGTCGAGGATGCGTCGTGCAATCGTGATGCGGGTTTTTATCTCAGCGTTGTCCGGGTCTTTTTCGATCTGTGCTTCCAGATCCAACAGGGCTTGGCGTGCGGCACCCGGCTCGGGGATGCGCGTGCTTCCAAAGACGACGATCGACTGCCCGATACCGTGCTCCCCCAAGAGGTTTTCCGCCTTCTGATAGTCTATCTGCAATCGCACACCGCGGGTTTCATCCTGCTGGAGAAACGCGACATCCTCATCGGCCTGGCGGTATTCGGGGCTTTTCAGAAGTTCGGCCACCAGCGCAGAGGCCCTTGGGTCTTCGACATCGGGCTTGGGCGTCTTCCACGGAAGCGCAACCTGGCGAACATGCGGATGGGCCGGTTCCGGCTTCTGTTTTGAAAGCGACATCGACAACCCACTTCTGTTCAGACCTGGAACGTCGAAGATGCCACTCTGAAAGATCGGCAGAATTGACATGCGTCAATCGTCACATGTGTTTGCCTCCGAAGGTAAAAGCCGCGCAGGTCTTCGCGAGCCAAAAGCAGTGCGGTCTAGGTTTGCCCAGGTTCACCGGAATGCGCGTCTTTGGGCTGACGTGCCGTGTTGTGATGCTTCTTTTTCAGCGCTTCAAATCCGATGATCACATCGAGCAGTTCAGTGGTGATTTCGCTTTGACGTACCGATCGCATCTCCGAACCAAGGCTCTCCAATCTGTCATCAACAGATTTCTCGGCCTGCTGCATCTGCGCCAAACGGGCCGCATTTTCCGTAACAAGCGCTTCGGCGGCAGCATGGAAAATGCTTGCGAAAAGGTGCCCCCGGACCAAGGCCTGAAACACGTCGGATGGCGGCATCGAAAATGACGGCAAGCTTCGCGAGGACCATGGCTTTTTTTGCAGGTTTCGCACAAGGCCTGGGTCGAGGGGCAAAAGATCGGTCACCACTGGCCGCTGTCCAACGGGTCCGTCGCGCGTGACATATGCCAGCGATACGGCCATGTCGCCCGACCCGAGGCTGTTTTGTATTTCGGCAAGCTGTTGGGTCAACTGGTTGGCCAGCCGACCGATGCCATCAACGGATGCTGGCGGAAAGACCGTCGTTTTGGGTGTCACCCCCAGATCGCTCAGCGCATCTGTCATCTGTGCCCCGACGCACAGAATGGCGCTTCCCTCGGAGCCGCCCGCCATGTGCTGTGTCAGATGGGCCGCAAGGGCCTCGTTGTAGTTGCCGCACAGACCGTGGTCTGACCCGAACACGATGAAAAATTTCGTACCATTGACCGGCCGGCCGACATCAAGCGGACCGACTTGGCTCAGGAACGCATGCAAACCCAACAAAACGGTTTCGTGATAGGCCGCGATCGCACTTGCGGCGTGTTCATAGGGCGCCGAATTGATCGCCGACAGCGTTTTCATCGTGTGCACGATGCTGCGGATATCCTGCATACTCGTCATGCGTCGCGAAAGTGCTTCAAGAGTTTGCGCCATCATGACCTTCCAAGTTCTTGCGGGCGGCGGACCCAAGCTTCAGCATCCGGTTGCGATCTTGGTCACTCAGCGCGTCGTTACCGCCGATACGCTCCGCGATATCGCCGAGCTCGCGCGCAACCCTTGATCTGAGTGCCGCCATCACACGCATTGTCTCGGCTTCGCTCAGCCCATCAAAATGTCCCTCCATTGCAGAAACGAGAACGGCGAGTTGTTCGATCGCCGTCATCGGGTCACGCTCTGCCTGACGCAGAGACGTCCGCACTGCTGCGCCGCGCGTCAATCTCTTGCGCGTCGCCTCATCCAGACGGGTGCCGAAGCGCGCGAAATCCTCGAGCTCTTCGAATTGCGACAGGGTGACCCGGAGATTACCTGCCACTGAACGAAAGGCCTTGCTTTGAGCCTTGCCACCAACGCGGCTGACGGATTTGCCCAGATCGACCGCCGGGAACTGGTTCTTGCGCACAAGACGAGGTGACAGGTAAATCTGCCCATCGGTGATCGAGATAAGGTTGGTCGGGATATATCCACTGAGGTTTTCCGCCTGCGTTTCAACCACCGGCAAAACCGTGATCGAGCCACCGCCCGCCGCCTCGGTGAATTGCCCCGCGCGTTCCAGCAATCGGGCATGGATATAAAAGATATCGCCGGGAAACGCCTCTCGTCCCGGCGGACGGCGCAGCAAAAGCGCCAGTTCGCGATAGGATCGCGCGTGGTGAGTGAGATCATCGAGGATCACCAGGACATCCCTTGACTGATCGGCAAAGTATTCGGCCATGGTCAGTGCGGCGTAGGGCGCCACGTAGGCGAGCGCCGCAGCATCCTCATCGCCCGCAGCCACGATGATGGTCCGTTTCATCATGCCACCCTCGGTGATTGCTCCGATGGCTTTGGCCACGGCATCGCCCCGCTGCCCGATGGCGCAATAGATGCAGATCACGTCGCTGGATTTCTGGTTCAGGATTGCATCCACGGCCAGAGACGTTTTACCTGTCTGCCGGTCGCCAATGATCAACTGTCGCTGCCCCAGACCGACCGGAACCGCCGCATCGACCACCTTGAACCCGGTCGCAAGCGGGCGTGTTATCGCTTGCCGGTCAAGTATCTTCGGGGCCTCCGCCTCAACGGGTCGGACCTCTTCAACCGTAATTGCACCTTGCTCGTCACACGGATTGCCGAGCGCATCGACAACACGGCCCAAGAGTGCCGCACCGACCTTGGTGCTGACGACATTGCGGGTCCGCATCACGCTTTCGCCAATGCTGACCCCTGCGGACGGGCCGAGCAACACGACACCAAGCCGACCGGGCTCGAGGTCGAGCACGATGCCCTGAACGCCACTGGCGAAGCGCAGCAACTCTTCCGACAAGGCGTGTTCAAGGCCGGACACGATCGCGATGCCATCCGCAATCTCGGCCACCCGCCCGATCTCGCTCAGACGAGGCCCGGGTGACGGGCTGTCGAGCAGCTTGCTCAGCATGTCCTCCGAGGCCCTGTCTTCCGGGCCTCTATCTTCCGCATGAGTGCTATTGCTCATCGGACTGTGCTCCGGAACCTTCTCGCGAGGACAGTTGCGCGTCGATCATCTCGTCAAGCCCGTCGAGATAGGTCTCTACTGTCCAGGCCAGCTGCGCCCCTCCGATCCGCAGAATGAGGCCGTGCGACTGCTCTTCGTTCGTTTCGAACCGAACGGAGAGGTCGGGAAACACCTCCTTCAATTTCGATTCCATTGCGTCCTGGCCCGCCTGAGACAAGGCGGCGTGCGACGTCACGACGGCTTCTGCGGCTTGTCCAGCCGCCCTCTTCAGGTCCGATGCCATCGGCTCGATCCGCCGCGCAAGCGATTGGACCATGCGCTCCTCCAGTGTCTCGTCCGCCAAATCGGTGAGCGCCTTGCCGGTCAGTGCCAGAATCGCCGAAGCGCCGACCCGGTGCAGTCTGGAGGTGTATTTCCGTTTCTCTTCATCAAGGTGTTTAGACCAGGAGGCGCGTTCGTTCTCCACCCTCTCGCGCGCTTCGGCCAGCAGAACGTCACGCTGCTTTTCGGCTTCTTTCCGGATCGTTTCAGTCATATCCGCCTGTTTCAGGTTCAGGCTTTCTATCTGATCTTGGTATTCCTGCTCTCTGGTCTCGGCCTCCTCGCGCGCGTGCACGGCCTCTTGCATGCGCTGCGTGATCTCTTCTTCACGTGCATCTATGCCGTCGAGGATCGGGCGATACAGAAACCGCTTCAGAAGCCAGACCAGCACCAGAAAGTTGACGATCTGAGCCGCCACAGTGATCCAGTCAATCGACATATATCAGCCGCCCATCGTTCCGGCCGCTTCCAGCGCCGCGTTCCAGAACGGGTTTGCAAAGATCAGGATCATCGCGACGACAAAACAATAGATCGCCGTCGACTCGATCATGGCAAGACTGACAAACAGAGTTCGCGATATTGTCGAGGCCGCGTCCGGTTGCTGCGCGATGGCGGTGAGGGCCGTCGATGCTGCGCGTCCCTCTCCGAGTGCCGGGCCCAAAGCTCCGAATGAAACCGTCAGGCCTGCGGTAAAAATCGATACGGCTGCGATAATGGTAAGCTCGGTCATTGAGTGTCCTTTTTTGGCTGGGATGATGCGGTGGCGCTCGAAATGTAGACCGTCGCCAGAATCGCGAAGATGTAGGCCTGGATCATTCCGGTCAGCAAACCGAGAACGTCCATGACCACAGGAAAGAAGAACGGTACGATGCTGAGCAGGATCGCGGCGATCACGGCGCCGCTCATGATGTTGCCGTAGAGGCGAATAGCCAGTGAAATGCTGCGCGATGCCTCTGAGATAATGTTGAACGGCAACATCACAACGGAGGGTTCCAGGTAGGTCTTGAGGTACCCGCCCAGACCCCGGCTGGTGATGCCGAACAGCGGTACAGCAATCAAAACCGACAGCGCCAGCGCGGTGGTCGTCGAAAGAGACGCGGTCGGAGGCGTAAACCCCGGCACGACGAGCAGCAGGTTGGAGACGGCCACGAACAAAAACAGGGTGCCGGCAAAATACAGCAGATGGTCTTCCCGACGCCCTGAGACTTCTTCGATCTGCGACTGGATGCCCAGCACAATGACTTCCAGCGTCGTGCGCCAGCGGCCCGGTGGCACATCCGGGCGCAGATTGCGCGTGATGAGCCCTGCGGCCAGCGTGAGCAACGCCATGACAACCCAAGTGAAAAAGACGGTCGCGTTGATCGCTATGCCCCATATCTCGAAAAGGATGTTCTGATCCGGAGAAAGCGTCATTCTGCACTCCTGACCGGCAATCCTGCGCGCGCGACCATGGTCGCAATGGCGCGGACAAGGACAAATGCAGCGGCGTATCCCAAAAGCGGCCACGGCCCCGCCTGATCCACGATCAGCCAACCAACCCCCAGAAGGCAAGAAATTCGCAGACCGGCGCTCAGCATAAGCACCCGCACGGGATGGGCAGATCGAAGTGCCGCCCGCATCCCCAATCCAAGCCCCGTGAAAAACATGGCACTCATCACAGCGCCTATAGCCAATCCAAAAGCCATCATGGCCCAATCGATATGTATCATCGCCCGCCTCCTTCCTTGTTGATCCATGCCGCCGCGATAAAGGCACCAAGCACCACGCCGCCGAGGATCAAGGCCAACGTCCAAGAAAAGCTCTGCGGCGCGACACGGTCGAGCCAGTGGCCCAGAAACGCCCCGCCCACAGTTGGCACGACAATCGACCAGCCGATCATGCCAAAGGTGCCAATGCCACGCAGAGGGCTTGGTCCGGGATTTTCACGGTTTGACTTCTTACGCTCAGCCTGGCGCGCGATATCTTCTGCCGGTTTGTCGTGTTTTCCGGTCATGATCCCGGCCTTTTCAATTCGACGAACCGGCGCACCATATCCGCTTCAAGCCGTGACAGGGCCGAACGCGCCTGCCGTTCCTCCTCATCCATCTGGATGAAACTCGCCTCGACCGTGTCCCTGAGTGTATCGAGATCGTCGCCACGCACACCGCGCAGGGCGACGACAGTCACCCTGTGACCTCGCTTGACCAGCAACCCCTCATCAAGCCCGAATATCTCCTCGGTGCCATCGACAAGCTGAAGGGTCAGTACCGATGGCATAATGGGCGTGACATAATCCACATGGTTCGGCAGAATTCCGAATGCCCCGTTCGGCGCAACGGCGGACAGCCGCGTGGCCTGTCCGTCAAACAGCGTCCGGGTTGGCAGCCGGAGGGTGACCTGCATGTCGGGTGCCATGGTCATGATTCCGCCTCCAGATCTTCAAGGCCACCAATCATATAATAGGCGCTCTCGGGCAGATCGAAATCCGTCTGGTCGAGGATCGTTTCGCACCCCTTCAGCGTATCTGCGATGGGCACAAGCTTGCCTTTGGTCCCGCTGAACGATTGCGTCGTGAAAAACGGCTGCGTCAGAAAGCGCTCCAACCGCCGTGCCCGCGCAACTATAGCCCTGTCCGCGGATGAAAGCTCTTCCAGGCCCAGCATTGCGATGATGTCGCGCAACTCTTCGTATTCGGCCAGTGTGCGACGGACTGCACGGGCGATGTCATAGTGGCGCTGTCCAACCACGGAGGGCGTCAGCATCATAGAGGCGGAGGCCAATGGGTCCACCGCCGGGTAGAGCCCCTCACTGGCACGCTTGCGCGACAAAACCACCGACGCCGAGAGATGTGAGAAAATATGCGCGGCGGCCGGATCGGTGAAATCGTCAGCTGGAACATAGACCGCCTGGATCGAGGTGATCGCACCACGCTTCGTCGACGTTATGCGTTCTTCCAACCCGGCCAGTTCCGTCGCCATTGTCGGCTGGTATCCTACGCGGGACGGCATTCGCCCCATGAGGCCCGAGACTTCCGCTCCCGCCTGTACGAAACGAAAGATATTGTCTATCAAAAGCAGAACGTCCTGACCTTTGTCATCGCGGAAATACTCCGCCATTGTCAGCGCCGTCTGGCCGACAAGGAACCGCACACCCGGCGCCTCGTTCATCTGGCCGAACAGCAAGACCGTCTTGTCGCGCACGCCGGCCGCGCCCATCTCGCGGTACAGCTCTTCGGCCTCGCGCGACCGTTCTCCAATTCCGCAAAAGAGGCTTACGCCCTTGTGGTGCTGGACGGTGTTGTTGATCAGTTCCGTGATCAGAACCGTCTTGCCGACGCCCGCGCCACCAAAGAGCCCGGTCTTGCCACCCCGTTCTATCGGCGACAGAAGGTCAAGTGCCTTGATCCCCGTCTCGAGGATTTCAGATTGAGGCACGCGGTCACTCAGTTTCGGCGGGCTTTGATGGATGCTGCGCCGCAGGGCCGTATCCGGCGCGGGGGCGCCATCCATCGGTGCGCCGAACACGTCGAGCATACGGCCGAGCACTTCTGGCCCGACCGGCACTTCGATCGGCTTGCCAGTGGCACGTACGGCCATGCCAAGGCCCAGCCCCCGGACAGGTGCCAGCGCCATGGCCCGCACCATTCCGTCGCCGATCAGCGCCGCGACTTCCAGGGCGACATCGCCAACGTAAAGCAGGTCACGGATGCGCGGGATTGCGTCATCGAAAATCACATCAACAACGCCGCCTCGAATGGCCGCGATGCGACCATCACCAGATATGTCGGCCCCATGCAGAGCTTTTGCGCTCATGTGTCACCTCTGGACGTTATTGCGATGCGCGTCCCCATCGTTCCGCTCAGAATGCCCCCTGCCCCAACGTCCCGAATGCGGTTTCGGGCGATAAGGCACCCTGCGCTGGACTGTCTGTCGGCATTGTATTCCTCCTATGACCCGAACCAAGTAGAGCGCCGCTACCGGACGTGAAATCGGCGGCTATGGCCAAGGCTTGGCGCATGCGCGGGACTGGCCGGGCACAGCTGAGGTCAGACCCTTGATTTGGAAGTAGAGTTGCCAGAAAAAACAAAGTGGCAATTGACGTTGATCAATTTGCACGCCTGTTCGGCAATGTCGCAGGCTCGACACACAATCCCGATTGGCGCCTTTGAATCCGCTGGTCGAGACCGGAGTTCAACAATTGACGCTGGTCAATCCTGGTGAACCCGTGTCGTGTAAATTCACCTCAAAATTTCATCTCATGTAAAAAGGGCGTCTCTGATGGCAAGCATCACCTCCCTTCAGGACAAAAAGCTGTCAAAGCAGAAGGTCGACTTGCAGGCCAACGCCCATGGCCGTCCGACCAGCACTGAACCACTACCGGCTGGCGCCGGTAGGATCAGCGATGTGCTGTTCCAGGTACTGAAGATGGGGTGGTTGCCGCCCTCCCCTGACGGCATCGCAATGTGCCAAGATGGTGGTCTGTAGACCATCTAACGGAGAGGACGGCAAAATGAAGGATACAATGATTGGTGTAGATCTGGCGAAGAGTATTTTCCAGGTTCACGGGGCATTGCTGTCGGGGAAGGAACAATTCCGCAAAAAACTGACACGGCCCCAGTTCTGGAAATTCATGT
>NZ_FWFJ01000028.1 GCF_900172365.1 Roseovarius gaetbuli
CCGAATAACCCTCAAAAATCCCATGTCTACCACTCCAATAGCCCCCAGCTGAATCAAGCAGGGGTAAGGTTGCACATGGGTCAATTCTCAATGACAATTTCTGCAGTTGCCGGGTCAGTTCTCAGTGACAATCAACACTGTAGGAACAGCGGCAATCGAGCAGCTTCGCGGATCGTGTCCAATCGTTCAATTGGGCTGACGCCAGCTTGAGCCGCATACCAGTGTTACCTGATTCAGTTTTTCTTGCGTGAATGGCGTGGTGACCGGCTATTACGTCTGAAAGGCGATTTTATAGCGAGGGGCTAAAATTATCCATCTATGGGTCCATTAATGGGTCCAATAAGGCGATTCGCTTGCCGTATAATTATCTGATAATTAACGATAAATGCGTTGGCGGAGGAGGTGTCCGTCGTTTGCGTTGTGGATTCAAGTTAAGGCATTGATAATAAATGGATAAGTATTTTGGGTGTAATTCATTTTGTATAGCGGTATGTATAGCAAGATTCAGCGTCCTCTATAATTCATTTCATAGCGAATTCTCGGATTGAGAGTCCTAGATTTTCTTTCTTTTCCCGCCACACATCCCCAAACACGCCGTCGCTATAGCAGAGACGAGCAGCAAGTGCTGCGTCACATCTGAGAGGTTAGCGATGAGCAAGAAGCCACATGAAGAGACCCGCCTGGCAAAATACATCGAGCGCAGGGTGCTCGAACTGAAAGCCAGAAAATCCCAGCTTCAGATTGCCAGTGAGGCCGGTTTCCCGAACGCGAATATGGTTACGATGATAAAGAACGGGTCCAGCAAGCTCGCTCTGGACCGGGTGCCAAGCATGGCTCGTTCTCTGGAGTGCGATCCGGCATACCTTATGGGTCTGGCCCTGAAGCAGGCGGTTGGCGACACGGCTGCCCAGGCCATCATTGAGATTTTCGGCCCCCCCATCACAGCGAACGAACTCGGCTGGCTTCAGGAAATTCGCGGGGCGTCTGAACATAGTGATCCGCGGATAACCAGCAGGTCACAGGTGGCCATCAGGGCGATCTTCGGGAGGTAGGCACATGGACGACACAAACGATCTGACACCGAACGAGCGCGCCTGGCTGCGCTTCCTGCGCGACGTCAGCAACGACACTGACCCCGGCATCACCTTGCGCCGTGTGCAGTTGTTGAGACGGCTCTGTGAGCCCAGAAGGACGTAATCAGCCTTCGGAGCGGGAATGGCTGCAGAAGTTGCCTTTCCCGCACCCCCTTCAAGAGCTGGCCGCGTTGCATGACGTTGACAAATGTTGACAAATGTTGACATCGGCCCGTCTCGACACCGGATGTTGTCAACATTTGCCTCGGTTTTTGGGCCCAAAAGCGGTGTTTTGGGAGGGTCCATGTTGACAACATGTTTACCTAATGTTGACAAAAATCGCCCCAAAAAGCGTTTTTCGTCGCGCGTATGTAAACCCTGCAATCAAAGCTGCCCTGTAAAACAAGGCAATTCAGCACGTTCAGAGGGTCAGGCCTAGGTTAATAGGAAGCTCAACTCGCGTGTAAGGCAGCGCGGGAAGCTCTGTTTTTCTGAATTAGAGCGTTGGGAGCGCTGCTTTGCCTAGAGTGAACAGGTCGAAGCAGACTGGACGAGACAGGTCAACTAATAAGGTGCATAGCCCATCTCCATCTACCTTGGGAGTATTCAGATGCGTCCACGTATGACCTTTGCCATTTGAGCCGGGGTTCCAACACTCCAGTGCGCATTCACGCGATCCATTGCTCATTAGGGACAGCGCGGCGCAGGCAACGGGAAGATGAAGTCTTCTCTAAACGTCAAACTCGCGGCTTCCGCCAACAGGCGCATGGCTGTTGTGACCTGCTGTTTGCCGACGTTGGCGCTGATCCACCAACCTGATTTGGTCTCCCTAGTTTCGAGATGCGGACTCCTAATGTGAATGTCCTGACTTCGACGTGCCACATAACGCCGTGCATGCGTTTTCTTGTTCGCAAGTCTTTCGACAGCGGAGGGGTCAAGCTCATGGATCAAGTCCACGCAGTGGGCGAACAAGTCCGGGAGATTGGCTCCCCTCACTTTGACCAAATATCTCTGCCATGAGATCGGTGCCCCGAGGATCTGGGCTGGGCCTTTTAGAGCATGCCATCAAAGGCGGAGTCTCGGGCTCAGGGCTATTAGTGAACCGCTGGTGCGCTTCAGGCGCCCCACGCAGGGACTGCATCACGCCGAAACTCGTCTGTGTATCTCGTTGCCATTCTTAATCTCCTTCATAGCAAACATTGCTCGAAAGAGACCGGAACTAAACCGTGGCAAGACCACTCGAAGCGCTGCGGAATATGAACCCAATTTGTCGGTGACAATCTTATCCGGAATGTATCCCTGCTTTTTCAGGAGTTTCCGCATAAGTTTAAGAGCCGCACGTTTGTTTCGGCGAGATTGGGCCAGGACTTCAAGAACCTCGCCCTCATCGTCAACGGCACGCCACAGATATGTCCGCTTGCCACCAATGCGGACAAAAACCTCGTCAAGATGCCAGATTCCTGACGGCTGAACTCTGCGGGATCTGACGTTGGCAGCGATTGCCGGGCCGAATTTCAAAACCCTTCGCCGGATCGTTTCATAGCTTGCATCAAGTCCACGTTCTGCAAGCATTTCCTCCACATCCCGAAAGCTCAACGGAAAGCGAAAGTAGAGCCAGACAGCACGATGGATCACGGCTGCTGGGAACCGGTGGCGGGAATAGGAAATCTTTCTCATCCCCTGCCGTTACCCTGAATTCACCACGCGCGGCGAGTTACCGTGACAATGCCATCAGAAGTCAGGTGATTTGGGAATCTTGAACGTCAACAGCCCCGAGTTTTCCAATTCCTGCGTAGGATTCGACCCTCATTTCTTCGATCAAATTTTGTCAAGCACGATATGGTTTCGGCAACTGTGAATTAAATCTTACAACTGGAAAGGGCATAGCCGCATGCGATTTTTTCTAGCAACGCTCGCGATTTTCAGTACTTCTACCGCGCTGATGGCCAATGATATCGTGATTATTGGCGGCCGCGTTATCGACCCCGAAACCGGTCTTGATGCTGTTCGAAACGTCGCCATCGAGGGTGACAAGATCGTGGCGATCAGTGAATTCCCGTTAGAGGGCGATGTGGTGATCGATGCCACCGGCCACGTTGTGTCGCCGGGCTTCATCGACCTGCATTCCCATGGCCAGAACATCGGCGACTACCGGATGCAGGTTGTCCAGGGCGTCACAACGGCGCTGGAGCTTGAATCCGGCATTGTGCCGGTCAGCGACTGGTATGAGGATCAGGCCACGAAGAAACTGCCGATGAACTATGGCGCGTCCGCAGGCTGGACCCACAGCCGGATTGCGACCTTCAGCGATACCGACCCACTGGCCACGGCGGCATTTTTCACGGATGCGCAGGGCCGCACCGACTGGAAGCAGGACATCGCCAGCCCGGAACAATCCGAGCGCATCATGTCTCTGCTCGAACAGGGCCTGAAGGACGGTGCGCTCGGTATCGGCGTCAACGCTGGCTATGCGCCGGGTTTTGGACACAAAGAGTATTACGCGCTGGCCGAACTGGCCAAGAAATACAATGTCCCGACTTATACCCATGTGCGCTATGCCAGCAACACCGAGCCGCAAAGCTCGTTCGAGGCGATCCAGGAGCTGATCAGCCTCGCCGCCATCACCGGCGCGCACATGCATCTGTGCCACATCAATTCGACCTCGCTATCGGACATCAAGGCCACGATGGCGCTGGTGGAAAAGGCGCAGGCCCAGGGCATCAACGTCACGACCGAGGCCTATCCTTACGGCGCAGCCAGCACCGTGGTCGGCGCGGCCATGTTCAGCGGCCCGGATTGGCGCGACCGGATGGACTCGACCGCCAACAACTTCCAGCTTGGCGCGGATCGGATGACCGAGGATGAACTTGCCGATTATCAGGCCAACAAGCCCGGCACCTTCATCGTCTGGCATTTCCTGGACGAGGCCGATCCCGCGGCCCTGTCGCTGCTGGACGTCTCGGTGACCAACCCCGCGACAGCGATCGCCTCGGATTCCGTGTTCTGGTCCTATTTCGATGAAAACGGCAACATTCTACAATACGAAGGCGATGAATGGCCGCTGCCCGACAATGTGTTCAGCCATCCGCGGTCAACAGGCACGTATACCAAGATCCTGCGGTCCTATGTGCGCGAACGCGGGGTATTGTCGCTTTCCGAAGCGATCCGCAAGATGTCGCTGCTGCCCGCGCAGACACTAGAAGACAGCGTGCCGCAGATGCGCACCAAGGGTCGGCTTCAGGTCGGGATGGACGCTGACATAGTTGTCTTCGATCCAGCCACGGTCGCTGACCTAGCGACCTTTGAAAACGCCAATCAGCTGACTGTAGGCGTGCAAACCGTGATCGTGAACGGCGGCTTCTCGGTGCGCGATGAGGAGCTGGTGTTGGACGCACCGAATGGCAGGGCGATCCGCAACGCTGTCGTAGACTAAAAGTACGAAACCACTGGAAGAAACACAAATGACTAAAAAATCCGCGGGGATTGAACAGGACAAAGACAACGTCGCTTCGAAGGGTATTTCCCGGCGCAGCTTCATGGCGCGTGGGGTTGCCGTTGGAGCGGCGGCGAGTGCAGCCGGGCTCGGGTTGACATCCAAGCCTGCCCCTGCACAGACGAGCGGGCCAGTCCGCGTCGGCGCATCAGGTTTTGAGCCGCTTGAAGTCGACAGCCCGATGGTTAGGTGGAAAAAGCCCCAATCTCTAGAGTTCATCGAAAAGGCGATCAAGAATTACAGTTTTCCCAATTGGCAGTCCGGCAACGAAGATTCCATCTACTACAACCTCAATCTCCCTGAGTTCTTCAAATGCTCTTATGTCGCACCCCCGAAGAAATTCTCAAAACTTGAACGCGCGATTGATCCGTCGATCTTGGATCTGGGCTATACGTCAGTTGACGGCAAATCCACACCGCCGCTTAAGGAATACCTGGTCGGTAAGCGTCAGGTTCAGGCGATGATGATGGCGCACAAGGGTAAAGTGGTTTTCGAGGTATATCCCGGAATGAATCCAACGGATATTCATATATGGATGTCGGCATCCAAACCAACCGTGGGTCTGCTTGTCGCGATGCTAGCCGATGAGGGCAAGATTGATCTGGATGCACCCGTCCCGACCTATGTGCCCGAGATCAGGGGGTCGGCATGGGAGCAGGCCACGGTCCGCAACGTCATGAACATGTCCTCCGGCCTTGATATCGAGGAAACCATCGCGAATTTGCTGAATCCGGATTCCTGGATCGCCAAATGGTTCACGGCCGGTTTTGAGCTGAACAAGGGCGATTTCCGCGAAATGTCGAAGAACGCCCAACCTCTGCCCGATGAGCCTGCAGGCTCGCATTTCCGGTATTCCGGCGCAAATACCCAGACGCTGGTATTGTTGACGCAATTTGTTACCGGAGAGCGGTGGCAGACCACGTGGAACGAGCGTGTCTGGTCAAAGATCGGGGCGAAGAACGCCTTCATCACCGCCCTTGCGCCGGACGGAACGCCCTTGTGCGCCGGAATGCACAACACCACGCCGGAAGACTTGTTGCGCTACACGATGATTTACACGCCCAGCTGGAATGTGGTGTCGGACGAGCAGATCATCTCGGGTAGGTTGCTGAAAAGCATCCAGACCATGGGCAATCCTGAGGCCTACAAAGGCTCGACCGAAGAGCAGTACGGCACGGACTGGTTCGGCGAAGTCCCTGACTACAACTCAGCCCAGTGGGACCATGTCTTCAGCGACGGCGCCATGTTCAAGCACGGGAACATGGGGCAGGGCATCTATGTCGATCCCTCCCGCGATTTCTGCGGCATGTATTTCGGCTTGGCGCCCAACCCGGATGAAATCTCGGGAGTCGATCATTCGCCGGGATTTCTGCGCAACGCTGCGAAAATGCTGGCCGGGGGATAAGCGCCTGATGGCCTCGGCGGGCGCTGTCAGAGTAAATCAGCTTGAGATGGGCAGGGTGGTTTCGTAGCCTCGTCGGATGACCAAACCTGATCCATTTAGCTATTTCAAAACGAGCCGTGAGATTATCCGCCTGGCTGTGATGTTGTATGTCCGTTTGCCTCTGTTCCTTCGCAATGTGGAAGATCTGCTTCATGAGCGCGGCATCGATGTGAGCCATGAAGCTGTGAGATACTGGTGGCATCGTTTCGGTCCAATGTTTGCCGCGGAGATCCGGAAACGACGTATTACCGGCATGAAATCGAGCAAGTGGCGCTGGCATCTGGACGAGGTTTTCGTGAAGATCAACGGCGAGCGACACTATCTTTGGCGGGCTGTCGATCATGAAGGCGAAGTTCTGGAAAGCTTCGTGACGAAGACACGCGATAAGAAGGCCGCTTTAAAATTTCTAAAGAAAGCAATGCGTAAATACGGCCGACCGGAGGTTATCGTCACGGACCTGCTGCGATCGTACGGTGCGGCCCTGAAGGAGATCGGTGCCGCAGACAGGCAGGAAACGGGCCGCTGGCTGAACAACAGGGCGGAGAATTCACATCTGCCGTTTCGACGACGAGAACGGGCGATGCTCCGCTTCCGGCGCATGCGAAGTTTGCAGAAATTTGCTGCCGTTCACGCTTCCGTCTATAATCACTTTAATCAGGAACGCAGCCTCTCAACGCGACCCAATTTCAAACTCAACCGCGCCGCTGCTCTCGCAGAGTGGCGTGGTCTTTGCGCGGCTTAAGGAGCAGCGTAACTGTCCATTCGGAGACAGGTTCGAATTTGTCTGGCAGCACCCAAATTAGCCGTTGCAAAAAAGGAGCCGTCCACAAATGACAGCACCTTCCGAACAATTACTTTTCGGAACTTTCGGGTTGTCTTTGAGTAACACTCAAAGAGCCGCGCCCCATCGCTCGAAGTAAGCTGACAGCCTTGTGGGGAGGAAGGCTCAGTGGGGTAATTCTATCAGACTCAACAATAACGGTCGAACCAGAGGCTGCACTTGGGGATCCCGGCAGAAAAATGGTAGATTTATCGTCTGACTGTTCGACCTCGAAAGCAATCTGTTCAAAGTCATCAAACCGAACGAGCACCGGTTGAAAGAGAGAATTTCCGCTGTCATCGCCACCGATACCGGAAGCCATTCCTTTGACAACTGCGTATCCGGGCACCGCATCAAAAAGCGCATTGTCCAACTGTTTCAGGCGCCGGGAAAACATGCCTCTGCGCGCAACCAAACCCGCAAGAATGCAGACAAACAAAATCAGCAAGATTGCCAATAGATTTGCGAATGCTATGCCCGCAAAATGCTCGACTGGTATGAACCTGTTCAAAGGAGCGGCGACCACCATGCTCAACTCAAAGACTTTTTGAAGAATAATGGCAAGGAAGGCTAAAGGAACAAGGAATATTATGCCGCCAAGAATAGTAGTTTTCATTTCAAACTTCCTCTGACACTATGTTTTGCGTTCTCGATTTCCAATCGTCGGCAGTGATTGGCCCCATTTGAGTGGTCCAGATTGGAAGTTAGTGCATGATTGGCCTTTGATCCATCGGGACGATGACCTCTGGCGCAGGTGGGCGGGAAGGAAGATATCATTGGCTGATCCCAAACTGGCCGAAGGCAGCGTGATGCGCCATGTAACCGTGATGTCATTCACGTCCAGCATCGGTATTATGGCCATCTATCTGGTTGATTTTTTCGATATCTTCTTCATTTCACTCCTTGGACATAGGGAAGTTGCCGCTGCGGCAGGCTATGCCAGCACGCTTTTATTTTTTGTTAGCGCCATGAATATAGGCCTTTCTGTCGGCGCCGGAGCACTGATCGCGCAAGAGTTGGGGCGCGCACAGGCATGGTATGCCCGTAGTATTGCTACAACATCGGCTGTGTTTGCCGCGTCACTGGGCATCATTCTACCGATCATTTTGATCCCCTTTCTGCCTTTCCTGATCTCGCTCCTGGGCGCTGAAGGTGAAGTGGCCGAAATGGCGCGCGGCTATCTTCTGATCGTGCTTCCTGCAACCGGATTGTCCGGCATGTCCATGGTCTTTGTCGCCGCGATCCGTGCCAATGGGGCGGCCGCTTGGGCGATGTATCCGTCGCTGGCGGGGGCTCTGGTCAATCTGGTCTTTGATCCTTTGATGATATTCGGTCTGGGCATGGATTTACCCGGAGCCGCAACCGCAACAGTGTTAGCGCGCATCGCTACATTCGGTCTGGCTTTTTACGCCGTAACGCGCCATTTCGATCTGGTGTGTCGCCCGAACCGCGCCATATTACACCGCTACATGCGTGATATCATGTCTTACAGCCTCCCTGCAGTGGTCTCCAATTTAAGCGCTCCGGTCGCGATGGCGCTTGTAACCCGGTTTATTACCGTGTTTGGGCCTGAGGCCGTTGCAGGTATGGCAATCATTGGCAGACTATCCCCGGTTGTCTTTTCGGTGGTTAGTGCGCTTTCAGGCTCGATCGGCGCCATCATTGGACAAAACTATGGTGCCGGACGGGTGGATAGGGTGAGTGAGGCCTATTTGGGGGCGATGAAGTTCTTGGGTGTGTATATCGCTATCGCGATGATTATCCTGGTGCTGCTGCGTGACGTGCTAGCAGATGCCTTTGGCGCACAGGGGCAGACCCGCGAGATGCTTTTTATCTTCTGCGGACCATACGCGCTCATAGCGTTCTTTAATGGCGCACTTTTCATCTCTTGCGCTGCGTTCAACAGCTTGGGTCATCCACGCATATCCCCAAGTCTTGGATGGGCCAAGAGCACAATCGGCCTCTTCTTTTTCGTGAGCATAGGCACACATTTGTATGGCATGCAGGGTCTGGCATATGGGCTATTGTTGAATGCAGCGCTGTTTGCTGCGATCGCCAACTGGATGAGCCTGCGCATCATCCGCAAACTGCCGACCCAGCCCCACCTCGCAAGCACCGACACATTCCAACAAGAGGATCGCCAGATTGCGGTTGAATACGGCAAGCCCTTGTATTCTTGATAACCTCAAGAGTGCATCCTTGATCCTATCAAGGAAGAAACATAACGCCTTAGGCTTTGTCAGAACAAATCGCCTTGAGGCGGGCAGGGCGGTTCAGTAGCCTTCACTCATGACAAAAAGTGACCCATTCAAGTACTTTCACAGCAGCCAGGAAGTCATACGCGTGGCGGTTATCGATCGCATTCGACGGTGGAGATGCCGTTCTTTTCGCAGATGCAAAGCTGGATACGGCCACCTTGATCCCCCAGTTTTATGCAAATCGCGACCATGCTCCCGCTTGGTATGCCACGCTCAATACGGAACAGCTTTTTGCAGAACTGAACCGTGGCCTTGAGCAGGGCTTTCGCCCAACAGATTTGAATCTTCCGGTACTATACGAATTGCAGGACGCTGAACAATCGCGCTGAGAATTCACATCTGCCGTTTCGACGACAAGAGAGGGCAATGCTCCGCTTTCGGCAGATGCGAAGTTTGCAAAAATTCGTCGCCGTCCACTCTTCAATTCACAACCATTTGTGTGGTTGCCGCCCCGCATGCAAGAAGTTTTTCCCCGCTGGACGTGTGATCGAGTGCGGTCTTGTGTCAGGCCTTTGAGTGCGACTTAACATTAGCCGCTGGCCGGTATGGTGATCCGCGGATCGGCTCCTAATCTTCAACACGAACTTAGAAGTTCAAATGGTTGTCCTGATTTTCCCGATCCAGATCTGTTCGATCATTTTGCCCATTCAGGTTATTGACTTTTCACACCCCTTTCACCGACGTCAAACATGTTCGGCAGCATGGGCTTCATGCCGTGACAGCTTGCGCCGGATCCCGATAATCCTCATTCTTTATCAACATGGCCCAGATCGCACGCGCCATCTTGTTCGCCAACGCGATCGCGGCGAGCATTTTCGGCTTTCTTGCAAGCATCCGCGCAATCCACGTTCCGTTGGCGATTGGCTTGCGGCTCAGCCAGTTGATCCTGGACATTGCGCCAATGATCAGCAAACGGCGTATGTCGGTCTGTCCCGCCTTCGAGACACGCCCAAGCCGCGCCTTTCCTCCCGAAGAGTATTGCCGCGGAACCAGGCCCAACCAGGCCGCAAAGTCCCGACCGCGCTTGAAACTCTTCATGTGGGAGCAAAAGCCTCGACGGCTAGCGCTGTCAATGGGCCCACGCCTGGCATCGTCTGTAGCCGTCGCGCGGTATCGGTTCTGGCTGCGAGGTTCTTGAGCTTCCCTGTCTTGGCCTCGATCCGAACTGTCTTCTCGCTGATCTGTTCAAGAAGATCGTGGCATTCCTCGCGAGCCAAATCGGGCAGTTCACTATTTGGCTCCTCGAGGATCGCCTCAATGCGTTTGATTTGCCGGATCCCCTTCGGAACGGTGTAGCCGTATTCGTAGAGGTGTGAACGCAGCGCGTTCGTCAATGCAGTGCGCTGGTGAACAAGCCGTTCCCGACCACGAAACAGGATTGCACGGGCCTGCTGGTCTTCCGACTTGGGTTCGACGAAACGCATCTCCGGGCGCTGTGCCGCGATGACGATTGCTTCGGCGTCAGCGGCATCGTTCTTTTGGCGTTTCACGAACGGCTTGACATACTGCGGTGCGATCAACTTCGCCTTATGACCCAGACGCGCCATTTCGCGCACCCAGAAATATGCGCTGCCGCATACCTCCATGACGACAACCGCGGGCGGATGATCCGCAATGAATTTCAAAAACTGCGTTCGCGTCAGCTTCTTGCGGAACTTCACTTCACCCGTCATCGATGCCCCGTGAAGCTGAAAAACACTCTTTGCCAGATCGACGCCTACCATCGTATCCTTTGTCATGGTTGCCGTCCTTTCCTGTTCCAGTGGCTGTAACACCACCATTCTGGCACATTACGATGCCGTCGAGGGAGGGCGGCAACCACCCCATCTTCAACCAGGAGCGCCACCTTTACTCACGGACCAACTTCAAGCTGAACCGAACCGCCGCTTTGGCAGAGTGGCGTCAGTTGGGCGTGGCATAAGGGGCAGCTTCCCTGTCCTTACGGAGACTTGTTCGCATTAGTCTGACACCACCGACCATGCACTAACATTCAGGCCGCTCCACCCGATGAGGGCAAACCATGACGTTTAGGATGTCCCTGCTGTTGGACTGCCATTCGGGCCTCTTGCTAAAATCGCCTGGATACATCATCCTCCAGATAAGAAGCATCAATAAGCCGAGAGATCTTAGTGTGCAAATTTCGAATTCCCAACTTATAGTCCAAAGCCTTGTAAAAGGTGTGAAGCAAACGTTCACAACCGGTCTGTGCACGTTGCTTTTTGTGTTGTTGGGGACCATCGCGGTTTCTGCGCAGAGTGATCCAGAGGCGACTGATGTGGATGCGATGGCGTTGGACGTTCTGGAAGAAGCTGCGTCCTTCTTGGAAAATCAGGACCGCTTTTCGTTCAGCTGGTTTGTTTCATATGATGAAATAGTCGATGGCCGAGAAAAGCTTACTTACACGCGAAGTGGCCGAAACACTGCGAAGCGTGACGAAGGATTTTACTCTTATACGGTATCAGGCGAAGACACCCGGGAATATTTTTTCGATGGGGCTTCATTTGTGGTCAACGATGTCGAAGAGAATGCCTATGCGGCAGTGCCATTCAACGGCACTTTCAACGCCCTGATCGACAGACTTGAAGCTGAATATGATATCCAGCTGCCAATCGGGAAGCTGATGAGTGATACGCTGACGGCCGACCTTCTTTCAGATGCAGAGTCGGCCGCTTATGTCGATCTTACAACGGTCGGCGGCCGTCCGGCACACCACTTGGCGTTTTCCAACTACGAAAGGGACTGGCAGATCTGGGTGTCGACTGAAGTGGATAGGCCAGAGGTTATTATGATGGTCGGAACAGATCCGTATCAGCAGGGTTGGCCGCAATACCGCGCTTACTTTACCGATTGGAATTTTTCTCCAGAGTTGCCGGAGGATCTCTTCACCTACATTCCTGACGCCGAAGCCGATCGGATGACATGGCCAAAAACGCCGAGTCAAATGGATGAGTTGAGAGGCAGTTCAGATTATTCAAGTGAGCCTGCACCAGACACTGGAAGTGAGTAAATGCGATTTACGAGACAAATATTGGCTGGCTTTTTAGCGTTCATGATTGGTGTGGGGGTATCTCCTGACCGAGCACTACAGTTTAATTTCTTTCCGGATATGGCCGAGGCAAGAAGTGATGCCAAGGCTGGGGGGTTCCATGGGCAGCCCAAAGGAAAACGCCCGGCAGGTGCCAGAACGAAACACTCGAGGCCATCAGCGGGTAATGTTGCACGTCCAAGGCCCTCGGGAATTGCAAAGCCAGGGCCCAAACCCCAAGGGATTGCAAAGCCAAGGCCCAAACCCCAAGGGATTGCAAAGCCGAGACCTAAACCGTCGATAGGGACTGTCCCGCGTCCTCGGCCGTCTCTGGGTGCGGTGCCGCGCCCTTCGCGTCCGGCGGTCAAGCCAGGGCGACCTTCCATGCGCCCGATCAACAAACCGTCGCGTCCAGATCCAGGAGTTCGTCCGAGCCGCCCGGGTGATTTTACAAAACCCATTGTCGGCAATCGACCGGGGGCATCGCGCCCGCCGGGATCCAAGCCACCGGGGTTCAGGCCCCCGGGGTCAAGACCTCCTAATGGCAAACCACCGGGACAGCGACCACCGCTGGTCGGCCGCCCCCCAGGCAACAAGCCCGGCCTGCGTCCGCCGGGATGGCGCCCGCCACATTCCAGACCGCCTGGCTGGCGGCCTCCTTACGTGCAGCCGCCTTATTACAGGCCGCCGCACCACAGATATGGCCGCTATTATTATAATAATACCTGGGGTTGGTTTTTTACAGGTGCGGTTCTGGGAGGAACTATGGCCTTTGTTTCCACGTTACCTGACAACAACTGTTCGAAGGTCATGGATGGAGCGGAGACACTCTACAACTGCAACGGCCAGCTTTATAGATCAACCTTTTATAAGGACGAGAAAGTCTATGAGGCCGTTTCTGACGCGCCGAACGCAGCGTCGGCTGAGCCAACAAACGTAATCGGACTGGCTCTTACAAAACCGATGACGCGCGGTGCTGTTGTGCGAGATATGCAGCAAAGATTGTATGATTTTGGCTACGATGGTGGGGGTGTTGATGGCGTTTTTGGGAGTGGTACGAGCACTGCGCTGATGTGGTTTCAATATGACAACGGTCTCGACGCGACCGGTATAGTTGATGTAGAGACCGCGGCTTTACTCGGTTATGATTCTCCTGTGGGCGCGCCTGTGCCAAATCTACCGGCAACTGCCCCGCAGATTGAGAGAGATACCGAGGTGCCGTCTGCGCAAGAGACAGCTCCGGAAGGCATGCCGGGTGCAGCCTCTGAATGAATGGGCCTATGATCATATCGACGTTGTGGGCGTCGGCCACCGCCACCATGATCCGATCCCAGTGGCCAGCATAGCTCCAGCGATTGAAGCGGTTGTAGATCGTGCTCGGCGGGCCATATTGCTCGGGCAGATCGGCCCAAGGGATGCCCGTGCGAAGAACGTAAAAGATGCCGTTGATCACGCGGCGATCATCAACACGCTTCACGCCGCGTGACTTGTCAGGAAGCACCTGCTTGATGAACTCCCACTCCAAATCGCTCATATCCGACCGCGCCATGTTTCTGCTTTCCCATGTCGTTTTGGGAGAAATGAATCACAAGCCTATGCGAAAGAGCAGAAATTAGTGGGTGCGCTGCCTAAGTTGCGGCCTTCGAGTTTACATGCTGGACCAACGGCAGCTTGAATATGGGGTGCAGCTTAAGAAGGTGTCATTTGGATGCGCCGCGCGGCTCTTGCGCCATCGTCAGAACGCACGTGAAATGCCAATCCCGTAGTACAGTTGATTGCGCGATCCACGATCACGGACGATGGGGCTGTCTGCGGCGTCTCCCAGAAGCCTTGAGTAGACCAAGCCGCCTCCGATCTGCCATTCCCGGCTTATTGCCTGAATGTATACGATGCTGGCACGCACGTCGCGCACGCCGGAACCCGCAGTGAACTCATCTAAGCCGCTTGCCGCTGCTCCGGAAGCGTCTACAGAGAATCGGCTGTCCATGAAATCTGACGACCCGTATGTGGCTCCGAGAGAAAATCCGAGCGCTCCAAAACGAGTGGCAGGAATCCATTTACTTGCAGAAGCCGAAGCGGTAATTCCGTTGTAAACGCCGCTGACATCGTGAGCGATGCCACCAGAGAGGCCCCAACGGTCCCGCGGATCGCCTGGCGACACACTCTCGTAGCCAACGAAGCCACCGAGCTCGAGTGATCCGTCGATATCTGGAAGAAGATCAACCGCACGGTCATCAACGTCACTTCGACCAAATCGCCAGAAAACCGTTGGACCTGCGCGCCAATTGGAATGCTGAAGAAGGTTTGCCTTTACAAAAGTGGCCTGAAAAGCTACATAGCGCTCTCCCCAAGAAAAGCGTCCGAAGGGCGCTGCGCCAAAAGACTGATCGTCCGAGCCAAAATAATCCGGGTAGGCACCTACACCAATTCCTACGTAGTTTGGCAAATACGACGGCGCCAATGACAAACTGTCGCTTTCCGCGCGCAAAGTCTCTGGAAGTAGCAGGCTTGCTAAAGCAGCAAGAGTCTTAGCAGTTTTTATTAACATGTTATCTCCAAACCATTTAGAAGATCGTTTGTTATGTCTTGTTCTTGAGACATTAATAAAAAGTTTTCGCAGCAGACCACCGAAGCGCCGACATACAAACGGCATCAAGTTTCCGTTCAACCACAAAAATCGCTCTGGGTACAGCCAGAGAAGTTTGCCTTTAGGGTTTGTCGATATTCGGGATTCCCATTTGCACTGATATCGTTGTCCTAGCAGTCAGGGCTTGAAAAATGGTTTCACCCTTCTGGGGTCGAATTGAGGGCAGAAATAACCTTTGCATCCCGCTCGTAGAGATCTTCACGAAACTGGACCTGCCCGGTCTCATCCATCCAGGCCGTGAAATAAGTTAGCAACACAGGTACAGGTTCAGGCAGGTTTATTCGGGTTGTCTTACCCGAAGCGAGAATGGCTTCCCGGCCCGCAGCCGACCAGTCAGGATCACTCTTCATGAGGAGGTCCGCGAGTTCGAAAGGGTTTTCGATCCTCACGCATCCCGAACTCAGATTGCGTTCGTTCCGGTCGAAAAGACTGCGATTATCGGTATCGTGGAGATATACGGAATACGCATTTGGGAACATGAACTTGACCTGCCCGAGGGCGTTCTTGGGTCCTGGCTCCTGCCTGAGAGACACATTCGGCGAGCCGTTCCAGTTGACCGAGGTCGGGTTGATCGGGCGGCCGTCAGAATTGAGCACCGTATAATTGCCACGGCTAAGGTAATTGCTGTCGCGACGGATCAGGGGCAGTTTGTCCCTTTGAAATATCGAAACCGGGACGGTCCAGGTTGGGTTGAAGTCAATATACTGGATATCTTCGCGAAATACCGGGGTTTGCCGATAGGCTTGCCCGACAATCGAGCGTGTCTTCCAGACCATCTCGCCATTCTGCACGAAGTAGGTTTCGGGGCCCCCAATGTTGACGAAGACATAGTCGCTGTCCAGATCGCGAAAAAGCCATCGCGCTCGCTCAAGGCTAGCGCGGAGTTGATCAACTCGCTCGTCGACGGTGCGGTTCAGAGCGCGGAAGGTCCGAGGCCCGATTACCCCATCGGCTTCGAGTCCATGCCGGGCTTGGAAGCCTTTAACGGCCTCGGTAAGCACGTCGTCATAGGCACGGCTCCCATCCAGTTGCCCCGGAAAGTCTCCGGTGATCCTGAGCCGTTGCTTTAGAACCGGAATGACGGGGTTCTCTTCGCCTGGACGAAGCACGGAATCTTCCGGCACCTTGTGCCAACCGCCTTGCGCCGCAATCGCCCGATAGAGCGCGAGCGCCTCCTGCAATCGAAGATAGGCTGGGTGGAGGATCTCAATGTCGTCCACAAGTGCCGAGAGTGATGCGACGTCGAGATACTGATTGACTAACTTTGCAGGATCGCCTGGGGCGAAGGCGCGTTCAAAGTTCCAGTTGGCATCGAACAACTTCGGGTCGACCTTGCCATAGTAGATATGTTGCAATAACCGCGCCGCGACCTCGGTGGCCGCAATGTCAAATCTAGCAAGTGCTGCTGCATCGCCACTTCTAGATACCGCATACAACTCTGCCAATCGATCGACCTTAAAATCTTCCTGGCGGAAACCATGCCGCTCGGCGTCTACGAGTTCATTCAGGAGATCCTCGCGGTGATCGCCCTCAAGCCAGATGGCTTCATATTCTCGCAGGGCATAGAGCCTCGCCACAAACTGGGTTGCGCCAAACCTAATATCCCCGATCATGTCCAAACGGCCGGATGACATATCCAGTGTGAACTCTTCTATTCGATCATTGACCTCGTTCGCCAAAACCTTTTCCGCCATGCCGATGAGTAAGGTAAGCGAAAGAAAAACATATCTCAGAAGGGTCTGCATGGTTGGTCTCCGAAAGTTGCCTGATCGGTGTTGATCTGTTGAATGTCACTGAGAACTGACCCGGTGTTGTCACCAAGATTTGGCCCGCTCAGTCGTTATGCTTTGTTCGTTATGATGTGGTCAATGCTGGCGTGTCCTTTCGTTTCTGTTTCGCAACCTCGGAGCTGGCTTTGAAGCGGTAGCTGTCATTGCCAGACTCAAGAATGTGGCATCGGTGGGTGAGGCGATCGAGGAGCGCGGTGGTCATCTTGGCGTCACCAAAGACCGTGGCCCATTCGCTGAAGCTCAAGTTGGCGATGATGACCACGCTGGTGAGCTCGTAGAGTTTGCCGAGAAGGTGGAATAGCAGCGCGCCGCCTGATGTGCTGAACGGCAGGTATCTCAGTTCGTCAAGGATCACCAAATCCGTCTTGATCAGCGCCTCCGCGATCTTCCCGGCTTTTCCGAGGGCTTTTTCCTGTTCCAGCGCGTTGACCAGTTCGCCCGTCGAGAAGAAGCGCACACGTTTGCGATGATGTTCGATGGCCTGGATGCCAAGGGCGGTCGCAATGTGGCTTTTCCCCGTGCCTGGTCCACCGAGCAAGACCACATTTTCAGCTGCGTCCATGAACTCGCAACGATGAAGTTGGCGCACTAGGGCCTCGTTGATCTCACTGGCGGCGAAGTCAAAGCCGGACAGGTCCTTGTAAGCAGGAAAGCGTGCGGCCTTCATGTGGTAACCGATTGAACGCACCTCTCGTTCAGCCATTTCCGCCTTGAGGAGCTGTGAGAGCATGGGGACAGCTGCATCGAATGCAGGTGCCCTCTGTTCGATCAAATCGCCGACAGCCTGCGCCATCCCGGGCACCTTCAGGCTGCGCAACATGATGTAATGGCGGCACCGGCTGGGTCATGACGCATGACGCGTACCTCCTCGCCTTAGGCCGTCATAGCGGCTGACATTGGCTTCAGGTTCCTCACTCAGGGCCAGGGCGATCATCGGCGTCACGTCGGGTTGGTCGGTCGGCGTGCCGTCCACCAGCCTGTGAAGCAGGTTCAGCACATGGGTCTTGGTCGGCACACCTGCTTCCAGTACCATCTCCACGGCGCAGAGCACGGCCTGTTCATCATGGTGCAGAACCAACGACAGGATATCGACCATTTCTTGGTCACCGCCGGGCTTTCTCATCATCAGATCCTACAATTGTCGGAAGTGGCTGGGCATTTCCACGAATGGGGCGCCATTCCGTAGCGTCCCCGGCTTGCGCTGGACCACAGCCAAACAATGGTGCCAGTCATAGATGACGCGACCGGGTTTGCGGTGCGATCTTTAAATGATGTGGTCATGGGTACAGACAACGGCCCCTCAGCCACGACCACCAACCGTTCGGGATAGATGTGCAGGCTAACACGGCGGTTTGCGAAGCTTGCGGGCACGGAGCAACTATTGTGATCAAAGGTAATCAGGCAGGTTTCCGAGCCATTCTTCAAGCCTCCTATGCCAGTCAAATAATGGCACAGTTTTAGGGGGCTAAGACGGATGAAGGGTTCAGGCCGATTGCCGACGAAACGCAGCCTTTTTGGATCCGCTTGTAGTTTTGGACCGTTTCTGTATTTTTATTGCTCTTCCCTCAGGAAGCTGAGCAACAAGGCTGCAGGTTAGTGTCGCCGTTCATTTCCAATCTCGATATGGAACATGAAAGTTTAAACCAAGTTTTGCGTCGAAAAAACGATTTCAGATTGTGAGTAAAATGGCACGTTGGGCATCTAGGTTCGCGATTTTTCTCTCGTCTATCGCTTTGCTTATGCTGTCGCTTGGCTGGCTCATGCTCAGCGCACCGATGTTCAACGGCGTGCGCTCCGATCTACTTGAGCGCGTTCTGTCAGAGCAGATAGGTCAGCCTATTGTCATTTCTGGAGATGTCCATGCGATACCCGGAAAGACAAGCACCATCACAGTGACCAAGGTTAAAATACCCAGCGAAGGGATTGCCAATGTTAATCTGGCGGAATTGGATACCCTTGGTCTTGATCTGGATACATTCGCACTGATCAATGGCACCGTCGATTTTAACGATATCAGAGTTTCCGGATTGCAGGTTAACCTATTCACGCAACAGAACAGTCGGACAAGTTGGTCAAAACCTCACGCCGCTCTCCCTTCTGATAGCGCTGTGTCGCCCTTGAACCGAACGTCCGGGGGAAACGAGAAGCCTTGGCGCGGGCTCAATAATGCGCGCGGAAAACTTCTCGACTTCATGAGGACCAGGAATGGTTCCTTTGAGGCTATGCGACTCACAGTTAAAAATCAAAAAACCGGGTTCGAATTTGATTTTAACCTTAAGGCACTCAGGCTTGTTGAGGTGGAAAACGGAAACCGATTGAACGTAACGAGTAATGGCACCGTGAACGGGCAGAAATTTACGTTCGAAGGTTACTTCCCAGAACAAGCACCATTCACCACGCTGACCAAATTTGGTGATATGCAATTGACCTTTAGTGGCGTGCCCATTTCGCGAGCAGAAGGCGGTGGGTACGTTGCTGATGTGGATTTGCAGACCGGAGAACTCGGTGACTTGCTTGAGGTGCTAAAGCTTGAGCGCTCGCTTGAGGGCTCGGGGACCTTGTCAGCCAAGGTCACCCGCCAGAGCGGGTTGCTTGAGGTTTCAGACTTCCTCTCCACGGTTGATCTGGCCAACGGCAGAAAGCTAAGTGTCGAGGGGACTGCTGAGAACCTGTTGACAGGTCAGGGCGTTGATATCAGGGGGGATTTTCGTCTCTATCCCGAAAATAATCAACCCAAACCGGCGAAAGAACTTTCTGAATTCAAGCTGACAAACATTTCCGCCCATATCGTTGGCGCAGACGGTTATCTGGAGTTCAAAAACCTGCTGCTTAGGACCAATTTGTTTGATCAGGGCTTGGAAGACATTGGCCCGGTTGCGATCGGCGAGTTTCGTCGCACCGAAGACGGTAAACTGGCTCTGCTGGACGTGTCATTACAGGCCGGTCCACCAAGTGAACCGATCCTCAAAGCTCAAGGCAATCTTTTGCATCTGCTCGCGCTCAAGGAATACGACATCGAGGGCGAGATTCTGGCACCCGCATCGTTATTACTTGGCGAATTAAGCGATGACGCCGTAGCAGCATTTGGGGCCCTTCAGGTTGAATTTGCCTTTGATGATACGAAAGGCCCACTCAGGGTGACGCGGTTTGCCGCAACGGCGGTTGGCGCGCGTGAGTGGGATATGGATGGGTCTATGGTTCTGGAAGATGCCAGGAACGTTGGCGACCTAGCATTGGAAATTGACCTTGATATCTATGATTTATCCAAGTTTCTAAGCGTACTTGATCTTAAGCGGGTCAATGCGGGCCAGTTTGAAATCATGGCATCGCTGCATGGCAATAAGGACGACATGATCGCGACTTTGGGAGTGAGGGTTGGCACTTCTAAAATGACGACATCGCTTGAACTGAACAGGCAAGATGACCTGACAAAAATTAATGGAAAAATTCACAGTAAAAGCCTGAGATTGGATGACCTTAAAAACGCTCTTGCAGGCATTGTGGAGCTGAGCAACATCAAGAAAAAAAGATCTACTGACAGAACCGCGTCTACCGTTGGGCCGACACGGGTAAAGGTTCAACCACTTGTTTTGGAAAGAGAGGTGCAACCTCTTGTGTTGCCAAAAGAGCGGCCAAAGTTGTCTGAGGTTGTTAATTTTCAAAAATTTTTGCTCAACACTGAACTGGATGCAAAAATCGACATTGAAAGACTTGTCGGCGTTCACGGTGTCACAAGCATTTCGAGCGAATTGGTATCCAAAGATGGCAAGGCGCAATTTGGACCGTTAAACGTGGCCTATGGCGGCGGCTTTCTGCGGGCTCAAGCAGGATTGGATTTGGTCAAGTCACCAACCCTGGTGTCTGTTTCAGGGTCTACAGGCGGTTGGGACTTTGGCAAAATTCTGGATTCTGTTGGTCTTGGGGTGCAGGCCTACGGTATATTGGGCGGTCGTTTCAACTTAACCGGCGATCGGCGGTCTCTTGATGCCTTCGTCAATTCGATGAGAGGTTCCGTTTCCGTCAATATGTATGACGGTGAAATTGCGACCAGCCTATTAGAACTGGCAGGCCTGGGCATCTTTCCATGGCTGTTTTCTGAGGAATTCAGGAAAAAGCGTACTAAGATTCAGTGTATTTCTGCTCCGATCCAGATCCGAGACGGCAAGGTTATCTTTGATTCAGTCGTAGCCGAAACCAACCGCGTGCAATTGGTAGCAAGGGGAAGTTTGGATTGGAAGCGTGACACGATTTCCATCCGCGCGGTGCCACGGCCGGTCGGCAGGCCACTTTCGCGTTCCGCTTGGCCGTTTGATGTTTCGGGTTCATTTTCCAAGCCGGAATTCAAACTGATTGTTGGTGGATTGCGCAGTCGGCGCCTAGATGGCGCCAATCGGATGCCGATAGACAGAAAGCCCTGCAATCCTGACATTTTGCAGCTGCAATAAAAGTTTAGTCAGTTATCGATACTCGGGGCAGGCTGTTTGTTTTGGCACGCCAAAATCGCGTCGATCGCTTTTTTTGAGCCGCCCAGATCTATGTCGATCAATTTGCGGCCGCCTGACGAAACCGTCACGGAGTTGCGTTTAGCAAACTCCTTCACAAAGGCGGGGTTGTCAAAAAACGCGTAACCGCCAGGTACCTCGCTTTCAAAATGAGCTACGGCATCTCCGGCAAATATCGCATCACTGAAATCAAATTCGACGACGCCGAATTCACTATCTCTGATGCCAGTCCAATCGGCATTATATGCAGCGAAATAGCCGCCGTTGCGATTGGGCACCGTGCCGATCTGGATCTCGGTTTTGTCCTCCAAGATACGGCGCGCAAAGCACCCGTTTCCCATGGCGGAGTTGACGAGGATTTCCCATTCTCCAGACTGTCCCCACGTCTGATAATCTGAGGCGGCGGCTGATGACCCCAAAACGATGAAAAACGAAAGCGTAAATCGCATGAAAACCCCTCGACGCACCCAGCGTCGTCATGATGGCCGATGCTGTCTGTTTTATAAAGTGGAATTTGGATTTCGGGAGAGCGACCGGGCAACACAGACCGCTTTGTCGTTCTTGGAACGCGTAGATGAGTGACCCGGCCCCCTGAAAAATTCGACGTTTGGGGTGCGTCTTCGACATCGGCACAGATTTGTCCAATAACGCCATCCTGACGGGGCAGGAGGGTCCGATCGTCGACTGACACTAAATCGCGTCGGGAAAGCGGATGCAAAACGGCTTCGGTAAAAGCTTGAATGGACGCTGGGGGTAAGTGGCTGAACGAGTACCTGTTTACGTAGCTTACCGGGACATCCCGAGGTGCGGTCAGGGCTCACGTTAGTTCGTCTGATTGGTACCCGGCATGCGGACTTCATCAGATGGGGTGGTTGCCGCCTCCCTCGACGGCATCGCGATGTGCCAAAAACGTGGTGTGATTTTCACTTAGAGCGAAGGACGTCAACCATGACGAAAGATACAATGATCGGGGTGGACCTGGCAAAGCATGTTTTCCAGCTCCATGGAGCTTCGATGAATGGCGATGTGAAGTTCCGAAAGAAACTGTCGCGGCCACAGTTTCTCAGGTTTATGGCTGACCACGACCCGGCGGTCGTCGTAATGGAGACCTGTGGGGGCGCCAACTACTGGGCACGAGAGTTGTCCCGGCTGGGCCATGTGGTGAAATTGATCCCGACGCGGTACGTCAAACCGTTCGTGGAGCGGCAGAAAAATGACGCCGCCGATGCCGAAGCAATCGTGATTGCGGCACAACGGCCTGAGATGCGCTTTGTTGAGCCGAAATCCGAAGACAAGCAGGCCCGGGCGATGGTGTTCCGGAGCCGGGAACGACTGGTACACCAACGAACGGAACTTGTGAACGCGCTGCGATCCTATCTCTACGAGTTCGGATATATCTTTCCGCAGGGCATTGGCCATCTCAAAAGAGTCGAAGCATTCCTTGAGGATCCGAACTCCGGCTTGCCGGAACTGGTTTGTGGCGAATGCCATGATCTCCTGCATCAAATCTCGGAAATGACCGCTCGCATCGACGCCAAGACCCGGCAGATCAAGGTCTTGGGGACTGAGACGGATACAGCGCGGAGGCTTCAGACAATGCCCGGTGTCGGCCCGATCATCGCGCTGGCGGTTGAAGCTTTCGCACCGGACATGGCGAGCTTCAGGCGCGGCCGGGACTTCGCGGCCTGGCTGGGGCTTGTCCCGAGGCAGCACTCCTCGGGTGGGACGGAACGATTGGGACGCGTATCCAAGGCCGGACAAGCTGACATACGCAAGTTGTTGATTATCGGCGCCATGTCGCGGTTGAACTGGCTCGGACGCAAATCGATCGGTAAAGAGTCGTGGCTCGGACGCATGCTTGCCAGGAAACCGAAAATGCTGGTCGCCATTGCTTTGGCGAACAAGATGGCCCGAGCGATCTGGGCAATGGTGACAAACAACGAAGATTATCGGGATCCAGCTCCGACTGCCGCTGGGTGAAAGAGGACACCCGTATGGCGGATCGAAGCTGTTGAAAGGGAGGGTGAGAAGTCGACGAATTGCATGGGCGAAATGATCGAACAGATCTGGAGCAGGAAAACCAGTGCTGGCCCGCAAGCCGATGAGAGCTCGGTCATCAGATTTGGACCTGTCCCGCAGATCACCTTACCGGCCCGCGGCTTCCGAAAGACCGCACAACGAGGCCTGACAGAAGACCGCACTCGATCTCAAATCCATGCTTCAGAAACTTCTTGCATTTTTAGCGGCAACCACAGAAGGGCCAGCGGTTATATGCACCGCGCAGAAAGGCCGGACACATGACCGCAACCTGCAACCATCAAAATCAGCTCAAATCAACCCTTCCGTAAACTGAGCCGCCCACACATGACACTACCAACCGGTTTCCTTGACGGAGGTGTAGGCTTGGAGTTGGCGAAAACGTATTTCGAATAATACCTTGGCCATCGTCAGTCCCGTTTTGTAAACGTGCTCGATCTTTGGCGCTCGCGGGCCACCGTAAACGGGCTTCGTCTTAAAACTTTTGCCCTAGAGAGAGATACACGAAGTGTTCCCCGTCGTCGTTAAGCGCGTAGTCCATGGCATAGTCGAGTGAAAGTTTCTTGGACAGCCGAAAGCGTAGACCAACGCCACCCGCAACGTCCAAATCTGAAAGCAGACCACCGATGGTATCATCTGAGTTGCCGCCGCCAAGAAAGGCCACATATCCAAAACGCTCGGTGAAACGACCCCGGTATTCGCCCTGAAAGGAGACCGAGTTGTCGCCCAAATAATCGAAAGAAGAAAACCCACGCAAACCGTCAACCAGGCCCAGGCCGCAGGTGTCGAAAAAAGGCGCGTTCTCGCCTGCGCTGCAAAACACGCCACGTGCAGCTAGTACCCCTGTCTTGAACTTTTCGCGGTAAGCAGAACCCGACGCGATGACTTTGAGGTAATCCCTGGAAGATAGGAGAAGTTTTTTGTTGAAAGCTGAATCGATTTCCTTTCCGTAGGACAAGTTTATGTCACCCAGAATGCCCTGCGTGGGGTAAAAGGTGTTGTCCCGGGTGTCGTACTGAACAATCAAGTTTACCTTGCCCAAGACAATGTCCAAATCAGGCTGCAGGGCGGGGGGAAGTAATGCCAGAAACTTGCTGTTTATCGATATTTCTGAATCCAGATAAGACAGTTGGACGCCGAAACTAAGCTTCTCGTTTATAGCACGCATCAAAGAAAAAGATGTAAGTTCACCTTTTTGATTGAGAGGCAGTTGAAGGGTGTCAGAATCTCCAAGATTGTAGAACACATCCGCCTTTGCCGCAAAAAGGGAAACCGTCCATTTCCCTTCGTTGAAATTCAAACTTCCGCCAGCTCCTAAGCCGCTGCTACCATTTGATGAAGTCAACCGAGCGATTCCAACCCCGGAGGTCTTGGACTTCGGCAAATTAAACAGATACCCGGCCCCTAAAACGACGCCGCTTCCGATTAACGGACTGGAAAAAGGGATGGGTGCTACAATGACAGAACCGAATTTCAAACCAATTTCGGGCTTTGCGATTGCTGAGGGTTTAATTGTCCCGCCGCCATTTTGAAGCACTTGCGCATGGGTTGGCGAGGTCTGAAGCAGAGCAAGGCACAGGCTGAAAAGCCAGCACAAATTTCCATAGCGCACTGCAGGAAAAAGTTTCACTGTTGCGCAAAGACTATTCAAAATGGGAAAACGCATTTTTACCTTTCTGAAGGTCGTGGCCGTAAAGAACCAATAAAAAGTTTGCCCGACGTCACTCCCGCCAATCGGTTCAAAAATGGTCTTTGACCTAAGACTTAATATGAATTTTTCATTTTTTTCCAATGCTTTTTTGCCGCTTTTCTGAGGTCACGTTGCGGCTCAAGCGACCCTCCGCAATTAAGATAAAACAAATGGCAACAAATGGTCGACCGGGTTGTCTTGCTGGCTTCGGCTCAACAACTGCATGATCAAAGTTGTGATCCGATCGGCAGAATGCCCAAAAAACCTGTCCATAAATGGTCCCAGAACTTTCCGGTTGGTTCGGAATTGTAACGCAGCATGACCCCGTCTTCCCGTTGCGTCGTCCAGGTAAGTATTTCTGCTTTGCTGAGTTGAACGTGAAAGGTATTGGCGTCTAAAACCCCATTGACCGCCTGCATTGCCTTCTTGGTAAGGGGCGGTGAATCTATTAAAATACCCATTTCCGTGTTGATATTCACTGACCGGGGATCCCAGTTGAAGGAGCCTATGAATAAATATCGGTCGTCAATGGCAAATGCTTTCGAATGCAGGCCGGAACGTGAGTGTTCCCAAGCTGAACCACGATGTTGAACGAAATTCAGGTCGGGGCGTAATTCATAGAGCTCGACACCCCCGCGCAGCAGTGACTTCCGTTTCTTTGCGTAATGTGCATAGACCAAGTCAACATCGTTTGATCCAAGTGAATTGGTGATAACCCTGACATCGACGCCGCGATCTTCAAGCTCAGTCATCCATTTTACACCGCTGCTGCGTGGCACGAAGTAGCCGGAAATGACCTGCACATCATTTTCCGCAGCCTGGAAGTAAGGGATCAGTTGGGAGGCCAGAACCGGGTCTTCGCTTTCTGCACCAGCGACTTTTGAAGGGTGGTCAGCATATAGCTGCGCGGGGACCCAGGACAGTGAAAAACTATCTTTGGAGAAAGATGACCTACCCTTCCGGACCAGTGCTTCAGCAAAGGGTGTCTGCTTTGCCTGATCTACAAGCTCCAACAGCCGGGCCCTTGCGTCCTCAATGCCATATGCGGCCGATTCACCAATGACAACCTTGGCCGGAACGGCAGCACGGCTATTCCAGTACTGATCAAAACTATTGGAAACCTGGACTGCGACTGGCCCAACCGCCAACACATCGAGATCGGCATAATTCATTTCCTTTTTGGCGAGAAAATATTCGGCGCCAATATTGCGCCCGCCTACAATCGTAACCGCGTTGTCTGATGTCATGGATTTGTTATGCATTCGCCGATTAATGCGTTTGAAATCCGTGAGGCCGGCACGGATACGTCCCCGATCGCGCCACACGGGGTTAAACAATCGAATCTCGATGTTAGGATGCTGATCAAGCGCCGCAGTCATCGGGTCGTATCCGGCGTTGTACATGTCATCCAACAAAAGACGTACTCGCACCCCTCGGTCCGCGGCCTCAAGCAGGCTCGCGGCGAAAATGTGACCTGTCGGATCGTCGTGAAGCAGGTAGTATTGGGCGTCAATCGATCGTTCTGCTCTGGACGCAATAAGCAAGCGAGCGGCGAGAGCCTCTTCGCCGTTGCTGATCAATCGTACACCAGAGCGCCCGTCTCCGGGGTTGCCGAGTCGACGAACACTGCGCGCAAGTCGGCTTTCCTGCTGCAGGTCGGTCGCGCGCGTCACGGTCTTTTCATAAGACCGAATACCCCCGGAGCAGGCCGACAGTGTCGCCAGAAACAAGCAAAGGACTGGCAAACTGCGCATCATAATCAACGTCTCCAATGTGAGGCTGAAATAATGAATCATTCCCATGGTGTTATTGCAAGCATGATCTGCAACAAAAACGATCGGCGAGGTCCCGGCGTGGGTTCGCTTGGGACGCAGCTTGTTGTCGTGGTTTCAAAATACTGCGGCTTGACTGGTAGAGGTTACGCACAACGCGTTTGGTGGTTGCCCGACGTCAGCCTTGATGACCAAGACTTTGGCGGTTCAGGTTACCCAGAATGTTTAATTTTCGGATCTGCTTCCATCGGCAAGCCGGTCCTACAGGCGCCAACCGATAGTTGTTCTGCGTAGTATTTGGCTCCTGAAAAGTGATGAAACCACCAAGCCTTGCTCTATGGTACGTCAAAACGGAAAGGACGGATTGATTTTTGTTTAGAAAGGCAATGCGCAATGCACAACGAATTCAACGCCGTGATTCAGGTAAAACCGGAGCCGAGAAGGCCCTATAGTGCAGCCTGCAAATTAGGTTTTGGCGAGGAAAATATTCGCAAGCTTGGACCGCAACTTTCTACAGTTGTGGGGCAGTCTTTGGCCTCGGTTCGCTCCATCATGCGCGTATCAGTGATGTTAATGGTCTGCGTGCTGCCTGCTGACTCTCGAGCCCAGGAACAAAAGGGGCTGGCATTTTCCACGCCAGATAGTGTCGAGGGTACACTCGCCGCAACCGATGAACGCCAGCGCGAGGGTGCCCTGGCTGATTTCCGGCTCTGGAAAAAAGATTTTGAAAACAGAACCGGTATAACCTTCGGATTCGACAATCAGGTTCAAGTGCTTCGCGCTGACTCGAACCGATCGCCCTCAAACGCTGCAAGCAACGCTTTCCGCTTTTACACGACATGGACGCCGATCGGTCGGGGCACGCCCAACAATGGCGCGCTGGTTTTCAAGATCGAAAACCGTTCGGCGATAGGAAACAGAATTCCGACACAGGCGCTTGGCCGGTCTTTTGGTTATGCGGGCGTGTTGTCTTCCACATTCAGTGACGCAGGTTGGATTCTGACAAACCTCTACTGGCGCCAAAGATTTGCCAACGGGCGCGGCAGTTTCATCATCGGGCATATCGATCCCGGCGAATATGTGAATTTCAACACGTTCTCCAGCCCGTGGACGACCTTCACCAACCTGTCGTTTGGCCAACAACCTACACTTGCCGCGCCTCAACAGAGCCTTGGGGCGGCTTTGCAATGGCGGCTCGACGACGAGTGGGCAGTACAGGCCGGTATCTTGAATGCGAACGCAGATCCATCCGATCCGCTGGACAGCGCAGAGAAGTTTTTTGACCATGGCGAAACGTTCAAGCATCTCACGGTTGGCTGGTCGCCCGATTGGGTCGACCGCAATAACCAGGCCGTGCAACTGACATTCTGGCAGGTCGACAAACGGAAGGAAGCTGACGTGAAAAACGGCCACGGTGTTTCCTTTTTGGCTGGCACGCGCATTGACAAATGGCGACCCTTCCTGCGTGCGGGATACGCTGACGGCGGTGGCGCAGCTCTGCATCGCACGGTCAGCGTAGGGACAGGATATGACGTCAGGAGGGACAAAGATTTGCTGGGTCTTGGGTTGAGCTGGGGGCGCGCTCCGAATAATTCCAGGGATCAATATACGGTGGAAGCGTTCTACAGATACGATGCAACAGACTTTTTTGCGATCACTCCATCGGTTCAGTACATTGTTGATCCCGTCAACGACCCGACGACGGATGACGTTTTTATTGTGGGTCTGCGCGCGCGGTTCGCGTTCTGATCAGTGCCTTGAACGCAAAAGGCCCACGACATTCAGAGGTCGTGGGCCGTTTCCAGACATACGAAAGCCGCAAGTCGATAGCACAAATCGCTTTATATTGCAGCCCGGTGGCGGGCGGCTTACCAAGTACGGCAGAAACCAGGCGCCTATTTCAGTGCTGCGCCGAATACCTCAAGAACTTTTTTATCAGGGCCGTCAATGCAATCTTCCAGTACTTGATCCGAGGTAGTGGCAAGGTCAGAAATATTTACGCTGCTCATATCGGCCTGGCCCGTGAAATAGCCGTGCAGGAAAATAGTCGTCATATCCCGCTCATCGCCACCAAGCGTCAGGTAGGTTCGGCAGGTCAGGTCGTTCAGGTCGATAACATCCGCGTCCTGAGCTTTGGCGGATGCGGAAAGTGCAAGTGCGCCGATAGTGGCGAGGACGGCTGTTTTGCTGAAGAATGTATGGATCATCGTTCTCTCTCATTCATAACGGTTGGGGATCAGTAGCGCATGCAATCGGCATAGGCCTGTTGGAAGAGGTAGTCGCGGCTTCGCGCGCGCTGGCTCGCGCCGCTGATGGCGCCAAGGGTGCTGCCTATCCTGGCACCTTTCTCGCCTCCCTTTTTTCCGCTGATGATACGTCCGGTAAGACCGCCACGGACGCCGCCACGCACGGCACCGCTGATTGCGCCACCCGAGGCATTTCGCCTTGCGTAATCGTTTGCAACACTCTGGCAGTAGCCGGGGTCGGCTGCGTAAGCGGGCTCACTGAGCATCAATGTTGATAAGAAAGACACGGCCAATGCAGCGAATGTACATACAGGTATTTTCATGAAAACTCTCCAAACGGGATGCAGTTCAGCAATCGAGCACATCATGGTCTATCCAGGCCTTTCGAACGATGTGATCTGGCTATATCCTTCGACCTAAGAACCATCGGTCCCCTCAGCGGAAGGTAGCTTGATTTACGCAGATGATAGAAGCGCCGCAAATCGGCAGCAAAGCAAAACGAGGTCCAAATCCTTCGCTGCTGTGCTTTCGAGCTTTAGAGCCGATGATTTGGTTATATCGTAGCGAAAAGTTGCCTGCGGCGTCGCGTGTTCACGCGCAACCTTGTAAGCTGGAGGAAAATCTAACGATGTTTTTTAGCGCAGATTGTATGAAGTTTAAGGCCAGTGTTCTCTTGCTTGTCACAAGTCTTGCGATTGCGGGCTGCGGTCGGGCGGAACGCGGGATGATCGGTCTGGCCGCCGAACCTCAGAACAGTGATGTGGCGAGCAACCTCAAAGAACATCAAATTTTCGTGATAACTTCGCGTGCTCCGGATGCTGATCCAACTATCTTGTTCTCAAGGGTTCGGTCTCCCGAAATGGGGCTTGCAAAATTGTCCGTGAGTGTGCCGCCGGATCACAGGCCGGGTGAGATCGAGCTTCCCCGGTCCGGCCTCCCGGACCCAGAGAGACATTTCACCGTCACCGAGCCAAACGTTTTTGCGTCTGAAGGCAATTTTACCTCGGCCTTGCAAGCAGAATTGAACAAGCGTACCGCCAAAGACCGGAATGTTTTAATTTTCGTCCATGGCTTCAATACAACCTTGTCAGAAGCAGTTCTTCGACTGGGTCAGTTTGTCGAGGACTCTAACTATACAGGTGTTCCGGTATTGTTTAGTTGGGCGTCCAGCGGCCGATTGTTTGACTATGTCTATGATATGAACAGCGTCTTGATCGCGCGGGACAACCTCTTGCGCGGTGCCGATCTCATAGCGGAAACTAATGTGAAATCTGTTGATCTCCTCTCGCATTCTATCGGTAATCTGCTAGCGGTTGAGGCAATGCGGCAGGCAAAAATTAGCGGGACCTTCAACCGTTCTGGACGGCTTCGAAATGTCATATTGGCGGCGCCTGACATTGACGCAGACCTGTTCAAGCAGCAATTGACGCCGTTTGCCAGTAATGAACGGAAGTTCTACATCCTAATTTCTCGCGATGACAATGCGCTGGCATTTTCCCGGTTTCTTGCGCGAGGAGTGCCAAGGGTCGGCAATGACGACGTAGAAGATCTTGCGCGACTTGGTGTGACGGTCATAGATCTATCTGAAATCCACGTGAATGGTTCAAATCACACAAAGTTCGCAGATTCGCCCGAGGTAGTGCAGTTGATCGGCAAGAGACTAAGCGTTGATGGCCGAATGGGAGCGAGGAACAGTCCGGGATCGTTTGTTCCGTCGCTGCTTTTGCTTCCGATTACGGTCACCTCAGCTACGTTGGCCCAATGATCGCCGCAAGTTCTGAGTATGATTGAGGGAACCTTGGGGGCACTCTGCGTCGCCTCTTAAACGCAATGATTGCGGTAAAGAATCTTCCAACGAAGGCGTTTGTACTCTGGCCGGTTAGAGCGTTTCCAGAAAAACCTGAATCACTTAACTGTGCCTGAAATCAAAGATTTCAACGCGTTAAGTAATAAGGGTTCGATGAGGTATTCTGAGAAACGCTTTAAGCCATTGGATATCATCACGGATCATGAAACGAAGATAACAAAGCGGTTTCAATCGCCGTCTTTTACTATCATGGCGTCGCTGATTTCGAACAGGCGCGTGTTGCCACAGATCACAATTACGGACCGCAGGCGGGAGGCTGGTGCATTTGCTGTCATTGAAACCGTCTGGGTATCCAGCACCTGTGCAACCATACCGTCCGGCGGTGTCGCGGAAATCACCACAAAAACCGTTGGCACTGCAGAACGATCTGCCTTTCCGATTTTCAGGTCAACTTCATATCCTGGGGTGGGCAGTGTGAGATCACCGCTTACGAAAAGAATGGGGGGGGGGCCATCATGTGAAGCTGGGGTGAGTTTTGCGACCCAGTGGCTGCTTTCGATCACAGGGCAATCATCGGTTGGCCTCGAAAAAGACATTTTGCGCTCGCTCTGATCTTCGCCCGAATGGTTCTGCGCGTTACACGCAGTCGTGGCCAGCATCGATAGGACCGCCAGACAGCGGACCAGGGTTTTTGGTTGTCTCATGACTGGATCCTCAAAAACTAAATCCGTTTGACCTCTGGACCTGAGACGCTGGATCAGCCGCGCGTCCGGAGTCGAGTTATAAGCCGGAAATTGCTTCCAGAAAGTTTGAAAGATGCGGGTGATGTTTACGTACGTTCGCCTCTCCAATCTTTCAGACTTCAGACTTCAGACGGCACGGCATGGAATGTGTTGATCCAAGCCACGACTAGCAGTGGTTATCAGAGAGTAATAAGCAGAATTTTGACGCGGCGCATCCGGGATTCGAGGTCCAATTCTTACACTGGCAAAACTTGGCAGGTGAGTTTGGCATCGTGATCTGGTATCAGGTAAGCGAGTTTAATCGAGACTCGCGTTTCTACATCCAGGGAACGGTCGCAGAGCGCGAAAATCAGACTGGCTTGATAAGCGATAGTGTTGAGCCGTGAAGTCAAATCACCTGTATCGGGCACTCAAAAGCTATTCGTTGGAGGCCTTATGAAATACTGGGTACTGTGGCTGATTTCCGGACTGACATCTCTTTTCGTGGGGCTGTACGCGCTGGCAAATCCATTGGCGGCCAGCCTGGCCGCAACCGTGATCACCGGCTGGCTGTTTACTCTTGTCGGAATACTGATCCTGATTTCCGCCTTTGGAGATCAAGGCTGGGGCGGGCGTCTGTTGACGATTGTGCTCGGGTTTTTTGTTTTTCTGGCCGGGGTCAACCTGATCGCAGAACCGCTTAGCGGTGTTTTGTCACTCACCTTCCTGACCGGTATTTTTTTGCTGATATTGGGTTTGGCCCGCATAGTGCTGCGGCTCTCGTTAGAGGTGGCGCGGTTGCGTTGGGTGCTGATAATTGCGGGCGCGCTATCTCTGCTTCTTGGTTCCATGGTTCTCGCAAACTTTCCGCGATCGGCCGCAGTCGTGCTTAGCTTGTTCCTTGCGATTGATCTGATCTCGAACGGCATCACGCTAATCGTACTCTCGCTTTCACGCAGATCATCATAACAGGAAGAGGAAACTTGTATTGAAAAACTGGGTACTGGGAGGCGCCGTCGAGCTTTTGTCTTTGCTGGGTGGCATTCTGGCAGTGTTCAATCCGACTAGTGCGGCGCGACTGCTGGAACAATTGCGGGATGGTCGCTTCTGATCGTGGCCTGTCTGCAAGGCTACCCTTGTCTCGGTAAGGTGGGCAATGACACCGCGAGCCTGTCGGGTGTTGACGTGATCGATATCAGTGATTTGCCGGTGGTGAGCCCCACGGGTCATCTCTACCATCTTTACAACGCAGAGATCGGCCACGATCTGAAAAAGATATTCAACGAGGGTAAGTCTGCGAACGAGCGTCGCAACCTTGTGCAGGTCGGCGACAACCCGTGGAAGCTTCAGCCAGAGGAGTGAAGACCGGTTGACGGCCGACACGGACTTGCACAGTATGGCTGAGCGGGTTTTACGGGTCGGTCTTTGAAGGCGGAGAAAGGGCGACAGCATTCGGTAGAGCTCTCAAGTAAGGTCTTTTAACGGTTTTCATTTTAATCAATTTCTTAGCGCGTCGGTTTGTGGGCGTTAGGTTCACACCCATTTAGCTACAGGAAACCCAAACAGCAAAATTTTGGAGGTCTTCTATGCTGTCTTTCGCCATCACCTTTGCACGATTACTCAAGGCGATCGTACGCTCATGGAGCGTTCCGATGTTCCGGGCCAGTTTCGCTCTGGCCATCCTTATCCTGCTGTCGGGAACTCTATTCTATCACACTATTGAGGGGTGGTCGTGGATCGATGCGTTGTATTTCAGCGTAACGACGATTTCCACTATCGGTCTTGGTGATCTGTCGCCGCGGACCGATTTTGGCAAGCTCTTCACGATTATCTACATCTTCGTTGGCGTTGGCGTTTTCGTCGCGCTGTTCGCTCAATTCGCGCGCGCTTTGTTGAAGGTGGAGGGCGATAGCAAAGTGCCGGTCCCTCAAACGCAACCGACGAAGTCTGATGACGCTTGAAAACCTAAAGCCATTTTGGCACAGTTTGTATTACATGCGCTCAAGCTTGCGCGGGCACTTCCACCCATGGTGCAAGTGCTCTTGAAATTCGTAAACAGAAATTTCCTATCAAGACAGGAGCTTTCTAAAATAGTATCACCGCCCCTGGCGTATGTCTCCTCCAGGATACGGATGCGACGGGTCGACATACGCGATGGCGGAGCAACCTCTGAAAAAAGCGCGCTAAAGCTGCCGTACTCAAGATGCCGTGCGATTTCGGCATCTAGGGTCTCTTTGGTATCGAACATACGCACCTCTTGCGCCGAGGCACTTCCTGCAAGTGTGACGGCTATCAGTACAATAGCGATCAACGTGACGACAAAACGGGGCATGGGCTGGCCTCCCCGAAAGGGTTGCACAAAAGTATAGTGCGCGCGGTAGGGTTGCGCCAGCCCTTAGCGCCTGAAGCGTGGTGCGTTTGCTCCGACTCAACTAGGGAGAAACGATCTGGCATCTATCCGGTTCAGTCACTTGGATTCAGCCCGTTATTCTTGCACCCATGTTGAAGCCCAATATCGCAATGAACCTTGAGCCGTTGCGTGTCCTTTGCCGTCCAATCGTCTGGTGCGGTCACTTGCACCCAGGGTGCGATGTAGTCTTGGGCGTAATAGGCGTGTCCATGCCCCTCAGGAGTCCCGAAAGCCAAGGCCAAATCCAAGGCAAGCTGAAATTGAGTGACGATCGGCATGAAACGTAAATGGGCCGAGGTATCCTCGGCAGGTGCTTCGTTCATCCATGGTGGGGGGCGCCACAGCGAACGGGGGTCATAGAAGACGATCGGGTCGCTCGAGTATTGCAGGAATACAATGCGCATTTCGCCCCATTCGGCTTCGGCGTCAGATGCGTCGGCGACATGAGATGCATAGCGTACAAGCGATCCATCCCCAATTTTGGGCAGAACCCAAGGGCTTCCAGGTACGCGCGCATTTTGGGAATAGTTCCAAAAATTGGACGGAAAGGGTGGACCAGCCCAAAAGGCGCCATCAATCGCATCGCCAACTAGTCGAAACAGATTGGTGGCGTGCATCGAAGACCACGCTCCGAGGCTCAGCCCATGAACATATAGGCGTGGGCGGGTGCCCGGGGGCAAAGTCTTCCAATACTCATGCACTGTCGCAAGCGTGGCTCTGGCTTGGTCGAGGCCAGAGTTGGTCTCAAGAATGAGCGCAAGCGGAGATTGGAGGTAGGAATACTGCGTGGCCACAGTGGCGATGTCTCCGCCATGCATGTATTCCACCGGGTCATGGGCGCCGGGATCCATCCAGCCGGTGCCGGTAGGGCTGACGACGATCAGCACCTTGCGGCTGAACGCGCCAGTGCGCTTGAGCTCGGCCAATGCAAGGTCCGCACGTTCTTTGGGTGTGCGGCCATTGGCCCGACCCACATAGACCCGGATCGGATCAAGCGCGGGCTTGCCGGTAAAGGCGGCTATGGCCTTCGCATCAGGGCCCGATGTCACAAATTCACGGCCGGGTTGGCCCATCCGCGCCCAATCCACCAGCGACGCAGCGCTGCCGGTCATGCGCGCTTCGGATGGGCGCGGCGGGGCGTTCTCGAACAGCTTTTGTGCGGCCTCATAGCTCTCATCAAGGCTGGTCACCACAGTATCGATGATGCCATCGCGCGTGACCACAAAAAGGATCAGCACCACAGTGATGAGGCCTAGCACATTGGCGCGCCGCGGCGGCATGAACCGAAGGAGCCTGATGCGGATCGACCGGAACAAGTTGGCCAGGCTGGCCCCGATCAAAAAGGCCACGGCAAAGGTGGCAGATGCGACGACAAGGACAGAGACGGCGTTCAGGCTATCCACTGTCTGCATGCCCATCTTGGTGCGGAGATCATTTTGCCAAGTGAGACTGGCTGTCAGGGTGAAGGCAAGGCTTGCGAGGGCCAGGCCAACCAAAAGAAGCAATAAGATGCGCGATGTTGGCTGCGAAAGCCGAGGAAAATCGACAGCAAACCAAATCAGTGCTGCGATGCGCCCGCCTAGGTAACCGATTGCCATAACCAGCCCCCCAAGGATGCCCTGGACCATCGGCCCGCGCGGGATCAGAGAGGGGGTCAGGGACATGGCGAAGAACATCACCCCAAGCATCAGGCTGGGGATGCAGATGGCTGGCAGTAAATTTCTGGCACGATGAATCAAGAGAGCAAACCTCGACGCAAAATTGCTGGTAAGGCGGGTATCATTCGCAGCCCACGGAACGCCACCTCGGAAGACGACAAAGGACTCGCAGGAACTTTCCCCAAGCTGCCATCGATCAAACGGATGCGTTCCGGCCTTAAGAGCGGCGGGTCTTGTTTCGTTTTGAGAGTATCCCGCTTCACGTCTAAACTCGGCTGCATATCTCGGTGCCTTTCTTTATCGCCATCCGCATGAAGGGTCTGTGGGAGCACAAGGCTTGCAAGAGCAACGGCAGTGACTAGGGGCTTGGTGAACATTATGTTCCCGAATATTCCTTTTACTTTGAGGGCACAGCTTTTGACCATAAAACCTCAAAACAAGGTATTGCTCAGAGGCAGCGCTGAAATACGTCCACAAGACGCAGTGAGGTCAAGGCGTAACGAAATCAAAAACTTGGAATTCGGCCCGCTCATCGCTTGTTGAGGGTCTCTGACGGATATTCCCCGAAAAAGCGGCGATATCGTTCGGCAAAGCGACCGCTGTGTGTGAAGCCAAGCGACAGGGCAACGTCTTTGACGGAACGTGGGGCGCTTTCGGCTGCAAGGATTATAGAACGGGCTTGGGTAATCCTTTTCGCGTGCAAGTACGACATTGGCGACGTGCCGTAAATTTCATTGAAACACAAGTTCAATGTCGTTGCGCCAACACCGGCTGCCTTGCAAAGGTCGCCTATGCTCATTGGATTCACCAGGCGGTCTTCAAACAGGCTTTCTGCGGCCCTGACAACTCGCAACGGGTCAAGATTGAGTTTTGAAAGGGCACTTTTTTCGATTGTCTTTGCCATGATGAGGTCGGCGACCTCAGCAAAAAGATCATTCTCAACGACAGCATCGAGTGCGAACTTACCGGGGCTCAGAGGCGCGTCGAGAGACGCCGCTATCGCCTCCAGCATCCGCATGTGAAACCTTGTTCCCAAGGCTGATCCAAGGCGAATCCGTTGATCGTCGAGGGCGATATCGTCGATATGGAGACCACTCAAATGGGCGCATGCATCCCGCAGCCTGGATTTTCGCAGACCCAGCGCCAGATTGTGCCTTCGGTCGCTAGTGGAGGAATATCCGTTAGGACCGCCAGAAACAAAAACATCGAACGGTCTTGCGACTTGACCGTTGAAAACATAGGCGCCCTGCCAGTTGACCGGTGCCATCAAAACCATCCAATCCGGGTGAGGCACGATGGTACTGGCCATCTTTGGCGCGACCTTGCTACGAAAGATAAGAAGGTCCCGTCCAGTGATTTGCAGCATTTTGTACACAGGAGGTCCCGGACCGACTTGGACCGTTTCTGCTTCAAGGATGGGCAAGTCGCGCCAAAACTCTTGATGTGTCATGTCAGTCTTGGCCGGAAATCCTGCCAAGCGCTTTGTCGGTCCATCTTTCACAAAGACCTGCCCTTTAAAAACCTATTCCGAATGAGCTAGCCTTAAAAGCTGAGAACTCCGCTATGATGAAGGAATTGACCCTCGAATGTCCAATCTTTTTTTGTCAATGCCTTTATCAAACCAACCAATGACTCTTCTAGTCCAGCTCAGGGGTGACTTAACCGATGCATTATTCAATGGCGACCCTTGCGGCGATCATAGTGTTGGCCGCGCCGGTTTCGGCGCAGGACGTAAATGTTGGCACACTTGCGCAGCGAAGAGTCGACAACCAGGAGGTGAACAATGGGACCAACCCGACACTGCTCACAACCTCCGCCGGCATTCAGTACACATACAATGATATACGCGGAGGCTTTTCTTCAGGCATGTGGGAGGCATTTGTTGGTGTCCCCTTCGGTTCCAGAAAGCAGTTTCAATTTCAGGTAACTGTGCCCTACGCAGACAGCGCTCTGAATGATGATTTTGGTCTTGGGGATGTCAGCCTCAAGTTCGTGCATGTCGTCGATGTAAATGCCAGCAGAGGGATCGCGTACACTGCAGAGGTGTTTCTGGATACTGCTGACCGTCCTGATTTGGGCAACGGTCAGGAAGTTCTTGAGTTCAGCGCTTTTTACGCAAAGTTCCTTCCTGGAGGGAATATTTTTGCGCCCGCCTGGGTCCAGACGGTTGGACTGGATGGCAAAGGCTCCAATGGGCAAGATATCAACCGTACCACTATTGATTTCTACTATGTTCCAAAACTGGCTAATCCGAAGTTTTTCATGGCCTTCGACCCTGCGCTGTCCTATGATTGGAAGACCGATAAGGCGTTCGCGAGCCTTCAGACCACTTTCGGGATGCTGACGGGCAAATTTGCGGGTGGCGATAGTCAGATTTTCATCAAACCCGGTATCTATGCCGGTGGTGACCGTCCTTTGGACTTCTCGGTCCAGGTCGGGTTCAAAATCCTCGGTTTCTAGCGCGTGATCTCTTCTGAACCTGAGTTCGATGCATGTGGCGCGGCGGATGATCGTGGTCCGGGCTTTCAGGCCCGCATCAGCTTGTACGACGATCGCTTTGATGGCTTTGGGAAATTTGCGGTCAGAGTCCGTGCCCGCGCCAAAACACAACAGGAAAAAAACCAGAAACGTGGCTTCCTAGCGCTCGGGTTGAACTCGCATGTGCCTTGACCTGCGAAGTATTTGACCCTTGATTTCAAACCCAGATACTTTCGAACGGCCTATACTCTTCAAGGCACTGTGAATTTTTCCTGATACCTGATTGAGATATCCTGCTTGCACTTCATGCTTACAATACTTGCCATTCCGGGCACTTCGACCGCGCTTACGCAGCCATGGGGGTCGACATGCTGAACGAATTGAAACTGTTGGTTCAGTCGGACGAGAAGCTCGCCGACGCTGATCTTGATGAGGAGACGCGCACGTGTCTGGAGGCCCGCCGCGCTGCTGCGCAGGAAAAGCTCGAGGCGAATGGTCAGGACGTTGATGTGTTGTTGGAGCAACGCTGGGACGTCGCGAAAAAGCGCCAGACCGCCCGAATGGCCACCAACCCCATTTTCGACGGGGTCGAGGTCTCGATCTCGGGCTACATCATTCCCGCGCCACAGGCCGCGGATGGCAGCGGGTTCGGCTACCTGGTTCCGCAGATCGGAATGTGCAGCCACCTTCCGCCGCCACCGCCAAATCAGCTTGTACGGGTTCGGCTGTGGGCAGATCAGCAGGTCGGGTCGCTGTATCTACCGGTTCGGGTCTCGGGGCAGCTGCGCGTCGAGCCAAGTGATGAGACCATATTCGTTCTCGACGGGGAGTCGCGCATGCTGAGTGGCTGGACCCTCAACGCCGAAACCGTCGAGTTGCCGGAGGGTTGAAGCCAAAATGGTCGGACCTTTACCCCGTATCTTGAAAGTTGGTGGCGGCGCCGGGCGGCGCTGCCCCTGTGAAAGAAGAATAATACTCTGATGGCGCATTAAAGACAGTCGCCTGCCAGATACCAAGAAAATCAATAGAAACCAAAATTGAAATGGAGACACCAATGAAGAAGCCAAGACATCTACTGGCCGGGACCTTCTTGCTAAGTGTCATGTGTGCCGTTCCGGCCTTGGCACAAGACTATGACCTCGTGATCAATAACGGCCGGGTCATGGACCCGGAAACGCTGTTCGACGATATCGCCAATGTCGGCGTGAAGGACGGGCGCATCGTTGCGATCACCAAGGACGCGCTTACTGGTGCCGAGACGGTGGATGCGACCGGCCATATAGTGGCGCCGGGCTTCATCGACACGCATTTCCACTTTCAGATGCCAATCGGTTATTCCCTCGGGTTGCGCGACGGGTTGACCAGCAGCATGGATTTCGAGATGGGCTGCGCGGGATCCTATGTCGCCGCCTGGTACGAGGCGCGTGCCGGTGTGACCCAGGCCAACTATGGCTGCGCGGTCAGCCACGAATTCGCCCGCGCGGTGGTGCTCGACGGTTCGGACGGCCCCGAGTACCTGATTAACGGTCCCGTAGCCGCTTATGAAACCCGAAAGAAGCCGGGCTGGAGCGTGACGCGCCCGACCCTGGAACAGGGCAACGCGATTCTTGAAGAGATTGACAAGGGCCTGATGGCTGGCGCACCCGGCATCGGCAGCACCACGGGCTATATGAGAGCGGGCATCTCTTCCCGCGAGTTGTTCGAGGTGCAGAAAGTTGGCGCACGCTATGGCCGCCCGACTGGCTCACATACACGCTATACGCTTGGCAACGACACGACCGAGGTCAACGGCGCGCAGGAACTCATCGCAAACGCAATCGCGCTCGGCGCGCCTGCGATCGTCCTGCACTTCAACAACCCCGGCTGGCGCGTGACACACCAATTGATTTCAGGGCTGCAGGAAAGGGGCTTTAACATATGGGGGGAAATCTATCCCTACGCTGCAGGCTCCACCACGATCAATGCGGAGTTTTTGGAGCCTCAAAGCTGGGTCGACGATCTGGGCAACCGCTATGAGGAAACCATTCTGGATCCGGTCACGAATGAGTACTATACCCTCGAGACCTACAAGGCGACCATCGCATCCGAACCGACCAGGCCGGTCGTCGTGTTCAAGATGCCCGAAGAAGATCAGGCGAAGTGGCTGACGCTGAAGGGCGTGACCATGGCCAGCGATGGGGTTGGTGCCCAGCCGTACGACGCCCCGTGGGATTTCCCGATGGACCAGCTGGGCGGCACACACCCCCGGACCGCCGGATCCCGAGGAGCCACGATCCGGCTCGGTCGGGAAAACAACATCCCGATGATGCAGCTGATGTCGATTCTCAGCTACAACGCCGCCAAGCATCTGGGCGATACGGGCCTGAAGGCGATGCAGGAACGGGGCCGCATCCAGACCGGGATGGTTGCCGATATTGTGGTCTTTGACCCCGAAACTTTCACGGACAATTCCACCTACGAGAAGGGTGCCGTCCCTTCGACGGGCATGAAAGCCGTGATCGTCAACGGTCAGGTCACCGTGCGTGACGATGTGCTGCTTCCTGTCTTCGCCGGTCAGCCGATCCAGTTTGACCCCGAAGACAAGCCGCGCTTCGTGCCGGTCTCGCTGGAAGCATGGAATGCCCAATTCTCGACCGGGATGCCCAGTGACTTCACGGGCGCCTTCCCTGTGGACGGTGGAAATTGATCGTGATCGCATCCAAACCAGGAGGCGGGACCGTGCGGTTTTTGATCTCTGTCTTCGTGGCGGCCTTATTGGCCGCCACTCAAGCAACGGCAGAACCGGAGGCCATCGAGTTCTCCGACTTGGCGGATCCGTTCGCCGTTGCCTTTGAAGACCCCTACGCAGCCATGGGGGTCGACATGCTGAACGAATTGAAACTGTTGGTTCAGTCGGACGAGAAGCTCGCCGACACTGATCTTGATGAGGAGACGCGCACGCGTCTGGAGGCCCGCCGCGCTGCTGCGCAGGAAAAGCTCGAGGCGAATGGTCAGGACGTTGATGTGTTGTTGGAGCAACGCTGGGACGTCGCGAAAAAGCGCCAGACCGCCCGAATGGCCACCAACCCCATTTTCGACGGGGTCGAGGTCTCGATCTCGGGCTACATCATTCCCGCGCCACAGGCCGCGGATGGCAGCGGGTTCGGCTACCTGGTTCCGCAGATCGGAATGTGCAGCCACCTTCCGCCGCCACCGCCAAATCAGCTTGTACGGGTTCGGCTGCGGGCAGATCAGCAGGTCGGGTCGCTGTATCTACCGGTTCGGGTCTCGGGGCAGCTGCGCGTCGAGCCAAGTGATGAGACCATATTCGTTCTCGACGGGGAGTCGCGCATGCTGAGTGGCTGGACCCTCAACGCCGAAACCGTCGAGTTGCCGGAGGGTTGAAGCCAAAATGGTCGGACCTTTACCCCGTATCTTGAAAGTTGGTGGCGGCGCCGGGCGGCGCTGCCCCTGTGAAAGAAGAATAATACTCTGATGGCGCATTAAAGACAGTCGCCTGCCAGATACCAAGAAAATCAATAGAAACCAAAATTGAAATGGAGACACCAATGAAGAAGCAAAGACATCTACTGGCCGGGACCTTCTTGCTAAGTGTCATGTGTGCCGTTCCGGCCTTGGCACAAGACTATGACCTCGTGATCAATAACGGCCGGGTCATGGACCCTGAAACGCTTTATGACGACTTTGCCAATGTCGGTATCAAGGATGGCCGGATTGTCGCGATCAGCAAGGACCCGCTTACCGGTGCCGAGACGGTGGATGCCACCGGCCAAATCGTGGCGCCGGGCTTCATCGACACCCATTTCCATTGGCAGACTCCAATCGGCTACCGGGTCGGGTTGCGCGACGGGTTGACCAGCAGCATGGATTTCGAGGCCGGCTGTGCGGGATCATATATTGCGGCCTGGTATGAAGCGCGCGTCGGCGTGACCCAGGCCAACTATGGCTGCGCGGTCAGCCACGAACTTGCCCGCGCGGTGGTGCTCGACGGGGCAGAGGGCGATTTTCTGATAAACGGCCCCATTGCCGCTTTGGAAACCCGAAAGAAGCCGGGCTGGAGCGTCACGCGCCCGACCCTGGAACAGGGCAACGCGATTCTCGAAGAGATTGACAAGGGTCTGCAGGCGGGCGCACCGGGCATTGGCAGCACCGTGGGCTATATGCGGGAGGGCGTCTCTTCCCGCGAGATGTTCGAGGTGCAAAAGGTTGGCGCACGCTATGGCCGCCCGACTGGCGCGCATACACGCTATACGCTTGGCACCGACACGACCGAGAACAACGGCGCGCAGGAACTCATCGCCAATGCCCTGACACTGGGTGCCCCGGCGATTGTTCTTCACTTCAACAACCCCGGCTGGCGGCTTGCCCAGCAAATGATTGTTGGGCTTCAGGAACAGGGCCACAACATCTGGGGTGAAATCTATCCCTACGCTGCAGGCTCCACCACGTTGAATGCGTCGTTCCTGCAGCCGGAGAGCTGGGTCGGGCAGTTGGGCAACCGCTATGAGAATACCGTGCTGGATCCGGTCACGAACGAGTACTACACCCTGGAGACATTCAAGACCGACATGGCCGCCAATCCGACCAAGCCGATCGTCGTGTTCAAGATGCCCGCCGAAGATGCGCCGAAATGGTTGACGCTGAAGGGCGTCACCGTGGGCAGCGACGCGCTTCCGCCCGAACCGTACTTCGGCCCGTGGGATATCCCGCTGGACCAGCTCGGCAACACCCACCCCCGCGCGGCGGGCGCCCGGGGTATCACGATCCGTTTCGGCCGGGAAAACAACATTCCGATGATGCAGCTGATGTCGATCCTCAGCTACAACGCGGCCAAGCATCTGGGCGATACGGGCCTGAAGGCGATGCAGGAACGCGGCCGCATCCAGACCGGCATGGTTGCCGATATCGTGGTCTTTGACCCCGAAACCTTCACGGACAATTCGACGTACGAGAAGGGTGCCGTGCCGTCAACGGGCATGAAAGCCGTGATCGTCAACGGTCAGGTCGCATTGCGTGACGACAAGGTGCTTCCTGTCTTCGCCGGTCAGCCGATCCGGTTTGAACCCCAAGACAAGCCGCGCTTCGTGCCGGTCTCGGTAGAAGCGTGGAATGCCGAATTCTCGACCGGGATGCCCAGTGACTTCTCGGGCATCCCCGCGGACGGTGGCAACTGAGTGTGATGTGATCAGGCAAGAAGACGGGGTCATGCAGTTTTTGATCTCCGTCTTCCTGGTTGCCATTCGCTCAGATCTTGAGCGCGGGCTGCCGGTTCAACGTTTTCAACACCGAACGGAACAGTCTCGAAACCTATCTCACAGAAAAGGAAGAACGAAAATGAAACTTCACAACACCATCATGGCCCTTGCGGTTTCCGCGGCGGCCACCTTCGGCCCGGCATACGGCCAGACAGCGGAAGGCCAGCCTGTTGCCGCCGCTATCGAGCGGGTCGCGACGAAGCTTGCCGGGCGCATCGGCTTCGCGGCGCAGGAAATCGGTGGCGACGATGTCATCGCGTTCAATGGCGATGAAACCTTCGCCATGGCCAGCACCTACAAGGTTGCGATCGCCACTGCGATAATGGACCGCGTGGACAGGGGGGAACTGAGCCTCGACCAGATGGTCGAAATCACACCCGACATGATGATGATCGGGGACGCTGCGCTGAGCGACACATTCGTGCATCCCGGGCTTCAGCTTTCGGTGGCGAACCTGATGGAGATCATGATCACTGAGAGCGACAACACGGCGACCGACACCTTGATCGGGCTGGCTGGCGGAGCCGCGGCAGTGACCGAAAACCTGCGCAGGCTCGGGATCACCGATTTCAGGGTCGATCGGACGACTGGCGAGATCATCGGGGAATTCTATGGCCTGCCGGGACCTGCCACGATGAAAGTCGCCACAGAGGCCTTCAAGACCAACCCGGAGCTTGCAACGATCGTCAGTGACCGCAATCTGGACTTCGAGGCGGATCCCCGCGACCACGCAACGCCCCTTGCGATGCTGCAACTCCTGCTCGCCATCGACAGCGGCACGGCGATGAGCGCCGAGAGCCGCAACTTCCTGATTGACATCATGTCGCGCACGCGCACCGGTGCTGGCCGACTCAAGGGGCTGCTGCCCCGGGGAACGCCCGTGGCGCACAAGACCGGAACCATCGGGGGCGTGGCCAATGACGTCGGCTATATCACGCTTCCCGACGGTCGTCGGTTTGCCATCGCCGTGTTCACCAAGAGCAGCGAGTCATCCGAGGCGGACAGGGATCGGGCCATTGCCGAGGTCGCGCGCTCGCTTTACGACTACTTCTACGTCGGACAGATGGCGAAGTAGTAAACGGGGAAACTTCGCCGTGCAGGCTGTGCCAGCACGATCCTGCCCGGCGAAGACAGAACCCTCCGGGAAGAGCTGTCGTTATCCCGCCAGAAGAAATCCAGCGAAACTTCCAATGCAAAGGAAAAACCCAGTGAAGAACCTAATGAAACCACTACCTGCCCTGCTTGTGTCGTCGCTACTGTGCGTCACACCGGCACTCGCACAGCAGGCCATGACAGAAGAAGAGGGCCAGGCGACCTTTGATGCGGTGCTCGCCGAAGCCTCGGAACTGATCAAGGAACTGAACATCCCGGGACTTGGTATCGGGGTCATCCATGGGCCCAACGCCTACGGTGCCGGCCTCGGTGTTACGAACGTCACCACCGGAGAGCCCGTTACCACTGATACGCAATTCCAAATCGGCTCGGTGACAAAAACCTTCCTTTCGACAACGGCCATGAAGCTGTCCGAACAGGGCAAACTGGATTTGAACGCGCGTGTCGTCGACATCCTGCCGTGGTGGAGGGTCGCGGATTCCGACGCGACGTCGAAAGCCCGGGTCGTCGACCTGTTCCACCATCACGCTGGCTGGTATGGCGACCATGGGTTCCTTCCTGTTCCTCCGGGTGGGTCGATCAGCGAGAAGGTCATGCTCCAGGCGGCTTACGTCGAGCAGATCTATCCGTTCGGTCAAACCTGGATGTACAACAACACCGCCATCACCTTCGCGACCCATGTGGTGTCGCATGTCGGCGGAAAGCCGATCGAGGACCTGATCGAAGAGAACCTGTTGACTCCGCTCGGCATGGAGTCGTCATCCTTCAACTACGACCCCACCCCGCCGGCCAAAGATTACGCATGGGGTCATCCGCCGATCTACGGCGAAGGCAGCATCAGTGATCTCAAGCCGTACTACATTCCGTTGATCAGAGAGTCTGCAGCCTCCGGCGGAATCCGGTCTACGGTTACCGACATGCTGAAATACGCCCGCTTTCAGCTGGACGGCAAGGACGCCGCCGGGAACCAGCTGCTGTCCATGGAATCGCTGGACTATGCCCACGCTCCGGCAGTCGACGCTTCGGTCGGCGAGTTCACCGGACTGACATGGTTCGTCCATGACTACGACGGCGTCACCAGCCCCTTCCACGGGGGGAATTGGCCCGGCACGCGGTCCTTTCTGAAGTTGATCCCGGAACACGACTTTGCCGTGGTGATCATGGTCCACAGCGATCGCGGTGTCGAAGCCTACAGCAAAATTGCGGACGACATGGTCAAAGCCTTCACGGGAATCGAGGCCGACTCTCCGGTCGCAGCGGGCGTTGATCCGGCTGTGCTCGATCCCTTCGTCGGCGTCTTCAAGGGGAATTCCCAGAACATCGAGATCCGCAAAGAGGGCGACAAATATGTGTTTGTCCAATTCTCCGCATTGACCAGCGGAGCGGATCCCGCGCCTGCCAATGTGGCCAACACGGCCGAGGGCTATTTCATCATCACCGAAGGCCCGAACGAGGGCGCCCTTGGTGAATTGCTCGAAGATCCGTCCGGCGAACCTAACTTCGTGCGGTTCAACCACCGGATCTTCATTCGGGGCGACGGGGCGGTCGATGAATTCGACCTCTCCGGCTCTGTGTTCGACAAACCGGCTGAGTAAGAGCCACGAATTCGGTGGAGGGGCGATCCTGCACAGCGCAGATAGAACTCTCCACCGAACGCGCTGCATCGACAATAGGAGAAGTCGGATGGGAAAACTAAATCTAAAGACCTTGGCCGCGACGCTTGCCGTCGCCGTGAGTGTCGCCTTGCCGGCAGCTGCTCAGGAGGCCGATGGGCCGATCCTGTTCACTAATGTGAACGTCTTCGACGGCGTCAACGAAGCCCTGATCATGAATGCCAATGTCGTGGTGACAGGCAACAAGATCACCGCGGTGTCAACCGAACCACTTGCTGTCGCGGGTGGCACGGTGATCGACGGCGGCGGGCGCACGCTGATGCCAGGGCTGATCGATGCCCATTGGCACTCGTTGTTTGCGACGCTTTCTGTGGCTGAGTTGATGACAAATGATCTGGCCTATATGAGTTTTAAAGGGGCTATAGCGAACGAGGGCGCCTTAATGAGAGGGTTTACCACTGTTCGCGATATTGGTGGAAATGTCTTTTCAATCAAGAAGGCGACTGATGAAGGGCTTATAAACGGACCACGCATCTACCCTTCTGGGGCGGTGATTTCCCAGACTTCGGGTCATGGGGACTATCGTGCACCTTTGGCTGTGCCCGAGAATCCTGGGCAACCTCTGGATTATCTTCAGCAAGCAGGTATAGGGATAATAGCGGACGGGGTGCCCGAGGTAATTAAGCGGTCGCGAGAAATCTTGCGCCAGGGCGCGTCCCAGCTCAAAGTGATGGCCGGCGGCGGGGTGTCATCAGACTTCGACCCGTTAGATGTAACCCAATACACGTTTGCTGAAATGAGCGCCCTTGTGGAGGTCGCCAACACCTGGAATACCTACATCGCGGTACATGCCTTTACGGACACGGCCGTCAAACAGGCCTTGGAAGCAGGTGTGAAGAGCATTGAGCATGGACACCTGTTGGGTGAAGACGTAGTCAAACTCTTGGCTGAAAAAGGTGCATGGCTCAGCATGCAACCCATTCTCGATGATGAGGATGCCATTCCCTTTCCTGAGGGCTCGCTCAATAGAGCAAAATTTGTAACTGTGACTGCGGGCACAGACATCGTTTACGGATATGCCAAGAAACACGGCGCAAAAATCGCCTGGGGTACAGACGTGCTTTTCGATGCAGGACTTGCGGCAAAACAAGGCAAGTTATTGGCCAAGATGAAGCGCTGGTTCACGCCCTTTGAGGTGCTGAAAATGGCAACACACGACAATGCCCAGTTATTAAAGCTGTCCGGTCCACGCGACCCCTATCCGGGGGAGCTAGGGGTAGTGAAGGTGGGCGCATTGGCTGACTTGATTCTAGTAGAAGGAAATCCGCTCGAAAATATCGATCTCGTCGGCGACGCGGAGGCCAACTTCGACCTGATCATGAAAGACGGCGTCATCTACAAAAACACCATCGAGTGAACTTTTTTGCTGCAGGCGTTTAGCCAAAAAAATGCCTGCAGCGATTTCTTGAATTTACTGAGGGAAAGAATTGGGCATGCCTCTGCATCCCCGATCGAGAACTGGAGAAAGCATGAGACTATTATCTACAGCCGTTGCCATCATTGGATGGTGTTCCGTTGCCGTTGCGCAGGATGATCCTGCGCGCACTCTGTTCACCAACGTGCATGTCTTTGATGGCGTTAGTGCCGAGCGGATCGAGAACGCTAATGTACTCGTTGAAGGCAACCTGATCACCGCCATTTCCACCGAACCTCTTACTGTTGCCGGGGGCAGGGTGATCGACGGAGGCGGGCGCACGCTGATGCCCGGCCTTTCGGATACACATACCCATCTGGCCTACTCCTCTATCTCTCAGATGCGAATGCTGACGGGTCACGCTTCCTATGGCTACATCCGCGCGACAGTGGACGCCGAAGGCATGTTGATGCGCGGCATCACAAGCGTTCGGGATATGGGTGGTAACGTCTTCGGCCTGAAGACAGCCATTGACGAAGGCCTGATTCCCGGCCCGAGGATCTATACGCCAGGGGCCTTGATCGGCCAGACAGCCGGGCATTTCGACTTCCGGTTCGGCAACCAGCCCCATGTTCAATTCGGCGGCACGACTCCCGATTGGGAAAGACAGGGCCATGCCTATCTTGTGGATGGCGCGGATGAGGTGCTTGCGGCTGCTCGCGAAAACCTGAAAAATGGTGCATCCCATATCAAACTGGCGATCGGCGGCGGATACGGCTCGCCTGCGGACCCTCTTCTGGGCAATCAATTCACCTTTGATGAAATTAAGGCGGCCGTGGATACGTCAGGGGATTGGGGCACCTATGTCACCGTTCACGGGTATCACCCTTCCGCCATCAACCGGGCGATTGACGCGGGGATCAAGGACGTCGGCCACGGCCAGTTGCTGGATGATGCAACCTTGCAGCGGATGTCCGACGAAGGCGTTTTCCTGAGTACCCAGCCATTTACAGTTTGTAGCGAGCCACAGTTGGATGATTTCTCGAACTCCAAGCTGGCGGTGGTCTGTCAGGGTACAGAACGGGTGTACAAAGCCATCAAGAATTTCCCTGATCTGAAGGTGACCTACGGCACCGACTTGTTCTTCCTTCCCGAAGAAGAGCTTGCCAAACAAACGCAGCAGATGGAGCGGTTGCTGCCGTGGTTCGAGCCTGTCGAAATCCTGCGGATGGCAACGAGCACTGCGGGCGAACTGTTCGAGTTGAGCGGCGATATGCGCAACCCCTATCAGGAAGGTTCGCTTGGTACAGTTGCAGTGGGCGGCTACGCAGACCTCCTGCTTGTCGAAGGCAATCCGCTTGAAGACCTCAAAGCGGTAACCAACGTTGATAACCTGAAAATCATCATGAAAGATGGTCAAATCTACAAGAACACCCTGAACTGAGTTTTTGTATAATGATGATCCACCAAAGGAAAAAAGATGACATCAAGACTTACGCTTGATCGACGCGGCTTTCTTTCCGGCGCAGCTGCTGTCGGTACAGGCTTTTTCGCGCCTGCCATCTTCACGCGCCCGGCGTGGGCGCAAGAAACCGCAGATGTCATCTTTTCCGGCGGCACCATCATCACCATGGATGCCGTGGCCCCTCGGGCCGCGGCGCTTGCGATGCGCGGTGAGCGTATCATGGCGATTGGTGCCATGGATGAGCTTGAGGGCCTGCGCGGATCGAACACCCGTCTTGTCGATCTTGACGGACGCACCATGACGCCGGGCCTGTTCGACCCGCACATGCATACATCAATGGTTCAGCTTGATGCCTTCGTGGATGTCGGCATCTTCGCCAATGTTACCTATGACGATGTGATCACCAAGCTGCGCGATTCCGTTGCCAACACGGCCCCCGGAGAATGGGTCTATGCGGCGAACTACGACCCTGTCCTGATCAAGGGCGCAAAGGTTCCGACACTGGCGGAACTCGATGCGCTTTCGCCTGAAAATCCTTTTTTCATGCTCGAAAGCAATGGCCACGTCGCCTATACTAACAGCCGCGGCTTTCAGGCGATGGGCATCACCCGCGATACGCCTGACCCGGCCACCGCGCGGTATCTCCGCGACACCAACGGTGAGTTGACCGGGCGGCTGGAAGAGCCACCAGCCTATTTGCCCTTCATCGCCGCCTTGCCGCGACTATCTGTCGAAGAAAACGCGGCCCACATAAGGGCTATTTTCGATAAAGCCTCGAAGCTTGGGGTGACGGCGATGCAGGACATGAGCATCGGTGCCCTCACTGGAGGCAGCGGCGATATCGATATCCTCAACGCGGTCATGGCGGGCGCACCGCCCGTTCGGCTCCGTGGCGCGCTGCAATCGACCCAGATGGACATCTGGAACGGACTGGGGATGTCTCCGAACAAGGGCGACGACATGTTCCGGTTCAACAAGGTGAAGGCCTGGGCGGACGGATCGAACCAGGGGTTTTCCGGCTTTCAGCGCGAAAACTACCTCGGCAAGGACACGCGCGGTGCCCTTAATTACACCCAGGATGAACTGGCTTCGGTCGTCCGCGATGCCCATGGTGCGGGCTGGGACGTTGCGATTCACGCCAATGGCGACGCGGCCATCGACATAACGCTGGATGTTTACGAGGGCGTCCTGAAAGAGACGCCGCGCACAGATCATCGCCACACGATCCAGCATGCCAGCGTTCTGCACCCCGAACATATCGAACGGATGGTAGCGCTTGGCGTGTCGCCCTCGTTCCTGATCGGGCATGTGCGCTGGTGGGGCAAGGCGTTCCGCGACGAGATCCTCGGACCCGAACGCGCGCAGTTTTACGATCCGGTCGCGTCAGCCATGGCGGCCGGTCTTCCAGTGTCATTCCATTCCGACTACAACGTGACGCCCCTTGGCCCGCTGCGGATGGTCCAGGATGCGGTCACGCGGATCATGGCAGACGGGGGGGATGTGTTTTTCGAAGATGAACGTGTTTCGCCGGACCTGGCCCTGCGTGGGGTCACGATCGACGCGGCATACCAATGCCGGATGGACGGTATCTGTGGCAGTCTGGAGGTCGGAAAATATGCCGATCTGACCATCCTCGAAGACGATCCGACCAAAGTGACCCCCATGAAGATAGAGGATATTGTTGTCAGCGAAACGTGGCTGGCGGGCGAACAGAAATTTGGCGCCTGATGCTGATATGAAGTGGGACTGGGCGTTGAGAGGACCGGTACCACTCTGATCTGTATGCCTATAACGACGTGCCGTGCGATCCACCGGCCCCTGGTAAATAGCAACGCTTTCTCGGTGGAACCATAAAACAAAAGCGTTTTCAGAAGGAAACCTGACCTGTGACACTGAAGATTTCGACGAAATATTTCTGGCTTGGAGTGCTGACGATGGCTCTCGGTACCGTTGTGCTGTTCAATGCCGTGATTGCGTCCGCGGCTATTGTTACGGTTACAGGTATCTTTCTCTTACTTGGCGGCGCTTTACAGATTGCCCTCGGGGTCTGGGCTGAAGGCCTCGGCACCAAGGTGCTGACCTGGGGTCTGGGCGCGTTGACAGCATTTCTGGGGTGGTCGTTCATGGCCAACCCGCTTGCCGGCATCATATCGCTATCTACCTTTCTGCTGATCCTCCTCGCAGCAAGCGGCATCGTCCAGATCTTGTTCGCCTTCCGCGTCAGAGGCACACGGTTCTTTTGGCTCCTCTTGTTGGCAGGGTCAGTGTCAGTCGTGTTGGCAATAATTATCTTGTCATCACCGGGTGCGACGCTGACTCTGCTCGGGACTCTGCTCGGGGTCCAGATGCTTTCGGCAGGGGCAAGCCTCACAATGATGGGCAGGTTTTTCAAGGAAGTCCGGGAATAACGCAATGGCGGGCAGTGTCAGAGGAACTTTCTGTAGAAACATCTTGAACTAAAAAATCGCTTGGATAGGGAGAAAGAATCATGAAACGTAGAACATTCAATACATTAGCTGTCTCTGCAGGCGTTACTGCAATATCGTCACCTTTACTTGGGTCAGCGGAAAAAAGCGGAAAATTACGAGTCTGTTGTGTCGGTTTTTTTCATGAAACCAACACATACCTCACCGAAGGCATGGGCGAAACCACGCTGGACGGTAATCCCCCCATTTTCAATGGGGTCCAGCCGTAGAAATCACGCAGCTGTTTTCAGTTTCATAGCGGGTGTTATGCCGCCGATGCCCATGTTGGGGCGCTCATTGTTGTAAGTCCAGAGCCATTGCGTTGCCTGATCCTGTGCCTCCTCGATGGTTTCAAAGATATATTGGCTCAGCCATTCGCCGCGAACCGTGCGGTTGTAGCGCTCGATATAAGCGTTTTGCTGGGGCTTCCCGGGTTGGATGTATTCGAGCCTAACGCTATGTTTTTCAGCCCATTCCATGAGCTTGCCACTGACATATTCGGGCCCATTGTCGATCCGAATGGCCTGCGGCTTTCCGCGCCACTCGATGATCTGGTTCAGGCTGCGCACGACGCGCTCAGCGGGCAGTGAGAAGTCCACTTCAATGCACAAACCCTCGCGGTTGAAGTCATCCAGGACGTTCAGTGTCCGGATCGAACGACCGTCGGCCAACTGATCCGCCATAAAATCCATCGACCACGTCTCATTGGGCCTGTCAGGCACGGCTAACGGCTCCGGCTTGTCCCGCTTCAGCCGTTTCTTGGGTTTGATCCGTAGATTCAGCTCCAGCGCGCAGTAAATCCGGTAGACGCGTTTGTGGTTCCAGCCATAGCCTTGAACGTTGCGCAGATACAGAAAACACAGACCAAAGGTAAGCGTCCGGCCTCGCTGCTCTGACATTTCATAGAGTGTGTTGATAAGTGTCCACTATTGATAGTGGACATCTTGAGGGCGGATATGGCGGGCAAGAAGGGTCAGAAGAAGCGTTTTTGGTCGGA
>NZ_FWFJ01000010.1 GCF_900172365.1 Roseovarius gaetbuli
AGGTTCTCGGCGCTCTCGCCCTTCGGCTCATAGTACAGATTTGACCGCGCCAATGTCAGCAACGCACATTGGCGGCGAACGCTTAGCTTATGGTTTCCGCTCACCATTTTTTGCCTCGCGTCCCGAGTAACTGTTGCGAGGCATCTGCCAAAAAATCCCGTTCCACCACAAGCTGGCCAATCTTGGAATGCAGCTTGTCGACTTCAGCTGAGCTTACCTGTTCTGGGGCTGCACCTCGGCGCGTGAATGCCGTTGCCATGTTCTCTATCGCCGCGCGTTTCCACGTGCCAATCTGAGTTGGATGAACGCTGTATTTCTTCGACACCTCCGCCAACGTCATCTCCTCGCGGATCGCCTCAAGCGCAACACGGGCTTTGAATTCGGGTGAATGGTTTTTGCGTTTCTTCATACCGGATCACTTCTTTCGTCATGCGATCCACCTTAACAACTGGTCCGAAATTTCGCGACCACCTCTGTGCTTGCCGGTCCGGTGGTCTGCGGCATGAGCCAGGCCGCCAATGACTGGTGTGACCGCCACGTCGATGCCATCGACGAACCCGACCGCCCGATCCCCTCGGGCCGGGTGCCGGGCCGTTGGGGGCTGTGGATCGCGCTGATCATGTCGGCGATGGCGCTTGGTATCGGCGCGCTGCTTGGTCCCTGGGGCTTTGGCGCGACGGTGTTTGGCGTGATCGCGGCCTGGGCCTATTCCGCAGTGCCGGTGCGCCTCAAACGCTCGGGCATCTGGGGGCCGGGGCTTGTGGGGCTGTGTTACGAAGGGCTGCCCTGGTTCACCGGCGCCGCGGTTTTGGCGAATGGCGCGCCTGCGCTGCCGGTGGTGGTTGTGGCGCTGCTTTATGCGCTTGGCGCGCATGGCATCATGACGCTCAATGATTTCAAGGCCTTGGAAGGGCGACCGCCAGATGGGAGTCAACTCTCTTCCGGTCACGCTTGGGCCGGAGCGCGCGGCGCGCGTGGCGTGCTGGGTCATGGCCCTGCCACAGGTGGCGGTGATCGCGCTTTTGTTGGGCTGGGATCGCCCCTGGCACGCCTTGGCGATTGCCGGGCTTTTGGCGGCGCAGTTCTGGGCGATGCGGGTCTTGCTGTCCGATCCCAAGGGTCGCACGCCCTGGTATAACGGCACCGGCGTCACCTTTTACGTCAGCGGCATGATGGTCTCTGCTTTCGCGCTGCGCACGATTGGCGGTCTGGGATGACCCTGAGCTGGCTTCAGATCGTCCGGCTTGGCCCGGTGCAAATGGCATTGAGCGCGATTGTCGTGCTGACCACCTCGACGCTGAACCGTCTGATGGTGGTCGAACTGGTCCTGCCGACGGTCTTGCCGGGGCTTTTGGTGGCGCTGCATTACGGCATTCAGATCACCCGGCCCAATTGGGGCTTTCTGTCCGACACGGGCGGCCATCGCACCCGTTGGATCATCGGCGGCATGCTGGCGCTTGCGCTTGGCGGGATGGGGGCGGCGTTGAGCGTTCTGGTGTTGGCCGAACATTTTGCCGTCGGCCTGGTGCTTTCGGTGGTCTCTTATGCCTTGGTCGGTCTTGGGGTCGGGGCCTCTGGCACCTCGCTTCTGGCGTTATTGGCCACGGCGACGGCGCCGCATCGCCGCGCGGCGGCGGCCACGATCACCTGGCTGATGATGATCGCAGGCATTGCGGTCACGGCCGCCACGGTCGGCTCGTTCCTTGATCCCTATAGCCCGGCGCTGTTGGTCAAGATCGTGGGTATCGTCACGACTGGCGCGTTTTTCGTGACCCTTCTCGCGGTCTGGGGCATCGAGGCCCGCGTCAGCGCCGACCCTGACCTGAATGCGGCGCCGATGAGGTTTCGCGAGGAGCTGGCCGAGATCTGGGCCGAACCCGAGGCCCGGCATTTCACCATCTTCGTCTTTTTGTCGATGACCGCCTATTTCATGCAGGAACTTATCCTTGAGCCCTATGCCGGTCTGGTGTTCGGCTTTACGCCCGGCCAATCGACAAGCCTGTCTGGCGCGCAGAATGGCGGGGTTTTCCTTGGCATGCTCAGGGTCGGCATCGCCGCCACAGGATTTTGTCTTGGCAGTTTGAAACACTGGGTCGTGGCGGGCTGTCTTGGCTCGGCCTGCGCGCTTGCAGGGATCACTCTGCTTGGGGGCCTCGGCGCGACAGCGGCATTCGTCCCGGCCGTTGTGGCGCTTGGCGTCTTCAACGGCATGTTCGCCGTGGCCGCGATTGGCGCGATGATGGCCTTGGCCGGGCAGGGGCGCGGCGCGCGCGAAGGCACCCGCATGGGGTTTTGGGGCGCGGCACAGGCGATTGCGGTCGGCTTTGGCGGGCTGATCGGTGCGGCCTCGGTTGACGTTATGCGCCTCTGGCTTGGCAATGATGCCCAGGCCTTTGGCACGGTCTTTCTGTTCGAGGCCACTCTATTCGTTCTCTCGGCGCTGCTGGCGCTCAGGGTGATTGATCACGGTCGCAACCGCGGTGCGGCCCTTGTTGCGGGGGAATGAGCATGTTTGACGTTGTCGTTATAGGCGGCGGGCCGTCGGGGGCCACGGCGGCCGATGATCTGGCGCGCTCTGGCTATAGTGTGGCGCTTCTGGATCGGGACGGGCGGATCAAGCCCTGTGGCGGCGCGGTGCCGCCGCGCATGAACGCCGATTTCCACATCCCCGACAGTCAGCTTGTGGCCAAGGTCACCACCGCGCGGATGATCTCACCCACGGGGCGCAAGGTGGATATTGCGATTGAAAACGGCTTTGTCGGCATGGTCGATCGTGACCGCTTTGACGAATTCCTGCGGGCGCGGGCGGCCCGTGCCGGGGCCAGCCGGGTCACCGGCACCTTTCTGCGCATCGAGCGCGACACTGGCACCACCAGCGTGATCTATCGCGACAAGACCAGCGGCGAGGAGGCTCGTCTTGCCACGCGGTTGGTCATCGGCGCCGAGGTGCCCGGCGGCGACAAGATTCCCTATGTCATCGCCTGTCACGAGATTATCGAGGCCCCGCGCCCGAGCGAGCACTATGATCCGACCCGCTGTGACGTGATCTATGACGGCGCGATTTCGCCCGATTTTTATGGCTGGGTGTTTCCGCATGGCACATCCGCCAGCGTTGGCATGGGCAGCATGATCCGCGAGGTCGACCTCAAGAAGGCCACCGCGCAATTGCGCGCGGCCTCTGGCTTGACCGACTGCAAGACGATCCGCCGCGAAGGCGCGCCTATCCCTCTCAAGCCAATGGAGTGCTGGGACAATGGCCGCGAGGTTCTGCTTGCGGGCGATGCGGCGGGGGTGGTTGCGCTCTCCTCTGGCGAGGGGATTTATTATGCCATGGTCGGCGGTCGCGTGGCAGCGACGGCCTGTCTTGCCTCGGGGCGGGTGCGCGACCTGAAACTTGCGCGCCAATTGTTCATGCGCGACCATAAGACCGTGTTTCGTGTACTGGCATCCATGCAAAACGCCTATTATAGATCAGACGAGCGGCGCGAGCGGTTCGTGTCGCTCTGTCATGATATCGACGTGCAACGCCTGACATTCGAGGCCTATATGAACAAGAAACTGGTGCGCGCCCGCCCGCTGGCGCATGTCAAGATCGGCTTGAAGAACCTCGCGCATCTGACGCGGATCGTGCCCGAGTCTTACGTATGACGGTGCTTATTCCCACATGGGTGGGCGGCGATCTTGTGGCCGTCGAAAAGCTTGAGGCGCATCAGCGCGGTTTGCGTCACAAGGCGGTGTCGGTCTTCGTGATGGCGGGCGACGATCTTTTGATCCAGCGCCGCGCGCTTGGCAAATATCACACCCCGGGGCTTTGGGCGAATACCTGTTGCACGCATCCCAACTGGGGCGAAGACCCCGAACCCTGCGCGCATCGGCGCCTGACCGAAGAGCTTGGCATCACCGGGCTGAGCCTCACGCACCGCGACCGCGTGGAATACCGCGCCGATGTGGGCGGCGGGCTTGTGGAACATGAAGTGGTCGATATCTTCATGGCGCGGCTGCCCGAGCGCATCCCGCTTGATCCCAATCCCGAAGAGGTGATGGAGACCCGCTGGATCAGCCTGAACACGCTGAACCTCGCGCTTGCGACGCACCCCTCACGCTATACACCCTGGCTTCGGATTTACATGCAAGAGCATGCAGCGCAGATTTTTGCCTGACGGGAGGATTGGGGGCGCTGCCCCCATCGCCGCAAAGCGACGATTCCCCCGGGATATTTAGGGCAAGAAGAAACGGCTGGGCCTATTTGCCTTTCCAGACCGGATCGCGCTTTTCGGCGAAGGCGCGCGCGCCTTCAAGTTGGTCTTCAGAGGCGTAAAGGGTGTCCACCGTCGCAAGCTGGCGTTTGGTAATCCGGTTCATCGCATCCTGAAAGCGCAGTGCTTCGGCGTCGCGTACGATCTCTTTGATGGCGGCGTAGACCAGCGGCGGGCCGGAGGCCAATTGATCGGCCATGGCGCGCGCTTCGGCCATGAGGCGGTCGCCGGGGTAAAGATGATTGACGATGCCCCAGCGGGCGGCCTCTTCAGCCTCAAGCCAGCGACCGGTCAGCAGCATTTCCATCGCGATATGATAGGGGATGCGCTTGGGCAGTTTGACGCTGGCGGCATCGGCCACCGTGCCGGAGCGGATTTCGGGCAGGGCAAAGCTGGCGTGATCCGCCGCGAGGATGATATCGGCCGAAAGCGCCAGTTCAAGCCCGCCCCCACAGCAAATCCCGTTGACGGCGGCGATCACCGGTTTGTTGAGGCCGCGCAATTCCTGCAACCCGCCAAAGCCGCCAACCCCGTAATCGCCGTCAACCGCATCGCCATCCGCCGCCGCCTTGAGATCCCAGCCGGGGCAAAAGAACTTATCGCCCGCCCCGGTGAGAAGGGCCACACGCAACGCAGGATCATCGCGGAAATCGCGAAAGACCTCGCCCATGATGCGGCTTGTCTCAAGATCAATTGCATTGGCCTTGGGGCGGTCAAGCGTCACCTCCAGCACGGCGCCGCGGCGTTCGGTTTTCACTGGGCTTTGGGTCATCTCTCGTCTCCGATCCTGATCAGGGCATCTGCGGCGATTGCGAAAGTTTCGCCACATATCAAAGGGTTGATTTCAATCTCGTCCAGGCGCGCCGCATTTGCGGTCACATAAGCCTGCACCGCCATGACCGCACGTGCAATGGCGTCGGTATCCACCCCCGACTTGCCGCGATAGCCCGCAAGCAGGGGGGCGATGCGCAATCGTTTCAGGGCCGCGCAAATCTCGGGCTTTTGTACGGGCAGCAACAGGGATTGACTGTCGGCCATGACCTCGGTCAGCACCCCGCCCGCGGCAAGCGTCAAGACAAAGCCATGCGCAGGATCGCGCAGCACGCCGATCAACAGTTCGACCAATCCACCGGTGATCATAGCCTCAATGAGAAATCCGTCGCTTTCCATGTCAGCGGCGGCCTCGGCCACGGCCTCGGGGTTAGTGAGGCTTAGCGCCACCAATCCGGCCTCGGATTTATGCGCGACGCCCTGACCTTTGAGGGCAACAGGAAAGCCAAGGTGCTCGGCGACGCAGGCGGCCTCTTGCGCTGTCGCGGCAGAGCATGAGGCGGGCACCGAGAGGCCAAACCCGGCCAGGGCGTGCTTGGCCTCAGATTCAGATAGCATATGCACGTCATTCGGCGCGCCAGGAGGCAGGATCGGCTCTGGCGCAAGGCGCGGTAGCCCTAGGCGAGCGGAAAGCGCAATCGCGGTGAGGGCATCATCAAGCCCGATCAACGGGATCAACCCGGCGGCAATACAGCGCGCGATGATCGGCTCTGGCAGGGTCTCGGGCAGGGTGGACAAAAGCGCAAGCGGCTTGCCTGCACGGGCGCGGGCCGCACCGCCTGCCTCAATCACGCAATCCCAGGCCGAAGGATCGCACCGATCCGGGCGCGGAAAATCGACAATGACACAGCCCATCGCCACATCCCCCGCCAGCATTGCCGCGAACGTGTCGGTCATGCGCGCGACGTCACCCCAGATAAAGGTATGATAATCCAAGGGGTTGGCCAATGCTACCCGTGGGCCAAGCGCCGCGCGCAGGCCGTTAATCTGGACGGGATCAAGCGGTGGAAAGGCGATGTCGCGGCCCAGGGCGCTATCGGCCATCAGGCTTGCCTCGCCGCCCGAACACGACAGAGACACGATCCGGTTTGATGGGAGCGGCCCGGCCAAATGCAAGAGCTTGAGCGTTTCCATAAAGGCAGGCAGGCCCTCGACCTGCGCCACGCCGAGGCGTGCCAAAAGGGCGCGCGCGCCTGCGTCTGATCCAGAAAGTGACGCTGTATGCGAAACCGCCGCCGCGCGCGCCTGTTCGGATTTGCCCGCCTTGAGGGCGACGATTGGCTTGCCAAGGGCGCGGGCCTCGCGGGTGAGGGTTTCGAAGGCATCAAGATCGCCGATCCCCTCGATATGCAGGCCAAGGGCGGTCACACGGGGATCGGCCAAGAGCGCGCGACCAAGCTGCGCAAGACCAAGCTGCGCCTGATTGCCCGCCGTCATCAGATAGGCAATCGGCAAGCCGCGCGCCTGCATGCTCAGGTTGATCGCGATGTTCGAGCTTTGGGTCAGGATCGCGACGCCACTTTCCACCCGCTGTCCGCCATGTTGATCCGGCCATAAAAGCGCGCCGTCGAGATAGTTGATGTAGCCATAACAATTGGGGCCGATGATTGGCATAGCGCCCGCAGCCTCCAGCAATCGGTCCTGCAAGGCATCGCCATCGCCGGTTTCGGCCTGCATCTCGCGAAAGCCGCTGGCAAAACAGACCGCGCCACCAGCCCCGATGGCCGAGAGGTGCGCCACGACATCCAGCGTGGTCTCGCGATTGACGCCGATAAAGACCGCATCAGGCACGCCGGGAAGACCCTCAAGGCTGGCAAATGCCGCGCGCCCGGCAATCTCGGGGCGTGTGGGGTGAACCGGCCAGACAGGGCCGACGAAACCGATCTTGCCACATTGCTCAACCACAGAAGTACACCATGCGCCGCCACCTACGACAGCGATCGAACCGGGGCGTAACAGCCGATCCAAGCTGGGCGTCATTGGCTGATCCCTGGGTGTGCCGCACAGACGGGAGCCTCCGGCGGGGATATTTTCAGCAAGAAGAACTGGCCGTAACGCGATATTAACCAAGCACCGCGAGTCTGTTCGTACGGTACAGGCGGGGACGCCGATGACCGTGCAAGGAGAAGAGGCGTGACCTTTTCACCGGGGGGGGCTTGCGGGCCTCCCCTTTTCTTCTTGCTCCAAATATCCCCGCCGGAGGCATGAATACTCTTTTGGACGGGCATCGCCTCAGGCTCCCAGGGGGCGAAGCAGATCGCGGCTTATGATATGGCGCTGAATTTCGCTTGTGCCGTCCCAGATCCGTTCGACCCGCGCATCGCGCCAGAAGCGTTCGATGGGGAAATCATTCATCAGCCCCATGCCGCCGTAAATCTGCAAGGTGGCGTCGGTGACTCGCGCGAGCATTTCCGAGGCGTAGAGTTTGGCGCTGGCGATTTCGCGGTTAGCCGACAGGCCCTGATCCAACCGCCAGGCGGCGTTCAGGGTTAGAAGGTCGGCGGCGTCGATTTCCGTAATCATATCGGCAATCTGAAAGCTGACCCCTTGGAATTTGCCAATCTGCTGGCCGAATTGTTTGCGGTCTGCGGCATAGTTGAGCGCGTAGTCAAAACAGCGCCGCGCGCGCCCGACGCTCATCGTGGCCACGGTAATCCGGGTGGCGTAAAGCCATTCGTTCATCACCGCGAAACCGCCATCGACCTCGCCCAGAACCTGCGCATCCGACAGGCGGCAATCATCGAACTCCAGAATGCAGTTCTTATAGCCCCGGTGGCTGACCGACTTATAGCCGTCGCGGATGGTAAAGCCGGGCGTGCCGCGATCGACCAGGAATGTGGTGATACGCTTTTTCGGTCCGCGCGGGGTGTCGTCTTCACCAGTGGCGACGAAAACAATAATGAAATCAGCGTGATCCGCGCCACTTATAAAGTGCTTTGTGCCGTTGAGAAGCCAATCCCCGCCGTCGCGCCGCGCCGAGCAGGTCATGCCGCGCACATCCGAGCCGGCGCCCGGTTCGGTCATCGCAAGCGCATCCATCCGCTCGCCGCGCACCGCAGGAAGCAGGTAGCGCTCGCGCTGTTCGCCCGTACAAGCCATCAGGATATTTTGCGGACGTCCGAAAAAGTGGTTAAGCGCCATCGACCCGCGCCCCAATTCGCGCTCGACCAGGGCAAATTCGAGATGGTTGAGGCCCGCGCCGCCGACCTCTTCGGGGAAATTACAGGCGTAAAACCCCAGATCAATCGTCTTTTGCTTGATCGCCTGCGCCACCTCGGGCGGCACCTCGCCGGTGCGCTCGACCTCGGCCTCGTGGGGGTAGATCTCGTTCTCGACAAAGCTGCGTACTGTCGAGACGATCATCTCCTGTTCGTCGCTCAATCCGAAATGCATCTCAGTCTTCCTTGTGCAGGGCGGCCAGGGCCTCGACCCGCGCCAGAACCTCGGGCAGGGGATCGCACGAGCGGCGCGTTTCAAGGTTCACATGCAGCATGAACTGATCCGATGTGGCCAGAAGCTCGCCATCGCTTTCGCGCTTCATCTCATGATAACACCGCAGCTTTTTGCCCGACCCTTCGGTCACGCGGGTTTCGACGATGATGTGTTCGCCGGCCTGCGCCTCGGCCAAAAACTTGATCGTGGTCTCGGCGGTGAAATAGCTGTTGCCCGCCGCGATATAGGCGGCATCGGCGCCGACATGGGTCATCACCGCATCGGCCGCATCGCTAAAGAGCTGGCCATAGCGGCCCTCGTTCATATGACCGTTATAATCGGTCCAATCGGCGGGAATGACACGGCGCGCGCTGACAATCGGCTGGCCATCCTCAAGCCTAGGGCGGAACGTCACCTGATGCTCGTTGATCAGCCGCCCGGCGGCGTTGCCTTGCTGGCGCAGGGCGCGCATCATCGCGATCAGGTTGTTGTCGCGCTTGCGCTCAAGCTCACGGATGCTCAGGTGGCCCGATTGCGCATCGGATTGATCGGCGATCATCTGGGCAAGCTCATCGGTCAGTTCCGGCACATCCATCAGCTTGGTCCAGGGCCACTGAAGGCAGGGGCCGAACTGATCAATGAAATGCCTCATTCCGGCCTCGCCGCCGGCGATGCGGTAGGTCTCGAACAGGCCCATTTGCCCCCAGCGGAGGCCAAAGCCAAAGCGGATTGCGTTGTCGATTTCTTCGGTCGTCGCGATCCCGTCCTTGATAAGCCAAAGCGCCTCGCGCCACACGGCCTCTAGGAAACGATCGGCGATATGGGCGTCGATTTCCTTTTTGACATGAAGCGGATAGAGGCCAAGCGCGGTCAGGGTCTCGCTGGCCTCCGCCACCAGGTCGGCGCTGTTCTTCTCGGTCGTGACAAGCTCGATCAGCGGCAAAAGATAGACCGGGTTGAACGGATGCGTCACCACGATCTGTTCGGGGCGCGTGGCGCAGCCCTGCAATTCCGAGGGCTTGAAGCCAGAGGTGGACGAGCCGATGATCGCGCCCGCGTCGCAATGCTCCTGCAAGGTCTGATAGACCTTGCGCTTGAGCGCGAGGCGCTCGGGCACGCTTTCCTGAATCCAGCTTGCCCCTGCCACAGCCTCGGACATAGTGTTGTGAAAACTCAATGCGCCCTCGGCGGGCAGCGCCACATCGTAAAGCATCGGCAGCGCGTGGCGTGCATTGCCCAAGACCTCGCCGATTTTGCGCTCGGCCTCGGGATCGGGGTCGAACACCCGCACATCCCAACCATTGAGCAGGAACCGCGCCGCCCATCCGCCGCCGATCACGCCCCCGCCGATAATTGCTGCTGTTTTCGTCATCTTTGTCACTCCCGTTAGCGCAGGATCATTGCGCCGGTATCATATCCGTTGAAATCCAGAATTTCGCGCGCGGCGGTGATCCGGTCTGTGCCGCCCGCCGCGGCGCGGTCAAGCACCCAGCCATAGCCGCCATCGGGCGCGCCGATGGCAGCGGTGCGATAGCCTTCATCGACCCAGATCACCCATAAATCGCGGGGTTTGCCGCCTTGCGGATCTGCAAGACGCCAGCGGTTGGGGCCAAGCGGCGTGGCGCGCCAGAGGGCGGCGAAATCCTTGCACCCGCCATTGGCGTCGCATCCGCGCGACACCAGTTTGAACGCCTCTTGCCCGTCGCGGGCGCGCAGATAGCTGACCCGCCTTAGCCACTCATCGCCGGGGTAATGCGCGCGCAGGTGCCAGTCGCCCGCAAGCCGGATGGCATCGCTGCGGCTGGTATAGGTCAGGGGCACTTGCGTGTCGCGATAGCCGGGGCCGGGGGCCTCGGGCGCGGCGCAACCCGCGATCAGCGTTGCAACCGCCAAGGCGCCCCAGATCCTCATGGCACCAAGGTCTCTGTGTGTCCGTCCACCGCCAGAACCTGCCCCGAAATCTTGTTCGCGGCAGGCGAGGCGAGGAACAGCGCCATATCGGCCAGATCATCGACATTGACCCAACTGCGCAGGCTCACGCCCTTGACATATTGCGCGCGTACCTCGTCCTCGGATTTGCCGCCTGCCGCCGCCTCCATCGCCACAACACGGTCCATCCGGTCGCCCTCGACCGCGCCGGGTGCAAGCGCGTTGACGCGCACGCCGACGGGGCCAAGCTCCATCGCCAATGTCTTGGTCAGGCCGACCAGGCCCCATTTCGCCGCCGCATAGGGCGCGCGCAGCGGGTAGCCGAACAAGCCCGCCGTCGAGCTTGTGATCACGATCAGGCCAGAGCCTTGTGCGCGCATAACCCGCGCCGCCCACCGACAGGTCAGGAAGGTGCCCGAGAGGTTCACATCCAGACAGGCGCGCCAGGCGTCATACTTCAGATCCTCGATCCGCCCGGCGGGCCCGCCGGTGCCGGCATTGGCGCAGACCACATCGACGCCGCCCCATGCGCGTTCGACATCGGCGAAAAACGCCTCCATCTGGGTCTCGTCGGTGACATCGGCCTGAGCGGCGATAAACGCGGGATGCTCGGCGCGGACCCGCGCCACCGCCGCACCATCGGCGTCACAGATCGCAACCCGGTCACCGCGCGCCGCGAAGCGTTTGGCAAGCCCAAGCCCGATCCCCGACGCGCCGCCGGTGATCAGAACGCGCTCGTTCATCCGCGCGGCGCCTGTTTGGTGAGGCCCAGCTTGTCGCGCACCTCTTGCGGGCCGATCACCCGCGCGCCAAGGTTCTCGATGATCCCGACCGCGCGTTCAACAAGTTGCGCATTGGTCGCCAGAATGCCGCGATCAAGCATCAGGTTATCCTCAAGCCCGACGCGCACATTGCCGCCCGCAAGAACGCTTGCCGCCACATAAGGCATCTGGTTGCGCCCAAGGCCAAAGGCCGAAAACGTCCAGTTGTCCGGCACGTTATTGACCATCGCCATGAAGGTATTGAGATCATCCGGCGCGCCCCACGGCACGCCCATGCAGAGCTGCACAAGCGCGTCGGGCTCCAGAATGCCATCGGCGACAAGCTGTTTGGCATACCAGAGATGGCCGGTGTCAAAGGCCTCGATCTCTGGCTTTACGCCAAGCTCGGTCATCATCCGGCCCATCGCTTGCAACATGCCGGGGGTGTTGGTCATCACGTAATCGGCCTCGGCGAAATTCATCGTGCCGCAATCGAGCGTGCAGATTTCCGGCAGGCAGTCGGCCACATGCGCCACCCTCTCGGTCGCGCCCGCCATATCGGTGCCGGCCGCTTTCGGCGGCAGCGGGCTCTCAACCCCGCCAAAGACGATATCGCCGCCCATCCCGGCGGTCAGGTTCAGCACCACGTCGGTGGCGCTGTCGCGGATGCGGTCGGTGACCTCGCGAAACAGGCCAAGATCACGGCTTGGCGCGCCGGTTTCGGGGTCGCGCACGTGGCAATGCACCACGGCCGCCCCGGCCTTGGCCGCCGCAATCGCGCTGTCGGCGATCTGTTCGGGCGAGCGCGGCACATGCGGGCTTTTGTCTTGCGTGCCCCCCGATCCGGTGACGGCACAGGTGATGAAAACCTCGCGGTTCATGGTAAGCGGCATGGGGGCTCCTCCGGGGATGATGGTCTGGCTTAGCCTAGCGCGCTGGTGTTGATCTATATCTTGCAGTAAAAGACAAAAATCATGCCGCAATGGACAAAATCACCAGACGCCCCGGTTAGCATCGCCTTCCTGATCTTTGATCAGTTCTCAAACCTGTGCCTTGCCAACTGTCTTGAGCCGCTGCGCGCGGCCAATACCCTGACGCGGCGGTCAAGTTTCGACTGGCAGATTTTGACACGCACCGGCGAGCCGGTCCTGTCGTCTTCGGGGATGCAGGTGGTGCCGCACAAGCCGCTCAAGGCGCTTGAGACCTGTGATTGCCTGTTCGTTGTGGCGAGTTACGCCCATACCAAGCACGACACCGCCGACACCCGCCGCGCGCTGCGCGCCGCCGTGACGCGCGCCAAAAATGTGGTCGGTCTGGATGCCGGGCCATGGCTTTTGGCCTCGGCGGGTTTGCTGAACGGGCGGCGCGCCACGGTGCATTGGGACCTGCTTGACGCCTTTACCGAGCGGTTTCTCGATATCGAGGTGGCGCGCGCGCGGGTGCTGAGCGATGGGCCTTACATGACCTGCGCCGGGGCGATGTCGGCGCTTGATCTGACGCTGGGGCTGATTGCCGATCGGTTGGGCCTGTCGGTGCGCCTTGATGTCGAGGCGATGTTTATTCACGGTGACCCCCCGGTCAGCGCGGCCCGTGAGGGGCAGGCGGTGGGCGATGCGCTTGTGCGCCGGGCGCTGACGGTGATGCGCGACACGCTTGAGCGGCCCCTGTCACAGGCCGAGCTTGCGCGCCACCTGTCGTGTCAGGCGCGCACGCTTGATCGTCGGTTTCGCGCCGGGCTTGGGGCGCCGCCGGGCACGGTTTACCGGCATCTGCGGCTGTCGTCGGCGCGCAAGATGCTAGAAGGCACCAGTCTTGGTATTGCCGAAATCGCCCTGCGCTGTGGCTATGATTCCCCGGCGGCCATGGCCCGCGCGATGCGGCGCCATTACGGCGCCAGCCCGCGCGAGTTGCGCAAATCCGGCTGAGGTGGATCAGAGGGTCGGCAGGCGATACATGCCGGAGCTGGAAAACGCGATCGAACTTCCGTCTTCGATATCCTCGGCAAAGCGCTGTGCGATGACGCGAAGCGCGGTTTGCCGCCCCTTGGCCACCAGGGCACGCCGCGACGGAAGCGCAGGTGTCAGCCCGGGTTTCAGCAGGGTCTGTGACCAGATCAGCGGGTGCAACTCCTGCATGTGATTTTCCAAAAGCCAGTCAAGACAGTCATGGATGCGCGCGCGCGATGCCTCGGCGCCCAAAGGCAGACGCGCCTTGCCGCTGCGCGGGGCCATCACGATGCCGCAAAAGGCGGAAAGCTGATTGATCACATGCTGATCTCGCTTGCGCGCCACGATATCGCGCAGCCCGTCGATGAAGAAATCGCAATCCAGCCGCTCAAGCGCGCCGGGATCAAGCGCCAATGCATCAAGGTAAACCCAGGCATATCCGCCCGCGCCCCAAACCTCGCCGGTACGCGCGGCGGTGCGGCGCGCCTCAAGGTCGAGCATCTCGTAACTGCCATAGCGCGTGGGCAAGATCACCTCGCCAAGGGCGCGCATGTGGCGCGGGCTATCGGGGTCAAGGTCGATCAGTTTCTCGTAATCATCCGCCACCCGAAGGCGTGGCCTCTGCCGCCCGGCCAAAAGCGCGCATTGCGCCGAGGCCAGCGACGGCGCGTCAAGGTCAACCCCGTCAAAGGGCCCGAGAATATCGTCGGCGCGCTTGAAATGCAGGTGAAACTGCGCCTCGTGCTCGACGGTTTTGCGCTCTGTTGCCGTCGCGCGCCAGGCCCAGCCGATGTCGATATGGGTCAGCGCCACGATCAGCGCACAGGCATAGTTGTCATGAAATTCGGCGCGCATTTCCTCAAGCGCGTCAATGCCCGCAGTGTCCGGCGCAACCCCGTCATGCAGCGAATCCTCGGCCGCCGCGACCACATCGGCGCGCGCGCCATAGGCCAAAAGCATCGTGGCATTCTCGCCGCCCGGCGTGCGCAGCCGAGCCTCGTCGCCATATTCAATCAGGCGCGCCAGCTCTTCCCACATTTCCTGGCGGGCAAGTTTCTGGCCTTTGTCCTGATGGGTGGCACGGGCCATTTCCTCATCGGTGACCGGCAGGGACGGCAACAGGATGCGCTTGGTCAGGCTGTCCAGGTCGGTCTGCGGCTTGCGGCGCAACAGCCCCAGCAAGTCAGGCAGGCGGCGCCCATCGCGGCCCTTGCGCATGCGCGGGTACGGTGTGGTATTCTCTGATTCTGCAATCGGTTCGAAAGGCATGGCGTCTCCGGCGTGCTACTCTGGAACACCCTGACGCCGCTTTTCGACCAAAAGAGGGCAAGCCTAGGGTGAAGGCAGGGAATTTGCGGCCAACCGCATCGGCGTTGCTTTGGCGGACGACTCGGGGCACACTCGACTCATGAAAAAGCTGCTGTTTGTTGTTTTTATTGCGATTTTCCCGCTCTCCAGTCTTGCTGAAGAGGGCGCGAATAGCGCTTTTCCCCTGTCACCGCTGGCGCGCGATGGCAATATTCCGCGCACAAGATGGGAACACCGGGCCGATGCGCCCCTTTTAACCCGTACGGCCTTGTCGGCCCTCAAGGCGCATGGCGCCGCGCTGACAAAGGTGGTGCCGCGCGACATCGTAACCTGGTGCCCGGCCTATCCGCAGGCCAGCGATGCCAATCGGCGGGCGTTCTGGGTTGGGTTTTTATCGGCCCTGGCCAAGCATGAAAGCACGTATAACCCGCGTGCCGTGGGCGGTGGTGGGCGATGGTACGGGCTGTTGCAGATCCTGCCAGCCACGGCGCGCGGCTATCAATGTCGTGCGGGATCAGGCGAGGCATTGCAGGACGGGCCTGCAAACCTGTCCTGTGCGGTGCGGATCATGGCGCATACGGTTTTGCGCGACGGGGTGGTGTCGGAGGGCATGCGCGGCGTGGCCGCCGATTGGGGGCCGCTGCACAGCGCCAGAAAGCGCCAGGACATGCAACGCTGGACCCGTGCACAAAGCTATTGCAAACCGCTCTCTTCCGTCCGCCCCCGCACGCGCCCTGCACGCCTTGCGCAGGTCGTTGACTGAGTCCCAGAAAATTCGGCGAATTTTCTGTCTCATTTTCTTCGACGAAGAAAATGGCCGCTCAGACGCCGCGGATGCGTGTCACCATTTCTGTCGTATCCCGGCTTAGCCCCGGCGTGGCGAGGATGCGGTCAAGTTCTGCCTTGATCAGGGTTTGGCGTGCATCATCGTACCGCCGCCATGTCTCGAACGCCGAGCACATGCGCGCGGTGGTTTGCGGATTGAGCGGATCAAGCCTGATCAGCCAATCCGCCAACAGGCGGTATCCCTTGCCCGAAGCGTGGTGAAAGCCGGCCGGTGACATGACCATCGCCCCAAAGGTGGCGCGAAAGCGGTTGGGGTTGCGAATGTTGAAATCGGCATGATTTGCCAGACGGCTTGCCGCCTCGGCGGTCTCTTCGGGGCTTGCATGCACGATTTGCAGGCTGAACCATTTGTCGACCACAAGCCGGTCCTCTTGCCACTGATCATAGAACGCCTGTGTCGCCGTCTCCCCTGCGCCTGCCTGCAAAAGGCAGGACCATGCCGCCAGTTGCTGGGTCATGTTGTCGGCACTCTCGAATTGCCGGGCGGCCAAGGCGCCGCCGTCCAGACGCGAGATCATGGCCAGGGCGGCGTTTGAGAGCGCGCGCGCGCCGGACTGTTCGGCATCGGGGCGATAGGGTGCGGTGACCTGATGCGCCTTGTTAAGCTCGCGCGCCACCGCTTCGATATGTTTGGCTCGGGCGTTGCGCAGCTGTTCCAGCGCCTCCCAGATGGCCTGGGGGTCAGGCGTGCTGCCCATGTCAAAGAGGGTTTGCGCCAGATCATCCTCGCTTGGGAGGCCAAGTGCCAAGGCGCGAAACGCCGGATCAAGGGTCTCGTCGCGCGCCATCGTCTGGACCGCATCGAGATAGGCCGGGTCGGGCGCGGCGCCCTCGCGGATCATCGCAATTATTCCGTCGCGGGCCAGGGCGCGCCCGGCTTCCCATTTGTTGAACGGGTCGGTGTCATGCGCCAGAAGGAAGGCGCGTTCGGCATTGCTGGTGTCGCGCTCCAAGATAACGGGCGCCGAAAAATCGCGTAAAATAGACGGGATAGGGCGCGAAGCTAATCCATTGAACGAAAAGCTTTGCGCGGCTTGCGTCATCTCGAGAAGGCGGGTTTCCTGAACCTCATCGCCATTGACGCCAAGCAGGCCCAAGGCAATCGGAATAACCCGCGGGTGTTTTGTGTCCTGCCCCGGTGTCGCCGGAGTTTGTTGTTCAAAGTGAAGGGTATAGGTGCCATCCTTGAACTCGTCTCTCACCTTGAGGCGCGGCGTTCCGGCCTCTTCATACCAGAGCTTGAACTGAACCAGATCGCGACCGGTTACCTCTTCAAACACCGCCAGCCAATCCTCGATCGTGCACGCCTGACCATCATGGCGTTCAAAATAGAGATTGAGCGCCTTTTTATACGCCTCATCGCCCACAAGCCGCTTGAGCATCCCGATAAGCTCGGCGCCTTTTTCATAGACCGTGGCGGTATAGAAATTGTTGATCTCGACAAAACTTGCAGGGCGCACCGGATGGGCCAGCGGGCCGTTATCCTCGCGGAACTGCCGTGCGCGCAGGTCGATCACATCCGAGATCCGCTTGACCGGGGCCGAGCGCATGTCAGAGGTGAATTCGGAATCGCGATAGACCGTCAGCCCCTCTTTCAGGCAGAGTTGAAACCAGTCGCGACAGGTGATCCGATTGCCGGTCCAGTTGTGGAAATACTCATGCGCGATGATCGCTTCGATACGTTCGAAATTGGCATCTGTCGAGGTTTTAGGTGTGGATAAGACGCAGGACGAGTTGAAGATGTTCAAGCCCTTGTTTTCCATCGCGCCCATGTTGAAGTCATCCACCGCAACGATGTTGAAGATATCGAGGTCATATTCGCGTCCGTAAACCTCTTCATCCCATTTCATCGACTTTTTGAGCGCCTCCATACCAAAGGCGCATTTGCCCTCATCACCGGGGCGTACCCAGATGTTGAGCTCGACATCGCGGCCAGAGCGGGTGGTGAAACGATCCGGGTGGTTGACAAGATCGCCCGCGACAAGCGCGAAAAGATAGGCCGGTTTTGGCCAGGGATCATGCCATTCGGCAAAGCCATCCCCCTGCGCGACCGCATCGCCATTGGACAACAGAACCGGCGCATCGCCCTCGATGCGGACGCTGAACACGCTCATCACATCGGGGCGGTCCGGGTAATAGGTAATCTTGCGAAAGCCTTCGGCCTCGCATTGGGTGCAATACATGCCGTTCGACATGTAAAGACCCTCAAGGGCGGTATTGGCGGCCGGGTTGATCTCAACCTCGGCCTCGAAGGTGAAGGGCGCGTCCGGCACCTGCGCGCGCAGGCCTTCCGGCGTTATATCAGGCGAAATTTCGGCCCCGTCGATTGTCGCGCGGATAAGGCGCAGTGCCTCGCCATGCAGGAAAAACTCGCGGCTTTGGGCATCCGGGTTGGGGCGAAACCTGATCTTGCTGAGGACGCGGGTCGCCTCGGGGGCGAGACGAAAGGTCAGATGCACCTCGTCCACCAGATAGGCGGGGGGCGTGTAATCCGAGAGGTAAACCGGTTGCGGGGCGGCATCTTTCATCGCGTGCATCTCCTTGAGGGGCGGGGCGTTTGCCGCGACCCTAGGGCGTGGCGCGCGGGCCTGCAATGGGGGCTTTCCCTTGGTGGTGATCCCGCTATCTCTGACGATATGGAAAGGCCGGTCATCTGTTGGTTCAAGCGCGATTTGCGGGTCTGTGATCACCCGGCGCTTGCGCGTGCCGCGGCCCTCGGGCCCGTGATCGCGCTTTACATCATTGAGCCAGAGGCCTGGGCGCAACCCGATGCCTCTGGGCGGCACTATGCGTTTTTGCAAGAGTGCCTAGAGGGCTTGCGCGATGAACTTGCAAAAATTGGCCTACCTCTGACGCTGCGGGTCGGGGATGCGGTCGGCACGCTTGAGGACCTGCGCCGCACCCACGGCATTCGCCATTTGATCAGCCACGAGGAAACCGGCAACGGCTGGAGCTTTGAGCGCGACCGGCGCGTCGGGGCGTGGGCAAAGGCGCAAGGCGTGGCCTGGCGGGAACTTGCGCAATGCGGTGTGGTGCGCCGCCTGAAAGGTCGCGATCACTGGCAGGCAACCTGGAATGCCTTTATCGCGGTGCCGCTTGTTGCGCCCGTGCAGGCGTGCCGCGCGGTTGAGGGCGTGGCCAGTGATGCGCCCCCCAAGGCCGCCGAATTGGGGGTGAACGATGCCTGCCCGATGCGCCAGAGCGGGGGGCGGGCGCGGGCCTTGCGCGCGCTTGACAGTTTCCTGACGACACGCGGGCGCAGCTATCGGCGGGCCATGTCGTCGCCGCTGGAGGGCGCGCGGGCCTGCTCCCGGCTTAGCCCGCATCTGGCGCTTGGCACAATGTCGATCCGTGAGGTGGTTGCGGCGACCAAGGCAAGCCCGGCGCGCGATGCACAGTGGGCGGGGGCGATCCGCTCGTTTCAGGCGCGGCTGGCCTGGCGCGATCATTTTATCCAGAAGCTGGAGGATGAACCAATGATCGAACATCGCTGTCTGCATCCGGCATATGAGGGGTTGCGCCCGCTGATCCCCGACGCCGCGCGGCTTGCGGCCTGGGACAGGGGCGAAACCGGTCTGCCGTTTGTCGATGCCTGCATGCGCGCGCTCAATGCGACCGGGTGGCTTAATTTTCGCATGCGCGCGATGCTGATGGCGGTGGCATCCTATCACCTCTGGCTCGACTGGCGCAGCACCGGGCCGATCCTTGCGCGCCGCTTTACCGATTACGAGCCGGGCATTCACTGGCCTCAGGTTCAGATGCAATCAGGCACCACCGGGATCAATACGATCCGGATTTACAACCCGGTCAAGCAGGGCCTGGATCAGGACCCGAGCGGCACCTTTACCCGCCGCTGGCTACCCGAGCTGGCCGAGGTGCCGGATGCCCATTTGCAAACCCCTTGGACATGGGAGGGTGCGGCGCGCCTTTTGGGGCACAGCTATCCCGCGCCTGTGGTCGATCCGGTGGCGGCCGCGCGTCATGCGCGCGAGGTGGTCTGGGGCCTGCGCCGCGCGCATAAATCAGACGCCGAGACCGCGCGCATCGTCACCCGCCATGCAAGCCGCAAACGCCCGCGCAAGGCAAAGACCGCCGATCCACAGCTTCGGTTCGATTTCTGATGGCCCGGCAACGCCGCAAATCCGACCTTCCGGTCAAGACCTGCGCCACTTGCGGGCGACCGATGCAATGGCGGCGCAAATGGGCCCGCGTCTGGGACGAGGTGCGCTATTGCAGCGAGGGCTGCCGTCGCCAGCGGTCTGGTGTGAGCGGCGCGCCCCCGGCCGACCGGGATGCATTTGGCCGGTAACGGGGCTGGATAGGGCCAAGGGCCGCGCCCACAGTGCACCGCTCACAGGCTCAACTCTGGCAGGGCAAGATGAACAAGCGGTGCATAAACTCTGTGCAGTTCTGCGGCCGAGCGCAGATTCATGTGCGTGCTTTGATGTTTTATTATTCAATTTTACGCTATATTTAAGTGCAATACATGGGAATGAACCAGCAGGCACAGGACAGCTATGAAACGCCCTATCATCGGCATTATTGGCAATGAATACGTGATTGATAATCGCTATCCGATGCATGCGGGTGGCACGATGAATTCCTCTGCGATTGCCGATGTGGCGGGGTGTATGCCGCTGATTGTGCCCTCTGATCCGCGCTTTGTGAGTGTGCCGGAACTTCTTGAGGCCTGCGACGGGTTCTTGCTGACCGGTGGGCGGCCCAATGTTCATCCGCAGGAATATGGCGAAGAGGCGACCGAGGCGCATGGCGCGTTTGATCGCGCGCGCGATGCGATCACCCTGCCGCTGGTGCGCGCCTGTCTTGAGCGGGGGCAGCCCTTTTTCGGGATTTGCCGTGGGTTTCAAGAGGTGAACGTCGCCCTCGGCGGAAGCCTGCATCCCGAAATTCGCGATCTTCCGGGGCGTGACAATCATCGCATGCCCCCTGATGGAACCATGGCAGAACAGTTTGCCCTGCGCCATTGTGTGCGGTTCACGCCGGGTGGCGTATTTCACCGCCTTATGGGGGCGCAAGAGGTGATGACCAATACCTTGCACGGGCAGGGGGTTGTGCGCCCCGGCCAGGACATTGTGATCGACGGGCATGCGCCCGACGGCACGCCAGAGGCGCTTTATGTCGAGGGCGCGCCGGGCTTTACGCTCTCGGTGCAATGGCATCCCGAGTGGAATGCCGCCAACGATCCGGTCAGCCGCCCGCTATTTTCCGCCTTTGGCGATGCGGTGCGGGCCTGGGCGGCAGGGCGCGTGACGCCGGTTCTCAAATCTGCCTGATCAGGCCATCCAATCGTTCGATGCCTCACCGCGCAGCAATTGGGCCTCGTGCCGTTTAAGGCAGGTGCGCGCCGTGTCGCGGTGGCGACCCGGTGCGCTGCGCAATTCGGGGAAAATCGCGAAAAGCTCGTCGCGCGCGGCGGCGGTCACGGCACTTAGCGCCGTATCGCCCGCGTGGAAGCTTTCGGTGGCGATCCCTTCGGCATAGATCACCTCGTGGCGATCGAACATGATGTGGATATAGGTCACCTCGTCGCGCGGGCAGACGCGCACATCACGGTCATCGATCAAGTGCTTGGCCGCCACCAGAACCTCGCTTTCGCCAAACAAAAGCTCGGCGCGATAGCCGGTGAACAGAATTCGGTGTTGCGGCGAGACAAGCAGCCCTTCGCGCGCCCCCTCCATCACGCTTGAGGCGACCGAGATCGGGGCAAAATCGCCAATGCCGGGCACTGTCCGCTGGCCGATCCAGCGGATCGCCTGAAGCCCGTGATCGCGCGTCACCACCATGTCGCCAAGTTGCAGGGTTTCAATCGCCCGTTCGCCAAACTGTGTCAGAATACGCGCGCCGGGGGTGAAACAGATGATGTTCTCGATCTCGCTAAAGGTCACAAGCGAGCCATCCATGCTGAAGGTCCCGCTAAACCCACCGGCCGCATCGTCGGTATTGGTAAAATTGATGTCGGCGCGGCTTATGTCAGAGGTCAGGCGAAGCGTGTCACCTGTGGTTTCACCGCCTTCGCCACCGATGATGGTGATCGCGCCGCTACCGGCCTCGGCAAGTTCGCTAAGGATAAAGGTGTCATCGCCATCGCCACCCTCGGCAATGTCGCCCTGTGCGGCCTGAATGGTGTCGTCTCCGGCGCCGCCGACAAGGCTGTCGGCGCCGATCCCGCCAGTGAGAAGGTCGTCGCCATCCCCGCCCAATAGCGTGTCGGAGCCGTCCTGACCCACCAGAACGTCGTCATCGATGCCGCCGTCCAAAAGGTCGTCGCCGGGGCCCCCGAAAAGCGTGTCGTTGTCATCGCCGTCGAAAATGCTGTCACTGCCGGCGCCGCCGCTCAGGCTGTCGCTGTTGTTGTCCGGCGCGAGGTCGGGGTTGATCGGGTCGTCATCGGCAAGGCTATAGGCCTCGGAGGCGGCAAAATCCGGGTTCGTGGGGGCAAGGCCGCCATAGATCACGTCGTCGTCATCACCGCCGTCGATGGTGTCGCGGCCCTCGCCACCCTGTATGGTGTCATTGCCAGCGCCGCCCGCGACAAGGTCGTCGTCAAAGCCGGCATCGACAAGGTCGGCCCCGGTGCCCCCGTCAATCGTATCGGCATCATCCCCGGTGAGGATGGTGTCATTGCCATCGCCGCCCAGAACGCTGTCGCGGTCATTGTCGGGGTCGGTATCGGCGCCATATCCCAAGCCGCCAGAGGTGATCAGCACCGGATCGGGATAGGCCTGATCCGGGAGGCCGGTGCCCAGAGAGGTGCGGGTGTTGATCAGATCGTCGCCGATGCCGCCATCAACCGTATCGCTGCCCTCGAAGCCAAAGATCGTGTCGTTGCCATCGCCGCCAGAGACAGAATCGTCGCCCGCCCCGGCGCGCACGGAATCGTCGCCAAGACCGGCCAGAACCGTGTCGTTGCCGTCGCCCGCAAGGATGGTGTCGTCATTGCCGTTGGTCCGGCTGTCGAGGTTGTCGACAAAATCGCCATCCGGATCGCCGGCATAGTCCGCATCAATCAGATCGCCCCCGGCAGTGCCGTCGACGATGTAATCGGTCTGCGCAATCCCCATGGCCGCAAGTGCGTCATGATCGGTCACATCGGCGGGTGCCACGCCCACAAGGGTGATGCTTTCTCCATTGGGAAAGCTCAGAACCGCATTGCCGGCCCATCATCGCCGACGCTCACATCGGCCACGTTGACGGGATTGCCCGCCGCATCGGTCAGGCCCGAGACGTCAAGTTGGTCGTGGCCGTCAAAGGTGCCATCGCCATTGTCGGTCGGGGCTTCGAAACCGGTGAGGGTGTCACTGCCGTCGGTGTCGCCAAAGACAACCGTGTCGACCGCGCCGTCGGCGGGCCCAAGAAAAAAGCTGTCGTCGCCCGCCCCGCCCTCGACCGTGTCGGCGCCCGCGCCAGTGGCGACGCTATCGTTGCCGGCCGATCCGGTCACGGCGTCATCGCCGTCGCCAAGGATCACGGTTTCGATATCGCTGAACCCGACTGTGTCGGCGCCATTGGTGAGTGTGCCGGATTCCGGGTCAAGCGGATTGCCCGCACTCAGATCAAGCGTCAGGTTCTGTGTGACGGCCCCGGCATCAATGCTGTCGCCGGTGGTTTCACCGCCAAACCAGCCGTCAATCGTGTCATTGCCGAAATCATTACCCAGCATAAAGCGGTCATCCCCGGCCGCGCCGAACTGAAAGTCGTCGCCCGCGCCACCGATCAGCGTGTCATCACCGTCGCCGGCACTCAGGCTGTCATCGCCGATGCCGCCATCAAGGGAATCGTTGCTGGCATCATTGCCGGCCAGAAGGGTGTCATTGCCATCCCCGCCGATAAGCGTGTCGGCCCCGTCCCCCCCGTCGAGATAGTCGTTGCCGATGCCCCCATCGAGAGAATCCTCGCCGATCCAGGCCTCGATGCTGTCATCGCCATCGCCACCCAAAATGGTGTCGTTGCCGACCCCGCCAAACAGGCTGTCGTTCTCGGTGCCGCCATCCAAAAGATCGTCGCCATCGTCACCGAAAAGTTTGTCCGTTCCTGCGCCACCGATCAGGGTGTCGGCCTCGGCGCCGCCGCTCAGGTTATCGTTGCCCGCGCCGCCAAGGATGGAATCCTGGCCAGTGCCGCCCTGCACCGTGTCGTCACCAAGCCCGGCGATCACCGTGTCATTGCCGGCCCCGGCCAGAACCAGATCGTCATGGCTGCCATCGGCGGCGTCGGTGTTGTCGATCCGGTCGCCTTCGGGGTCGCCAAGATAGGCGGCGTCAATCAGATCGCCGCCGGTTGTGCCCTCGACGATGAAGTTGCCGACAAAGGGCGGAATGCCCATCGCCACCAGTTGATCGACGCTGTTGACCTCGGCCAGGGTGACGCCGACGAGGGTCACAGCCTCGCCGCCTGGGAAGGTCAGAACCGCATTGCCGGATGTGTCTTCGCTGACGGTGACATCCTCGGTCGTGACCGGGTTGCCGCTGGCATCATTCAAGCCGCTGACGTCAAACTGATCGCGGCCGTCAAAGGTGCCGTCGCCATTGTCGATTGGCGCCTCGAAGCTTGAAACAACATCTAGGCCAGAGCCGTCCTGAAGCACCAGAACGTCAACCTCGCCGTCGCCGGGGCCAAGGTCGATCTGGTCATCGCCGGTGCCGCCGTCAATCGTGTCGGCGCCCGACGAGGCCACAAGCGAATCGTCACCCGCGCCGCCCTCGACATAGTCGTCGTCAAAGCCGGAAAACACCGTGTCGTTGCCGCCGCCTGCGATGATGCTGTCGTTGCCGTAGTTGCCGATGATCTCTTCCACACCGTCCGAGCCGATCACCGTGTCACTGCCGGTGCCCATCTGGAAGCGTTCGATCTCGAAGAACTCGGTGACCGAGGTGCCATCGGTGATCGTGCCCGCCTCGGGGGCGGTGAAATTGATCGTCAGCGGGCTGGAAATGGCCGAAAAGTTGATCCGGTCGCCTTCGCCTGCGATCTCGCCGATCTCGCCCCCATAGATCGTGTCGTTCTGAAGCACGGCATCAAGGAAGATTTCATCGTCGCCAGAGCCGGCAAAGATCAGGTCATTGCCAAGGCCGCTGTCGATGCTGTCATTGCCATCGCCCGCAAGGACTGTGTCGTCGTTGCTCAGGTCGGCGGCATCATTGGCGTCGATAAGGTCGCCCTCTGGGTCGCCAAGATAGCCGGTGTTGATGACATCGGCCCCCGCCGTGCCATCGACGGGGCCGGGTTCGGGGATGCCCATCGCGGCCAGAGCCGCAGGGTCCGAGACCGCCGCAGGCGCGACCCCGATAAGGGTCAGGCTCTCGCCGCCCGGAAAGCTGAGAACGGCGTTTCCATCCGCGTCACTGGTCACGACCGCATCGACGGTGTTGACCGGATTGCCGCTCAGGTCCTGCAAGCCGCTTACGTCAAGCTGATCGCCGCCCGTGAACGTACCGTCGCCATTGTCGATGGGCGCGGCAAAGCCGGTGACCGCGTCATTGCCAGACCCATCGGCCAGCACGAGCGTGTCGATGCCGCTGCCGAGGGTGATATTCTCGATCTCGGTGAACGTGGCGGTCGATGCGCCATCGCTGACGTTGCCGGCTTCGGGGTCTGTGCTTGTCAAATCAACCGTGGTCGGCCCGGTCACCGCCGAGAGATCAAGCGTATCGCCGAGGGTTTCACCGGTTTCGCCGCCGGTGATCACGTCATTGCCAAAGCCGTCGCTCAGGATGATCTTGTCGTCGCCGCTTTGGCCAAGGATGGTGTCATCGCCGCCGCCGCCCAGAATGGTATCGTCGCCGGTGCCGCCAAAAAGGCTGTCGCCCCCGTCGCGGCCATCAATAAGGTCGTCGCCCGCGCCACCATCAAGAACGTTGGTATAATCCGCGCCCGATCCGTCAAAGCCGGTCAGCGTATCGTTGAAATCCGTCCCGATGATCCCGTCGATACCGCCGGCGATCACATCATTGCCCGCATCGCCACCGCTCAGGGTGCTCGTGGTAAGATCAACCGAAACGCCGCTGCTGGAGGCCGAATAGTCGATGATATCAAGCCCGGTATCACCAGAGAAGGTATCGGCGCCGTCACCTGCCACGAAGGTGTCATCGCCAGCCCCGCCGGCAAGGCTGTTGTTGCCGATGCCGCCGCTCAACAGGTCGTTGCCGCCGCCGCCAAGAATGGTGTCGTCACCCGCCTCGCCAAAGATCGTGTCAGCGCCCTCGCCACCATCAAGCAGGTCATTCATCGTGACCGGGGTCGCAGCCGTGATGACGGGCGTATTGGTGAATTCGAAAGACCCAAACCCATAGGCGGTAAACCCAGCCCGCGACGTCATGGTGAAATCCATCGACGACTGCCCCTCAAAGAGGAACTGCGCCCAGTGGTTTTCGTCCACGAAACCCGAGCTGGTACTGTCGGACGAGGCGATCAGCGTGTCGGCGGTCGCGGTGGCGGTCAGGTTGGTGGCCGGATTGCCAGACAGGGCAAGCCCGGTCACATCGCTTGACGACGCACTGACGCTTTCGGCGACAGTGTCGATATCGCGGAAGGTCAGGGCGCCGTCGATCTGGATCGGCTCGCCCGTGGCCTGATCGAAAAACTCGAAGCGAAAGGTCACGCCGGTGCCCGCATCCACACCGCTATCAGAGTTGAGCCCGATGGTATCGCCAAGGTCGACGATCATTTTCGGGTCTTCGACGTCGACCACGGTCACGCGCATCTGAACGACGGTGCCGGTATCGGTGGTGGCGACGCTGTCATAGGTGGCGAACTGGCCCACGGGGCCGCCGGTGCCCGCGCCCGACTCCGAGATATTGGCCGCGTTCAGGGTAAAGTTGCCAATCGTGCCGGCAAATGTGCCGCTATCGCCACCGTCGCCAAAGATCAGGTCATCGCCGACGCCGCCGCGAACCGTGTCGTCGCCATCCCCGGCAATCACCGTATCCTGACCATCCCCCGCCTCGATCGAATCGTTCTTGCTGGCGGGGGCATCAAGGTCCACGGCATCGCCCTGTGCGTCCGTGAATTCGGTGTCGATCAGATCGTCGCCGGCCGTGCCGTCAACAACGCCGTCGGTGTTATCGGTATAGCTTGGCGCCGAAACGACGCTTGCCGTGCCGCTATCGGTGAACCAGGTGTCAGGCGTGAAATAGACGTTGCCATCGCTACCCAGAAAATAGGTGCCCGTATCGGTGACGTTTGAATAGAAGTTCCCGTCACCTGACCAGATGCCGCTCCACGTCCACTGGCCGGTGCCGAGGGTGCTGTCGATGGTAAAGGTTGATTGGCTTGCTGAGATTGCATCGCCCGAATCAAGGCTGTTGTTCCCAAGGCTGACAAGATACCCGATTGCCATAAATCATTACTCCAGACGTTACTTTCAGGCATTCGACCTGACAGAATGCATTTCCTTTCAGGGCTATGTCGTGGGATTCACGCCACCCTAGCCCCGTTTCGTTAGATTTTTATTAATCGCCGCCGGGGGCATGATTTGGGTCGCATTGCGGCATCTCTGCTGTGGCGCGCCACAATTGGCGGCGCCGATCAGGTCGCCATGAGAACAGGCGCCGGTGCAGGCAGCAAAAGCCGTGCTTCATGGCGCTTGAGACAGGGGCGCGCGGTCATGCCGTAAGCATTAGAATTGGCGCGCAATGCCGGGAAAACGCTGAACATTTCCTCGCGGGACTGATCCGAGATTGCAGAAATGCCGATATCGCCCGCGTGAAAGCTTTCGGTGGCGGCGCCATCGGCATAAACCACCTCATGCTCGTCAAGCATCATGTGAATATAGGTCACCTCTGCCTGCTCGGTTGCAACGACGTCGCGGCCATCCAAAAGGTGCTTGGCGGCGACCAGAACCTCGTTACAGCCAAACAAGAGCTCGGCCTTGTAGCCGGTGAACAAAAGCCGGTGCTGTGGTGAGACCAAGAGCGGGCGCGTCGCCCCGTCAAGCACATGCGCCGCAATGGAAATCGGGGCGAACTTGTCAACACCGGCCACCGTGCGGCTGCCGATCCAGCGGATCGGTCGGGGCCCGTGATCGCGGGTGATCACCATGTCGCCGGGGCGCAGCGTTTCAATCGCGCGCTCGCCATGCGTGGTAAGAATGCGCGCGCCGGGGGTGAAACAGATGATGTTCTCGATTTCCGAGAAGGTGACAACCGTGCCATCCACCATCGTGAAATTGCCCGAGAGACCGCCTGCGGCATCATCGGTGTTGGTAAATATAATATCGGCGGGCGTTACATCGGCGTTGAGTTGAAGCGTATCACCGCCGGTCTCATTGCCTTCGCCGCCGACGATGTTGATCGTCCCGCCACCGGCCTCGCCAAGGTCTTCGATGATGAACAGGTCATCGCCATCGCTGCCAAAGGCCTCGTCGCCCTGCGACACGAACAGGATGTCATTGCCGGTGCCGCCATAAAGCATGTCCGCCCCGGTGCCGCCCAAGAGCGTGTCATCTCCCGCGTCGCCGTAGATCGTGTCATCGCCTAACCCGGAAACGACATAGTCAGCGCCCCCGCCCGCTACGACCGAGTCGTTGTTGCCGCCGACGGATCCCGGCTGTAGCGGGTTGCCGTCGCCATTGTCGATCAGGTCGCCTTCGAGATCGCCCTGATAATTCACATCGATTATATCGTTGCCGCTTGTGCCTTCGACGATGTAATCTGGAGCAGGCTCGGTCCCGAGGTTCTGAAGATCGATCGCTCCGTTTCCGAACGCATCCATTTCAGCCTGCGTTGTGGTATCGTTTGGCAAAAAGGTCAGGCGGGTCGTGTCGCCTGCGGACGGGTAGTCCTGCACCGTAATAATATAAACCGTCGAGCCTTCGAACTGGTCTGGGACCTGACCTGTACCGTCCCGTTTCAATGTCGGAAGCGTTGCCGAAAGCTCGAAGGTAAAATCATACAGAACGCCGCCGATTTCGACCTGGGTGTCAGGGTCGGGTGCGCCACCGTTGGTGTCCAGAGTCAGATCGCCATTCGTGCCCGAAGCGACAAACGTAATTTGCTGTGCCGGATCGCCCGTGAGGTTTAGCGCAGGGTTATTTGCGTTGTTGCTGTCTGTCCTGGCCCAAAAAGTATAAGACATTAGTTTACCCACTCGCCTTGGTTTGCCCGGATCGAGGGGGAAAATATACTGAAAATTCAGAAGTATAGACGGAGTTTGCACGTCTCACTTCTTTGTGATGTCCAGCCAGAAGCCGCCGCGCTTTTTCACTGTGTTGCGGTTTTTTGCCGGTTTGCGTGTCTTGCTTTGCCTTTTGATTTTCCATTGCCACGTCGGTCGGATCAGATGCCCCCGTCACGCGAATTGGGCCAATCGTGCCAGCCGGTGCGCCGCTCAGAACCGAGTCATTGCCAAGCCCGGCAGAGACGCTGTCATTGCCCGCCCCGGCGTTGATGGTATCGTCATTGCCGCCTGCGCCACCGCCGTTTCCGCTATCGACGGAATCGCCCTGCGCGTCCGTATAACTTGCGTCAATGATGTCATCGCCGATGGTTCCGTCGACAGGCCCGTTTGTCACCGAGAACGTCGGCGCGCTCTGCACTGTCGCGCTGCTGATCGTGGTGACTGGCCCAAAATCCGGCACGAAATAGACGCTGCCGTCTGTCGCAAGGAAATATACGCCCGGCTCGGAGGTGTTGGTAAAGGTCTGGCCGTTCCAGGTGCCCGACCATATCCACTGACCTGCACCAAGCTGCGTATCGGTGGTGAAGGTGATCAGCGGGCCGCCGATGCCATCGTTCGGGTCTAGCGATCCATCGCCCAATTGTACCAGATAACCGTTGGGCATAACCCATCACTCCTGCCACGCGGGGAAACACAACCCGCTGCTGCCTCTGCCGCGCGGGAGATCGTGATGTCACCCTGCGCTTTGGGATGCTTTGACTGCTCTCACATCCCGTTGTTTCCAATTTGGATACACACTGTGTGCGGCGGCATTTCGCGCAATTTCAGGTAAATTTTAGACAGATTGGGGCAGGATCAGGGCGGCGCATTCTTAGGGTTGCGCCCCCCTTCGCGCCCTCAGGTCACCGTGGCGCGGGCCTGATAGACCGGATCACCCCAGAGCCGGTTTTGCATGACATGGGCCAGACGGCGCGCCGCCTCTTTCACATCCTCAGTGTCGATATAAAGCGGTGCAAAGCCAAAGCGCATAAGGTCAGGCGCACGGAAATCACCGATCACACCCTGCGCGATCAGGGCCTGCATGGCGGCGTAGCCATGCTCGAACTGGAATGACACCTGCGAGCCGCGTGCACTTGGGTCACGCGGGCTTGCCAGCGTCAGCATCGGACAGCGGACCTCGACCTCGGCGATGAACATCTCGCCAAGCGCGATGGACTGTGCGCGGATATCGGTCAGGTCAACCCCCTCCCAGATATCCAACGCCGCCTCAAGCGCGGCCATGGCCAGAACCGGCGGTGTGCCAACGCGCATCCTCTCGATGCCCTCGCCGGGGCGATACGCGGCCTCAAACGCAAACGGCGCCGCATGGCCGAGCCAGCCTGACAGGGCTGGAGCGGCGCACGTTGCGTGGCGCGGGGCCACATAAATAAAGGCCGGGGCGCCGGGGCCGCCATTGAGATACTTATAGGTGCAGCCCACGGCGAAATCCGCGCCGCAGCCGACAAGATCAACCGGCAAGGCGCCCGCACTATGCGCCAGATCCCAGATCGTCAGCGCGCCCGCATCCTGTGCGCGCCGGGTGATCTCGGCCATGTCATGCAGCCGCCCGGTGCGATAATCCACTTCGGTGAGCAGGGTCACCGCGACCTCATCGGTGATCGCGCCCGCAACCTCTTGGGGGGCGACCACGCGCAATTCGTGCCCCCGCCCAAGCGCCTTGATCAAGCCTTCGGCCATGTAAAGGTCGCTGGGGAAATTGCCGCTATCCGACAGGATTACCCGGCGCTCGGGGCGCATTTCAAGGGCGGCGGCAAGCGCCTGATAGACCTTGATCGAGAGGGTGTCGCCCAGCACCACATGCCCCGGCTCGGCCCCGATCAACCGCCCGATCCGGTTGCCCAAAACGCCCGGCTCTGCCATCCATCCGGCCTTGTTCCAGCCGGTGATAAGCAATTCACCCCATTCCTCCTGAACCCTGTGCTGAACCCGCGCGGCGGCGGCGCGGGGCAGGGGGCCAAGCGAATTGCCATCAAGGTAAATCACCCCCTCGGGCAAATGAAACAGCGCTTTGGTGCTGGCAAAATCGGTCATTGCGGGCCTTCGAGGCCCAACTCGGCGCGCTTTTTGCGTGAGAGCTTGGCCACCACCATATCATAGGACATCACCAGATGCTCGCAGAGCGCCGCATCGCCAAGGCCGCCGGGCTCGTGCACCTGCAACCACTTGAGCCCGCGTGACGCGAGATAGGGCGCGGGCCGGATGCCCGGCTGATCCTGCAATACCTCAAAGGCGATATCCGAGGCCTTGAAGGTAAAGGCATCGCGCCCGTCGTTCCGGCCACAGATTGCAAACACCTTGTCGCCCACCTTCCAGACATCCGCATTGCCCCATTGCACCACATGGGTGGTGGCAATCAGCGACTGGCAGAACGCGTTGAACTCTTCTCGGGTCATCCGGGGCCTCTGGGCGTCAAGCGGGGCTTTGGACAATCTAGCGCAACCGCCCCACCATCACCATCGTTCCCGAAAGTCACCCAGCCGGTCAAGCGATCGCTTTTCTTCCTGCCAGATGTCGTTAAGGTCAGGGGCATCCCCGCTCTGCTGGAACGGCAGGGCGCAACAGGAAGGTCCGAGCGATGAAGCAAGTCACCAAGGAAACCACCGATGAGGCGCTGATCAGGGAGTTTCTTGAAAAAGGCGGCAGCGTCAGTGTCGGCAAGACAAAACCCATGCCAAGCGATCTGGGCATCAGCAAGAACACCTGGAACGTCAAACTCACCAAAGAGGAAAAAGCCGCAAAGCGCAGCAAATAGGCTGTCGTTCGGCGCCTGACCCTTTGAAGGATCCCGCATGATCATCTATGGAATTAGCACCTGCACCGCGACCCGCAGGGCCCAGAAAACCCTTGAGGCCGCCGGCCGCGAGGTCACCTTTCGCGACGTGCGCAGCGAGCCGATGAGCGAGGCGGAATGGGGCGAACTGATCGCCGAGTTTGGCGAGCGGCTGGTGGATCGCAAATCCACCGAATGGCGCGGGCTGAGCGACTGGCTGAAACACGCGGAGGCCGACGCGCAACTGGCCGCCAAACCCAAGCTCATGGTCAGCCCGGTGATCCGCGACGGCGACACCTTTTACCTCGGCTGGGATGACACCATCGAGGCCGCTCTGCTGGCAGGCTAACACCGGCACAGCGCAGGGCGGCCTGGTCTTGTCTTGGGGCACGGATGGGGCGGGGTCAGGCCCGTTCAATCAGACCCGTTCAATCAAACCCGAGAAACAGCCATGCTTGGCGTTATGGGCATGATGGGCATGAATATAATCAACGGCACTGTTTTCAAAGAGACGGTGGATCAGGGGTTCAATCTCATTGCCTTGGGCGATGTCGGCATCAACGATGAAACCGCGTTCGTCGACCCCCCGCAGCGCGATAGCCCGGCGCGTCATCACCTCTGGAACGACACCAACCCGATCATAGGCCCTGTCGGCACCTTCCTGCACGAAGATCGCGTGGCACGAACGATAGGGCGAGCTGACCGGCAGATGCTCGTAATTGAGCAGCAAGGCGTTTTCGCCGGGCGCGATGTCCTTCATGCCGATACGGTCGGGAAAGCCGGGGCAGGTCTCGACCTCGTAGCGGATCACCCCGCTCTCGGCCAACGCGGCGTCGCTAAGGCCGTAGAACTTTAGAAAGGGGTCCGGGGCCAAGCCATTTATGCGATAGGTCATGTGGGTGTCCTTACTGTTTGGCGATCTATGAGAGATGCCGACAGGATCGAACAAAGCACACAAGACGTCAGCCCGTTTCTTGCGCAATTCACCCATTCGCACGGCAGGCCAAAACCCAGGGTTATAAATCACCCAGCCCAAGCCAAAGCCCGAGTATGAAAACCGCGACAACCGTCACAAAGAGAGCCCCGAGCGATTTCGCCGGGAATTTCAGGCCGGGCCGCGTCGCCTTGTCCGACATAAGCCAGGAAACCGCGTCAAACAGCACCATTGCGCACCAGGCCAAGGTCGCGCCGACAAGCATTTTGAAGGGCATGCCAAACGCGCCGACAAAAAAGCTGCTTACCAAGGTCACGATCATGAGGATGACCAGAAGCACTAGCCTTGGCGGGCAAGGTCGATGGTTTCGGGGGTGTGGTGTGCTCCATCGGGCTATTTCCTAAGGTTTAGCGCAGTCGCGTCCCGGCACCTTTTCAAAGGTGAATGGTGGCAATGGGCGGCGCCGGGCACGATGCCAGATAGTTTGGGGCGATCCCTATCCGGTCATGAAAACATCATACCGCGTTGTTTTTCCAAGAATTTGGTGATTGCATGGCCGAATTCCTTCAATCGGATCGGCCTTGGCTGGCCACTTCAGAACCACGCGCTTGAGCGCATGCCTGAGCGCCACACCTACCAGATCGGCCGCGTCATCATCGTTTCCGACGATCTCGCGGACTTGACGTAACTCCTTTTTCACCAGCGCGGAGGTCTTGCGCGGTGGATGCATGGGATCAATCAATATCGCCTCGCCCGACAGCCCCGGCAGCAAGTCCTTAGCGTCGCCCTTCAAAAGGGTCATGCGGTCAATGATCTCGCGAAACACGCCGCCTTCTTTTGCCGCGCGTTCCATGCCCTGAGCCAACAGCGCATGCATTTGCTCTGAGCGTTCGATCAATGTGACCTGCGCGCCGAGCGATGCCAAAAGAAACGAGTCGCGGCCAAGGCCCGCTGTCGCATCAACAATCATCGGCGTTTTGCCCGCGCGCAATCCCATCGCCTTTGCAAGATCCTGCCCGCGCCCGCCACCAAACCGCAGCCGGTGTGCCACGGCACCGCTGACAAAATCCACGCTTAAATCCGTAGCAACTTGTTTCAAACTCCGCTCACTTTCGTCGCCATAGGTGCCCTGATGCCTAGAGTCCCCGGTTTGTAACCACTTTCCTACACCGACCAAAGCCCCAGAATTCAAACGCGGCACCAAAGAACGCACATCGCAGGGCCTCGGCGTCGCCCGGTATTGCGAAAACCTTGAGAGCGTCGACCACGAACGGGCCGCTCATGATTTCGTTCACGGCGGTTGACAGCCACTCTTGCACCTGCGCCCGCAGCGCGAACTCGCCATGCGCCAGTTCCAGAAAGCGTCGCAGCGCGTTTGAACGCACGCGGCCCGGCGGCGTGACCGTGGAAACGCCGCCCTTGCGAAGCGCCCAGTCGGGAACAAATTGCTTCAGGCGCCCTGCGGCAAGGTCTTCTTTCAACAGGAAATCAGGCAGAACCGCATAGGCCTGACACTCGGCGACAAAGGCCCGCATCGCCAGCGTGTTGTTCATCTCACTGATGATAAGGGCTTTCGCGGTTCCGCTCTTGTCGCCCTTGGTGAAGGTCCATTCGCTTTTGCCCGCGAACACCTTGGCACGGACAAACGGCAGGACGGATAGATCGGCGGGCGTCTCGACCTTGGCTTTTGCAAAGGTCTCTGCCAAGCAGACGGCGATTTCTTCGAAGTCCAGAAGCTTGCGCGCCAGGTTGCTGGATTCTGCCAGCCAGCCCACGCGGAACGACAGATCAAAGCGGCCCTCGATGATGTGGATACGCTCGTCCGACAGTTGCAGGTCGATGGTCACCTCTGGATAGGTCTCGCGGAAACAGGCGGCAAAGGGCGCGACAAAGGTGATGCCGTAGTCGACCGATGCTGCGATGCGCAGCCTGCCGCGCGGTTTCCGGTCGCGGTCCTGTACGCGCTCGTAAGCGGTGTTTGCCTGGGTCAGCGCCGAGGTTTTTGCCATCGCGATGCTGGACGAGGTGGAAAGGCCAACGCAGTTCCACACGATTTTCAAAGTCGGGTACTGAGGGGGCATTGTTGCGGCTGATCTCTGAGCCTGGCGGGTCGTGACCTTGGCTCCGCATGGCATCCGCGATCAGCGACCGTGAAACCCGTCGCGTCAGGCGCGGCGATGGGGGGCGTCTTTATACGTACCAACTGTCCTGCCTCGATATGTCTCACACCTCGGCAGTACATGTTTGGCCCGCTTTTATTCGGGGGCCTTTCTTTATCTGCTTTCACAAAAGCCCCAGACGCACTAGGCATCCCTATCATTGCAAACCCGGGACCAGTCATGGCGCAAAAAGCCACCATTTATAAAGTCGAACTTACCGTCTCCGATATGGATCGTCACTATTATGAGACCCATAAACTGACCGTTGCCAAACATCCGTCGGAGACGGATGAACGGTTGATGGTGCGCCTTCTCGCGTTTGCCCTGAATGCCGATGAGCAGTTGGAGCTGACCAAGGGCCTTTCAACGGACGACGAGCCCGACATTTGGCAGAAAAGCCTGAGTGACGAACTGGAGCTTTGGGTGGCACTGGGGCTTCCCAGCGAGAAGGTCGTGCGTCAATCCTGTGGCAAGGCCGACAAGGTGATTGTCTATTGCTACGGCGGCCGGACCGCCGAGATGTGGTGGGAGAAGATCAAGAACAGCACCACCCGTTTTGATAATCTTCAGGTCGTCAATTTCTCAGAACAAGATACCGGTGATCTGGCGAACCTGGCAAGTCGGTCGATGAAGCTTCAGGTCAACATTCAGGACGGCGATGTCATGGTCAGCATTGATGACAGCATCGTTTATCTTACCCCGGTCCAATGGAAATGACGCTGATCATTGACCGTCGAGCGGCTCACAACGCGCACGATGGTCCGGACGAGCGATTGCAGCGTCGATGACGGATGTCCGCTGAATTGACGGATCTGCGTTGCCAAGTGACATCGAACGTACTCAGATATGGCCTGCCAGCAACCGCTGAAGACAAGCAGCATCACAGCGCGGATGACGACGACGAAGGCCCGGTGTGGGGCGAAAACGAATAGCCCTCAACGGCCCATACACCATCCACACGTCACCCCGTTTTTGTGTTTTTGACCCGGAGAGACTGCCGGACAGGCTTTGACGATGCTATGCTGGGCCTAAAGGGGAACGAAAAGTGCCACATGTTGACCTGAACGGAGCGCATATTCACTTTGCCGATACTGGCGGCGACGCAGAGGCGATCGTGTTTTCGCATGGCCTTTTGATGAGCGGGGCGATGTTTGACAAACAGGTCGCCCATTTCCGGGAGGGCTATCGCTGTATCACCTTCGGTCACCGCGGGCAGGGCCAGAGCGGCGTGACGACCGATGGCTACGACATGGACAGGCTCACGCAGGATGCGGCGGCGCTTATCGGGCACCTCGGTGTTGCGCCCTGTCATTTTGTCGGGCTGAGCATGGGCGGATTTGTCGGCATGCGCCTGGCCGCGCGCAACCCCGAGATGCTGAAATCGCTGACCCTGCTCAATACCTCTGCCGCGCCCGAGGCGCCCGAGAACGGGCCGAAATACCGGCTGCTCAATTTCGTGGCCCGTTGGGTCGGGCTCTGGGCGGTTGTGGGGCGCGTCATGCCGATCCTGTTCGGTCGGAGTTTTCTCAACGATCCGGCGCGCGTGCCTGAAAGGGCGCAATGGGCCAAGGCCATCGCCAGCAATCACCGGATTGGCATCACGCGGGCAGTACAGGGTGTGATTGCCCGTGAGGGCTGCGGCGATCTTTTGGGCAAGATCACGATACCTGTCGGCATCGGAGCCGGACAAGAGGATGTCGCCACCGAGCCCGAGAAATCCGACCAGATGCATGCGGCGATCAAGGGATCGGAGCTGATCGTTTTTCCGGGCACGGGCCACTCGTCATCCATCGAGTCACCGGGGCTGGTCAATGACCTGATCGAGCGGACGATCACGCGCTCGACATAACGCCTTTTGCTCGCAATGGGCCGCTCAGAGCTTGCGCAGATAGGCCCATGAGACATAGCCCTTGAGGCCAGGCGCCCGATCCAGCGAGACCTTGCACCAGCGGGTGCCGCCGGTCTGCTGACAGCTGCGCACGCGCAGCACGGTTGCATTGGGAAGGCCGACGATCACGATAAACCCGGTGCCGGGCCCGCCCCGCATTTTCAGCATATCGCCGTCCTCGACGCCGAAAACCTCGTATTTCCCAAGCGAGGCCGCCGTTGCGGGCGCCGCACCCAGGGTGAACCCTGTCAAAACTGTCGCCAAGGCGATCAAGACGGTTCTGCGCATCGCTTTCTCCTGTTTCCTGCTTTGGGGACGACCCTGGCGGGCCAGACCGCCCTAGAACTGCCCGCCCGCGATCTCGATGGCCTGACCGTTGATGCTCTGTGATCCCGGCCCACACAGCCAAAGCACCGCCTGTGCCACCTCGTCGGGCGCGATCAGGCGGTTGTGGCGGTTGGCGCTGACCATCATGGCGCGGGCCTCGTCTTCGCTCACGCCGGCGCGCTCGGAAATGGCGGTGACGTTGCGGCTTACGATTTCGGTGTCGACATAGCCCGGACAGATCGCGTTGAAGGTGAACGGCGTGCCAAGGTAATCCTCGCTGAGCGCGCGGATCAGGCCGATCATGCCATGTTTGCTGGCCGAATAGGCCGCCGCACCCTTCAGGCCCTTGAGCCCGGCAATCGAGGAAATCGCGATCACCCGGCCCCAATCGGTGCCGCGCATGCCGCCCAGACATTCGCGCACCGTGTAAAACGCGCCGTCAAGGTTGGTGCCCATCACCTTGCGCCAAAAGGCCGCATCGGTCTTGTGAACGGCGCGCCCCTCGGCGATGCCGGCATTGGGGATGCAGATCTGGACCGGGCCGCGCTCGGCCACGGCGCGCGCCACGCCCGAGACAACCTGCGCCTCGTCGCTGACGTCCATAGCCAGCGGGTAAAGCCCGTTTCCGGCGACATTTTGCAGCACGCTTTCGCGCCGTCCGGTGATGGTGACCTCGGCGCCGACCCCGGCGAGGGCGCGGGCAATCGCGAGGCCGATGCCGCTTCCGCCGCCAGTGATCAGCGCGTGTTTTCCGTTCAGTGTCATCTTGCCTCCGCCATATCTGGCGTTACTCTAACGCTCTGCCGTGAACTGGCAACCGCTGCGCGGCGATCACAGGGGAAAGAATCGTGTTGAAATGGATAGATATGCCGCCAGTGTGGCTTCTGGCGTTTTTGGGCCTGGCGTGGATGCAGGCGACATACCTGCCCATGTGGTTTGATTTCGGCGGGGCGTGGTCTGATTTGGTCGGCGGCCTTCTGGTTGGCGGAGGGGTGTTGCTGATCGTGCTGGCCGCCTCAGAGTTTCGCCGCCACCGCACCACCATCGTGCCGCACCAAGAGGCGGAGCGGCTGATTCAATCGGGGATTTTCACCCGCTCGCGCAATCCGATCTATCTTGGCGACGCCCTGATCCTGGCCGGGCTTATCCTGCGGTGGGACGCGGTTTTGGCGCTGCCACTGATTCCCATCTTCGTCTGGATCATTGAAAAACGCTTTATTATCCCCGAAGAAAACCGGCTAAGACGAAAGTTTCGGATGGATTTTGCCAAATATTGTGACAAAACCCGGCGTTGGGCCTGAGGGGCGCGACAATCTTGGTGTCGCCTCTCACGGATTTGTGTGAAATAACGACCTTCGGGAATAGGAAACCGGCACCTGCAAAACGCGGGGCCACAGGATACGTGATCTGCCAAAGGGGGACACAGCATTGAAGATCGGAACGCCAAAGGAAGTGCTTGAGGGCGAGAACAGGGTGGCGATGACGCCTGAATCGGCCCTGCAACTGCAAAAACTCGGCCATAGCTGCGCGATTGAGACCGGGGCGGGCGTGCGTGCCGGCTTCTCGGATGAGGCCTATCAAGAGGCCGGGGTGGAAATCGTCAAGACCGCCGCTGCGCTTTGGAAAAACAGCGATATCATCGCCAAGGTGCGCATTCCCACCGACACCGAGGTCAAGCGGCTGAGCGAAGGCCAGACCCTGATTTCGTTCTTCAATCCCGGCGGGAATGAAAAACAGCTCAAGATGGCCGCCGACAAGGGCGCGACCGTTGTGGCGATGGAAATGGTGCCCCGCATCAGCCGGGCCCAGAAGATGGATGCGCTCAGCTCGATGGCGAACATCGCCGGCTATCGCGCCGTGATCGAGGCCAGCAACAACTTCGGCCGCTTCTTCACCGGTCAGATCACCGCTGCGGGCAAGGTGCCCCCGGCCAAGGTGCTTGTGGTCGGCGCCGGCGTTGCCGGTCTGGCCGCGATCGGCACCTCGACCTCGCTTGGCGCGATCACCTATGCGTTCGACGTGCGCCCCGAAGTGGCCGAGCAGGTCGAATCGATGGGCGCAGAGTTCGTCTATCTGGATTTCGAGGAAGAGGCCAAGGACGGCGCCGCCACGGGCGGCTATGCCTCTGTCTCAAGCCCCGAGTTCCGCGAGGCGCAGCTTGCCAAGTTCCGCGAACTGGCCCCCGAGGTCGATATCGTGATCACCACGGCGCTTATCCCGAACCGCGAAGCGCCCGAGCTTTGGACCGAAGACATGGTCGCCTCGATGAAGCGCGGCTCGGTGATTGTCGATCTGGCGGCGGAAAAGGGCGGCAACTGCAAGCTGACCGTGATGGACGAGAAGATTGTCACCGACAACGGCGTGACGATCATCGGCTATACCGATTTCCCAAGCCGGATGGCGGCGCAGGCCTCGACGCTTTATGCCACCAACATCCGTCACATGATGACAGACCTCACGCCGGACAAGGACGGTGTCGTCAATCACAACATGGAAGATGACGTGATCCGGGGCGCGACCGTGACCCATGACCACGCCGTCACCTTCCCGCCGCCACCGCCCAAGGTGGCCGCGATTGCCGCGCAGCCCAAGAAGGAAACGCCAAAGGAGCTGACACCCGAGGAAAAGCGCGCCAAGGAAATGGCCGCTTTCAAGGCGCAGACCAAAAATCAGGTTACCCTGCTCGTGGTCGGGGCTGTCCTGCTTTTGAGTGTGGGGCTTGTCGCCCCGGCCAGCTTCATGCAGCACTTCATCGTCTTCGTGCTGGCGGTTTTCGTTGGCTTCCAGGTGATCTGGAACGTGTCGCATTCGCTGCATACGCCGCTGATGGCGGTCACCAATGCGATTTCGTCGATCATCATTCTTGGCGCGCTGATGCAGATCGGATCGGGGTCTTTCCTCGTGATTTTGCTTGCCGCGCTCTCGGTCTTCATGGCCGGTATCAACATATTCGGCGGTTTCATGGTCACACGGCGCATGCTCGCCATGTTCCAGAAATCGTAAGGGGGCAGGTCTAATGGATTACGGTTTTACAACGGCCGCATATGTGGTCGCGGCTATCCTTTTCATCCTGAGCCTTGGCGGTCTGTCGGGTCAGGAAAGCGCAAAACGCGCGGTCTGGTATGGCATTGCAGGCATGGCTCTGGCCGTGGCGGCAACGCTTGTTGGCCCCGGCTCGGGTCTTTGGGTCTTGTCTGCGGTGCTGATCGCGGCGGGCGGGACCATCGGTTATTTCGTGGCGCAACGCGTGCAGATGACCGAGATGCCACAGCTTGTGGCGGCAATGCACAGCCTTGTCGGCCTTGCCGCCGTCTTCGTGGGGTTCAACGCGCATATCGAGCTGAACAATGTTCTGGCCATGAGCCATGACGCGCGCGAGGGCCTGGAAGGATTTGCGGCGCTTCTGGCCCATAAATCCCCGGTCGAGCAGTCGATCCTGCGGGTCGAGGTGTTTCTCGGCATCTTCATCGGGGCGGTGACATTCACCGGCTCGATCATCGCCTATGGCAAGCTTGCGGGCAAGGTCGACACGGCGGCGAAAAAGCTGCCCGGCGGTCATGTCCTTAATGCCAGTGCTGCGACGATTTCGGTGCTCTGCCTGATCTGGTACTTCAACACCGGTGGCTTTTTGCCGCTGGCCCTGATGACGCTTGCGGCGCTGTTCATCGGCTATCACCTGATCATGGGCATCGGCGGCGCCGACATGCCCGTGGTTGTGTCGATGCTCAACAGCTATTCCGGCTGGGCGGCGGCGGCGATCGGGTTCAGCCTTGGCAATGACCTCTTGATCGTGGTCGGCGCGCTTGTCGGCTCGTCCGGTGCGATCCTGTCGTACATCATGTGCAAGGCGATGAACCGTTCGTTCATCTCTGTGATCCTCGGCGGCTTTGGTGGCCCCGCAGGCGAGCAGATGGCGGTTGAAGGCGAGCAGATCGCGATTGACGCCGATGGCGTTGCCGCAGCTCTGAATGAGGCCGACAGCATCATCATCATCCCCGGCTATGGCATGGCCGTGGCGCAGGCCCAACAGGCGGTGAGCGAGCTTACCAGCAAGCTGCGTGCACGCGGCAAGAACGTGCGCTTTGCCATCCACCCGGTCGCGGGGCGTCTGCCGGGGCATATGAACGTGCTTCTGGCCGAAGCGCGTGTGCCCTATGACATCGTAATGGAAATGGACGAGATCAACGATGATTTCCCCAGCACGGATGTGGCCATCGTCATCGGCTCAAACGACATCGTGAACCCGGCCGCCCAGGAAGACCCCAACAGCCCCATCGCCGGCATGCCGGTTTTGGAATGCTGGAAGGCGAAACAGGTGTTCGTGTCCAAGCGCGGACAGGGTACCGGGTATTCCGGCATCGAAAACCCGCTGTTCTACAAGGAAAACACTCGCATGTTCTATGGCGACGCCAAGGACAGCGTGTCCAGCCTGTTGTCCAAGATCGACTGATCACGACATTGGACGGATCTTTGAAGGGGCGCTCTTAACGGGGCGCCCCTTTTGCATGCGATAGGCATGGCGTGACCGGCGGATTTTGAGTATTTTTGCCAAGAAGAAGCCCGAACCCTGTGCAGTATACGATTGTGTGCCGCTAAATCATTGGAATTTATGGAAAAACTCTTTTGTGGGCTCGGTGAAGCGGCTATGAAGCCGATGAGTTAAGGAGAGCGGCCCATGCCACCGATAGAAGACCATCCGCTGCGTTATGAGCTGGCCAACGAGTTGCACGCGCGCCCGTTTCCATCGCTGAGCGCGCCCTGTACGGCGGCCTATCTGGCGATCAAGCAGCCGCATGATGCGGCCAAACGGGATCGCGGGGCGGATTTGGCGCATCTTGTCGCTTTGCTTGATCGCTATGGCGCGGGCCATCCACAGCCCGGCGCGACGCATTATTCGGGCAAGATCGGGCGGCATGTCCTGAAGTGGGAAAGCCATACCGAATTTGTGACCTACACGGTGTTTACCGAAGGGGTTAGCACGCGCCCCTTTGATCCGGCTGATTTCGAGGTCTTTCCCGCCGAGTGGCTTGCCGCGTCGCCGGGGATGCGGGTGACCTCGGCCTTGATCCGGGTGACGCCCTGGAAGAACAAGGAGCAGACCCGCGATGAAACCGATCAGTGGTTTGTCTCGGAAAGCGTGGCGGTGGCGCGGGTGCTGGATGATGCGGCCGTGATCGCGGGGGATTTCCGGATTGATACGGCGGGGCATCTGCGGTTTTCGGTGAGCGTCGCCCCGAACACCGGTGCGCGCCGGATCGGGCGGATCGTGCAGCGTCTGTGCGAGATCGAGACCTATAAGTCGATGTCGATGCTGGGCTTTGCGCGGGTGCGCGAAATGGGTCGCCAGATGGGCGAGACCGACAGCCAGCTGAGCCGTCTGATCGGCGATATGACCGGCGGCACGCAGCCCGCCGAGGAAACGCTTCAGGATTTGCTGCATGTATCGGCCGAGCTTGAATCGCTGGTGGCGCAATCCTCGTTCCGCTTCGGCGCGACGGCCGCCTATGAGCAGATCGTCAATCAGCGCATCAGCGTGCTGCGCGAGGAACGCTTCGAGGGGCGCCAGACCTTCGCCGAGTTCATGATGCGCCGCTACGAGCCCGCGATGCGCACGGTGCGCGCCACCAAGGAAAGGCTGGATGCCATGGCGGATCGGGCGATGCGCGCGGGCGAGTTGCTGCGCACGCGGGTGGATGTGGAGCGCAGCGCGCAGAACCAGATTTTGCTGGAAAGCATGGACAAGCGCGCCGATCTGCAACTGCGTCTGCAGCGCACGGTTGAGGGGCTGTCTGTCGTCGCGATCAGCTATTACGCGGTGTCGCTGGCGGGCTATCTGCTTTATCCGCTGACCGGGGTTCTCGGGCTGAGCAAGGGGATGATCACCGCTGCGGTCACCCTTCCGGTGGTCGTGCTTGTCTGGTGGATGGTACAGCGTATTCGCAAAAAGCTTCATTGATCATTTGCGCTCGAAGGCAGACGATGTAAGCTCGGGCTTTCAAGCGCGAGGTCATGCCAATGCCTTTTCCCGATTTCATTATGGGTTTTCCAGCAATCGACGTGCCGTTTTCCGAAGATGTCGTGCAGACCCGCGCGATCCGCTCGGATGATGGTCTATGCGTCTTTTTCACCTTCCTGCAGGATATGGAATTGCCGCCCCATAGCCACGGGGCGCAGTGGGGCACCGTGGTCGAGGGCGAGATCGAGTTCACCATCGGGGGCGAAACCCGGACCTATGGCCCCGGTGACAGCTATTGCATTCCCGCCGACGTGGTGCATGGCGCGATGATCAAGGCGGGCACGCGCGTGATCGACGTCTTCTCAGAGCCGGATCGCTATCCGATCAAAACGCCATAGCCCTTTCGCGCGCGGCGCGCCCGCAAGAGCGCGAAGAGCGGCTCAGGTGATATAATGCAGCGCGTCGAAACCCTGACGCCAGGCCGAAACCTCTGGCAAAAGCGCGCTCGCGTCATTGCTGCGCAGCGCCTGTGCGATAAGCCCTGCCATGCGCGGGGCGTCATCCGGGGTTACCCCCCACCGCACCAGTTCCGGCGTGCCGATGCGCAAGCCGTTCATGTCCCCCGCCACCGGATCAATCGGAAGGCCGATACCACAGGCCAGAAACCCGGCCTTGCGCAGGGTCTTTGACGCCGCCTGACCGCCGCCAAACCCGGCGGCTGCAATCGCGAACTGATGCGAATTGGTGGCCCCCTGCGCACCCTTGAACACCGGCAGCCCCTCGGCCTCCAGAGCGGCGGCAAGCGCTTGCGCCACGGCCACCATCTGCGCTGCGTAGGCCACGCCATGGGCGCGCCAGTCGAGCAACGTCACCGCCAAAGCCGCCGATTTGGCCGCGTCGAAATTGGCCGTCATGCCCGGAAAGGCAATCGCATCAAGGCGCTCGGCAAGGGCGGCGTCATTGCTGACGATCAAGCCGCCCGCCGGGCCGCCAAGGCTTTTATAGGTGCTCATTGTCATCATATGCGCGCCCTCGGCCAGTGGGTTGCGCCAGGCCTTGCCGGCGATGATCCCGCATTGATGTGCCGCATCAAACAACAGCTTCGCGCCGACCTCATCGGCAATCGCGCGGACCTCGCGCACCGGATGTTCAAACAGATTGAGGCTGGCGCCAAGCGTGATCAGTTTTGGGCGCTCCTTGCGCGCCAGGTCTGCCAGACCGGCCAGATCGACGGTATAGCCATCTGAATCGACCGGCGCCTCGATGATCTGCAGCCCATAAAGCCCGGCACAGCCGCCCGCATGATGTGTCACATGCCCGCCGACGCTGGCCGGGGGGGCGATGATCGTATCGCCGGGTTTGCAGGTCGCCATGAAGCCGTAGAGATTGGCAATCGCGCCCGAGGGCACGCGGATTTCGGCAAACTTGGCCTCGAATACTTCGGCGGCGAGGCTGGCGGCAATCACCTCGATTTCCTCGATCGCCTCAAGCCCCATTTCGTACTTATCCCCCGGATAGCCAAGCGAAGGCCGCGAGCCGATGCCGCTGGCCAAAAGCGCCTCGGCGCGTGGGTTCATCACGTTGGTGGCGGGGTTGAGGTTGAAGCACTCGGCCTCGTGGATGCGCCGATTGTTGGCGGCAAGCGCCTCGATACGGGCGGCGATACTTGCGCTGTCCTCGGCCTCCGTGCGCGCGGCAAGGGTTTGAACAAGGTCTTCGCAGTGGGCAGGCACCCAAGCGCGGCGGGCCAATGTCATTTTGAAATCTCCCTGACTGGTTTGCGTCACTCTGGCGCGCGGCGGCTTGCCTGCGCAAATCAGATTATGTAAAAATCAGCTTAGAAAAACTAAGGCTAGATAAATGTCCGTTTCCCCGCCGCGCCCCAAGGGCCCGCCGCTCAACGCCCTGCGCGCCTTTGAGGCCGCGGCGCGGCTTGGCGGCTTTGCCAATGCCGCTGACGAGCTTTGCGTGACGCCGGGGGCGGTGTCGCAGCATATCAAGGCGCTTGAGGAGTGGATCGGGGCCGATCTCTTTGAGCGCCGCTCGCAGGGCGTGCGCCTGAGTGCCTTTGGTGCCGAGGTCGCACCCGGATTTGCCGAGGCCTTCGATGCAATGGGCGCGGCGGTGCATGGCATGCGCGCGGCGGCGCGCCACAAGACCCTGCATATCGCGGCCCTGCCGAGCGTGGCGCAGCTTTGGCTTTCGCCGCGCCTGCCAAAGGTACGCGCGGCCTTGCCAGAGTTAAGCATTTCGGTCTCGGCGGTTGAGGCCCCGCCCAATCTTGCGCGCGAATTGTTTGACTTGAGCCTGTTCATCCGCCGCCCCACCGGGGGCCTGCGCGAAACGGTTCTGGCGGAGGATGTGATCTTTCCGGTTTGCACGTCGGTGATTGCCGCGCGCCTTCATGGGCCCGCCGACCTCATGAATGAGACGCTGTTGCATGACGCGCTCTGGCCCGAGGATTGGGCGATCTGGGGCAAGGCTGCGCTGCCCGGTCAGACCCTGCCGGACAAGGGCCCGCGCTTTTCGCTTTATAGCATTGCCTTGGAAGAGGCGCGCAACGGCGCGGGTGTTCTGATGGGGCATCAGTCGCTGGTAGAGGCGGCGCTTGCGCGTGGTGATCTTGTGGCACCCTTTGCCGAAAAGGTCGAAACCGGCAAGGCCCTGGTGCTTGATCGGGCGGGCTTTGAGGGCGGGCCAAATCACCTGGCGCAGGTTCTGACGTTGCTGCAAGAGGCGTGAAGCGTGCCATTCGCCTCTGGCCAATGCCGCCCGGCTGCGCTATCCGGGCCGGGCTATAGCCGCGAAAAGGGGGCAGCTGATGTCCGACACTGTGCCATTTGAAAAACCCGGCCCCGTCGAGGCCAACCTCAAGAGCGCGATTGCGTCGACCGAAGAGATCATCGTCGAGGCCCGCGCCGGGCGGATGTTCATCCTTGTCGATCACGAGGACCGCGAGAACGAAGGCGACCTTGTGATTGCCGCCGAATTCGCCACGCCCGAGGCGATCAATTTCATGGCCATGCACGGGCGCGGTTTGATCTGTCTGCCGATGACCTCCGAGCGGGTTGACCGGCTTGGCCTGCCGATGATGGCGGTCAACAATTCGTCTCGCCACGAGACCCCGTTCACCGTGTCGATCGAGGCGCGCGAAGGCGTGAGCACCGGGATTTCGGCCGCCGACCGCGCGCTGACCGTCGCCGTGGCGATCAATGAACAGAACACCATGGCGGCGCTATCGACGCCCGGCCATATCTTTCCGCTGCGTGCACGCGCGGGCGGCGTCTTGATCCGTGCGGGTCATACCGAGGCGGCGGTCGATATTTCGCGTCTGGCCGGGCTGAACCCCGCTGGCGTGATCTGTGAAATCCTGAAGGAAGACGGCACCATGGCGCGGCTGCCGGATCTGATCGGTTTTGGCGAAAAGCATGGTCTCAAGATCGGCACGATTTCCGACCTCATCGCCTATCGCCACAAGCATGACAACCTGATCACCGAAGTGCGCCACGAGACCGTCGAGTCGAGCCATGGTGGTACCTGGGAGATGCGGATTTTTGCCGACCAGATCACCGGCACCGAGCATGTCGTGCTGAGCAAGGGCGACATCACCGACGGCAAGCCGGTGCTGGCGCGCACCCATGCGCTCAACGCTCTTGAGGATGTGCTTGGCATTGGCCTTGAGGCGTCTGCCAAGGGCGGGCCGACCGGCAAGCTGACCCGCGCGATGGAGATCATCGCGGCCGAGGGGCGCGGCGCCGTGTTCCTGTTTCGCCAGCCCCGCCCGAAGCTTTCGGGCGAGATGGAGGATGACGACACCCCGCGCACGATCAAACAGACCGGGCTTGGCGCGCAGATCATGTCGACCATGGGTGTGCACGATCTGATCCTTTTGACCGATAGCCCCCAGACCCGGTATCTTGGCCTTGATGCCTATGGCATTTCCATCACCGGCACCCGCCCCATCACATAGGTTGATCCAAAATGGCCGAAAAAGAATATTGCCTGCCGCGCGCTGAATTTGACAAGCCGGTCAAACTGCTCATCGTGGTGGCGCCGTTTTACCGCGATATCGCCGATAACCTGATCGCCGGTGCACAGTCGGAAATCGAAGCTTCTGGCGGCACCTGGGATCTGGTCGAAGTGCCCGGCGCGCTTGAATTGCCCACCGCCATCGGCATTGCCGAGCGGATGTCGAACTTTGACGGCTACGTCGCGCTTGGCTGTGTGATTCGGGGCGAGACCACGCATTACGAGACCGTCTGTAACGACAGCTCGCGCGGGATCACCCTGCTGGGGCTTCAGGGGCTGTGCATCGGCAATGGCATCCTGACGGTGGAAAATCGCGCCCAGGCCGAAGTGCGCGCCGACCCGAAAGCGATGAACAAAGGGGCAGGGGCGGCGGCCGCGGCCTTGCATCTTATCGCGCTCAGCCGTAAGTGGGGCGCTTCGCGCAAGGGCGTGGGGTTTGTTCCCTCGACCGAAGAATACAAGCTGGCAGGCGAGCCGAAGGATACCCCCAAAGCATGACGACCCCCGATCTCGAGAATAACGGCCCGGTCTCTGGCAACCAGAAACGCAAAATGCGCTCTGCGGCGCGGCTTTATGCGGTGCAGGCGCTGTTTCAGATGGAGCATTCGAACCAGACCGTCGATGCGGTCTGTGCGGAATTCCTTGAGCACCGGTTCGGCGCCGAAGTGGATGAGGGCGTGGACATGGCCGAGGGCGATGTCGATCTGTTTCGCACCCTGCTTGAGGATTCGGTCAACTGGCAGGCGCGGATCGACCAGATGACCGATCGTGCGCTGGTGGCCAAATGGCCGATTGCGCGGATTGACCCGACCTTGCGCGCCCTCTTTCGCGCAGCAGGCGCCGAAATGACCCAATCCGACACGCCGCCGCGCGTGGTGATCATGGAATACGTCGATGTTGCCAAGGCGTTTTATCCCGATGGCAAGGAGGCGAAATTCGTCAACGCCGTGCTTGATCACATGGCGCATGAGGCCAAACCCGAGGGGTTTTGACCTGCGGGGCGTTTCCAGACGGAGCGCGCCAGGGCGCGCAGGTTTTTTGCGAGAGTGAATGAGGGGCGCTGCCCCTCAAACTCCCCGGAGTGTTTTTGCCAAGAAGAAGCAGGCGCCGCTTTTCGGGCGAAAAAGCGCGCGTCTTAACGCTAAGTTAGCCATTTTCTTGGGAAGATGGGAGAAATCGGTTATACTTGCAACACACCGTCGAAGGATTCGCCCTAATGCCCAAGCTCGTTCGCCTCTACATTACGCAGGTTGCCATTGGATTTGGCCTTGCCGGTGTGTTTGTGGCGATGCTCTTGTGGTTCAATATCGCAAATCTTTGGCATCTGGTCACCCATTCCGACAAGGGCCTGCTCGCCGTTGCCATCCTTTGGTTTGCCAATGGGATCGTCTTTGCGGGGGTTCAGTTTGGCATTGCCGTGATGCGGATGAAGGATGACGACGATGACGAGCCACGCGGCGGTCACCGCCAGCATCTTATGCAGCGTGAGTATGCGGTGATCCCGATCCCCGTGAATCAGGGGCGAAAGAACAACGCTTGGCGCAGGCGCTAAGGCGCCTATCCTTCAAACGTATCAAATCCTGAAGAGACGACCGGCGGAAAAGGTGTGACGGGCCCGCACGCAGCCGTTTGGTTATCTCATTCCCGAGGACCTGTATGTACAGGTGGGCACCGGTTAAACGGACCACGGTCCGGACAGAGCCAGCTCCCTCGGAATTGCTTAAGGCCACCGGAATGCAACCGTTCACGAGAAGGGCAGCACCCGCCACAGATCATAGTTAGGGCTTGCAGAGCGCCACGACAAGGGGTTGATTGCGTTCGTGGTTTGTTCATAATTCACATATGGAGCAAATCAGCGATCAAACCCTGCTGCCGGGGCAACTTCTGGCGCGCGGCGTGTGCCGCCATCTGCGCAGTCATGACTTTGATTCCATTGTGGAATTCACCCCGGAACGGGGGCGGCGTGTGGATGTTATGGCGCTTGGCCCCAAGGGGGAAATCTGGGTGGTAGAGTGCAAGTCAAGCCGCGCCGATTTCATGTCGGATGGCAAGTGGCAGGGCTATCTGCAATGGTGCGACCGATACTTTTGGGCGGTCGACTCGGATTTTCCGGTCGAGTTGCTGCCCGATGGCACCGGATTGATCATGGCCGATTCCTATAGCGCCGAGATTATTCGGATGGGGCCTGAAACCCGCCTTGCGGCGGCACGGCGGGCGGCGCTTACGCGCAGGTTTGCCCGCCATGCGGCGCGGCGCCTGCAGTCGGTGCTTGATCCGCGCTTATGAGGATTTGGCACGCGCCGCCTTGGCCGAAGATATCAGTTCAGAGGCGATTTCCTCGGCCTCTTCCGGGGTGAAATCCATTGGGATTTCAACGCCTTGACCTTCAACGTAAAGACGCACCATGCCTTGATCGGTTGGCCCGATTTGCAGGTTTGCTTCGATATAGCTTTCGCTGTTGATGCCCATGGCTGCCTCCTTGAAACAGGCGATGAGCTACTCTTTTCCCTCTTGCTTGGCAAGCGCCTTCGCGGTTTGCCGGGCCACGCGGTCAGAGGTTTTCCCGCCCTGCGCTTGCCAGGTGCAAGGCGGCTGCGCCCGTCTTGACCGGACATTGTTGAACAAAGCTTGGAAATCACGCTCTAAGAGGCTTGCAATCGGGCGTGGGAAAAGCTAATTCGCCCCCCAGTGCCGCCTTAGCTCAGTTGGTTAGAGCGCTGGATTGTGGATCCAGAGGTCCCCCGTTCAAGCCGGGGAGGCGGTACCATCCCACCCTATGATTTAATTGACCGGTGCGATCGTCACGCTTTGGCGCAGGGTTCCGCTGTCGCGGTCATAAATCAGAATGCGGTCATCGGTGGTGACAATCGCATACCATCCGGTGCCTTGGGTAAAGGCCGTGGCGCGCGCGCCGTCGGGCAGGGTGACCGCCTCTGGCAGGCTTGGTGCGTCATTGCCCCAGAAGCGGATGACAAACAGTGTAATGATCACTAGAAGGCCAACAATCATCGTGGCGGTCAGTGTCGTGACCAGCCGCGTCAGAAATTTCAGCATCGCCGGGTTGACCGGCTGAGGGGTATCATCCATGGGCCAGGCCCCGCTTAGCTTCGAGATCGAAAGTGATCCGCCTGCGCGCCTTGATAAGGCGCTTTCGCGCGATGTGCCAGAGGCGGCGAACCTGTCGCGCACCCGGCTCATGCGGTTGATCGCCGAGGGTTTGGTGACGTTGAACGGCGTCGTGGTGCAAGACGCCAAGGCCCGTGTCGCCGAGGGCGACGTGGTTGAAATCACCGTGCCGGAGGCCCGCGAAAGCCATATCGGCGCAGAGGATATTCCGCTTGAGGTGGTCTATGAGGATGACGACCTGATCGTGATCAACAAACCCGTCGGCATGGTGGTGCATCCGGCCCCTGGCACGCCCGAGGGCACGCTGGTGAATGCGCTGTTGCATCATTGCGGTGACACCCTGTCGGGTGTGGGCGGCGCCAAGCGGCCCGGCATCGTGCACCGGATCGACAAGGACACCAGCGGCCTTTTGGTGGTGGCCAAATCCGACGCGGCGCATCACGGGCTTGCGGCGCAATTTGAGGCCCATACCGTCGAGCGCTATTACCGGGCCATCGTGCATGGCGCCCCCGAGGCCAGCGATCCGCGGCTGCGCGGGGTGCGCGGCGTCAGTTTCGAGTCGGGCAATGTGATTCGTATCATCACCCAGCTGGCGCGCCACAAGACCGACCGCCAGCGTCAGGCGGTGCTGTTTCACGGCGGTCGCCATGCGGTGACCCGCGCCCGCGTGGTCGAAACCTTTGGCACCCCGGCCACGGTGAGCCTTGTGGAATGCTGGCTTGAAACCGGGCGCACCCATCAGATCAGGGTACATCTGACCTATGCCGGTCACGGACTTATCGGCGATCCGGTTTATGGCGGGCGGCGCAAGCTCTCGGAAAAGGCGCTGTCGTCGGCCGGGATCGAGGCGGCGCGCGATTTCCCGCGTCAGGCGTTGCATGCGGCGATCTTGGGGTTCACCCATCCGGTGAGCGGCGAAGAAATGCGCTTTGAGGCGCCGTTGCCTCCTGATATGAGCGCCCTGATCGAGGCGCTCAGAGGCGATAGGTCGGTCGGTGCGTTCCTGGAAACTGAGTGAAATCAATTTGCAGCGACGGAAAGATGTTAAATTCACGTTAAACTATATGACCTACCAAGCCTTGAAAGGGGCGGCGTGACTTCCTAGGTCAATGTTAACGATATAAACATCAAGAGGGATGAAGCCATGGGCAATTATAAAAATCTGCCGGCTCCGACACCAGAAGGCGGGTTGAACCGCTATATGCAGGAAATCCGCAAGTTCCCACTTCTGGAACCGGAAGAAGAATACATGCTGGCCAAGCGTTGGGTCGAGGAACAAGACACCGAGGCGGCGCATAAGATGGTCACCAGCCACCTGCGCCTCGCGGCCAAGATCGCCATGGGCTATCGTGGCTATGGTCTGCCGCAGGCCGAGGTGATTTCCGAGGCGAACGTCGGCCTGATGCAGGCGGTCAAACGCTTTGATCCCGAGCGCGGCTTTCGCCTTGCGACCTATGCCATGTGGTGGATTCGCGCCAGCATCCAGGAATATATCCTGCGCAGCTGGTCATTGGTAAAGCTGGGCACGACGAGTGCGCAGAAAAAGCTGTTTTTCAACCTGCGCAAGGCCAAGGCCAAGATCGGCGCGTTTGAAGACGGCGACATGCGCCCGGATGTGGTCAAGAAAATCGCGACCGACCTTGGCGTGACCGAGGCCGAAGTCATTAGCATGAACCAGCGGATGGCCGGTGCGGATGCCTCTCTTAACGCCACGGTTGGCTCCGAGGGCGAGGGCACCATGCAATGGCAGGACTGGCTTGAGGATGAACATGCCGATCAGGCCGGCGATTACGAGCGTGCCGACGAACTTGGGGCGCGCCGCGAACTGCTGAGCGAGGCGATGGATGTGCTCAATGAGCGCGAGCGCGATATCCTGACCCAACGCCGCCTGAGCGAAAAGGCGGTCACGCTGGAGGATCTGAGCGGCTCGTATGACGTCAGCCGCGAGCGTATCCGCCAGATCGAGGTGCGCGCCTTTGAAAAGCTGCAAAAGCGGATGCGCGCGCTTGCGCAGGAAAAAGGCATGCTCGCCTCTGCATAACCCTTGGTGTGCGCCGTGATTCCAAGTAGGTTCTGCCGTAAGGCGAGGGGCTGTGGATCTTGGGGCATGCGATGGAAATGGCGGCGCGCAGGGGGGGCGGGGAAGCGGCGGCGTGCAAGCGCCGGAGCCGCATCACACTGGCCCTCTGCGCGCTGCTTTTGACGCTCTCGGCCTGTTCCGAGCGCATGACAGCCGAGCGCGCCGCGCCGCACCCCGACGCGCAAATCCAACCGATCTATGTGGCGACCGAACGCGAGCTGGATCAGACCGGACCGATTTTCGGCCTCAAGCGCCCAAGCGGCCTGAAGTATTTCCGCACCGATATATCTGTGCCCCCCAGCCATCAAATCGGGGTCATTGAATGGCCCGAGGGCCGCACCGATGCGGCCAGCGATTTCGTGGTGACCGGAACACAGGTGTTTGACGGGCCGGGGCAGATGCTTGGCGATATCCGCCGCACCGAACCGGGGCGCGAAACGCTGGTCTTCATTCACGGCTATAACAATACCCTGTCGGAATCGATGTACCGTTTGGCCCAGATCCAGACCGATTTTGCGACCGGCATGCCCGCTGTGCTGTTTTCATGGCCCTCGGCGGGCGATCCGCGGGGTTATATCTATGACCGCGACAGCGTGCTGTTTGCGCGCGACGATCTTGTCACGCTGCTTGACCGGCTGACGGCGCGGCCCGGCGACAAGGTGTTTCTGCTTGGCCACTCGATGGGCTCGCATCTCACGATGGAGGCCCTGCGTCAGGCCAAGCTAAGCGGCAACACCCGGCTTTTGTCGCGCGTCAGCGGCGTGACCCTGATGTCGCCGGATATCGACCCGGATCTGTTTGACCGTCAGGCCGAGGTGATCGGCAAGCTGCCGCAACCCTTCCTGATCTTCATCTCGAAACAGGATCGTGCCCTAAGTCTGGCTGGGTTCATAACCGGGAGCAAAGCGCGGCTTGGGGTGATCGACGAGGCCGAAAAGGTCACCCGCCCGGATGTCACAGTGATTGATTTCACCGAACTGGCCGATGGCAATAGCCTCAACCATTTCGTGCCCGTGACCTCGCCCGCGGCGATCCGGGTGTTGAACGGCATCATCTCGCAGGCCGGGCGCGAAGGCACCGGCTTCCTGCGAGATATGGCGCTAAAGCTGCCGAGCGCGCGGGCGGTGCGGCCTTAGTCTTCCATCGCCTCAAGCTGGTCGATAAAGCCAGAGATCATCGACAAGCCCTTGTCCCAGAACGCCGGGTCGCTGGCATCAAGGCCAAACGGCGCCAGCAATTCCTTGTGGTGCTTTGATCCGCCGGCCTTGAGCATGTCGAAATACTTTTCCTGGAAGCCCTCGGGGTTTTCCTCGTAGACCGCGTAGAGTGCGTTCACGAGGCCGTCGCCAAAGGCATAGGCATAGACGTAGAACGGCGAATGCACGAAATGCGGGATATAGGCCCAGAAGGTCTCGTATCCTTCGGCGAAATCAAACGCCGGTCCAAGGCTTTCGGCCTGCACCGACATCCAGAGCGCGTTGATATCGTCAGGCGTCAATTCGCCCTCGCGGCGGGCGGCGTGAAGCTTGCATTCAAAGTCGTAGAACGCGATCTGGCGCACGACGGTGTTGATCATATCCTCGACCTTGCCGGCCAGAAGCACCTTGCGCTCCTGGTCGGTCTTGGCCCCGTCAAGCATCTTGCGAAAGGTCAGCATTTCACCAAACACCGATGCGGTTTCCGCCAGCGTCAGCGGCGTGCTGGCGAGCAACTCGCCCTGATCGGCGGCCAGAACCTGATGCACGCCATGCCCAAGCTCATGCGCCAGCGTCATCACATCGCGCGGTTTCCCGAGGTAGTTGAGCATCACGTAGGGGTGCACATTGGTCACCGTCGGGTGGGCAAAGGCCCCCGGCGCCTTGCCGGTTTTCACCCCGGCGTCGATCCAGCCCTTCTCAAAGAACGGCTCTGCAAGATCGGCCATGCGCGGATCAAACGCGCCGTAGGCGTCCATCACGGTGGTGCGGGCGCTGTCCCAATCGACGATCTTGGTGCTTTCCATTGGCAGCGGCGCGTTGCGGTCCCATGTCTGCATCCGCTCAAGCCCAAGCCATTTGCGCTTGAGCTCGTAATAGCGGTGGCTGAGCTTCGGATAGGCCTCGACCACCGCGTTGCGCAGCGCCTCGACCACCTCGGGTTCGACATCGTTGCTGAGGTGCCGCCCGGTTTGCGCCGTGGGCATGCCGCGCCAGCGGTCGATGACCTCTTTTTCCTTGGCGGCGGTGTTATGGACGCGCGAAAACGTGCGGATATTCTCGCCGAACACGCGCGCCAACTCGTGACTGGCGGCCTCGCGCTTGCTGCGGTCCTGTTCGGTCAAGAGGTTCAGCGTGCCCTCGATGGTAAGATCCTCGCCATCGACGTTAAAGCTTAGGCCGGCGATGGTTTCGTCAAACAGCCTCTCCCAGGCATCACCGACCACCCCGAGATCATGCAGGAATTTTTCAAGCTCGTCAGACAGCTGATAGGGTTTCATCGCGCGAATGCGGTCAAGCACCGGCTTGTAACGCGCCAGATCGGCGTTCTCGGCATACATCGCCGCAAGCGGCTCTTCGGCGAGCCGGTTGAGTTCGAGCGAGAAAAACACCAGCGGCGTGGTGTAATTGGTCACCTTTTCCTGGCAATCGGACATGAATTTCGCCCGCCCGCCATCAATCGTAAGCTGGTAATAGCGCAGCCCGGCAAAGGACATGACCCGCCCGGCAATATTGCTTATCTTTTCGTCGCGATGCAGACATTCCAAAAGGCCGGCCGCATCAAGATCGGCCAGTTTGCCCTCGTAATCAGCAGCGAATTCGGCGCAGGCGGTTTCAAGCCAGTCGAGATCACGCTTGAGTTCGGGCGCGTCTTCACCGCTGTAAAGATCGCTCAGGTCCCATTCGGGCAGCTTTCCCAGATCCTTGTTGCCGGAACCGGCATTTGCGTCGCGGACGGGGAAAGGCAGATTGAACATGAGGCACCTCTTGTTGATTGTTGGCCCAAGACATAGGCCGCACCGCCGCGCGCCACAAGGGGCCGCTGTGGCGGGGTCAATCTCTTGCCATTTATGGGCGGCAGGCTAGGGTAGGCACAAACGCCAAAAGGGAAGTGACGCGATGAAATTTGCAAGATACGGCGCGCCGGGACAGGAAAAGCCCGCTCTCGTGGATAAGGCGGGACAGCTTCGCGATCTCTCGGGCGTGCTGCCCGATCTGGCGGGGGCGGTGCTTGGCGATCTGCCAAAGGTCAAACCCGAGAGCCTTCCGTTGGTCGAGGGCAACCCGCGCCTCGGCCCGCCGGTGGGCGATGTTGGCAAGCTGATCTGCATCGGCCTCAACTATATCGACCACGCCGCCGAACTTGGCGTCGATCCGCCCAAGGATCCGGTTGTCTTTCTCAAGGCAACCTCGGCGATCATCGGGCCGCATGACACCGTGGTTCTGCCGCGCGGATCGAAACGTGGCGATTGGGAGGTCGAGCTTGGCATCGTGATCGGCAAACGCGCCAAATACGTCAGCGAAGACAGCGCGCTTGATCACGTGGCCGGTTATACCATCGTCAATGATGTCTCCGAACGCGGTTTTCAGCTAGAGCGCTCTGGCCAATGGACCAAGGGCAAAAGTTGTGACACCTTCGGCCCGATGGGCCCCTGGCTCGTGACCCCGGACGAGATCGGCGATGTGCAGGCCCTTGATCTTTCGGTCGATGTGAACGGCGCGCGCATGCAAAGCGGCAACAGCCGGTTGATGATCTTTACCGTGGCCCAGATCGTGGCCTATCTCAGTGACCTGATGACGCTTGAACCGGGCGATGTCATCGCCACGGGCACGCCGCCGGGCGTTGGCATGGGGCATAAGCCGCCGCGCTATCTGTCTGCGGGTGACGAAATGGTGCTCAGGATTTCCGGGCTTGGTGAGCAACGCTCGCCTGTCGCGCAGGACCCGTAGCATTGCCATCGCCCGAGCCGAGGTAGAACTCGCAGAGCTGCTTGAACAGGCGGTCCCGCATCTCGGGGCTGTCCATCAGGGTCTCGTGGCGGCCGTTCTCGACAAGCTCAAGGTGCCCGCCCGGCCAATGTGCCATGCGGTCATGCACCCGCGCCACATCGACGATCTGTTCGTTCGTGCCAAGCAGGGTAAGACAGGGCAGATCGGGCGAGGGGAGGCGTGCAAGCGCGCGGGTTTCGCTCAGCGCCTCGTGCAGCCACCGCAGGCTTGGCCCGCCGATCCCCAACTCGGGGTGGGCGTTGGCCTGATCTATCATGTATTGATACATCTCGCGATCATTGGTCAGCTTGTTGGTCTCGAACGGCTCGGTCAGAACATAGCTTTCAGGGGCGGTTCCGGGGGCGTAAAAGTGGCTCATGCCCAACTGTCGACTGCTCCAGGACAGCGACCATGCCACCGGGCGCAGGGCGTCTGACAGGGCGATCCCCCACATCGGGCCGGAAAAGGCAGCGCTTTGCACCTCGAGCCCCTGCATCACCGCGCGCAACCCGATACAGCCGCCCATCGAGTGCCCCAAAAGGTGCCAGGGTCGCGGCAGATCAAGCCGATGCGCCGCCTCGACCATCGCCGCCACATCCATCTGATAATCGGTGAAGTGATGCACATGACCCGACATCGCGTCGTCCCGAAGACGATCCGCAAGACCCTGACCGCGCCAGTCGATCACCAGCGTGCCATAGCCGCATCCGGCAAAATGCGCGGCGGCGTCGCCGTATTTCTCGATGTACTCGGTGCGCCCCGGAAACAGGAACACCGTGCCATTTTGCGCCGATCTGTACCAGAGACCGACACGGATGCGCACCCCGTCGGCGGTTGTCATCCACCACGCGGCGCCATCATCCGGGCCATTTGCAATCTCGGAATAGAGCGGCGCCTCTTTCATCAGGACAGCACGCTGCCAAGCTTCATCGCCATGCCCATGTCGCCGTCAACGGCCAGCTTGCCGGTCATGAAGGCGGCGGTCGGATCAAGATCGCCCGACAGGATCGACTCGAAGGTGTCCTGATCGGCGGTGAGGGTCACATCGGTCTCGGAATCATCCGCCCGCGCGCCGTTCGCGTCGATCACAATGGCGCCTTCGCCCTCGATCACGAATTTCGCTGTGCCGTCAAAGCCCTCGTTGCCCATTTTGCCATTCAATGCGGCCACGGCTGCGGTAATCACTTCGCTCATTTGCGGTTCCTTTCACAATTAGGGTGTCGGGGGTTTGCTTCCCGGCATTCTGCGCTAAACTCAACGCCGTTATGGGCAGAGTTTTTACCAACCTCAACCGTATCGTCACGGCACTTCTGGCGATAGTCACGTTTTCCCTACCTGCCTTGGCGGCGCCAAATGCGCGGCTCGACGGTTTGTTTGCGGCGCTGCAAGAGGCCGACGAGAAAGAAGCCCGCCGAATCGCCGGTGAAATCGAGCTTGAGTTAGAGAAATCCGGCTCGCCCGCGATGGATCTTTTGCTGCGCCGTGGGCGCGACGCGATCGAGGCGGGCGATACCGCGATGGCGATCGAACACCTGAGCGCGCTGATTGATCACGCGCCGGGCTTTGTCGAGGCCTGGCACCTGCGCTCGGTCGCGTTTTTCAAGGCGGATCGCTATGGGCTGGCGCTGTCGGATATCGAACATGCCCTCGCGCTTGAGCCGCGCCATTACAACGTGCTCTATGGTCTTGGTGTGCTGCTGAACGAAATGAATCAGCCCGATCTTGCGCAAGAGGCGTTTAGCCGTGTTCTTGCTATACATCCGCACCACGAGGACGTAACCAGCGCGATGGAAGACATCAAAAGCCAACTCGGCGGCGCAGACCTCTGATCAGGTAACGGGAGAGACGGCACATGGCCGAGCAGTCAAGAACCCTCGCGGTTCTGGGCCCGACAAATACCGGCAAGACGCATTATGCGATTGAACGGATGCTGGGCTATCGCACGGGTGTGATCGGCCTGCCGCTGCGTCTTTTGGCGCGCGAGGTCTATGACAAGATCGTCGCCCTGCGCGGCCCTTCGGTGGTGGCGCTTGTCACCGGCGAAGAGCGGATCGTGCCACCACGCGCGAAATACTGGGTCTGTACCGTCGAGGCGATGCCCGAGGGCATGGGGGCCGATTTCCTGGCGGTCGACGAAATCCAGCTTTGCGCCGATCCCGAGCGGGGCCACGTCTTTACCGACCGCCTGTTGCGGATGCGGGGCCTGCGCGAAACCCAGTTTCTTGGCAGCCACACCATGCGCCCGACAATTGCCGCGCTTGTGCCCGGTGTCGAGTTTCTGACCCGCGAGCGGATGTCGCAGCTGTCCTACGGTGGCCCCAAGAAGATAAGCAAAATGCCCGCCCGCAGCGCGATTGTCGGGTTTTCGGTGGAGAACGTCTATGCCATCGCCGAATTGCTGCGCCGCCAGAAGGGCGGGGCGGCGGTGGTGATGGGCGCGCTTTCCCCGCGCACCCGCAATGCGCAGGTTGACCTTTATCAAAACGGCGATGTCGATTATCTCGTGGCGACCGACGCCATCGGCATGGGGTTGAACCTTGATATCAATCACGTGGCGTTTTCCTCGCTTAGCAAGTTCGACGGCCAGCGGATGCGCATGCTTGCCCCCAACGAACTTGGCCAGATCGCCGGGCGCGCCGGGCGCGGCATGAGCCATGGCACCTTTGGCGTCACCGGCGAGGCCCGCGATCTTGATCCGGAAGTAGCCCAGGCGATCATGGATCACCGCTTTGCCCCGATCCGCAAGCTGGAGTGGCGCAATTCGAGCCTGCAATTTGGCACCACCTCGGCGCTTATCGGCGCGCTTGAGGCGCGCCCGGATCACGAATTGCTGGCGCGCGCCCGCGAGGCCGACGACCTTGGCGCGCTCAAGACCCTTGCCGCCCAGCCGGAAATCGCCGAACGCGCCATCGGTGGCCCGGACGTGCGGCTGTTGTGGGATGTCTGCCGCATCCCCGACTTCCGAAGCATCAGCCATGGCGAACATACCAACCTGTTGAACACGATCTTTCGCGATCTGCACAACCTTGGCCGGGTGCCCGACGACTGGCTTGCGCGCCAGGTCAAGCGCATCGACCGGACCGACGGCGATATTGACACATTGTCGAAACGGCTCGCCTATATCCGCACTTGGACCTATGTTGCGCAGCGAAAAGGCTGGGTTGATGACGAAAGCCATTGGCGCGGGGCGACGCGCGCTGTAGAAGACCGTCTGTCGGATGCGCTGCACGAGCGTCTGACCCAAAGATTTGTGGACCGGCGCACATCCGTGCTTTTGCGCCGGCTCAAGCAGAAGGAAGCCATGGTGGCCGAAGTGAACGAGAATGGTGACGTAACGGTCGAAGGCGAATTCGTCGGTCGGCTTGAGGGGTTCCGCTTTATCCAGGATAAAGCGGCTGTCGGTAACGAGGCGCGCACGCTTCAGCAGGCGAGCCTTTCGGCCCTTGCCCCGCATTTCCACCTCAAGGCGGACCGCTTTTACAACGCGCCCGACACCGAGATTGATTTCACCGAACAGGGCGGCCTGCTCTGGGGGAAAGAAGCGGTCGGCAAACTGGTTGCCGGCGCCGATCCTCTCAAGCCGCAGGTCGTGGCCTTTGTCGACGAAGAGGCCGGTGCGGACGTTGTACAAAAGGTGCAACGCCGCCTGCAGCACTTTATTGATCGCAAGATCGCCACCCTGTTTGAACCGCTTTTGAACATCCAGCGCGATGAAAGCCTCAGCGGCCTTGCACGCGGCTTTGGCTTTCGCCTTGTCGAGGGCTTCGGCATCCTGCCGCGCGGCGAGATCGCCGATGAGGTCAAGGCGCTTGATCAGGACGCCCGTGGCGCGCTGCGCAAGCACGGTATCCGCTTTGGTCAGTTCACGGTGTTCATGCCGATCCTGCTCAAGCCCGCGCCGACGCGTCTGCGGCTGGTGCTCTGGTCGCTGAGCAACGGGCTTGACGAATTCCCCGAGGCACCGCCGCCGGGCCTTGTGACCGTGCCGTCGAATGACAGCACCGCCAAGGGCTATCACACCATGTCGGGCTATCGTGCCGCCGGTGAGCGGGCGATTCGCATCGACATGCTGGAACGGCTCGCCGATATGCTGCGCTCCGAAGACAGCCGTGGCGGGTTCGAGGCCAAGCCGGACATGCTCTCGATCACCGGCATGACGCTGGAACAGTTCGCTGCCCTGATGCAGGGGCTTGGCTATAAGGCCGAGCGCGGCGAGCGTGAAAAGGTCAAGCCGGTCGATAAGGCCCTCGCCGAGGCCCCCGCCGATGCGGTTGCCGCGACAGAGGAGACACCGCCCGACACCGCCGCCGATATCGTCGAGGCGATCGCCGACGAAGGTGTCGCGCCAATTGCCGCCGATCCTACGCCCGAGGTCGAAGTGCCCGCCGAGGTCCCGGAAGCCGCCGAGGCCGAAATCGCCCCCGGCGAGACCGCCGAGCTGGCCGCGCCGGAACTTGAGGTGTTCTATACCTTCACCTGGGCCCCGCGCGCCAATCGTGCCCGCACCGAGCGCCCCGCAGGGGCCGGTCAACGCGACAAACCGGCCAAATCCGGCAAGCCGCGTGGCAAGCCCGGCAAAGGCAAACCCCGTGGCGCCCCGCAAGAGCAGGGGGCCAAGACCTTTAGCGCGCGGCCCGAGAAAAAAGACCGCATCGACCCCGACAACCCCTTCGCGGCCGCCCTCATGGGCCTTAAAACCAAAGGCTGACCTTGGCGGCGGACGGGGCGAAGATCCGGCTCGACAAATGGCTCTGGCATGCGCGGTTTTTCAAAACCCGCACGCTGGCCGCCAAAGAGGTTGCGGCCGGGCATGTGCGGGTCAACGGCACGCGCGTGTCCAAGACCGCCCATGCGGTTGCGCCTGACGATGTTCTGACCTTCGTGCAGGGGCGCGCCGCGCGGGTGGTGCGGGTCCTGGCCAGCGGCACCCGGCGCGGCCCCGCCCCCGAGGCGCAAATGCTCTATGATGACCTCGCGCCGCCAGTGCCCGAGGAAAACGTTCCGGCAGCGCCTAAATATGAGGGAAAAGGTCGCCCGACCAAGCGCGACCGGCGCAAACTCGATCTGAATAGGCCGGGAGCGCTTGAATGATCCGCGCCTCTGGATTAGGTGAAGCGCAAACCGCCAAGCATGAGAGACGGCCATGACCTATATCGTGAACGACAACTGCATCGCCTGTAAATACACCGACTGCGTCGAGGTATGCCCGGTGGATTGTTTTTACGAAGGTGAGAACATGCTGGTCATTCATCCCGATGAATGCATCGACTGTGGTGTTTGCGAGCCGGAATGCCCCGCCGACGCGATCCGCCCGGACACCGAGCCGGAAATGGAAAAATGGGTGGAATTCAACCGCAAGTACTCTGAAATGTGGCCGGTGATCATCACCAAGAAAGATCAGCTTCCCGATGCGGAAGAGCGCGACGGCGAGACTGGCAAGCTTGAGAAATACTTTTCCGAAGCCCCCGGCGAGGGCGGCTAAGCCCCGTAGTTTGGGCCTTTTGCCGAACCGATTCGTTTAGCTGGGCCGGGCCGACGGGCATTTCGACTGTTAAAACCGGGCAAAAACCCTGATTTTAAAGGCGTTACGGCCATTTATCATTGAGCGGCCTTTCGCGGGGGCGTTTTTTGTGGTATACATTTAAGGCAGATAAATAGATTTGCCCGGTTTCCATGCGCCCGTGTCACTGCTCGGGGCTGGAATTCTCTGCGCCAGATATACATATACCGTGGACCGTTCCGGCCCTTGGCGTGTATTTTTGCGTTTGTGAACGGGCGCCCCTTGCGAGGAAGACCTGAATGACGAAGTCCAGAAAGTCCGAATTCCGTCCTGACGATTATGTGGTTTATCCGGCTCACGGTGTGGGCCAGATCGTTTCGATCGAAGAACAGGAAATCGCCGGCATCACGCTGGAACTGTTCGTGATCTCGTTCGAAAAAGACAAGATGACCCTGCGGGTGCCGACCAACAAGGCAACCGAAATCGGCATGCGCAGCCTGTCCAGCCCCGATGTGGTCTCCAAGGCGATGACCACCCTCAAGGGCAAGGCCAAGGTCAAGCGCGCGATGTGGTCGCGCCGGGCGCAGGAATACGAGCAAAAGATCAACTCGGGCGATCTTATCGCGATTGCAGAGGTCGTGCGCGACCTGCACCGCGCCGACGATCAGCGCGAACAGAGCTACTCCGAGCGTCAGCTTTATGAAGCCGCGCTTGAGCGTCTGACCCGCGAAGTGGCCGCCGTAAGCGGTGGCGACGAGGTCTTGGCCGCCAAGCAGGTTGGTGACGTTCTGATATCGCGCGTCGCAGCCTAAGCTTTTGATCTGATTGGAAAGGGCCGTGCCGGATGGGTGCGGCCTTTTTCGTTTGCGGCTTAGCTCAGAAGGCTGAACAACACGGCGATTTCCGCGATCTGCTGGCTTGCGCCCAGGATATCGCCGGTCTGCCCGCCGATCTTGGCCCGCGCAATCGCGCCGACGCCAAGCGCCGCCAGACCGGCACAGAGCACCGCCGTGACGCCCGCGCCGCCGAGCATCACGACAGCAACGGCCCCGGCAAGCAGGCCCGCAAGCGCGGCGCTCATCGGTGCGACCCGTCCCACCCGGCGCGACAGTCCGCTGTCGCGCGCATGTGGCAGGGCGGCCATAAGCGCGGGCATCACCCCACGCGACAGGGTCGCCGCCACGATAAGCGCGAGTGCTGCCGTGGTCTGCGAGGTCTCGAACAACAGCCAGAGTGCGCCCCACCGCGCCCCAAGCGACAGGATCAGCGCCAGAACGCCATAGCTTCCGATATGGCTGTCTTTCATGATCTCAAGGCGCTTTTGCCGGTCCCATCCGCCCCAGAGCCCGTCTGCGGTATCGGCCAGCCCATCCTCGTGCATCGCCCCGCTCAGCACGATCAAAAGGCTGAGCGCGAAAAGGGCGGCCAGAGGCGCCGGAAGGCCGATCCACCCCGTGAAAAGCCCGCCAAATGCGGCCAGAGTGCCAAGCACGACGCCAACCAAAGGATAGGCCCAGGCCGCCTCTGCGCTGCGATCATAGGCGCGCACCGGCACCGGCAAACGGCTGAGCAGGCTAAGCGCCAGCGGCACATCTACGGCGCGGATCAGGGTCTTGTCGTTTTCCGTCATGGGCGCGCCCTTTTTCGGCTGGGGCCTCGGCTGGCACTGCGATACACAGAGGGCAAATAACATGCAATGAGGCTCTTATGCCGCTAACTTTTACCACCCTCGCCGAATTTTCCGCCCTTTTAAGGGATTTGCCCGCCCCCGACGCCGCCGCGATTGACGCGGCGCGTGCGCGTGACGGGCAGCTGACCAAGCCGCCGGGCGCGCTTGGGCGGCTTGAGGATCTGGCGCTTTGGTATTGCGGCTGGCGCGGCGATGCGCGCGCCCGCATCCAATGCCCGCAGGTGATCGTCTTTGCCGGCAATCACGGGGTCACGGCGCAGGGCATTTCCGCCTTTCCCGCCGAGGTTACCGCGCAAATGGTGGCGAATTTCCAAAGTGGCGGCGCGGCGGTCAATCAACTCGCCGGGGTCGTGGGTGCGCGGATGGATGTGCATGCCCTCGCGCTTGACAGCCCGACACAGGACATGACCAAGGGCCCGGCGATGTCCGAGGCCGAGGTGGTAAGCGCGCTCAAAACCGGTTGGGATGCGGTGAACGTAGAGACCGACCTGCTTGTGGTTGGCGAAATGGGGATCGGCAATACCACCAGCGCGGCGGCCATCGCGCTCGCGCTGTTTGGCGGCGACGCGCCGGGCTGGACCGGGCGGGGCACCGGGCTTGCGCCCGAGGCGATGGGCCATAAGGCCGAGGTCGTCGCGCGCGCGGTCGCGGCCAATCCGGGGGCCGACCACAACGGGCTAGAGGCGCTGCGCTGTCTTGGCGGGCGCGAATTGGCGGCGATGGCGGGCGCGATTCTGCGCGCAAGGGTTCTTTCTATCCCGTTGATTTTGGATGGCTTTATCTGCACCGCTGCGGCGGCCTGCCTCGACGTGGCAGCCCCCGGCGCGCTTGATCACGCGGTCGCGGGTCATGTCAGCGCCGAGCCGGGGCATGTCAGGCTTCTCGCCCATCTTGAAAAAGAGCCGATCCTGTCGCTTGGCATGCGCCTTGGCGAAGGCTCTGGCGGGACGCTTGCGATTGGTATCCTTCAGGGCGCGTTGGCCTGTCATTCGGGCATGGCAAGCTTTGCCGAGGCGGGCGTTTCAACCGGTTGATCACGCGCCAAAACAGCGCGCCTGCCTCTCTTGACCCTCTGCGGCGCAGGGAATACTGATCAAAACAGTCGGAAATTGCGCCCGAAGGAGGCGAAGGCATGAGCGAGCGCCTGTTGCATCGTCTGGCATGGGTCGTGGTGGCGTTTTGCGTCGCCCCGATTCTTGCGGCGGCCCTCGCCGCGCTGACCGGCGATCTACAGACCTGGCGCGAGGTGCTCTCGACCGTTTTGCCACGCTATACGGCGACGACGCTGACCCTCGTGGTGGTGGTCGGGATCAGCACGGCGGTGATCGGATCGGTCACGGCCTGGCTGGTGACGGTCTATCGCTTTCCGGGCGTGCGATTGCTTGAGGTGGCGCTTGCGCTGCCGCTGGCGTTTCCGGCCTATGTGATGGCCTATGCCTATACCCATATGCTTGACCACCCCGGCCCGGTGCAGACCGCCCTGCGCGCAGCGACCGGATGGGGACCGCGCGATTACTGGTTTCCCGAAGTTCGAAGCCTTGGCGGCGCAGCGGTGATGCTGACCATCGTGCTTTACCCCTACGTCTACCTTCTGGCGCGCGCCTCGTTTCGTCAACAAAGCGCCAATGCCTTTCTGGTGGCGCGCACGCTTGGCCGCTCGCCGCTCGCGGCGTTCTGGCGGGTGGCCCTGCCGATGGCGCGCCCGGCGATTGCGGGCGGTGCGCTTTTGGCGGTGATGGAAACGATTGCCGATTTCGGCACGGTGGCCTTTTTCAACGTGCAGACCTTTGCCACCGGCATTTACCAGGCGTGGTTTTCGCTTGGCGACCGGGCGGCGGCGGCGCAACTGGCGCTTTGCCTGCTGAGCTTTGCCCTGCTTCTGGCAGGGCTTGAGCGCGCCAGCCGCGGGCGCGCGCGCACAGCCGGGCGCGGCGCGCGGTTCGAGACGATGGAGCGGCCCAGATTGCGCGGCGCGGCCGGCTGGATCGCCTTCACGATCTGCCTTTTGCCGGTCCTGCTTGGCTTTGTCATCCCGGTTGTCATGCTGGGCAGCATGGCGATGGGATCGGGGCAAAGCCTTTTGTCGGACCGCTATCTTGGCTTCATGGCCAACTCGGTGACGCTGGCGAGTGTGGCGGCGGTTCTGACGGTGATCGGGGCGGTGCTTATCGGCTTTCGCGCCCGCACCAAACCGGGGCGGGCCTCGCGTTGGTTGGTGGTCGGGGCCGGGCTTGGCTATGCGGTGCCCGGCGGCGTGATCGCCGTTGGGCTCATGGTGCCGATGGCGGCGCTCGACAATAGCGTGGATGCTTTCATGCGCGAGACATTCGGCATCCGCACCGGGCTTTTGATCACCGGGTCGATCTGGCTGATGGTGCTGGCCTATGTGGCGCGCTTCATGGCCGCCGCGCTCAATGCCTATGACAGCGGCATGGCGACGGTGCCGGGGCATTTCGATGCGATTGGCCGATCCCTTGGCCAGCCGGGGCCGAAGCTCTTGCTGCGGGTGCATCTTCCGGTGGCGCGCACCAGCGTGTTGACCGCGCTGTTGATCGTCTTTGTCGATGTGATGAAAGAGCTGCCCGCGACGCTTATCCTGCATCCGTTCAACTTTCAGACGCTTGCGGTGCAGGCACACCGCCTTGCCGCTGACGAGCGGCTGGCCGAGGCGGCGGTGCCCTCGCTTGTGCTGGTCGGGTTTGGTCTTATCCCGGTGCTGATCCTGTGCCGCACGATTGGCCGCGATAGCCCCGGGCGCAGCGCCGCCAAGCTTGGCACTGCGATTTCAGCCGGATAGCGGGGCAGGGGCGCTGCCCCTCTTGGCCGTTGGCCAATTCACCCCGGGATATTTGTCGCAAGAAGAAGCCGCGACCCTATTCGCCGGGGCGCTTGAGGCTGAACTTTTCGCGGATGACCGAATAATCCTGATAGCCAAGCCGGGTGAGCGGGTTGTAGCGCAGCACGTCGAACATGCCGTCCACCATGCAATCATCGCGCATATGCACGCCGATCACCTCGCCGAAGACGGCGAAATTCGCCTCGCCGGGGAGTTGTACGATCTGGGTCAGTTTGCATTCAAGATTGGCGGGCGCGGCGGCCACGCGGGAACAGGCAATCGTGTCGCATTCGGCCTTGGCCAGGGTGGCGAGCTCGAACTCGTCGGTCTCGCGATCCCAGGGGCCGGAGGTCTGGTTCATTGCGTCGCGCATCTCGTATTCGACGATATTGACGCAGAACACGCCGGTCTCGCGGATATTGGCGACGCTGTCCTTGGTGTCGCCGCGATCTTCCTTGGCCGAGGTCGAGGAAAACATCACCTGCGGCGGCACGTAAGCGACGGCGTTGAAAAACGAATAGGGCGCAAGATTGTCCCGCCCATCGGCGCCGCGGGTCGATATCCAGCCAATCGGGCGCGGGGTCACGATGGAGTTGAACGGATTGTGCGGCAGGCCGTGGCCATCCTCGGGTTTGTAGAACATCTGTCTCTCCTTCATGATCTGGCATGATCTGGCATGATCTGGTTTGTGCCAGACCTAGCGCCGTGCTACGCGCATTGCCAGTCGAATTCACGAAAGGGGTGGCCCGCATGTTCGATCTGCGGCCCGAAACAGCCGAAGACTGGTGGGAAGTCGAGGCGCTTTATGACCTGTGTTTTGCACCGGGGCGTGAGGCCTTGTCGTCTTACCGGCTGCGCGACGGGGTGGCGCCGGTCGCGGGGCTTAGCCTTGTGGCGCGCGATCATGGGGGCATTCTGGCCGGGGCGATCCGGTTTTGGCCGGTGCGTGTCGGGCGGGCCGAGGCGCTTTTGCTGGGGCCGGTGGCGGTGCATCCGACCCATCAGGGCGAGGGGCTTGGCCGCTTGTTGATTCAGGACAGCCTTGAGCGGGCGCGGGAAAAAGGCTGGGAGCGGGTGATGCTGGTGGGGGACGCCCCCTATTACGGGCGCTTTGGCTTTGAGCGATTGAGCGGCGTCGAGATGCCGCCGCCCACCAATCCCGAGCGTGTTCTGGGGCTGGAATTACGGCCCGGCGCGTGGGATCATGTAACCGGGAAGGTGACCCGTCACGCTTGAATTAGGGGCCGACAGGGGCAATCTGTTACCTCATGGATCACAGTCAGGACACGAAGATGGAGCTTTTGGGCAGGCCGATTGACGCCGAGGAGATCGACGCGCGGCTGTTGGATCTGGCGCGCCGCCATGCGCGCGCGGGCAATGCGGCGATTGATCTGTTGAACCTTGTCGGCGGACAGGCCGAGGGGCTTTTGGATCGTCTGCCGGTGGCGGTGCGGACGCGTCTTGGCGAGGTCACCGAAAGCGCGCTTTACCGGGCGATGGAGATGGCGCACCGCTCGCGCGAGGTGGTCGGCGACCAACCCGGCTGGATGGCGCGGGCGGTGACCACGGCGATGGGGGCGGCGGGCGGCATGGGGGGCTTGCCGACGGCACTGGCGGAATTGCCGGTGACGACGACGGTCTTGCTGCGCGCCATTCAGGACGTGGCGATCGAGCACGGCTTTGATCCCGCAGAGCCAAGCGTGCGTTTCGAGGCGGTCGAGGTGTTCGGCGCGGCGGGGCCATTGTCTGGCGATGATGGCGCGGATCTTGGGTTTATCGGTACGCGGGTGACGGTGACCGGGGCCGCGCTCAATTCCCTTATCGCGCGGGTGGCGCCACGGCTTGCCACGGTGCTCGGGCAAAAGCTTGCGGCGCAGACGGTGCCGATTTTGGGCGCCGCCGCCGGGGCAGCGACGAATTACGCCTATACCAGGTACTACCAGCAGATGGCGCATGTGCATTTCGGCCTGCGCCGTCTGGCGATTGATGCCGGGCGCGACCATGGTGACATGGTCGAGGCATTGCGCCTTCAGGTCAGCAAAATGCCGACGCGGCAGGACTAGCCGCGCCGCGCCCTAGCCAAGCCAGACATCGAGAAACAGCATCAGCACGAGGCCGATGGAAAACCCGAGCGTGGCCTTGTTCTGATGGCCGCTGCGGTGGGTTTCGGGGATGATTTCATGGCTGATGACATAGAGCATCGCTCCGGCCGCAAAGGCCAGACCCCAGGGCAGGAACGGCTCTGAGACCGAGATGATCGCCGCACCAAGGAGGCCGCCAATCGGCTCGATAAGGCCGGTGAGGGCGGCGATGCCAAAGGCGCGGCGGCGGCTATAACCTTCGCCAAGCAGAGCGACCGCGACCGCCAATCCCTCGGGTGCATTCTGAAGCCCGATCCCGATCGCCAGCGGCATGCCGCCCGAAAGACCATGCGCGCCAAAGCCGACACCGACGGTAAGCCCCTCGGGAAAGTTGTGAATCGTGATCGCGATGATGAACAGCCAGACCCGCCGCAAAGAGCCCGCATCCGGGCCTTCACGCCCGGTGTTGAAGTGCTCGTGTGGCAGGGTTTCATTGAGCACGGCAACCGCGGCCATCCCCAGAAGGATACCCGCCACCGCAAGCGCCGCAGGCAGGGCGCCGTCGCCATATTGCACGGTTGCCGCGTCAAGCGACGGAATGATCAGCGAAAAGAACGAGGCCGAGAGCATCACCCCGGCCGCAAAGCCAAGCGACATATCGCGAATGGCGCGGCTTGGGGTTTTGCCCATGAGCACGGGGATGGCACCGACGGCGGTCATCAGACCGGCAATAAGGCTTCCTAGAAATCCGAGTGTGATGGGCGATAAATGTTCCACGGTTGTCTTATGGTTTGCTTGGCTTGGCTAACCTTGTCTTATAGAGGCATGGCACAGAGATCGAAAAGCGCAAGTGATCGCGCGTTACAGGCTGTAATATTGTGCGACGGAACCGGGGCGTTGCGGGGGGCTTTATCCTTGTGTCGGCGCAAGCAGCGTGGGTTTTACCCACCCTACGCTAACCGGAAGGCTCAGAACTTGCCGCGCAGATGCTCCATCACCGCGTCGCGCACCGATTGGGCGCCGCTGTCGCGTTCGGCGTGGATCACGCCGCGCAATTCGCCAAGATCAAGCCGCCGCAGCAGGCTTTTTACCGGCCCGATTGAGGCCGGGCGCATCGATAGCGTGCGAAAGCCGATGGCGGTCAGACAGGCGGCTTCGACCGGGCGGCCGGCATCCTCGCCACAAAAGCTGAGCGGGGTGCCGGTGGTGGCGCAGCGATAAACGATGCCTTCGAGAAAGTTGAGAAAGCTGACATTGAGGGTGTCATAGCGCTTGCGCACCCGCTCGTTTTCGCGATCAGCCGCAAAGAAGAACTGTTTGAGGTCATTGCCGCCGATCGAGATGAAATCAACCTCGCGATAGAAATCATCGGGGGCAAAGGCGAGCGAGGGGGTTTCAAGCATTGCCCCGACCTCGATTGAAACCGGCAGCGGATGGCCGAGAATGCGCTCGCGTTCAAGCGCCTTGTCCATTTCGGCGCGCGCGGCGGTGAACTCGCTGCGTTGCGCCACGAAGGGGAACATGATCGACAGATGCCGCCCCTTGGCGCCCCGGATCAGCGCTTGAAGCTGCATGCGCATCACGCCCGGCTTATCCAATCCGACGCGGATCGCGCGCCAGCCCATGGCCGGGTTCGGCTCGTCCGTGGCCTTCATATAGGGCAGGACCTTGTCCGACCCGATATCAAGCGTGCGAAACACCACGCGCTGACCCTTGGCGGCGTCCATCACCCGCGAGTAAAGCTCTGAAAGCTCGGCGCGCTTGGGCATATGGCTTCGGATCAGGAACTGAAGCTCGGTGCGAAACAGGCCCACGCCTTCGGCGCCGGAGCTTTCAAGACTGGGCAGATCGGCCATCAGTCCGGCGTTCATCTTGAGCTTGACCGTCTGACCGCAGCGCGTCGTGGCCGGTTTGTCGCGGATCGAGGCATAGCGTTCCTGCGCGGTTGCCTGCATCGCCATCTTGTCGCGAAAGGCCGCCACGATCGCGTCGTCGGGGCGCAGATGCGCCAACCCCTGATCGCCATCCACCAGAATGGGATCGCCGTTCAGCGCCTCTGTGGTGATGCGCGCCGCGTGGATCACCAGCGGAATCGCCAGGGCCCGCGCCACAATCGCCGCATGGCTGCCGACAGAGCCCTCTTCAAGTACGATCCCCTTGAGAGAGCGGCCATAATCCAAAAGCTCGGCCGGACCGATGTTGCGCGCAATGAGGATCGGATCGGATGGCATCTCGGCCCCGGTTTCTGCGCCTTGCCCGGTCAGAATACGCAAAAGCCGGTTCGAGAGATCATCAAGATCATGCAGGCGGTCACGCAGGTAGGAGTCGCTGACCTGATTCATCCGCGCGCGCGCCGCTGATTGCTCTTTCTCGACGGCGGCCTCGGCGGACAGGCCGCTATCTATGTCCGCTTCCATCCGGCGCATCCACCCCTTGGAATTGGCGAACATCCGATAGGCCTCGAGCACCTCGAGTTGATCCTTGTCGCCCCCGGCGGTCGAGAGCATCCGATCGACGCCGACGCGCAGGGTCTCGACCGCCTCATGCAGGCGCTCAAGCTCGCGCACCGGGTCTTCGGCGATTGGGTTGGTGACAACGACGCGCGGTTCGTGAAGCCAGACATGGCCCTGCGCGGTGCCTTCCTGCACGGTGGTGCCGCGAAACAGCTTGGCCTGTTGGTGGCGCGCCGACATCGCCGCGCCTTCGCCGACAAAGGCGCCAAGCTCGGCCATCTCGGCCAGCACCATGGCGACCACTTCGACGGCGTAAATCTCTTCTTCCGAGAACAGCCGCGATTGCTTGGATTGCACCACCAGCACGCCAAGCTTTTCGCCAAGCCGCTGAATCGGCACGCCCATGAAGGACGAATAGGCCTCTTCCCCGGTTTCCGGCATGAAGCGAAAGCCCTTGGTCGCGGGCGCATCATCGGTGTTCACGACCTGGCCCTTGCGCGCCACGCGCCCCACAAGACCCTCGCCAAGCTTGAGCCGGGTTTCGTGAACGGCTTGCGGGTTAAGGCCCTCTGTGGCGCAAAGCTCCAGCGTGTCTTCGTCGCGAAACAGATAGATCGAGCAGACCTCGGTGCGCATTTCCTCGGCAATCAGCCGGGTGATCTGATCAAGCCGTGCCTGACCTGCGGCATCTTCTGCCATGACGTCGCGTAGACGCCCCAGCATCTGACGGCTGTCGGTCTTGAATGTCTTGGTCATGGCAGCATTGCACCCCGGGCGCGATTTCAGATCCTGGCCCGACCCTTACCGCAAATTATCCGGTAGAAACAGGATCAGGCCGCTTTATCCAATTCAAAGGCATCATGCAGGGCTTGGACCGCAAGTTCCATGTATTTCCGGTCGACCAGCACAGAAATCTTGATCTCTGAGGTTGCAATGACCTTTATGTTCACGCCTTCATCGGAAAGCGTCTTGAACATCTTGGCGGCGACGCCTGATTGGCTCCGCATGCCGATGCCGACGGCGGAAATCTTGGCCACATCGGTGTCGGCAACCAGATCGTGATAGTTGATATCGCCGTTTTCCTTGGCTTCTTCCAGCGCCTTTTCCGCGCGCTTGACCTGATCGGTGGGGCACGAAAACGTCATGTCGGTACGGCCCTCTTCGGCGATGTTCTGAATGATCATATCGACATTCACACCGGCCTCGGACAACGGCCCGAAGATTGCGGCGGCGATGCCGGGGCGGTCGGCGACAGAAATGAGGGTCATCTTTGCCTCGTCTCGCGAATAGGCGATGCCACTTACGACATTTGATTCCATGATTTCCTCCTCGGCGCAGACCAGGGTTCCTGCGTCGTCTGATTGCTCCTCAAAGCTGCTGAGAACCCGCAGCCGGACATTGTAGCGCATCGCCAGCTCGACCGAGCGGGTCTGAAGCACCTTGGCCCCAAGCGAGGCCAGTTCAAGCATTTCCTCGAAGGCGATCTTGTCAAGCTTGCGCGCCTTCGAGCTGATCCTTGGGTCAGTGGTATAGACCCCATCGACATCGGTATAAATATCGCAGCGCTCGGCACCAAAGGCGGCGGCAAAGGCCACGGCGGTGGTATCCGACCCGCCCCGCCCAAGCGTGGTGATGCGGCCCTCGGGGGAAATCCCCTGAAAGCCGGCAACCACGGCGACGCGCATGCCCTCGCCGAATTTGGCATTGAGGTTATCGGTGGGAATTTCTTCGATGCGCGCCGAAGAATGCGCCGAATTGGTCATGAGCGGCACTTGCCAGCCCTGCCAGCTGCGCGCGGGTACGTTCATTTCCTGAAGCGTCAGCGCCATGAGACCGGCGGTGATGTTCTCTCCGGAACTGACCACGGCGTCATATTCACGCGCATCGTAAAGCGGCGAGATTTCATTGACCCAGCCGACAAGCTCGTTGGTTTTGCCCGACATGGCAGAGACAATGACGATCACGTCATAGCCTTTGGCCACTTCAACGCCCACGCGTTTTGCGGCGCGGCGGATACGGTCAAGCGTGGCAACAGAGGTGCCACCGAATTTCATAACGAGAACGGGCATTATCTATGTCCTGAGCCGGTTTGTCGCGCGCGGTTTACGCGCGGGCAGGGCCCGGTGCAAGAGGGCAGGTGTCGCAGGGCGCGACAGACAAGAAAATTCGTACGAATTTTCTTGGGCATTTTCTTAGGATAAGAAAATGCGCCCCCCTAAAAGTCGTGGTCCTGGCCGTCATAGGTACGAAAGCATCCGGTGTCGGCCAGATCAAGCTCTGCAAACCGCTCAACCAGCCCCTGGGCGGCCTCTTCCACCGAAATGGCGGCGGCGTCCCCGCCCATGTCAGTTCGCACCCAGCCGGGATGATAGATGCCAACGGCAATACCCTTGGGCGCCAGATCAACCGCCAGGTTGCGCCCAAGATTTAGCGCCGCCGCCTTTGAGGCCCGATAGATATAGCTGCCTCCGGGCGCGCGGGTCTGGCTTGCCATCTGGCTTGAGATCACCGCGATCTTGCCCGCCTTTGCCGCCTTGATCCGCGGCAAGAGTGTCTGAACGCTCAGAAAAACGCCGGTCACATTGGTGGCAAACGCCTGTGCCCACATCGAGGCCGGGTAGCCATCTTCGAGGGTTTCGTGCTTGTCGGGATAGACCCCGGCGTTGCAGATCAAAAGATCGACCGGCTGATCGCCGATCTGCTGTGCCATCGCGTGATGAGCGGTCGGATCGGTCACATCAAGCGCGATCAAATCGCCCGAGGGCGCGCGCGCGGTGCCGGTCACCTGGTGCCCGGCCGCGCGATAGCTGTCTGCGAGCGCCTTGCCAATGCCGCGATTCGCGCCTGTGATGACGATATGCATGGAAATCCTTTCGGGATGTGATCAGTTTGACTTGCGGCCCGGAATAAAGGGCAGGGGGGCAACGGGCACGCCCTCTTCGAGCAGTTTGCGCGCCTCTTCGGGGCGGGCTTCGCCGTAAATCGCGCGTTCGGGCGTGACACCGTCATGCATGTCGCGCGCCTCGCGCGCGAAATTGCCGCCGACGTATTCCGAGTTTTCCTCGATCTTGCGTCGCAACTCGGCCATAGCCTGTTCTGCGGGGCTTGCGGGTTTGCTAAGCGCGCCGCCCGCGGCTTGGGGGGGCGCGCCGTCTGGCGCGTCTTTGCGACTGGAACGCACACGCGGCGCCATAAGCGCCTTTTCCACCTCATCCGATCCGCAGACAGCACAGGTCACCATGCTGCGAGCGCGCAGCTTTTCAAAGGCTTCGGCCGATTGGAACCAGCTATCAAAGCGGTGATCCTCGGCGCATTTCAGGCTGAATTGAATCATGTCCCGGTCCAAATGCAATACCATGGATACTTACGTGTGGCCGGGCAAAGATCAAGGCGCAACCGCAGCTTAAAGGCCCAAACGGTGCGGATCGAAGCTCCGGATAATATGCTTGAGTTCCGGCTCATCCACGCGGGCGGCGGCCTTTTTGGGGCGCAGCCACTTGTGTTTGCGCTGTCCGGCCTCGGGGAATTTTCCGGCAAGGGTTTTGACCCGCACCGGATAGACCATCGCAAGACAGGGCAGGCCGCGCTCTGGCCCGATTGCCTTGGTGTAGGAATAGGCGCCAAGGCATTGTTCATAGGCGCGCCCGCGCACGCCGACCTCTTCCCAGGCTTCAAGCTGGGCGATTTCTGCGGGGGTTTTGCCGGCCACCGGCCAGCCCTTGGGCACGATCCAGCGGCCCGATCCACGACTGGTGATCAACAGGATTTCGGGCTTGTCGCGCACCATGCGATAGCAAAGCGCCGCAAATTGCGTGCGCACTTCGGTCTTTGTGGCCGCCGGAAGGGCAAGCGGCATTTGCTGTATCGCCTGAAAGCTCATTCGCCCGTTCCCTGAGGCTGCTCGTTCCATGGGGAGGTGCGGACAATCATATAACGCCGCCCCGCGATCTTGCCAGCGAGATTTGCAGACAACGGTGCGTCACACCGCAGATCGTGACCAATCTGCCCCGAAAAAGGCAAACAAACCGTTAGGTGTCTTTGCTGTCAGCCGGAGTATCGTCATTCGGCGCGGGATGGGCTGTTTCTTCAAGCTGGGACAAGAGCATGGTTTCAAGGTCTTTTTCCAACTCGCGCGCGCGCTTGATATAGGCGGCATTGTCGATTGTCGGGATGCCGGGATCCCAAAGCGCGGCGAGCTCACGCACCGACCCGCGATCATGCTGATAAAAGGTTTTCTCAAGCTCCGCTGCCTCGAACTCCGTAAGCCCCATGTTTTCAAGCACATAGCGCCCGGCGCGCAGCGAGCTGTCGAAAAGTTCGCGCACGATGTCATTGGCCCCGGCCTGATAAAGGCGAAACACATGGGTGCGATCGTGTGCCCGCGCGATGATGTGAAGATCGGGGCATTCGCGGCGCGCAAAGGCGACAAGGCGCACGGCGGCCTCCGGGTCATCAAGCGCCGCCACAAGAACGCGCGCCTCGTGCAGGCCCGCGGCATGAAGAAGATCGGGGCGCGTCGGGTCGCCAAAGAACCCCTTGATGCCAAAGCGGCGCATGCGCTGGATCGCGTTGAGGTCATGATCAAGCACCACGGTTTCAAACCCGCTTGAGCGTACAAGCCGGTTGACCACCTGCCCGAAACGCCCGATTCCGGCGATGATCACCGGGCCTTTGGTGTCGATCTCATCGGCATCCTGCGTCTCGCCACTGTCCTGAATACGCTGTGACAGCCAATCATAGAGAATGAACAAAAGCGGCGTGATCAGCATGGTCATCGCCACCACAAGCAAGAGCGTTTCGCTCAGCCCGCGCGGCAGAACATGCTGCTGATCGGTGAACCCGATCAGCACAAGCCCGAATTCCCCCGCCTGCGCCAATCCCAGCGTGAACAGCCAAAGATCGCGCCCCCGCAGGGCAAAGGCCCAGCCCAGAAGGCACAGAACGCTGCCCTTGATCACGATCACCGCAAGCGCCAGCCCAAGGATCAGGAACGGCGCGCCAAACAGGGTGGTGAAATTGATCCCCGCCCCGACGGTGATAAAGAACAGGCCCAGCAACAGGCCCTTGAACGGCGCGATATCGCTTTCAAGCTCGTGGCGGAATTCGCTGTTGGCCAGGACCACCCCAGCGAGGAACGCCCCAAGCGCGGGCGACAGCCCCACCAGCATCATCAGGAACGAAATCGACACCACGATCAGCAGGGCAAGCGCGGTGTACATCTCGCGCAGGCGCGCCGCGTGGATAAAGCGAAACACGGGGCGCGTCAGGTAAATACCGGCCAGAATGATCGCGACCACCGCGCCGATGGTGACAAGCGCAGCCCCCCAACCCGGCAGGCTCGCGATCAGCGATTGCGCCACCTGATGGGCGCCGGTTGCGGCGTGATCCGCCGTTTTGGCATCGCGCGTGAGAAACTCGCCCAGAACCATATCGGCGGTTTTCGGCAGCGCCAGAAGCGGCAGGAAGGCCAGCATCGGGATCACCGCGATATCCTGTGTCAGCAACACCGAGAACGCCGAGCGCCCGCCGCCCGTGCGCATCAGCCCCTTTTCCGACAGGGTTTGCAGAACAATCGCCGTCGACGAGAGCGCAAAGATAAGGCCAATCGCAAGCGCCACACTCCAGCCGAGACCCAAGAGGCTTGCCCCGGTCATGATCGCCGATGTGGTCAGGACGATCTGCAAGCCGCCAAGCCCAAGCAGGCGATGGCGCATATCCCAGAGCGCGCGCGGCTCAAGTTCAAGCCCGATCAGGAACAGCATCATCACCACGCCGAATTCGGCAACATGCTGTAATTCTGCGGTTTCATGGCCGCCGACAAAGCCAAACACCGGCCCGATCAGCACCCCGGCCAACAGGTAGCCAAGCACCGACCCAAGCCCGAGCCGCGCGGCCAGGGGCACGGCAATCACGGTTGCCGCAAGATAGATCGAGGCTTGGAAAAGGAACGCTTCCATCAGCCTTTCGGCATCCGAAGCACCACGTCGCGACCGCTCTTTTTATAGCGCAGTTCGGTGTCGCCGATGGCCGACACACGCCCGCCGTTCAAGCGGTCGCCGACCTGTACCTTTTGATAGCGGCCATTGGACAGACGCACGAGGGCGCGGCGGTTCTTGGGATTGCCATAAACGCCGATCAGATTGACGTCGCGCAGGTTGATCGCGTTGCGCGCGGTCGCCTGTCGCGCCACCGAGGCGGTGGTTGGAATCGACGGCGCGGCGCGCTTGGCGGTCTGCCCGGAAATGCTTGGCGTGTCGGCCGGTTTGCTGCGGCGCACGATCTTGTCAAAATTGCCGGGCCGGGTTTTCGGCTTGAGCGAGGCCAGAACCGCCTGTGCCGTGCCGCGCGTCTCGGGCTCTGGCGTTTCAACGGCCTCGGCCAGGGCCGCAGCCACCGCAGAGGTGTCAAGCACCGCCGCCGCAGCAGAGGCGGCAGCGGCACTGGCATTGGCTGCGGCCTGAAGGACCGATTGAGGCCGCGTTCGTGGCCGCAGCGCCGCCAGCTCTGATCGCGTGCGCCCGCTCAGCGAGCCGCGTTCCTGTTGCTCGGCCAGATTATCGGGGCGGGTGCGCGGGCGAATGCCGCCAAGCCGCTTTTGCTCGGCCAAGGCCTCGGCGGTTTGCTCGATCCCCGGCAGGGGCACGGCGCGCGCGGGCATGTCGGGCGGGCTGCGCGGGGGCGGGCCTGCGCGCACCAACACGCCGTCCGGCGTCAGCGCGCCCCCCGGCGTCGCCAGAACAAAGCCACGCGGGCCAATCACGAACTGTGTGTCCGGCGGCGCCGGTGAGGCGGGCGTTTCGGGCCGTCTGTCCGCCTGCGCGTTCGGCGCAGCGGGAAGGGCGACGGCATCCTGAAAATTCACCCTGTCGTCAATCGAGGTAAGGTAGAAATCATCAAGCCCGGTGGGGTTGGGGGCCTCTGTCGGGGTCGGAGCCATCTGCCAGATGCCGGTCGCCGCATAACGCGCAAGGGCCTGATCCGGGGTAAGTTCCGCCGCCGTGACCGTGGCCGCCGTCGCGGCGGCGGCCAGCTCTGGCTCGGGTTCGATCTCATCGGGTTGCGGGGCAAGCACAGGAGCAAGCGCGGTCTCGATCGGGGCTGCCTCGGGGGCGGGCCCTTCGGGCAGCGGGGTTGGCTGATTGGCGGCATCCGCCACCGGGTCTTCGGTTGCACTCGGCGGCGCCGTGGGGGTGGCCACGATTTCGGGCGGGGATTTGCGGAAAATTCCGGCAACTCCGTCGTCGGTGAACATCGCCGCCCATGCCGCAATAATCATCAGAACGACCAGCAAAATGGCCGTCAGGATCACCCCGAGATAGCGCGGTTTGCCGCCAACGGCCTGATCGGCGCGCGCGCCAAAGATCGTCAGGCGCTCGGCCTCTTCCGGTGAATTGGCCTTGGTTTTCGCGGGCTTTTTCTTGGCGGGATTGGGTGTCTTGCTGCGGCGGTTGAAAAAGCCGGACTTGCGTGGCGTTTCGGCTGTGTCACTGTCCTTTGTCGCGGACAAAAGGCTTTCCGCGGCAAGCTCGGTCAGCGCCGGTTCGGGCGCGCCGGTCAGATAGGGCGCAGGGCCGGGGCTTGGCAGGTCAGGCAGCGGCGCCGACGGGGCCGTTGGCGTAAAGCGCGCGGCACCGGCAAGTTTCGGGGCAGGACTTGGGCCTGTTTCAGGATTGATTCCGCGATCGGCGCGGATGCTGGAAAACGCCACCGGCGGCATTTCGGCTGGTTTCTCGGCGGTGGGCTCCGGGGCTGGCTTGGCAGCCGTTTCCGGCGCCGTCTCCGCAGGGGCTTGCGGCGCATCAGAAATCGCCGCAAGTGCCTCAGAAACCTCAGAAACCTCAGAAACCTCGGGCATATGAGCTGCGCCGATGATCGCAACCGCAGCGTCATCGCGATCAATCCGAACCTTGGCCCCAAGCGTGTCGCGGGCATGCCGGGTGATGCCGAAAAACGGCTCGCCGGGAAAAGCATCGTCATCGGGGCGCGCGACAAAGCTTATCGGGTTGATCTCATGTTCAAGCCCAAAGGCCTCGGCCTCTTCCAGCGTTTCACGGGCAACCGCAGCCACCAAAATTCTGTCGCTGTCCAAGGCCCAATCATAAGCCAGATCGTCAAGCGCATAGGGCGTGGCCCCGTCAAGTGCGTCGGTCACTGCCCGATCAAGATCGCCGTCCGGGGCGCTGTCTGCGGAAAGCTCAAGATATTTGATCTGCTCGTTCGGCAGGATCAGCTTGGTGGCAAAGCCCGACGGATCAAGCGCCTTGGCCTTGGCCCGCAAGGCCGCCAGATCGCCGCTCAGGTCCTCTGAATCGAGGGTCACCTCACCCACCAGATGCCAGCCCGCGCCGACGCGATGCAAAAGGGCGATGCCCTCGAAGGACAGGGATAAGGCGAAATTGGGTTTCATATCTAACGCTCTAACACTGGCAAGGCGCAATCGGGAGTCCTGCTTTCACCGCGTTGATTTTATAGCAGCTTCGCGCCGAGGCAAACAAAAACCCCTGCCCGGCCCCGCAAGCAACAGGGTCGGGCGGGGGAGGGTGCGGTGCGGCGTTAGCCGTGGGCCTTGGTCAGCGCCTGATCCAGATCGGCGATGATATCGGCCGCATCCTCGATCCCGATAGAGATGCGGACCACGTTCGGCGCGGCCCCGGCGGCGGTCTGCTGTTCCGGCGAAAGCTGGCGGTGCGTGGTCGAGGCCGAGTGGATCACAAGGCTTCGGGTGTCGCCAAGGTTGGCCACATGGCTGAACAATTCCAGACTGTCGACAAAGCGCGTGCAGGCGTCATAGCCGCCCTTCAGGGCAATCGTGAACAGCCCGCCGGCGCCCTTGGGGCAAATCCGCGCGACGCGGTCGTGATAGGGCGACGAGGCCAGCCCGGCATAGGTCACTGCCTCGATCGTCGGATGGCTTTCAAGCCAGCCCGCCACCTTTTCGGCGTTCAGAACATGGCGTTCCATGCGCAGGCTGAGGGTTTCGATGCCCATCAGCGTGTAATGCGCGGCTTGCGGGTTGAGGGTCATACCCAGATCGCGCAGACCGATGGCAATGCTGTGAAAGGTAAAGGCGAGCGGGCCAAAGGTCTCGTGGAACTTGAGGCCGTGATAGGCGGGCTCGGGTTCGCTCAGCGACGGAAACTTATCCGATGCGGACCAGTCGAAATTACCCGAATCCACTACGACGCCGCCGGTGACGGTGCCATTGCCGGTCAGGTATTTGGTCATCGAATGCACGACAAGTGTCGCGCCATGTTCGATCGGGCGGCAGAGGTAAGGCGTGGCGCTTGTGTTATCCACGATAAGCGGCAGACCAGCGGCATCGGCGATCTTCGCCACCGCATCCAGATCGGTGACATAACCGCCTGGATTGGCGATGGATTCGCAGAATACGGCGCGGGTATTGTCATCAATCGCGGCCGCCACGGCATCGAGATCGTCGAAATCAACGAATGTAGCCGACCAGCCAAAGCGCTTGATGGTCTGGCTGAACTGGGTGATCGAGCCGCCGTAAAGCCGGGTCGAGACCACCACGTTAAGGCCCGGCCCCATCAGCGGGAAAAGGGCCATGATCTGGGCCGCGTGCCCGGATGAGCAACAAACAGCGCCGACGCCGCCTTCAAGTGTGGCCACACGTTCCTGAAGTGCGGCGACGGTCGGGTTGGTCAGGCGCGAATAGATATATCCCACCTCTTGCAGATTGAAGAGCGCCGCGGCGTGTTCCGCGTCGCGGAATACATAGGCGGTTGTCTGGTAAATCGGCACCTGCCGCGCGCCGGTGGCGGGGTCAGGCCGTGCGCCGGCGTGAATTTGCAATGTGTCAAAGCCATAAGCCATTTGGTCGATCCTCCTCGGAAATGCTTGCATTCGGGTTTAGGGCATCCGAGTTTGCGCCACAACTGGCGTTGAGACATTCAGAGGAGGCCAAGATGGCATATCCGTTTCACCTTGCGATCAATGTGACCGACCTGGACGCGGCGCGCGGCTTTTATGGCGGGCTTTTGGGGGCTGTTGAGGGAAGATCGACCGCAACCTGGGTGGATTTCGATTTTTTCGGCCATCAGCTTAGCCTGCATCTGGGCGCGCCCTTTGCCACGCAGGCCACCGGCAAGGTTGGCGAACACATGGTGCAGATGCCGCATTTCGGGGTGGTTCTTCCGCTTGAGACATGGCGCGAGGTGGCCGAGCGGCTTGCGCAGGCGGGCACAGAGTTCGTGATCCCGCCCACGGTGCGCTTTGAAGGAGAGCCGGGAGAGCAATGGACGATGTTCTTCTGTGATCCCTCGGGCAACCCTGTGGAATTGAAAGGTTTTGCCGATATGAACGCTGTGTTTGCATCTTGAGAGGCAAGATTTTTCGACGAAAAATCTCAACCCCAGAAAATTCGGCGAATTTTCTGGGGCCTAGCGCATCCAAAATCCGTTGCGTTTGATCGTATTGCGGATCGCCTGTTCGCGGCGTGGCAGGTCGTCCTGATCAAAAAGGGCGCGCACTTTTTGGCCGCGCCCCTGATAGATCATTCGCTTGATCGGATCGTATTCCTTGAGCACCTTCTTGACCCGGTTCGGCGCTGTCACGTTTTCCAGAACCTTTACCACATGATCGGATTCGCGCGCATAGAGCAGCGGCAGAACCCGGTAATGACAGGTGATGTCGCCATCCAAAAGACCGGTCGGGATCGTGTCACGCCCCCCGCCAAGTGAATGGATCACCAGGGGCAGCGCCACCTGATCGAGCCAGGGGTCTAGCGACTGACAGATCAGTTCCGGTGGGGCGTCCTTGGCGATGGCCAGGGCATACTCCAAAAACCGTTGACCAAAGGCATGCGGGCATTTGTAAAAGAAGAACCCGGCGTTGAAATAAAGATAGCGCTGCCAGTATTCATCGGGCTGGCTCAGATCCAGAGAGCTTTCAAAATCAAGCCCGAACTTGTCGTAAAGCGATTTCCAGATGGCGCCATAGCCGGGGCCGTAAAGTTCAAGCTGCGGCCAGGTGCCTTCGCGCCGCATCGAGGCGGTGGGGCGGTCAAAATCAAACGGCACCCGGCTCAGATCACCGGTCACCAGCGTATCAGTGTCGAAAAACACGAAAGGCTCGCCTTTGGGCAGGCTCAGCAGCGCCTCGATCTTGTTGCCATAGGGATAGGCATGGCCAAACTGCTTGCTCTCAAACGGGATGATCTCGGCGCCCAGATCTTCCAGCAACGCGCGGGTCTCCTCACCCTTGATGCCGGGATCATTGGGCCAAAGCGGCCCCGACTGAGGTTCGGCCACGAACAGCCGACCTTGAAAGACGGGGCTCTGGTCGCGCAGGGAGGCCGCGAAAATCAGCGCCTCGAATTGCAACCGCCCGCCCTGACCGACAATCACGATGTTGAAATTGCTCTGTTGTTCCGTGGTCTTTGCCATGCTCGCGCCCCGGTTTATGTCTTACGTCTTTGGGGGCAGTATAGGCACAATCCGACAGGGGCAGAAGAGGGGAAGTGACCTGGGTTCAGGCCCGCACCCCGTCGGCGGGCGTTTTCAAGGCTTTGACCGCCTCATATTGCGACAGAAAGACCCGGCCGGTCAGTTCATCCAGAAAATGCTGTGCCTCAAGGCGATCCATCACCGGGCCTTTGACCTCAGAGAGGTGAAGCTGAACATTCATCTCGCGCAGGCGGTCGTTGATCGTTTCAAGCGATTCAAGCGCGCTGAAGTCGATCTCGTTGATCGCCGAGCATTGCAGGATGACGTGGCGAATATTTGGATCACGCGCGACCCGGTTGTGAATTTTCTCCTCAAGGAAGCGCGCATTCGCGAAATAGAGGCTTTCATCGACCCGAAGGCTTACGATGTGCGGATCGGTCAAAACCTTGTGGCGCAGGATATTGCGGAAATGTTCGGTGCCGGGGATTTGCCCGACTTCGGCCACATGCGGGCGCGATGATCTGTAAAGATGTAACAGGATCGACACCCCAACCCCGGAGGACACGCCCAGTTCGACCCCGAACCCAAGCGTCAGAAGGATGGTCGCGAGAACGGCGGCGAAATCGGCCTTTGAATAGCCCCAGCTGCGTTTGAGGATGCTGAAATCCACAAGGCTGAGCACGGCGACGATGATGGTCGCGGCCAGCGTCGCCTTGGGCAGGAAATAGATCAGCGGCGTCAGAAACAGCGCCGCAATCGCCAGCCCGACCGCCGTATAGGCCCCCGCCGCCGGGGTTTCCGCGCCCGCATCAAAGTTCACGACCGAGCGTGAAAACCCGCCCGTCACCGGAAAGCCGCCAGTGAACGCGGCGCCGATATTGGCGGCGCCAAGGCCGATCAATTCCTGATCGGGGTCGATCCGCTGGCGTTTCTTGGCCGCCAATGTCTGGGCCACCGAGATCGATTCAACAAAACCGATGATCGAGATCAGGAAAGCCGGCAGCAAAAGCTGGCCCAGAAGGCCGGGCGACAGCGACGGCAGGGTCAGCGGCGGCAGGCTCTGCGGCACTTCGCCGACGATTTTCACGCCCTGATCCGCAAGGCCAAATCCCCAGACGGCCAGCGTGCTCAGCACGACAACCGCAACCGGCCCGGCCTTGACCATGATGCCCGTCACGCCCGCACCCGCACCAAGGCGCTGCATCAGCGGCTTGAGACCCTTGCGCACCCAGAACAGGAATACGGTCCCAAGCACCCCGATCACGGCGGTGATCACATTGGTTTCGCCCAGATGTTCGATCAGCGACACCACGATTTCCCAGAGGTTGTGACCCTGCGCATTGATCCCGAGGATATGCTTGAGCTGACTTGCGGCGATGATTATCCCCGAGGCGGTGATGAAGCCGGCAATCACCGGATGCGACAGGAAATTGGCGACGAACCCCAGCCGGAAAAGCCCCATGCCCAAGAGGATCACCCCCGACAGGCCCGCCAGCGTCAGGGCCGCAATGCCATAGCCCATGGTGCCCTGTTCCACGATATTGCTCAGCGCGGCGGCGGTCATCAGCGACACCACCGCCACCGGGCCGACGGCAAGCGCGCGGCTGGTGCCGAAGATCGCATAAAGGATGATCGGCGCGATCGAGGCATAAAGCCCGGCCTCGGGTGGCAATCCCGCCAACAGGGCATAGGCCAGCGATTGCGGGATCAGCATGATCGTCACGATCACAGCCGCAATAAGGTCATTGCCAAGGGCTGTGCGATCATAGGCCCCGCCCCATTTCAGGATGGGCAGATAGCGGATCAGGTAAGGGTGCATATAGGGCTCTGTCTTGTCGGCGCCGCCTTTGCGGGTGGGGCAAGGGCGGCGCGCTTGGGGTTACTTTACAGTGACTTTTTCGGGCTTGGCCATCCATTCGCGACCCTTTAGCATGGCCTTCCAATAAATCGGCGGCAGCATCTTTTCCTTCAGGAACCATGCCGCGCGCGAGGGCTTGGTGCCGTCGATAAGCGCCTTGGGAAAGCTCGGAAGCAATGTGCCGCCATAGCCGAATTCCGCCAGAACGATTTTGCCGCGCTCGACCGTGAGCGGGCACGAGCCATAGCCGTTATACTGGGCCACGGGCGAGCCGCCGCGCATGTCGGCCACGATGTTCTCGGCCACGATAGGCGCCTGAATGCGCGCGGCGGCGGCGGTCTTGGCGTTGGGGGCGTTCATCACATCGCCCAGTGACCAGATGTTGTCATAGGTTTTGTGGCGCAGCGTTGCCTGATCCACATCGACCCACCCCGCCGCATCCGCCAGCGGCGAAACGCGGATGAAATCGGGCGCGGTCTGGGGCGGGCAGACATGCATCATGTCAAACTCCATCTCGACGCGCTCGACCGGGGTGTCGGGCTTGGCGACATCGAACCAGGCCTTTTTGGCCGGGCCGTCAACCGCGACCAGATTGTGAAAGAAATTCAGCGTTGCGTCGTATTTTTTGACGTACTCCATCAACGCCGGAACGTAATCCTTGGCCCCGAAGAGCACGCCGCCGGCATTGTTGAACTGAATGTCGATATCCTTGAGAACGCCGCGCCGGAACCAGGCATCGCCCGACAGATACATCGCCTTTTGCGGCGCGCCGGCGCATTTGATCGGCATCGGCGGCTGGGTAAAGATCGCGCGGCCCTCTTTCATGCCCTGCACCAGCTCCCAGGTATAGCGCGCGAGGTCATAGCGGTAATTCGAGGTCACGCCGTTCTGGCCCAAAGTATCGACAAGACCGTCGATCTTGTGCCAGTCAAGCTTGATCCCCGGACAGACGATCAGGCGCTTGTATTTCACCACCCGACAGCCATCGAGGATGACCGCGTTGTTGTCCGGCTCAAAGGCGGCGACGGCGGATTTGATCCAATGCACGCCGCTCGGAATAAGCGAACCCATGGTGCGCGAAGTGTCTGAGGGTTCGAAAATGCCGCCGCCGACCATGGTCCAGCCGGGTTGGTAATAATGGATATCGGCGGGGTCGATGATTGCGATCTCAAGTCCCGGTTTGCGCGCCTTCAGGCTTGCGGCGGCGGCGATGCCACCGGCGCCGGCCCCGACGATCACCACCTCAAAGCTGGCATCGCCGGTATCGGTTGGCGTCTTGCCGCCATTGGCGATCCGGCGCACCACACCGGCCATGTCATAGCCCGCCGCCTTTGTCGCGGCGAGGATATCAGACAGCTCAACCGTCTTGGCCTGCGACAGCGACCAGAGCGTCGCCGAGCGCGTTCCGGTGCGGCAAAAGGCCAGCGTCGGCCCCGGCAAAGCGCTCAGCGCCGCGCCAAATCCTTCGGCATCCTCGTCGCCAACCTTGCCCGACTCGATCGGCAGGTAAGCCGCCTCAAGCCCAACCTTTTTGGCGGCCTTTGCAAGCTCGTCAAAGGTTGGCTGATCGGCGCCCTCGCCATCTGGGCGGTTGCAGATCACCGAGCGAAAGCCCGCCTCTTTGATCGCGGCCATGTCGGCGGCGGTGATTTGTGCAGCGACCGAAAGGCCCGGCGTGATTTTCTTGATTTCCAAAAGACTTCCCCCGGAGTTCAGAGCTTGTTGACCGGCACCTTGAGCATCGGATTGCCGTCTGCATCGGTCGGCACCTCGCCGGCGCGCATGTTGACCTGCAACGACGGGATGATCAGCCGCGGCATCGCCAGCGTCGCGTCGCGCTCGGTGCGGAACTTGATGAAATCTTCGCGGGTCTTGTCGCCGCCGACGTGGATGTTGTGGGCCTTTTCCTCGGCCACGGTGGTTTCCCACTGAATGTCGCGGCCGTTGGGGCCGTAATCGTGGCACATGAACAGGCGCATCTCGTCGGGCAGGGCAAGCACCTTCTGGATGCTGTCGTAAAGCTGTGCCGCGTCGCCGCCGGGAAAATCCGCCCGCGCCGAGCCGCCATCGGGCATGAACAGCGTGTCGCCGGTGAATGTCGCATTGCCCATCACATGCACCATGCAGGCGGGCGTGTGGCCGGGGGTATACATGGCAAAGCCCTGCATATTGCCGACCTGGTAGGTGTCGCCATCCTTGAACAAGGCGTCGAACTGCGAGCCGTCACGCTGAAACTCGGTGCCCTCGTTAAAGACTTTGCCAAAGGTGTCCTGCACGATCATGATCTTTTCGCCGACACCGATCTTGCCGCCCAGCTTGGCCTGAATATAGGGCGCCGCCGAAAGGTGGTCGGCATGCACATGGGTCTCGATGATCCAGTCAAGGGTCAGGCCACGGCTCTGAATTTCCGCGATCAGGGCGTCGGCGTGATCATAGGTGATCCGGCCGGCGGCATAGTCGATGTCCATGACGCTATCGACAATCGCGCAATGGTTGCTCGACGGGTCCTTGACGATATAGCTGATCGTGTTGGTGTCCTCATCGAAATGGGCGGATACCTCGGGGGTAACGGTCATATCTACGGGATAGCTCATTGCGGTCTCCTTGGCGTAAAGATCAGGCGCGGGGCGGGCCATTCAGTGCAAAAGGTGACAGGGCAGGGCGCCCGGCCACCGATTCCATTTTGTTGACGTTTTGGCCCCAGGCCCTTTCAAAGTTGTATTTGAAGTAGTGGTTTGTTTCGGCGCCGTCTGTGACATTGTCACCGTCAGGCAGGGTGGCTCAGGAATTATGCCCGGCAAGCGCTTCAAGCTCTGCGCGGTTCACAAGACTTATCGCGCCGCGCGATTGCTCGATCCAGCCGCGGCGCTGAAATTCCTGAAGCTGACGCGAGATCACCTCGCGCGCTGTGCCAAGCTCGACCGACAGCTTTTGATGGGTGGTGGCGATCACCTCTTTGCCGCCCGACAGTTCGATAAGCTTGTCGGCCAGGCGCACGTCGAGGCGCTGAAAGGCAACCTCGTCGATCATCAGGAACAGGTCGGTGATGCGTTTGGAAAAGGCGGCAAAGACGAAATCGCGGAACGATTTGGATGTCGCCACAAGCTCGTCAAACACCGCGCGCGGGATCGCGGCGGCCTTGACCGGGGTCTCTGCAATGCCCTCGGCGGTGTAATCCTCATAGGCCAGAAGACAGGCGGTGGTCAGCACACAGCTTTGCCCGGCGTGGATGCGATACAGCACGATTTCATGCCCGGTCTCGGATGTCTGTTGCACCCGCACCGTGCCATCGAGCAGGAAAAGCATATTCTCGGGCGATTTGCCGGGGCCAAAGATCGTCGTGTCCTTGGGCACGGTCACGATTGCGCTGCGCGACAGCAAAAGCTGTTTGGTCTCGGGGTCAAGACGGGCAAGGCCGGGAAAGCGATCAACCCAGTGTTCGGCAAGGGCGGTCATGACAGGGCCTCCGGGTCTCTGGGCATTTCAAATGGCGCGATCCGGTCAAGCAATTGGCCGCGATTGGCCGAAATATCGGCGATGGTCAGGTCATCGAGCACCGCCATGAAGGCGCGGGTCGCCTCCTGCATCTTGCGTGAGAGGGTGCAGATCCCGATCAGCGGACAGGTGTTTTTCTCGGGGTTGAAGCATTCGACTACGTCAAGCGGCCCCTCGGTCAGACGCACCACATCGCCGACGACGATCTTGTCAGGCGCACGGCCAAGGCGAAACCCGCCGCGCCGCCCGCGCACGGTTTCAAGAAAGCCCGCCTTGCCGAGTTCATGCACGATCTTGACGATATGGGGCCGCGACAGCCCGTGGATATGCGCCACGTCATCCACCCGCACAAGATCAGGCGCCTTGAGCGCCGCAAGCTGCAACGAGCGCAGCGCGTAATTGGTATAGCTGGTCAGTTTCATGCTGCGTCCCGATGTCTCAATCAAAGTTATATTCAAAGTATTGCTTTTGTAAATGGGGTGAGTGTATTCAGCAATCAAACATCTATTTTGAATAGATGATATGTCTACGTGCTGTCGCGCCGTAACAGCGGCCCCGGCTTTTCTGACGCCATCGCGTCCAAGGAGAAGGTCCTGTCATGCTGGAAAGTCTGACCGCCGAGACACTGGCCCGCATGCAATTTGCATTCACCGTGTCGTTTCACATCATCTTTCCGGCCTTTTCCATCGGGCTTGCCAGCTATCTGGCGGTGCTGAACGGTCTCTGGCTTGTCAACCGCGACAAGACCTATCTTGTGCTGTTCACCTATTGGAAAAAGATCTTTGCGGTGGCCTTTGGCATGGGCGTCGTGTCGGGCATCGTGATGTCCTATCAGTTCGGCACCAACTGGTCGGTCTTCGCCGACAAGACCGGCCCGATCCTTGGCCCCCTCATGGCCTATGAGGTTCTGTCGGCCTTCTTTCTGGAGGCGGGATTTCTGGGCGTCATGCTGTTCGGGCGCGAACGGGTGGGCGATGGCTTGCACATGTTCGCCACCGCGATGGTTGCCTTTGGCACGCTGATGTCGGCGACCTGGATTTTGTCGGTCAATTCCTGGATGAAGACGCCCGTGGGCTATAGCATCAACGAGATCGGCCAGTTCGTGCCCGAGGATTGGTGGAAGATCGTCTTAAACCCGTCCTTTCCCTATCGCCTCGTGCATATGGTGCTTGCCGCCTATCTCACCACGGCGCTTGTGGTGGGCGGCGTTGGTGGCCTGCATTTGCTGCGCGACAGGGCCGATGCGGCGGCGCGGCGGATGTTTTCGATGGCGATGTGGATGCTGATCGTGGTGGCCCCTCTGCAAATCGTCGCGGGCGATTTTCACGGGCTCAACACGCTTGAACATCAACCCGCCAAGGTCATGGCGATGGAAGGCCATTACGACAGCCACCCCGACGGCGCGCCGCTGATCCTTTTCGGCATTCCTAACCCGGACGAAAAGCGGATTGATTACGCGGTGCAGATTCCCAAGGTCTCAAGCCTGATCCTCAAGCATGACCTGAATGCGCCGCTGGCCGGTCTTGATACGATTGCCGACGAAGACGAGGCGCCGGTGATGATCGTGTTCTTCAGCTTTCGCGTCATGATCGCGCTGGGTTTTGCCATGCTTGGCCTTGGGGTCTGGGCGCTCTGGCGGCGGATGCGCGGCACGCTTTATCACGACCGGTGGCTTCACCGTGCGGCGATTGCCATGGGGCCGATGGGCTTTGTCGCGGTGCTGGCCGGGTGGATCACCACCGAGGTCGGCCGTCAGCCCTTTACCGTCTATGGCCTGTTGCGCACCGCCGATAGCCTTGCGCCGGTGGCGGCGCCTGCGGTTGCGGCCTCGTTGCTGGCCTTTGTCGTGGTCTATTTCTTTATCTTCGGGGCAGGCACCTTCTACCTGTTGCGGATGATGAATATGGCCCCGGCGACCAAATACCTTGGCCTAAAGGATGCGCCGACGCGCACCGCGCGCAGCCGCAAGACCAACCCCGATGCCATGCCCGGCGAATAAGGAGCACTCCGATGTTTGAACTTTCCTTTATCTGGGCCGGAATCATCGCCTTTGCGGTGCTGACCTATGTGATCCTTGACGGCTTTGACCTTGGGGTCGGTATCCTGTTTCCCTTCGCGAAGGGCGAGCGTGACAAGGCGACGATGATGAATTCCATCGCGCCGATCTGGGACGGCAATGAAACCTGGCTTGTGCTGGGCGGCGGCGGGTTGTTCGCGGTGTTTCCGCTGGCTTATGCGGTGGTGATGCCGGCGCTTTACATGCCGATCACCCTGATGCTGCTTGCGCTGATCTTTCGCGGCGTCGCCTTTGAATACCGCTGGCGCACTAAGCTGTGGAAGCCGGTCTGGGACGCGGCATTTTTGGCGGCTCGCTTGTCGCGGCCTTCATGCAGGGCATCGCTCTTGGCGCGCTTGTGCAGGGCATCGAGGTTGCCGAGCGCGCCTATGCGGGCGGCTGGTGGGACTGGCTCAGCCTGTTTTCCGTGCTCACCGGGGTTGCGGTGGTGATCGGCTATGGCCTGCTTGGCGCGACCTGGCTTATCCTCAAGACCGAAGGCGCGCTGCAACGCCAGATGCAGCGCTATGCTTGGTGGTGCGCCGCCGGAACGCTTGGCTTTATCGGCGTCGTCAGCCTTTTGACCCCGTTTCAGGACCCGGTCTATTTCAGCCGCTGGTTCAACCTTCCGGGCAGCATCTTGAGCGTGCTGATGCCCGGCGCAGTGATCGCGGCCTCATGGGCGCTGTTTTCGGGGCTGAACGCGGGCAAGGATGGCCAGCCCTTCTTTGCTGCGCTTACGCTTTTTGTGCTGTGTTTCATCGGCATCGGGATAAGCTTTTATCCGCATATCGTGCCCCCCGGCCTGACCATCGCCGAGGCGGCCGCGCCCGATGCGAGCCTCAAGTTCGCGCTTGTCGGCACGGTGGTTCTCGTGCCGCTGGTCCTTGGCTATACCGCCTATGCCTATTGGGTGTTTCGCGGCAAGGTCGACCCCGAGGAGGGCTATCATTGAAGGGGCGCGAGCGCTCAAAACGCCCGCTTTGGTTTGCGGGCCTTTGGCTCGCAAGCGTAGCCGCGCTGGGCGTGATCGCGATGCTGATCAAACTGGCGCTACCCTACTGAGCGGGTAAATTTGTTTCCATTTTGTTCTTGTTTCGTGGTATTTCCACCGTGTCACATCCAAAAGAGGGGCACATGATGGAGCAGCAAGGCAAATTCGAGCGGTTCAAGGCGCTTCATGACGCGCAAGGGGCCTTTGTCATGCCCAATCCTTGGGATGCAGGCTCGGCGCGGCTCTTGGCCAGCCTCGGTTTCGAGGCGCTTGCCACGGCAAGCGCGGGCTATGCCTTTTCGGTAGGTAAACGTGATTCCTTTGCCGGGCTGAGCCGGGACGAGATCCTTGAAAATGCCGCCCGGATCGCGGGCGCAACGACGCTTCCGGTTTCCGGGGATCTCGAGGACGGGTTCGGGTCCGATCCCGCAACCTGCGCCGAAACGGTCATGATGGCCTGCGACGCGGGTCTTGTCGGCGGCTCTATCGAGGATGCGACCGGTGACCCAGATGCGCCGATTTACGATATATCTCAGGCGGTTGAGCGTATTCGTGCAGCCAGCGAGGCGGCACAGACCCGCCCCTTTCTGCTGACGGCGCGGGCCGAGAACTATCTCTGGGGGCGACCCGATCTTGGCGACACGATCAAACGGCTTCAGGCGTTTTCCGAGGCCGGGGCAGATGTGCTCTATGCACCCGGATTGCCCGATATCGAGGCGATCACAACCCTCTGTCGCGAGGTCGACAAGCCGGTGAATGTGGTCATGGGGCTAACGGGGCAATCCTATAGCGTCGAGCAACTGTCGCAGGCCGGTGTGCGCCGCATAAGCGTCGGCGGCTCTTTTGCCCGCGCCGCCCTTGGCGCCGTGATGCGCGCCGCGCAAGAGGTCATGACTTCCGGCACGTTTCAGTATGCGGCGGATGCCATCCCCGACGCCGAGATCAGCCGGTTGATGTCGCAGGATCGGCAAAAGACCCGAGCGTAACAGCCTGAGCAAGCTCCCTATGCCCGCCGATCATGGTTTCATCCGACCCTTTTGCCGACTGACTATTCGGCCTGGATCGACTCGATGTAATAGACCAGCGACAGGATGCGCCCCCGGACGATATCGCTTTCGGCTTTCTGCATCGGTGTCGGGTCGGCGATGCCCTTGCGGCGCACCTCATCAGTGAAATAGCGCCCCCAAAGCGGCATCTCAGAGCTGCCGTGCCCGGCGATCTTATGCGTCCCCGCGATTGAATTATAGACGCGCTCACGCGGAAATACTCCGTCATTGGCCTTGCTCAGGCCGACCAGGTTCTTGGGGGGCAGGGCAAAAAGTCCGGCCACAACCCCGTCGCCCCGCCCATCCATCCCATGGCACGCCGCACAGCGTTGCTGGAATTCATCCTTGCCGATCGCATCCTGCGCAAGCGCCCCCGCACCGGTTGTCAAAACAACCCCGAGAGCGGCAATTGCGATTTTCTTGAAGCTTGGCATCTGTGCATCCTCCTTGTTATTGGCGCGCTCAGTATGGGCGCACTTGCGGAGGCTGGCTTGATATTGCTCAATTTTGCCGGTCTGGCAGGGCGCACGCCTTTGCGCCTTGGGCCGGAAAACCCCAGGAAACAGCCGGATGCCACGGCGCATTTGCCGATCATTTCCTGTGCTGCTGGTCCGGTGGAAAGTGGTGGGCGACCCTGGAATCGAACCAGGCGTGCGTCTCCGCGAGGGAGTTACAGTCCCCTGCCACACCTTGCGGCCTGTCGCCCACTTGTCCGGCGAAAAACGCGCCTGACGTGGGGGGCTGATTACAAGCGCCGCACTGGCCCGTCAACCGGAAAATGCCTTGCAAGCGGGCGCGGGGCGTCGCATTGTCGCCGCCCTGAGGAAAGAGGCAGCAGACCCATGAAAAAACCCCGCTGGGTGATCGACAAAGAACAGTCCAAACGTGCGGCAGCCGCAGAGACCGTGTGGCTTTTCGGGCTGCACGCGGTGCGCGATGCGCTGGAGAATCCTGCGCGCGAAAAGCTACAGCTGATCGTGACGCGCAACGCCGCCGACAAGCTGGCGCAAGCGATTGCCGCTTCTGGTATCGAGCCCGAGATCGTCGATCCGCGCCGCTTTACCGCGCCGCTTGATCCGCAATCGGTGCATCAGGGCGCGGCACTTGAGGTCAAGCCGCTGGCCTGGGGCAGTCTGCAGGACGTCTGTCTTGGCGACGGCGTAAGCGCGCCGCGCGTCGTTCTTCTGGACCGGGTGACCGATCCGCATAACGTCGGTGCGATCCTGCGCTCGGCCGAGGTCTTTGGCGCGCGCGCCGTGATTGCCCCGCGCCATCACGCCGCGCCTGAAACCGGCGCCTTGGCCAAGACCGCCAGTGGCGCGCTTGAGCGTCAGCCCTACCTGCGGGTGCGCAACCTGGCCGATGCCATCACCGAGCTTCAGGCCATGGGATACATCGTGCTTGGGCTTGCGGGCGAGGCCGAAACCACCATCGAGGCCGAGGTCGAGGGGCGGCGGGACCGCCCCGTCGCGCTTGTGCTCGGGGCCGAGGGGCCGGGGCTTCGCCAGAAGACCCGCGAAAGTGTTGACGCGCTTGTGCGGATCGACTTTGCGAGCGATTTCGGTTCGCTCAATGTCTCGAACGCGGCGGCGGTGGCGCTTTATGCCGCGCGCCCCTGAGGCATCGCTGCGGCATCCTCGAAGGCATAGATAAACCGGCCCTTGATCATCCAGCTAAAGCCAAAGCTGATCAAGCCGATGCTCTCGCCGACGAAGGTCAGGCGCAGGCTGTCCCAAAAGGCGGCGATGGATTCGGCCATTGCCGCGGGCAGGACAAGCCCCAAAAGCGCGCCCTTGATTGCCAGCACGGCCACCACCGCAAAGATCATCCGGCCAAGGGCGCGATACCAGATATTGCGCCGGTCCTTGCGATTGCCGGGCGCACGCGCGGCGGGAGAATTCTCGCGGGTGAAGACGAAATACGAGAAATAGCCAAGGATAGAGAACATCACCCCGGCGGCCCCGAAATGCAGCGCCTTGAGCAGGGTGGGCACGTTTTCGGGGGCACCGAAGATCGGGAAGCTGGCCCAGAAATCATAGGAAATCGTGCCGCTTACCGTGCCGCCGGGCGGGTGAAACCCCTCGGATCCTTGTGCCTGCGTCAAAAAGACCTGCGCCACCTCGGCGCCGTCATAGGCACAGCCCGAGCCGGTGGTGGGCGAAAACGCCACCAGAATGCCGGCAAGGCCTGCGAGCTTTAAAAGCACGATATCAATCTTGCCATAGCCGAGACAACCGACCCGGTTGGTGGTGCGAAAGCCGTAAAAGAACATCAGCAGCAAGCCGATGAAACTCAGCGAGCCGACAAGGATGTCCCCGCCCAGCCGACTGTAATAATAATGGCTGATCGAGGCGTTGAAACAGGTGTTGGTCAACAGCGTGACCAGCGCCAGCGACACCGGCAACAGCAGCGCCACATAGCCTACGCCAAGGTTCAATTTACGCAGATCAACGTCAAACGGCAAATCCTGCGGGCCGGGTTGCGAGCTTGGCGGTTGCGGCGGAAGGGGACTGTCCGGCAGATCGGTCATTGGCTGAAATCCTTGTGCTTTGAATAACATAATCATAGCACGGAGCGCGGGCAGGCGCGAAAGTTTTGCCGCCCTGGGGTTGGAAATCCCCCACATCCGCCCGATATCAGGGCCATGACACCAAAGATTGCCACATGCAGTTATTGCAGCACCCGCGCGGCGTTGGTCCTTGATCGGGGCAGACATGAATTGATCTGTGCCAGTTGCGGCGCGCCGCTGCACGAGATGAAGGCGCTGCACAAGCCCGTCCAACGCGCACGCTCCGGCCGGGCCCGGCCGATGCCGCTGCCGCGGCAGGACTATGACCCCGAGCGCGGCTCTGAACGCCCCAACCGCAAGCGGCGCAAGCCGCGCAAGGGATTGGCGCGCAAGATGCTGGAAGAGATCTGGGACGTGGTCGAAGATATCTTTGACTGATCCACGGGTCGCCGTTGCCCGGTAAATTTACAGTCACAGGTTTATTACAAACCCTTTTTATTCTGAGATTCGTTCCTAGATATTATTGCAGAGGCGCCGATCTGGAACTTCGGTGCTTCATTTCACTGTCCCTCGTTCCGCGACTGGCGCCCAGGCTTTTGCTTGGGCGCTTTTTTCTGGCGCGGTTTCGTGATTGAGTGCGGGACATGAGTGAAACCTACAGTGATTCCCATCTGCGCGAGATCCTGACCCGCACGCGGCGCGTGGCGGTGGTGGGCGTGTCGATGAACCCGGTGCGCCCAAGCTATTACGTGGCGCGATACCTGACCCTCAAGAAATACCAGGTGGTGCCGGTCAATCCGGGCCATGCCGGTCAGATGCTCTTTGGTCAGAAAGTCGTGGCGACGCTTAGCGATATCGAGGGCGATGTGGACATGGTGGATATTTTTCGCCGCTCTGAACACGTACCGCCCATCGTGGATGAGGCGCTTGCGGCCTTTCCGGGCCTCAAGACGATCTGGATGCAGATCGGCGTGGAGCACGCGGAGGCGGCGGCAGTTGCACGGGCACGCGGTGTGGATGTGATCATGGACCGCTGTCCCAAGATCGAATATCAGCGGCTGTTCGGGGAGTTGCGCATGGGTGGTTTCAACACCGGGGTGATTTCGTCGAAGCTTTGATTTGGGGCGCTGCCCCCGTCCAAGAAAATTCGGCGAATTTTCTTGGACTCCCCCGGAGTATTTTTGCCAAGAAGAAGCTGGGTTTGGTCAGCTGGCTTTGAAATCGGCGGCGATGCGCAATTCGCGCAGGGGGCGGACACGGTCGATACAGGCGGCATAGATCGGGTGCGCCTTATAGGCGGCCAAGGCGGCATCATCGTCGAATTCTGCATAAACCACCAGATCGACGCGGTCGCCGGCGATGGGATCGCTTTGCAGGTTGCGGCCCACTTCAAAGTGTGCCGAATGCGGGATTTCGGACAGCATCATCAGGCCGTTATGGATTTCGTCCACCTGATCACGATTGGCGGCGCTGAAGAAAACGATATGGCGGATCATGGTTATCCCTTGGGTCGAGAGGCTTTTTCGGCAAGGCCCGAGGTGCCCTGGCGGCGCGCAAGTTCCGCCATGACGTCCTCAAGGGCGACATCGCGCGACTGCAACATCACCAGCAGGTGAAACAGCACATCGGCGGCCTCGGACGTGAGGCCCGGCTTGTCGCCTTTTACGGCCTCGATGATCGCCTCGACCGCCTCTTCGCCGAATTTCTCGGCGCATTTTTCCGGGCCCTTGGCCAGAAGGCGCGCGGTCCAACTCGAGTCAGGATCGGCAGTGGCGCGCGCGGCGATGGTTTTGGCAAGTTCGTCGAGTGTCATGCGCCAATCCTGATCGGGATGCCTGCGGCGGCCATATGCGCCTTGGCCTCGGCAATGGTGAAAGTGCCGAAGTGAAAGATTGAGGCGGCGAGCACGGCAGATGCGCCGCCGATGGTCACCCCTTCGACAAGATGATCGAGTGTGCCAACGCCGCCCGAGGCGATCACCGGAATATCCACCGCATCCGAGATCGCCCGCGTCAGCGGCAGGTTGAAGCCTGCCCGCGTGCCGTCGCGATCCATCGAGGTCAGCAGGATTTCACCAGCGCCCTTGGCGGCCACGAGGCGTGCAAAATCAACCGCGTCAATGCCGGTGGGTTTGCGCCCGCCGTGGGTGAAAATTTCCCATTTGCCGGGCGAGACCGTCTTGGCGTCGATGGCGACGACGATGCACTGGCTGCCGAACTGATCGGCGGCACGCGCGACCACGTCTGGGTCGGCCACGGCGGCGGAATTGAAGCTTACCTTATCTGCCCCGGCGAGTAGCAAGGCGCGCACATCGGCTGCGCTGCGCACGCCGCCACCCACCGTCAGCGGGATATAGCATTGCTCGGCGGTGCGTCGCACCACGTCAAACATCGTGCCGCGGTTTTCATGGGTCGCGTGGATGTCGAGAAAGCAAAGCTCGTCCGCGCCCGCCGCGTCGTAGGCGCGGGCGGCATCGACCGGATCGCCGGCATCGACCAGATCGACAAAGTTCACGCCTTTGACAACACGGCCATCGGCCACGTCGAGGCAGGGTATGATGCGTGTTTTGAGCATATTATCGCTGTTACAGTGTTTTCACGCCGATGTTTATGGCCAAATGTGGTTACATGCCAGAGGGTAAGGCCGATAAGTTTTGAAATTGAAGGAGTTTACGATGAAGCGTTTTCTTGCGGCTGTTGCGGTCTGTGTGGCGGGTCTTCCGGCCTTTGCCAGCAATGACGATATCGTCAAGGTCCGCTCGTCGGACGATGTGGCGACAACCATGGACCGGCTTGAGGCGGCTGTGACCGGGGCAGGGGCGACGGTTTTTGCCCGCGTGGATCATGCGGCGGGCGCGGCCAAGGTTGATATGGAACTGGCCCCGGCGCAGGTTCTGATCTTTGGCAATCCCAAGCTGGGCACGCCTGCCATTCAGGATAACGCGGTTGCGGGGCTGTTCCTGCCGCTCAAAGTTCTGGTCTATCAGGATGGCGCGGGCCAAACTTGGCTGGCCTATGAAGACCCCAAGGAGATGCTTGGCGATCTTGGCGGCATTTCCGAGGATGCGGGATATATCAAGACGATGACCGGCGCGCTTGGAAAGTTGACCGGCAAGGCCGCTGGCGAATAATGGCAATAGCCCCCGGCACGCGCCGGGGGCGCCTCCGCTAGCGCAGGGCGGCGAGCGCCTCTTTGAGGTCAAGCGCGCCGTCATAAAGCGCACGCCCCGAGATGGCCCCGTTCAGCGAAGCACCACAGTTTTTAAGCGCGATCAGGTCGTCAAGCGAGCTGACGCCGCCGCTGGCAATGACCGGGATCGAGACGGCATTGGCAAGCTCTGCGGTGGCCTCGACGTTGGGGCCCTTCATCGCGCCGTCGCGGTTGATGTCCGTATAGATGATCGCCGCGACGCCCGCGTCTTCAAAGGATTTCGCCAGATCGGTGACCATCACATCGGTTTCGGTCGCCCAGCCTTTGGTGGCGACGCGCCCGTTGCGCGCGTCGATGCCGACCGCGACCTGACCGGGAAAGGCGCGCGCGGCCTCGCGCACAAGGCTTGGATTTTCCACCGCCACCGTGCCAAGGATCACCCGGGCAAGGCCCTTGGAGAGCCAGCGTTCGATCGTCGCCATGTCGCGGATGCCACCGCCAAGCTGGGCAGGCACGCGACAGCGCTCAAGGATCGCCTCGACCGGGGCGGCGTTGACCGGTTCACCGGCGAAGGCCCCGTTGAGATCGACAAGGTGAAGCCACTCGCAGCCGGCGTTCACAAACTCCAGCGCCTGTGCGGCGGGATCGTCGTTGAACACCGTGGCGCGGTCCATTTCACCCTTCACAAGGCGCACGGCATTGCCGTCTTTGAGGTCAATCGCAGGGTAAAGAATCATGATTTCGGCCTTTTGTCGTAACGTCATGGCCTTTTGCACAGGCCAAAGCCGAAATGCAATGTGGACAGGGGCAGGGGGTAAGGCAATTGTAAGGTTAGTCGGGCAAAGCCCACTAAGAGAATTTCCGGGAGGATTGAAAAGATGAAGAAACTCGTACTCGCCGTCGCCGCACTTATGGTCACCGCCGGCATGGCTGCCGCCGCCGATCCGCTTGAGGGCACATGGCGCACTGCGGCCGATGACAATGGCGATTCCGGCCTGATCCAGGTTGCGCCCTGCGGCAATGCGCTGTGTGGCAAGCTGGTGAAATCCTATGACTCGGCGGGCAAGGAAAAGCCGAGCACGATGATCGGTCGCAACATCATTTCCGAGACCCAGAACAAGGGCGGCGGCACCTACAAGGGCAAGATCTATGCCCCCGACCGCGACAAGACCTATAGCTCCAAGTTGCTGCTCAAGGGCAATACGTTGTCTGTAAGCGGTTGCGTGTTCGGGATTTGCCGCAATGGCGGGACCTGGAAAAAGGTTCAGTAAACCGCCGGGATCGACAGGGGCGGCCCGGTTTTTTCCGGGCCGCTTTTACGTTAAGGTCGGGTATGGCCGATCAGACTCTGCCCCCCATACCCGCCCCATCGGGCATTCTGGAAGCCGCGCTTTATGCTGCGGATCTTGATGCGGCCGAGCGGTTCTATGGCGATGTTCTGGGGCTTGAGCGGATCGTTCGGGTGGCTAACCGGCACGTGTTTTACCGCGTCGGCGCGGGCGTGCTCTTGATTTTCAACCCAATGGAAACCTGCAAGCCGCCGGGCAACCCCGATCTGCCGGTGCCGCCGCATGGGGCGCTTGGGCCGGGCCATTTCTGTTTTGCGGTCGATGGGGCGGAGCTTGATGCGTGGCGTGCGCGTCTTGTGGCGGCGGGTGTTGAGATTGAGGCCGATTTTCATTGGCCGAGCGGCGCGCGCTCGCTCTATTTCCGTGATCCGGCGAAGAATTCCATTGAAATGGCCGAGCCGCAGCTTTGGGCGAAATAGGCGCTCAGGGTTTCCAGTTCAGGAAATTCGCAATCATCCGCAGGCCGGTATCCTGGCTTTTCTCGGGGTGAAACTGGGTGCCGACGATGTTGTCGCGCCCGACCACGGCGGTGATCGCCCCGCCATACTCGACATGCGCCAAAAGATGCGCCGGGTCGGCCACGCGGAAATGATAGGAATGCACGAAATAGGCATGATTGCCGGTCTCGATGCCGTCAAAAATCGGGTGGGCATGGTCGATCACCAGATCGTTCCACCCCATGTGCGGCACCTTCAGGGACGCGTCATCGGGTGCGATATGCTCGACCGTGCCGCCGATCCAGTCAAAACCGGGGGTCTCTTGATACTCAAGGCCGCGCGTCGCCATCATCTGCATTCCGATGCAGATGCCCATGAAGGGGTGGCCCTTGGCGATCACTGCCTCTTCGATCGCCTCGAATACGCCGCGATGGTCAAAGAGCTCTTGGCGACAGGCCGGAAACGCCCCGTCACCGGGCAACACCACGCGCGACGCGCTTCGGATCACCTCGGGGTCCGAGGTGACAAGAACGCGGCCTGCGCCGGTTTCGGACGCCATCCGCTGAAACGCCTTCTCGGCGGAATGCAGGTTGCCGGATTCGTAATCGACGATGACCGTTGTCATGACTCAGAGCGCGCCTTTGGTCGAGGGGATGGCATTTGTGGTGCGCGGATCGGTTTCCACCGCTTCGCGCAGCGCGCGTGCCACCGCTTTGAAGGCGGCCTCGGCCATGTGGTGGCTGTTGATCCCGTGCAGCGCATCGACATGCAGGGTGATGCCGCCATGGGTGCTGAGCGCCTGAAAGAATTCGCGCACCAGCTCGGTGTCGAAGGTGCCGATCTTCGGCGTGGGCAACTCCATGTTCCAGACAAGGAACGGGCGCCCCGACAAATCAAGTGCGGCGCGCACAAGCGCGTCATCCATCGGCAAGAGGCAGGCGCCATAGCGCCGAATGCCCTTCTTGTCGCCAATCGCGTGGCTGAGCGCCTGACCAAGGGCAATACCGACATCCTCGACCGTGTGGTGATCGTCGATATGGAGATCGCCCTCACAGCGGATTTTCATGTCAATCAGCGAGTGGCGTGCCAGTTGATCCAACATGTGATCGAAAAAGCCAACCCCGGTCTGATTGTCATAAGATCCGGTGCCATCAAGAGCGATGTTGACGCTGATGTTGGTCTCGGCAGTTTTACGGCTGATCTGGGCGCTGCGCATGGGGCCTCCGCTGGTTGCTGGGTGGTGTATAATCCGCGCGGGGCGGCGCGCCAAGTCCCAAGCGGCAGGCGCGGGAAAAGCGGGGGCGGGCGTTGCCCAAAAACCCCCGCAGGTCAGCGGGTTACTGACCGTATTTTGCGCAGGCACCTTTTGGGCGGCACCCTAGTTGCGCCCTGCCATGACCCCGCCATCGACATTCCAGATCGCCCCGGTGACCCAACCGGCGGCATCGGAGAGCAAAAAGTCGATGGTGGCGGCGATATCGCCGGGCGTTCCGATGCGCCCGATGGGGTGGAAGGCATCGAAAGCGTCATGCAGCGTCTTGCTGATGTCCTCGGGCGCGATGAAGGCCCCGAAGATCGGTGTTTCAACGATCGCCGGGGCCACGGCGTTGACGCGAATGCCATGCTCGCCAAGTTCCATCGCCAGATGTTGCGTCAGCGCGTGCAGGCCCGCCTTGGCCATCGAATAGGCCGATGACGGGGTGGCCTTGATCGCCTGATGCGCCCACATCGAACCGATATTGACGATTGCGCCGCCGCCATGGGCCACCATGTTGCGCGCCACTGCCTGTGTCAGGCGAAAGGTGGCGCGGTTCAGGGCGTGGTAGTGGTCGAAATCGGCCTCGTCGTGATCGAGAAAGGCCTTGGGGCTAAAGGTGCCGACCGCATTGACCAGCATCGAGATATGGCGCTCGCGCCCGGCGATGGCCTCAAGCGCCTTGGTGACGCTGTCGCCTTGGGTCAGGTCAATGCCCATGCTGTGAACGCTGCCTTTGGCGCCTAGGGATTCTACCGCTTTCTCAAGCTTGTCGCCGGGTCGCGCCAAAAGGGCGATCTCGACCCCGCGATCCAGCAGGCGTTCGGCGGTGGCATAGCCCATGCCGGACGAGCCGCCGACGATAAGCGCAAGAGGGGGTGTGGGTGTCATGGTAATCTCCGATTCTATCAATCTATCAGTAGGTAGATATATTGAATGGGCGCTGCGCCGCTATGAGTCAATCCCTATCTATCACTAGATATATATTTAGAGTTTGGGCCAGCCACCGAAGCCGACAGCAGAGCTTGATCGAGAAGCGACTTCCCTCTATCTATCGGTAGACACATGAGGGGCCGCCATGACCGCGCAAGACATGAAACACCGCATTCTTGAGACCGCCGACGCGATGATCCGAAGCCGGGGCTATAACGGCGTCAGCTTTCGCGAGATCGCCGATGCGGTCGGCGTCAAAAGCGCCAGCGTGCATTACCATTTCCCAACCAAGGGTGCGCTTGGCGCGGCGGTGGCGCGGCGTTACACGGCGACTTTCATGGCCGCCCTTGGCCCGGTGGAAGAGGCCCCAAAGAGCGCCACCGCAGCGCAGGACAGGCTGCACGCCCTGGCGCGCGCTTCGTTGGTCGAGGAAAACCTGATGTGTCTGTGTGGCATGCTCGGCGCCGAAATTGCCGACCTGCCGCCAGAGGTGGTTGCCGAGACGCGTCAGTTCTTCGAGGAAACCATCGGCTGGCTGATCGGCGCCTTTGAACAGGGCGATTGGGCGGCCAGCCCCGCGGCGCGGCGCAAGCTGGCGCTTGGCACGCTGGCCACATCCGAGGGCGCGCTTATTCTTGCGCGAACCCTTGGCGATATTTCGGTGTTTGACGACATAGACCTGCCACGACCACAGTAATCGCGATCACAGCGGCGTCTGACCCTCGTTTGGGTCCGATGCGTCCAATTTATCGGAAAATTGGAGCGGGCGAAGAGATTCGAACTCTCGACATCAACCTTGGCAAGGTTGCGCTCTACCCCTGAGCTACGCCCGCGTCCTTGGGTGAGGCGTGATTTATAAATTATGGCGCTGATCCGCAAGAGGAAAATCACGCCTCTGGCGGATTTTTTTCACAAAACCCAAATAGCGGCCTCTGCGACCTAAGTGGGACCGGCCTGGCCGTCGGCACGCGCGCGCCGTTTCATGCGCTATGCTAGGCTTGTCGCGCAAGAGAGGCGCGCCCAAGGGGCCAAGCCGACACCACAGGAGGAAACACATGCCAGTCTATCTTATTGCACAGGTCAAGGTCACCGATGATGCCTGGGTGCCCGAATATGCCGCCAAGACCCACGAGATCGTGGCGCGTCACGGTGGCAAATACCTGTCACGCAGCGCCAATATCACCACCCTTGAGGGCACACCGCCGGACACGACGCTGATTGCACTGGTGGAATTCCCAAGCCTTGACGCGGCGAAGGCCTTTGCCAATGACCCCGACTATGCCCCGCTCGGCAAGGCCCGTCAGGCCGGAAGCGAGGGGCATTTCTGGGTGATCGACGACACCGACGCGGCCGGTGACATCCCCTATCTTCCCAAGGGCTAAGAGTAATCCATGCCCGGACCAAAGGCGCATCGCGCCACCGGGCAGCGCCTGCCCGTTCCGGCGGGCTGGCGCTTTGGTGAGGGCTGCGCGGGGTCTGGATGTTGGATGTGCTTGGCCGACATAAAATGCGTTCAAAAGCCGTCAGAGCGCCAACCCACGGGCAGGCACCGTCCGGCACTCAACCTCGGCCTTCCTTGGGGGGCTGCCCCATATCCCCCGGCGTCTTGGGGAGAGTTTAAAACGCCGGGAGAGAGACGCGGGCCCGCTTAGAGGGCGCCGCGTGAGAGTTCACCTGCAATGTGCTCGGCCTGCCGGATGGCAAGCGCCACAATGGTCAGGGTCGGGTTTTCCGCCGCCCCGGTGGTGAATTGCGAGCCGTCCGAGATGAACAGGTTCTCGATATCATGGGTCCGGCCATTGCGGTTGACCACGCCGTCACGCGGGTTCTCGGACATCCGGTTGGTGCCAAGGTTATGCGTCGACGGGTAGGGCGGCGTCGGAAAGCTCCGCGTGGCGCCCACGGCATCATAGATCGCCATGCCCTGCTTATAGGCGTGATCGCGCATCGCCCGGTCGTTGGGGTGATCGGAGTAATGCACATTCGCCACCGGCATGCCGAACTGATCCTTGACGTCATGGTTCAGGGTCACGCGGTTGGTTTCCTGCGGCATGTCCTCGCCGACGATCCACATCCCGGCCATGTTCTCGTAAGAATCAAGCGCGGTGGTAAACTCGCGCCCCCAACCGCCCGGATCAAGGAAAGCCGCCATGAACGGCAGGCCAAGCGACAGGGTCTCAAGCTCATACCCGCCGACAAAGCCGCGCGAGGTGTCATGGCGGGCCTCGTCCTGCATGATGCCGGCCATTGTGGTGCCGCGCCACATCTTCACCGGCTTGTCGAACACACCGTAAACCGAGCCGGTCAAATGCCGCATATAATTGCGCCCCACCTGACCCGAGCTATTGGCAAGCCCGTCGGGATACATCGACGTGGCCGAGTTGAGCAACAGCCGCGGGCTCTCGAACGAGTTGCCGGCCACACAGACGGCGCGCGCCATCTGTTTGTGCTCGACGCCATTCTCGTCGACATAGATCACGGCGTTGACCTTACCGTCGGGCCCGTGCTCGATGCGCTGCACATGCGCCTTGGCGCGCACCTCAAGATTGCCGGTCGCCTCGCCGCGCGGGATGTCGGTATAGGCGGCGGACCACTTGGCGCCCCATTTACAGCCCTGAAAGCAAAAACCGGTCTGCTGACAGGCCATGCGATCATCGTTTTCCTCGCTGTTGATCGCCATGCGCCCGGTGTGGACCTCTTCATAGCCAAGCGCCTTGGCGCCGGCCTCGAACACCTTGTAGTTGTTGCTGCCCGGCAGGCCGGGAATGCCATTGGTGCGCGTCACACCCAGCTTTTTCTCGGCAAGATCATACCAGGGCGCCATTTCAGCCCCGTCAATCGGCCAGTCCAGCAGGTTTGCGCCCTGTACCGGGCCATAGGTGGTCTTGGCCTTCCACTCGTGGTCCTGAAAGCGCAGGCTCGCGCCGGCCCAATGGGTGGTGGTGCCGCCGACGGCCTTGACGATCCAGGCCGGCAGGCCGGAAAAGTCCTTTGCTACGCGCCAGTCGCCGGATGTGGTGCGCGCATCAAGCCAGGCCAGCTGGCCAAAGCTTTCCCACTCGTCGTTGACATAATCCTCGGGCAGGTAACGCCCGCCCGCCTCAAGTGCCACAACGCTTACGCCGCGTTGGGCCAATTCGTTTGACAAGACGCCGCCGCCGGCGCCGGTGCCGATGACAACGATCACGCTGTCGTCACTCAGATCAAAAGGTGCAGCCATAGGTAATCCTCCTCGGTTGGCTATGGCTCAGAGCCAGTTGATGTCGTCAAAACCGCGGTTGATGTAACCGCCCTTGGAAAAGGACTCGCCCTCATAGCCAAACAGTGGCCAGACCGCCTTTTGGTTATAAAGCCCGGTCACCAGACCGCCGCGCACCTGTTGGAAAAAGGCGCTGTCCTCCATAGCGCGCAGGATGTCGACGCGGTCGCGTTCCCAACCGATCGACAGGTAGTCGGCAAAGCCTTTGCCCGCCGCCGCCGCATTCAGCGCGGCAATGCCAAGCTCAACCGCCGGGGCGGCCTCGGCACTGTCATAGCCCTTGACGGCCACGGCGTAATATTCGTCGGCCACATGGTCATGCGGATAGATATCGCGCGCCATCTGGATCAGCGTCGCCATGGTTTCAGGCTTGAGCGCGGTGGTCTCAAGCGCCCAGGCCGCATCGGTGTTGGCGACAAAGCCGGCCCCGACCACGAAAGTGGCCCCTGCGGCCACGGTGCGCGACAACAGCTCGCGCCGCGTCATCCCTTTTCGGGTTTTCACGTCAGTCATTGGTTCTCCTCCCAATTGGTCAAAAAAACAGGCGCATGAAAGCGCCCGCAAATTATTTGAAACGTCCGCCCCGCTCGAGCACTTCGATTTCATAGCCATCCGGGTCGGCGATGAAAAAGAACTTGCCGACAAGCTTGCCGTCGGGCGCGAATTCGACGATTTTGCGGGGCTCCAAGCCCTCTGCGATAAAGCGGGCGTGCTCTGCCTCCAGGTCCTCGACCAGAACCGCGAGGTGGCCATAGCCATCGCCAAGGTCATAGGCCTCTGTGCGGCCCTTGTTGATGGTCAGCTCGACCTCGAACGCGCTTTCGGAATTGGACATGTAGACGAGGGTGAATTTCTCGAAATCAAGCCGGTCCGCGACGTTCAGGCCAAAGGCCTTGCGGTAAAACTCGACCGAGCGCGCCTCGTCCAGGACGCGGATCATGCTGTGAATGGCTTTGGCCATTTTCCCCTCCGGATCAGGTGTGTTGGTCCGGAAAGGTTACCAAAGCTCTGGGGGGGCAGGTAGTAAGCCGCTACTACATGCCCGATTGGGGTTATTCCGCAGCGATCTGGCGGCTGTCGGCGTCAAGCCCGCTTTCGCGGTGGATAAGACAGGTACAGCGCAAGAGCGAGGTAAAGTTCTTTGGCTCTCCGCGCAACTCAAGCACCTCGGAGTGAAGCCTGGACACAAATGCTGGCGTTGATAGCCCCTCACTTGCGGCGATTTCATCAAGAATACCCCAGAAAGAATTTTCCAGACGGATGCTGGTGCTTTGACCGTTAAGGCGCATCCGGCGGGTTTCAAGCGCATAGCGATCCGGGTCTTGCCCGGCAAAAATTCGGCACATAAGTGGTTCCTCCCTCATCCGCCGGGCGGGTCGCGCCGCGCGGCGGATCTCAGTCCGTGACCCATCATTGCCGATTTTTGCGCGTGGGGGAAGAGCGTGGCGCCGGGCGCGTGTCAATCCGCGCGCGCCCGCCTGCGTTTCTGGCGCAACAGGTTCAGCGCCTCGACCCCGCCACCAAACAGCATCGCGGCATAGATAAAGCCACGCTCGACATGAAAATGAAACCCATCCGCCACAAGCGCCATGCCCACCATAAGAAGAAACGCAAGCGCCAGCATCTTGGTCGAGGGGTGCGCCTCGACAAAGTTGGAAATCGGTGTGGCGGCGATCATCATCACCACGATGGCCACGCAGATCGCCGCGATCATCACCTCGATATGATCGGCAATCCCCACGGCGGTGATCACGGAATCAATCGAGAACACCAGATCAAGCAGCATGATCTGCACGATCACCGCGCTCAGGGTGACGCGGGCAAGTGTCGCCTCGCCATGCGCGGGGGCCTCGCCTTCGACCTCGTCAAAGATTTCCGTGCTGGCCTTGTAGATCAGGAACAGCCCGCCCAGCACCAGGATCACATCGCGCCAGGAGATACCCCAGCCGCGAAGGGTGACGAACGGCTCTGACAGCCCGATCAGCTTCGCGATGAAAAACAACAGGATGATGCGCAGCAAAAGGGCCCCGCTCAGACCGATCAGGCGCGCCCTTGCGCGGTGCTCCTCGGGCAGCCGCGCGGCGGCGATCGAGATGAAGATCACGTTGTCGATGCCAAGCACGATTTCAAGCACCGTCAACGTTAGAAACGCGGCCCAGACCGCGGGGTCGGACAAAAGCGTGATCATCTCTGCTGCTCCTCTCTTAGCCGTATAATTCTGGTTTTTGGTCGGGCAGGGTGAAATCCTCGGTATGCACGATCACCCCGTCGCCAGTAAGCAGCAAGATACCATAGGCGCCCGGCTCGTCGATCGAAAGGCTCGGGTCCTGAAAGCCAAGCGCCATCGGCATCTGGTGGCAGGGGCTCTTGAAGATGCTGACCGGGATGCCGCCCGCCGCGCCCTGAATGGTGCGGTGGATATGGCCGCTGACGATCTGTACCACGCCGCCATGCGCCACCAGACGCTCGATCAGCTCGGCGCGGTTGTGAAGCCCGATCCAATCCATGCCGGAAAACCCGGTGATCATCGGCGGATGATGGGTGAAGACCACGATGCGGCGCTCGCCCGCCGTGGCCAGAGCGTGATCCAGCCAGTCAAGACGATGCGCGCACAGATGCCCCGAATGGGTGTCATCGGCCGCCTCGTTGAGGGTATCAAGCAGGATCAGGCGGTAATCGCCAATATCCTGAAAATGCTGCACAAAGCCCGCCTCGGTGACCGGCACCTGCGGGAAGTCCGCAAGGAACGGCGCGCGCCGGTCGTGATTGCCAAGCATCAGATCCACCGGCAAAGGGCAGCCCGCAAGCGCCTGTTTCAGGCGGGCATATTCGGCCGGGGCGGCGTTATGCGCAAGATCGCCACAGAGCACGATCCGCTCGGCATCGGGATGGCGCGCGGTTGCATGGGCAAGGCCTTGGGTGAAACGCTCGAACGGATCAAGCCCGATGATCTTCTCGCCCTCGGGCAGGATGTGGATATCGGTGAAAACCAGAACTTTATGCATCCGTCGCGCGCCCCCCGGATCAAAGCAAAGACGCGCGAACCATCGTCGGATTCGCGCGTCTTGAAAAGGCTCTACTTTAAGGCCCCCGCGATGTCGCGAGGCCGCCTGTCAGGGCGGATGAGCCGCTATTCGAACTCGACCAACAGATCCTTGGCGTCGATCTGACCGCCGGGCGTGACATGCACGGCCTTGATGGTCGCGTCGCGCTCGGCGTGAATGCCGGTTTCCATCTTCATCGCCTCGATGGTCAGCAACAGATCACCCGCCTTGACCGCCTTGCCTGCAACGGCGGCCACGCTGGCCACCACACCGGGCATTGGTGCGCCGACATGGTTGGGGTTGCCAAGCTCGGCCTTGGGGCGTGCGGCGGTCTGCGCCTTGGCAAGCCGGTTCGGCACCCGGATCACGCGCGGCTGACCGTTGAGTTCGAAGAACACCTTGACCTCGCCATCGGGCAGGGTGTCGCCCACCGCCTGAAGCCGGATTTCAAGGATCTTGCCGGGGTCGATCTCGACGCTGATTTCCTCGCCCGCTTCCATGCCGTAAAAGAACGTTCGCGTCGGCAGGGTGCGCACCGGGCCATAGGTCCGATGACGGCCCATGTAATCGAGGAACACCTTGGGGTACATCAGGTAGCCATTGAGGTCCTCGTTATCGACCGGTTTGCCCTCAAGCTCTTTGACAAGCTCGGCGCGCGTCGCCTCAAGGTTGACCGGCGCTAGGTGCTTGCCGGGGCGTTCGGTGTTGGGCTTCTCGTCCTTCAGAACCTTCTTGAGGATGCTGGCCGGAAAGCCGCCCGGCGGTTGGCCGAGGTTGCCGCGCATCATGTCGATGACGCTGTCGGGAAAGGCCACATCGCTCTCGGGCGCTTCGACCTCGGCGCGGCTCAAGCCTTGGCTGACCATCATTAACGCCATGTCGCCAACCACCTTGGACGAGGGCGTCACCTTGACGATATCGCCGAACATCTGGTTCACATCCGCATAGGTGCGCGCCACTTCGGGCCAGCGTTCCTCAAGCCCGAGGCTGCGGGCCTGCGCCTTGAGGTTGGTGAACTGACCACCGGGCATTTCATGCAGATACACCTCCGAGGCGGGCGCCTCCAGGCCACTTTCAAAGGCCACGTATTGCGCGCGCACATGGCCCCAGTAATCCGACATCTCGCGGATTTTCTGCGGCGCGATGCCGGTGTCGCGCGCGGTATGGCGCAGCGCCTCGACGATCGAACCAAGGCAGGGCTGGCTGGTGCCGCCCGAAAACGCATCCATAGCCGCATCGACCGCATCCACCCCGGCCTCTGATGCCGCCAGAATGGTGGCCCCGGCAATGCCGCTGGTGTCATGGGTGTGGAAATGCACCGGGATATCAAGCTCATCCTTGAGCGCCTTGACAAGCGCCGTCGCCGAGGGCGGTTTCAACAGCCCCGCCATATCCTTGAGCCCGAGAATATGCGCGCCTGCGGCCTGCAAATCCTTGGCCATCGAGACATAATACTTGAGGTCATATTTGGCGCGGTCCGGGTCAAGAATATCGCCCGTGTAACAGATCGCCCCCTCACAGATGCGCCCCGTGTCATTCACCGCATCCATCGCGACGCGCATGTTTTCAACCCAGTTCAGGCTGTCGAAGACGCGGAATACGTCAATGCCGGTCTCGGCGGCCTGGCGGACGAATTCCTGCACCACGTTGTCGGGATAATTGGTATAGCCGACCCCGTTGGAGGCACGCAAAAGCATCTGCGTCAGCACGTTGGGCATCGCGGCGCGCAGATCGCGCAGGCGCTGCCAGGGGCATTCCTGCAAAAAGCGATAGGCCACGTCAAAGGTCGCCCCGCCCCAGCATTCCACGCTGAACAACTCCGACAGGTTGGCCGCATAGACCGGCGCCGCGCGCAGCATGTCGATCGAACGCATGCGCGTGGCCAAAAGCGATTGATGCCCGTCGCGCATCGTGGTGTCGGTCAGCAATAGCCGGTCCTGCGCCAGCATCCAGTCGGCCACGGCCTTGGGGCCCTTGGCATCGAGCAGGGTCTTGGTGCCCGCCGTCGGCTCGCCAAGGCAGGCGGGCGGGCGCGGCAGCTTGAGGTCGGCCGGTTTCGCGCGCCCGGTGGTCTCGGGATGCCCGTTCACGGTGATATCCGCGATATAGGTCAGAACCTTGGTGCCCCGGTCCCGCCGCTTGTTGAATTTGAACAGCTCCGGCGTGGTGTCGATGAACTTGGTCGAATATTCGTTGTTCAGAAACGTCGGATGCTTGAGCAGGTTTTCAACAAAGGCGATGTTGGTGCTTACACCGCGAATACGAAATTCGCGCAGGGCACGGTCCATCCGCGCAATCGCCGCCTCTGGGGTCTGGGCATGCGCCGTGACCTTGACCAGAAGGCTGTCGTAAAACCGCGTGATCACCCCGCCCGAATAGGCGGTGCCGCCATCTAGGCGAATGCCCATGCCGGTCGCAGAGCGATAGGCGGTGATGCGGCCATAATCGGGGATAAAGTTATTTTGCGGATCTTCCGTGGTGATCCGGGTCTGAAGCGCGTGACCGTTCAGGGTGATGTCATACTGGCTTGCCTTGCGGGTCGCCTCGGTCAGCGTCTTGCCCTCGGCGATCTTGATCTGGGCCTGTACGATGTCGATGCCGGTCACCTCTTCGGTGACGGTATGTTCGACCTGCACGCGGGGATTGACCTCGATAAAGAAGAACGCGCCGGTGTCCATATCCATCAGGAATTCGACCGTGCCGGCGCACTCATAGTTCACATGCTTGCAGATGCGATAGCCAAGCTGGCAAATCTCTTCGCGCTGTGCCTCGCTCAGGTAGGGGGCGGGGGCGCGTTCAACCACCTTTTGGTTGCGCCGCTGAACGGAACAGTCACGCTCGTAGAGGTGGTACATATTGCCGTGCTTGTCGCCAAGGATTTGAACCTCTACGTGACGTGCGCGCAGGATCATCTTTTCAAGATAGCCCTCGCCATTGCCAAAGGCCGCCTCGGCCTCGCGCCGTCCCTCAAGCACCTTTTCCTCAAGCTCGTCTGGCCCGTTGATTGGCCGCATGCCACGCCCGCCGCCGCCCCAGCTTGCCTTGAGCATCAACGGATAGCCAACCTCGGCGGCCTGCGCGCGGACCTTGTCCATGTCATCGCCAAGCACTTCGGTCGCCGGAATGACCGGCACGCCGGCCTCGATCGCCACGCGGCGCGCGCTTGCCTTGTCGCCCAATTGGCGCATGGTTTCGGCCTTGGGGCCGATAAAGGTGATCCCGGCGGCATCGCAGGCATCGACGAATTCAGGGTTTTCCGACAAGAGGCCATAGCCGGGGTGGATCGCATCCGCGCCCGATTGCTTGGCGACGCGAATGATTTCCTCGATCGAGAGATAGGCCGCCACCGGCCCCATGCCTTCGCCGATGCGGTAGGCCTCGTCAGCCTTGAAACGGTGCAGGCTAAGTTTGTCTTCCTCGGCAAAGACCGCGACAGTGCGCTTTCCCATTTCATTGGCGGCGCGCATGATGCGAATGGCGATTTCGCCCCGGTTCGCAATCAGAATCTTCTTGAATTCGGCCATGGTCTGTTCCCTCGAAATATCGTGTCTTTATGTGGCGCGGGGCTCACGCCGCATTGCGGCGCTGTGATCTTGTAGGATTTGTGAAAGGTTTGCGCAATCCGCCATACTGGGTATTTCCCGGCTGGGGAAATTTCCTGACCGGGCGGGTAGGGGGCCTTACCCGGTCGGGATCAGCCGGTCGCGCACGTCAAACAGGGTCTTGGTGCCAAGCTGCCCCATATTCGCCTTGAGGTCCTGCGCCAGAATATCCGCCAGATGCGTCGGCCCCTCGGCCCCGAGCGCGCCAAGCGCGAAATGCCAGCCGCGCCCCATCATCACGAAATCCGCCCCAAGGGCGATGGCGCGCAACACGTCCAGCCCGCCCTCGATCCCGCCATCCATGATCACCGGAAGACGGGTCGCGGCGCGCACCTCTGGCAGGGCCTCGATGGTGGCGGGGGCGGCGTCAAACTGTCGGCCCGCATGGTTTGAGACCCAGATCGTATCAACGCCCTCACCCTCAAGCGCGCGCGCGTCATCGCCGTTTAGCACGCCCTTGACTACGATCGGCCCTTCCCAGGCGTCGCGCAACCAACGCAGATAGTCCCAATCCGGCGAGGTGCGCAAAAGGTATCCGGCGTGCTTGTTCGACGGCAACCCCTTGGTTCCGCCCGCATAATCGTCAATCAACCGCATCCGCGGCATGCCCATGCGCGCCATACCAAGCGCCCACGCCGGGCAGCGCGCCACCTGCGCCAAAAGCCGCGGCGTCAGTTTCGGCGGCTGCGTCAGGCCCGAGCGCGTCTGACGTTCGCGACGGCTTCCGACCGGCACATCCACGGTCAGCACCAGCACGCTGAACCCGGCGGCGCGCGCACGGTTGAGCATATCGGTGCGAATATCCGGATCGCGCGGCGGATAAAGCTGAAACCAGCCCTGTCCGTTCAAATGCGGGCCGACATCCTCGGGCCTTTGGCTTGCCACCGTCGAAAGCCCATAGGGAATGCCCGCCGCCGTCGCGGCGCGCGCAAGGTGGCGCTCGGCATCCGGCCAGATCAGCCCCGACATCCCCACCGGCGCAATGCCAACCGGAAGGGCATGCACCTGCCCCAAAAGCGGCGCGGTGATATCGGGCGTGAACTCGCCATGCAGGATCGACGGCATCAGCCGCACCCGATCCAGCATCTCGCGATTGCGCGCCTTGGTGGCCTCGACCCCGGTGCCGCTATCGAGATATTCCCAGACGAACCGCGGGATACGCGCGCGCGCACGGGTGCGCAGATCGGCCAGGGCGGGGTATTTTGAATGCAGGTCCATACCCCGCATTTGCGCGGGTTTTCAGGGACTTGTCCAGCGCATCGTGAGGCTGTGCAAAACCACGGGAACAATCCCCGAACATCTCTTTATCTCGGGGCAAGCCCGCGCTATTGTGGCCGCCATGAGCACATATGACGAATCCGACGCCTTTGAAGGCGCCTCTCTTGCGGCCCGCGCCATGGCGGCGCGCCCCTCTCCCTATCTTGAGGGGCTCAACCCCGAACAGCGCAAGGCGGTCGAAACCATCGACGGCCCGGTCCTGATGTTGGCCGGGGCCGGCACCGGCAAGACCAAGGCGCTGACCACGCGGATCGTGCATATGCTCAACACCGGCAAGGCGCGGCCCAACGAAATTCTGGCGGTGACCTTCACCAACAAGGCCGCCCGCGAGATGAAAAACCGCGTCGGGCACCTTTTGGGCCAACCCGCCGAGGGCATGCCCTGGCTTGGCACCTTTCATTCGATCTGTGTGAAACTTCTGCGCCGCCACGCAGAGCTTGTCGGCCTCAAGTCCAACTTTACCATTCTTGATACCGACGATCAGCTTCGGCTTTTGAAACAGCTGGTGCAGGCGGCGGGGATTGACGACAAACGCTGGCCCGCGCGCGCGCTTGCCGGGGTCATCGACAACTGGAAAAACCGCGCCTGGACGCCCGACAACCTGCCCGCCGCCGAGGCGGGCGCCTATGACGGCAAGGGCCCCGCGCTTTATCGTCAGTATCAGGCCCGGTTGATCGAGCTCAACGCCGTCGATTTCGGTGATCTGCTGTTGCATGTGGTCAGCATCTTTCAGACCCACGACGATGTTCTGGCGCAATACCAACGCTGGTTCCGCTTTATCATGGTGGACGAATATCAGGATACCAACGTCGCCCAATACCTCTGGCTGCGGCTTCTGGCGGCGGGGCACAAGAACATCTGCTGCGTCGGCGATGACGATCAGTCGATCTATGGCTGGCGCGGGGCCGAAGTGGGCAATATCCTGCGGTTTGAGGCGGATTTTCCCGGCGCGGCGGTGATCCGTCTGGAACAGAATTACCGCTCGACCCCGCATATCCTCGCCGCCGCCTCAAGCGTGATTTCCGGCAATCAGGGGCGTTTGGGCAAAGAGCTCTGGACCGAGGCCGAGACCGGCGAAAAGGTGCGCCTGATCGGCCATTGGGACGGCGAGGAAGAGGCGCGTTGGATCGGCGAAGAGGTCGACGCGATGCAGGGCGGCACCCGCGGGTTGCGCGGCTTTTCGCTAGATGACATGGCCATTCTCGTGCGTGCCTCGCACCAGATGCGCGCGTTTGAGGATCGGTTTTTGACCATCGGCATGCCCTACCGCGTCATCGGCGGCCCGCGCTTTTACGAGCGCATGGAAATCCGCGACGCCATGGCCTATTTCCGCCTTGTCACCTCGCCCGCCGATGATCTGGCGTTCGAGCGGATCGTGAACACCCCCAAACGCGGTCTTGGCGACAAGGCCCAGCAGAAAATCCAGATGACAGCGCGCGCCAATGGCGTACCGCTGATTGAAGGCGCGCGCATTCTGCTCGCCGAAAAGGGGCTGGGCGGCAAGGGCGCCATTGAACTTGGCAAACTGATCGAGGGGCTGGATCGTTGGGCCTCCCTGACCCAAGGCGAATTGCGCCGGGTGGCGCTTGATGCCGACAGCGTTGTGGAAGATGGTGGCGAAATCGAGCGGGTGGAATACGGGCCGCCCGAGATGACCCACGTCGAGCTGGCCGAGACGATCCTGGACGAATCTGGCTATACCGGGATGTGGCAAAACGACAAGACACCCGAGGCGCCGGGGCGACTTGAGAACCTCAAGGAACTGGTCAAGGCGCTCGAGCAGTTCGAGAACCTTCAGGGCTTTCTCGAACATGTCAGCCTGATCATGGATAACGAGGCGGGCGAAGACGGCGAGAAAATCTCGATCATGACCCTGCACGCCGCCAAGGGCCTTGAATTTCCGGTTGTGTTCCTGCCGGGCTGGGAAGACGGGCTTTTCCCCTCGCAGCGCTCAATGGATGAAAGCGGTCAGCGCGGCGTCGAGGAAGAGCGTCGGCTTGCCTATGTCGGCATCACCCGCGCCGAAGAGGTCTGCACGATCTCCTTTGCCGGCAACCGCCGGGTTTATGGCCAATGGCAAAGCCAGATGCCCTCGCGCTTTATCGACGAATTGCCCGAGGATCACGTCGAGGTGCTGACCCCGCCGGGCCTTTATGGCGGCGGTTACGGCGCTGCGGGCATGAACAGCACGCTCGAAACCCGCGTCGCCGAAGCCAATGTCTATAACTCGCCCGGCTGGCGCCGTCTTCAGACCCGCAGCGCCGAGCGCCCGACCAGCCAGCCGCGTGAGGCCAGCAAGACCGTGATCGACCTGCAAGCGGTCAGTGCGCATTCCATGGGCGAGCGCGTCTTTCACCAGAAATTCGGCTATGGTCTGATCATCGGCATCGAGGGTGACAAGCTCGAGATCGACTTTGAAAAGGCGGGTGCCAAAAAGGTCGTCGCGCGCTTTATCACCGGTACGGATGACGTGCCCTTCTGACCTCTGGCGCTTGGCGATCTGAATTTGAGTATCCACGCCGTGGAGCAAACCCTCCGACTTCCAGTCGGACCCGCTTCAGCGTGAAAGAATCGCTTTATGATCGTACCCTCAGAAAAATGAGCCGCAGCCGGGTCGGAGGCTCATTTTTCTGAGGGTACGATCATGCAATATGACACCGGCAAACACTGCGTTTTCTATC
>NZ_FWFJ01000068.1 GCF_900172365.1 Roseovarius gaetbuli
CGCATCCATCCCGCCAAATTTGGCCCGCCATTTGTAAAAGCTGGCGCTGCTCATCCCATGCTCCCGACACAGCTCAGAGACCGGCACACCACCCTCCGCCTGCTTCAGGATCGTCATGATCTGAGCGTCGCTAAATCGTCAGTTCTTCATCGTAAATCTCCTCAGATATCTTGCCGAGAAAATTCTACTTTTGAACACCACTAATTTTGGGGGGATTACCCCGGCCTCCGCTCATCCCATTTGGCGGTGAACAGTCTCGGTCAACTCATTCAGGGAAAATGGTTTGGGCAGAAAGATCGAGTTCGGGATTTTGGCCTGCGCGTCGCCAAAGGTCTCTTCGGCATAACCAGACATGAACACGACCCTGACATCGGGGCGCTCCTTCAGAGCGGTCTGAACCCAACTTGGTCCGTCGATGCCCGGCATGACCACATCGGTGACGAAAACATCAACCTTCAGCGCCTCATCGGTCAAAAGCTCGAGCGCATCTTCGGCGGATTCGGCCTCCAGCACGGTGAATCCGCGCAACTGCAATGCACGGCTGGCAAAGGCCCGCACCGGTGCCTCGTCCTCAACAAGCAGGATGACGCCACTCACCGGTGCCTCGTTCCTGGCAGCAGCCTTTGGAATGGCCTCGACCTTTTCGTCGCCGAGATAGGCCGGGAACACCAATTGGAAACTTGTGCCCTCGCCAGGGTTGCTGCCGACGAAGATGAACCCGCCGGTCTGCTTCACAATACCATAGGCCGTGGACAGACCAAGACCGGTGCCTTCACCGGTGCGCTTGGTGGTGAAAAACGGCTCGAATACCTTCTGGAGCTTGTCCGGCGCGATCCCAAGCCCTTCGTCGATCACCTGAACCGACACGTAACGCCCCGGCGCAACCACGGCGCGGTCGCGGCGCAGCGGCTCTGTCAATGTGAGGTTTTCGGTGACGATCTGAATGTCACCGCCCTCGGGCATCGCATCGCGAGCATTGACCACAAGGTTCATCAAGACCTGTTCCAGCTGTCGCTTATCGGCGCGAATGGCAGAAAGGGTCGGGTCATGGCTGAGCGAAAGCGTGACCTTCTCGCCCACCAGACGGTTCAAGAGGTGTGTCAGATCCGACAGGGTATCGCGCAAATCGACCACCTGAGGGCGCAAGGTCTGCTTGCGTGAATAGGCCAAAAGCTGGCTGACCAAAGCCGCCGCGCGATTGGCATTTTGGTTGATCTGCATGAGGTCGCTATAATCGACATCGCCTTGATCATGGCGAAGCAAAAGAAGGTCGCAATGCCCTGAAATCGCCGTCAGAAGGTTGTTGAAATCATGCGCCACGCCGCCCGCCAACTGACCGATCGCCTGCATCTTTTGGCTTTGGACAAACTGTGCCTCAAGCGACTTAAGCTCGGTGGCATCGCTCAGCACGGCGATGAGCACAACCTCACCTTCTTCCATGGCGCGGTTCAGGGTAACCTGCACGAAAACCTCGCGATCCTCACGCCGCACGCGCAGGAATTCAGAATGCACGGTCCCGCGCCCTGCCGCCGCATCATCAAGCCAGTCTGTAATTGAACGCCCCAAACCCTCCATCACGTCGCTCAGAAGAGCGTCCTTGCAGCTTGCAACGCCCAAAAGGTCACGCGCCGGCCGGTTTGAGAGCTGAATCCCACCATCCCGCGCAACCTTTAACAGTGGCACAGGCAGATCATCGAAAAACGCCCAGCCATCAGGCTGTCGCTCGGCGCCGACTATCCCCGGCAAGAGGAACACCTCGCGCCGCCCGGCGGTGCCCTCAAGTTCGACCACCAAACAGGAGACCTCGCCGTCGGGCGTGATGATTTCATTCATCTGCCCCGAGCGCAGCGGCAATTTAGAGCTGATCCTGTCCAATGTGCGAGCCCGCTCACCGACAAGGGCGCGGGCCGCGGCATTCATGAACAAAACTGCCTCGTTGCGCCCCACCGTCAACATCGGCAAAGGCATCGGATCCGCATCTCTTTGCGGTCGATCAGCGGATTTTTCAATGCGCCAGAGAAAATGATCAGGGCCGGCGCGATGAACGCTAAGGTGCAAATGCCCGGCGCGCGTCACCACGTCCTCGACGGCCGCGCCCTTGGCAACGGCCCGGCTTTCCATGCGGAACAGAATAACACCAGGATTGGCCAGCAACTGGCGAAGCGCGCCGGCCAATGTCACGGCCTCCTCTGCATCGAAGGTCTGAACCGCCGCCGGGTTGGAATAGATGATTTTCCCCTCGGGGCCGGTTAGAATAGAGGGCGTAATATCCTCGCCAATCAACGCCTGCGCGCGCTCGTAGACACCCTGAACAGAGCGCGCCACCGCACGTTTGATGACCACAACCCAAATCGCCACAAGCGCCAGCGTGGCCCCCACCAGCCCCAACGTCAGCTGTGCAAGGCCCGCAGGCATCAGGTAGGCCGCCAGCCAAAACAAGACCGCCGCTACAAGCACGACGCCCGCCCGCGGGCCAATGCGCAGTGCAGCCTGACGGATCGGCCCGTCAGAAAGGGTCATAAAAGCCAAGAGCCGCTCCCTCAAAAATCGATTTTTCCCCTCCTGTCTGAGGCAAAACCCTTAAGCGAGACTTAACGACACTGGGGAAAACACGTCAAGGTTGCGCTTCGATTAACTTTTCTTGCTAAGCTCTGCGATAAAGAAGCCATCCCCGCCATCGGAAATATCGAACCGGGACTCGGTCACAAGTTGCCAGTCGGCATTTTTACTTAAAAAGTGACGTATAGAATCTTGATTTTCAACGTTGAAAACAGAACATGTTGCATAGACCAGCACCCCGCCGGGCGCGACAAGGGGGGCCGCGTCCTGCAATATCTGGCGTTGGATTTTGGTCAACTCATCCAAGCGTTCGGGCGTCAGCGCCCATTTCGACTCGGGCGTGCGGCGCCATGTTCCACTTCCTGAACAGGGCGCGTCACAAAGCACCAGATCAAAGGGCCCCTCGTCGCGCAGCCGCCCTGTCTCGACAATGGTGACGCGAACACCGGCCCGCTCGGCGCGGACCGGCAGGTCCTTCATGCGCTGCGGTGCTGTGTCATGCGCGAAGAATATGCCATCCGCCCGCGCCGCAAGCGCAAGAACCTTGCCGCCGCCACCGGCGCAATAATCCATCACACGCGCACCGGGCGCGATCTCAAGCCCTGCCATTGCCGCCTGACTGCTGCCATCCTGAAGCTCGACAAAACCATCGTTGTAGCAGGCAGAGCCGGAAATTTTCCGCTCACCTTCAGTGACATGCAAGGCAGTTGCGGCAATGTCATGCGGATGGGCGGTAACGCCCTCATCGGCCAGACCCGCAATCGCCTGCGCGAGGCTCCCCTGCCGCAGATTGACCCGCAGCATCACCGGCGCACGCGACTGTAAGGCAAGCGCCGCATCCTCGGCAGCCTCGCCAAGCGAGGCCTCGAACAGCGGCCAGACCCACTCGGGGATATCAAGCCGCGCCGCGCCCGTCGGCGCAGAGCCAGCGGCAAGTTCCGCCGCAGTCAACGGCTCGGGCGCGTGGCCCTCTCCGGTGAAAAACTCTGTCGGGTCAACACCTTGCGCGCGCAACGCGCCGATCATCAAACCGCGCCCCGTGCCAGCGCCGCCAAGCGCCGCAAACGAACGCCAGCAGCGCAGAACACCAAACACGTGATCCCGCAGGGCCGCGCGATCCTTGGAGCCTGCAAAGCGCGAGCGCCGCGCCCATGCGCTGATGGCCTTTTCCGCATGCGCGCCGTCAAGCATGGCATCAAGGATCTCAATGGCGGCGGATATCCGGGCAGCGGGGGTCATATAGTTACCTTAAGTTATCCGCCTAAGCCACGGAATACATTACCCAATTCTATAGTTCGGGCTTTCGCGAGTGATCTGAACATCATGCACGTGGCTTTCCTTGAGGCCCGCGCCGGTGATGCGCACAAAGGTGCAATCGCTGCGCATGTTTTCAATCGTCGCACAGCCGGTGTATCCCATCGCCGCCCGCAACCCGCCGACAAGCTGATGGATCACATTGCCAGCCGGGCCTTTGTATGGCACCTGCCCCTCGATCCCTTCAGGCACCAGCTTGTCACTGGCGGCATCCTTTTGGAAATAACGATCAGCCGAGCCGCGCGCCATGGCGCCGAGGCTTCCCATGCCGCGATAGGCCTTGAAGGTCCGGCCCTGATAGAGGATCACCTCGCCGGGCGCTTCGTCCGTGCCGCCAAGCATGCTGCCGACCATGGCGCAGGACGCCCCGGCGGCAATCGCCTTGGCGAAATCGCCGGAAAACTTGATGCCGCCATCGGCAATCACCGGGATATCGCCCGCCGCGCGCGCGCTATCCATGATCGCGGTCAGCTGAGGAACACCAACACCGGCCACCATCCGCGTGGTACAGATGCTGCCCGGGCCAATCCCGACCTTGACCGCATCGGCGCCCGCCCCGATCAGGGCACGCGTGGCCTCGGCGGTGGCGACATTGCCGGCCACGACCTGAACCTCGTTCGAGAGCTTCTTGGCGCGCTCAACCGCAATCGCCACGCCCTCAGAGTGGCCATGCGCCGTGTCAATCACGATCATGTCCACGCCCGCATCGACAAGCGCCTGAGAGCGCTCGAACCCGGCATCGCCCACGGTCGTGGCCGCCGCGACACGCAACCGCCCAAGATCATCCTTGCAGGCCGTCGGGTTGAGCACCGCCTGTTCGGTATCGCGCAGCGTCAGCAGGCCGGTCAGCTTGCCTTTGCCGTCGGTCACCAGAAGCTTTTCGATCCGGCGCTCTTTCATCAGGGATTTGGCCTGCTCGCGATCTGCGGGCTCTTGCAGAATGGCAAGGTTCTCGCTTGTCATCATTACCCGCACGGGGGTTTTGTCATCTTCGGCAAAGCGCATATCGCGGTTGGTCACGATCCCAAGAACACGCCCCTTTTCATCCACTACCGGAAAACCGGTAACGTTATAGCGTTCCTGAAGCGCCTTGGCATCGGCCAGCGTCTGATCCGGGGTCAGGGTGATCGGGCTATAGACAATGCCGCTTTCAAACCGTTTGACGCGGCGGACCTGATTGGCCTGTTCTTCAACGTCAAGGTTGCGGTGGATCACGCCCATGCCGCCAAGCTGGGCCATGCAGATCGCCATCCGGCTCTCGGTGACCGTATCCATCGCCGAGCTGAGCAGCGGGATATTCAGGCTGATCGAGCGCGTCACATGGGTGCGCGTATCCGCCGTATTGGGCAGCACACTTGATGCCGCAGGCACCAGCAGGACGTCATCAAAGGTAAGGGCCTCGCGAATCTCCATTACGGTTCTCCATGGATATCTCGTTTGGCGCTTCCCTATTTCACGGATCAGCGACAGGGAAAAGGGCGATTCGTGCCTTGCCGACCGCGACATTTCCGGCCACCGTCGCGCAGACCAATAAAACAGCGGGGAGTCGCATGGCAGATCATGGCTATCAAGGCGGCAGGCTTGACCTGCCATTCGTGGGAATTTGCACCTTTGGCAAGCGCCCCTATGTCGCCGATTGGGCGTCGATTGACGCCGATGTGGCGATCCTCGGCGCGCCGTTCGATTTCGGCACCCAGTGGCGGCCCGGCGCGCGTTTTGGCCCGCGCGGTGTGCGCGAGGCCTCGACCCTGTTCAGCTTTGGCCATGCCGGGGCCTATGACCACGAGGATGACGCGATCTATCTGCCCGGTGACGTGCGCATCGTCGATATTGGCGACGCCGATATCGTGCATACCGATACGATGAAAAGCCACGCCAATATCGAGACCGGCGTGCGTGCCATTCTGGCGGCGGGTGCCCTGCCCGTCACCATCGGCGGTGATCATTCGGTCAACATCCCCTGCATCAACGCCTTTGATGATCAGGGCGACATTCATGTCCTGCAAATCGACGCCCATCTTGATTTCGTCGATGAGCGTCACGGCGTGCGCTTTGGCCATGGTAACCCGATGCGCCGCGCCGCCGAAAAGCCCTATGTTACCGGCCTGACGCAGCTTGGCATCCGCAATGTCAGCTCGACCGCGAAAGAGGGTTACGAGGATGCCCGCGCGCGCGGCTCTGATATCCTGTCGGTGCGTCAGGTGCGCAAACTTGGCCCCGAGGCCACCGCCGCGCGCATCCCAAAGGGTGCTCGGGTCTATATCACCATCGACATTGATGCCTTCTGCCCCTCGATCGCGCCGGGCACCGGCACGCCGAGCCATGGCGGGTTTCTCTACTACGACGTGCTTGAAATCCTGCAGGAGGTTGCCAAGACCCACGACATCGTCGGCATAGACCTTGTCGAGGTGGCGCCGGATTATGACCAAAGCGGGTCAACCACGATTCTGGCGGCGCAGGTTCTGCTCAATCTGCTTGGGTTCATCTTTCACGCCCGCGCCGCGCGGGCCTAGGCGTCGCGGCCTTTGCGCCCAGGCTTTGGCTCTGGCACCGGATCGTGGCCGCATTGCCCCCAGGGGTTACAGCGCCCGATCCGCTTGGCCGCCATCCAGCCGCCGCGCAACCCGCCGTGCTTTTCAAGCGCCTCAAGGGCGTATTGGCTACAGGTCGGGTGATAGCGGCAGTGATAGCCGACCCAGGGCGACAGGATCAGGCGATAGCCCTTGATCGGCAGCGACAGAAGGCGCGCCAGCGGGGTCATGATGCCGGGTGCAGTTTTTTGAGCGCTTGGAGCAGATCGCCCTTGAGCGCCTCAAAGGGCCGGTCTGCGGTGACATCTTTGCGCCCAATCAGGACATAATCCCAACCATTCAGACCACTTACAGGCAAAACTTCATGTGCAACGGCGCGCAGGCGACGCTTGGCACGGTTGCGCGCCACGGCGTTGCCAACCTTTTTGGAACAGGTAAACCCGACCCGCATGCCAAGGTCATCGTCGCCACGCTTGCGCGCCTGCACCATCATCGAGGCAGTACCCTGACGGCGCGCGCGCGCGGCGGCCAGAAAATCGGCGCGTTTGCGCAAAACCGTCACCGGTTTTAACTTAACCTCTGGACATGACGAAACCGCCGGGTTCATGGGCCCTGCATCGCTGTCAGGGGCGCCCGGCGGTGTCATTGTCTCAACAAGACTGGCGCTTACGCGCTCAGTTCCTTACGGCCACGTGCGCGACGTGCGTTTAGGATCTTGCGGCCTGCTTTGGTGGCCATACGTGCACGAAAGCCGTGGCGGCGTTTGCGAACCAGGTTCGAGGGTTGAAAGGTGCGTTTCATCGCTCCGTCTCCGACTTTGTCAGGTGGCGCATTTGGGAATCGCGCCTCGGCCTGTGTTATCTGAAGCCCGGTCTATAGAGGGCCGATTTTCACAAGTCAAACCCACAGGGCGGCTTTTGCAACAAAAACATACACATTCCTCGACCCAATGTTACAGTCCGCGCATTGGGCGCCCGTAACGTGGCGGAAACACTCACCTCCGATCACCCCCGCGTGAGGCCACTGGCGGTGGCGGGTTCGGCTATGCAAGTAGTGTTCAACAATATCAAACCGGGCAGGACCATGGAAAAAACTTCGCAAGACACTCCCAAGACCCAAAAGGCCGGGCTTATGCGGCATGCACCGCTGGCGATCATCCTGACGGTTGCCGTGATCGGCTTTTTCACGTTGCGCGATTATATCACCTTCGACACGCTGCGCGAACATCGCGACACCCTGCTGGCGTTCCGCGATGCCAACTTTGCGCTGATGGTGCTGGCCTTTATCGCGGTTTACTTTGCCATCGTGGCGTTTTCCCTGCCCGGTGCGGCGGTGGCCTCGGTCACCGGCGGGTTCCTGTTCGGGCTGTTGCTGGGCACGGTGTTCAACGTCACCGCCGCGAGCCTTGGCGCGGTGACGATCTTTCTGGCCGCCCGCTGGGGCCTTGGCCAGACGCTTGCGGCCAAGATCGAAACCTCTGACGGCACTTTGAAAAAGCTCAAGGCGGGGCTGAATGACAATGAGATCAGCGTTCTGTTCCTGATGCGGCTTGTGCCTGCGGTGCCGTTTTTCGTCGCCAACCTCTTGCCGGCGCTTGTCGGGGTCAAGTTCATCAACTTTGCCTTTACCACCGTGTTGGGCATCATTCCCGGCGCGATTGTCTTTACCTGGATCGGGGTCGGTCTTGGCGAGGTGTTTGACCGCGGCGAAAGCCCGGATTTGTCATTGCTGTGGGAGCCGCAGATAATCGGCCCCATTCTGGGCCTGAGCGCGCTTGCCGCGATGCCCATCGTGATTAAGGCCCTTCGGGGCAAGAAAGGAATTTGAGCATGACCAAGTTGAAAGCGGACCTCCTTATCATCGGGGCTGGCTCTGGCGGTCTGTCGGTCGCGGCCGGCGCGGTACAGATGGGCGCAAGCGTGATCTTGCTTGAGGGTCACAAGATGGGCGGCGATTGCCTGAACTATGGCTGCGTGCCCTCGAAGGCGCTGATTGCCAGCGGCAAGGCGGCCTATGCGCAGTCGCATGCCAGCGTTTACGGCGTCGCCGATGTCACGCCCTCGGTCGATTACGCCGCCACCAAGGATCACGTCGCCGATGTGATCGGCCAGATCGCCCCGGTCGATAGCCAGGAACGGTTCGAGGGCATGGGCGTGCGTGTCATCCGTGAATACGGGCGTTTCATCTCGCCCACAGAGGTGCAGGCCGGCGAACATGTGATCACCGCCCGCCGGATCGTGATCTCGACCGGCTCTTCGCCCTTCGTGCCGCCCATTCCGGGGCTTGAAAACGTGCCCTACGAGACCAACGAGACGATCTTTGAGCTGCGCGACAAGCCCAAGCATCTTTTGGTGATCGGTGGTGGGCCGATTGGTATGGAAATGGCACAGGCGCATCGCCGCCTTGGCTGTGAGGTGACGGTGATCGAGGGCATGAAGGCGCTTGGCAACGACGACCCGGAACTGGCCGCCGTGGTGCTTGACCGCTTTGCCGCAGAGGGCATCGAGATTGCCGAGGGCGCCATGGCCGCCGAAATTCGCGGCAAGCTCGGCGCCATAGAGGTCGAGGTCAAGGATGGGCGTGTCTTCAAGGGCAGCCACCTTTTGATGGCGGTCGGACGCAAGGCCAATATCGACAAGCTTGACGCCGAAAAAGCCGGGATCGAAACCACCCGCCGCGGCATCAAGGTCGATGCCGGCATGCGCAGCACCAACCGCCGCGTCTATGCCATCGGCGATGTGGCGGGCGGGCTTCAGTTCACCCATATGGCCGGCCATCACGCCGGGCTTATCATCCGCTCGGCGCTGCTTGGCCTGCCAGCAAAGGAGCGCACGGATCATATTCCCTGGGCGACCTACACCGACCCGGAACTGGCGCATGTCGGCCTGACCGAGGAGGCGGCGCGCAAGGAGCATGGCGGCAACCTTGAGGTGGTACGTTTTCCCTATTCCCACAACGACCGCGCCATTGCCGAACGCAAGACCGAGGGGCTCATCAAGGTCATGGTCGTGCGCGGTCGCCCGGTCGGCGCCTCGATTGCCGGGGCACAAGCGGGCGAGCTTATCAATCTCTGGGCCTTCATCCTGGCCAATAACCTCAAGATGAAACATATCGCCAATATGGTCGCGCCCTACCCCACCTTGGGTGAAATCAACAAACGCGTCGCCGGGGCCTATTTCTCGCCAAAACTGTTTGATAGCCCTATGGTGAAACGCGTCGTGCGCTTTGTGCAAGGCTGGCTGCCCTAGGGCGGCGATTAAGGAGACAAGGGATTGCTCAACTCACTTTCAGGGCGCTTCCTGATCCTGACAGCGGTCTTCGTGATGCTGGCAGAGGTGATGATCTTTGTCCCCTCCATCGCCCGCTTTCGCGAGGATTTCCTGCTGACCCGGCTTGAGCGGGCGCAAATCGCGTCGCTGGTGCTCTTGGCCGATGCAGAGGTCACACCGGACCTTCAAGACGAGCTTTTGCGCAATGCCGGCGTGTTCAACGTGGTGCTGCGCCGCGATGAGGCGCGCCAGCTTGTGCTGACCTCGCCCATGCCCGGCCCCATTGCACAGACCTTCGATCTGCGCGCGGCACCGGCCTTTACGCTTATTCGCGACGCGAGCATGCGCCTTTTGACGCCGCAAACCGAGGTGATCCGGGTGATCGGCCAGCCGGTGCGCATGGGCGGCCTTCTGATCGAGATCACGCTTGAAACCGACGACTTGCGCATAGCGATGATCGACTACGGGCTGCGCATCCTGATGCTGTCGCTGGTGATCTCGATCTTTACCGCCGTGCTGTTGTTTCTGGCGGTGCGGGTTTTTCTGGTCAAACCGATCAAGCGGGTGATCGGGCATATGAAATCCTATGCCGAATCCCCCGAAGACGCGCGCCGCGTGATTGAGCCCTCGGCCGGGATCATCGAACTGCGCGAGGCCGAAGAAACCCTGCAATCGCTGCAAACCCAGCTCACCGGTGCCCTCAAGCAAAAAGAGCATCTTGCCCAACTGGGCGGCGCCGTGGCCAAGGTCAGCCATGATTTGCGCAATATCCTGACCAGTGCGCAACTCTTCACCGACCGCATCGAAATGAGCGAAGACCCAAGCGTCAAACGCATGGCGCCCAAGCTGGTGAATTCGCTGACCCGCGCCGTGCATCTGTGCGAGGCGACACTGGCCTATGGCAAGGCCGAAGAGCCCGGCCCGACGCTCAACCGCTTTCGGCTGGCCGATATCGTGGATGATGTCATCGACAGCGAACGCCTGTCGGTCGGTGACAGCGACATAAGCTTTTCACATGATATTCCAGACACCTTGTTCCTGCGCGCCGACGCCGAACAACTCTATCGCGTGATCGGAAACCTTGTCAGGAACGCCCGGCAAGCGATTGTAAATTCACAGAAACCCGGAGAGGTGAACATCACTGCGGCAGAGGATGACAAGGAATGGATCATCCGCGTCACCGACACCGGCCCCGGCCTTGCCCCCAAGGCGCGCGAACATCTCTTCAAACCCTTTCAGGGCGGCGTCACCAAGGGCGGCACCGGTCTTGGGCTGAGCATCGCCATCGAACTGACGCGCGGCCACGGCGGCGATCTGACCCTGGAACGCAGCGATGAAACCGGCACATCCTTCTGTGTGACCCTCCCCAAAGGAAATTTTTCCCAAGGGGCGTGATTTCTGCCAAAACGCCCTTGCAAACCCCTGCGCCAGAGTCTAATTGCTGGCCTCAACGGACCGATAGCTCAGCTGGATAGAGTACTTGACTACGAATCAAGGGGTCGGGGGTTCGAATCCTCCTCGGTCCGCCAAAAAATTCAAGGGCTTAGCGATAAATCGCTAAGCCCTTACTCTTTTTTAGTCTCTTTTTAGTCTCTCATTTTCTAACACCTGAACTGGTGACTTAGTGTAAACGGGCACGCCGCAGACCACTCCCAAGGCGGCACGCCTGCGAACACCACTACGGTTTCTGGAAAATCGCTGCCTAGGAATTGATCACTCGCAAGTTCTGCAGCACGGAACGCCCAGCCAAAGGTTGCATTAATTTTCCTATAATATTACCTAAAGCTGATACTGAACTGTAGCGCCCACGACTAATTTCAAGGAAGACTGATGTTGATTGTCACTGAGAACTGACCCGGCAACTGCAGAAATTGTCATTGAGAATTGACCCATGTGCAACCTTACCCCTGCTTGATTCAGCTGGGGGCTATTGGAGTGGTAGACATGGGATTTTTGAGGGTTATTCGG
>NZ_FWFJ01000060.1 GCF_900172365.1 Roseovarius gaetbuli
TCCTCTGGCCGTTCAACGCCGCTCAGCAGCTCATCCAGTAGTTCTTTGGAAATCGTCATTGTCATCATGCTCCTTCGTTTTGGAAGCATGGGCCAAATTACTCATACACAGAAGGTCGGACACTCTCGCCGTCGGGTAACCGCATCGACGCAACACCACGAACTACGCACTTCGGCTGCTATATCTTCACCGCGTCTAAATTTTGTTGAAAATGACGCCCGAGACCCGCGCGTTCCGATCGCCGTAACCAAGGCATCCACTTCGTCATTTAAAAAAAGCGGCATGCGATAGACGATCTCATGCTTGAGAGCCACCCAGAGGAGCTCTTCCTGTGCATCAATGGGAGAGATGTGCTGCCAATAGCTGACCACGGCCTCCTGCACCCAGCGAAGGTACACGGCATTGTTGACATGACCCATGTCGTCGATATCGCGTGGTGTGATCGCTATTCGATGCTTGAATGTTGGTGGGTCTTGGTGGCGGCAAATTCCTTGCTCTCGAACTCTGTCTCAAAAAAGCGACGCGGCGTGCCTTCGAGCTTTTCGATGTGTTCGCGGTATTTTTCGGTCCCGCCCGGTTCCATCAGATCGCGCAGGGTGTGGATGGTGGCGTTCGGGATGTGGAACATCAGCCGGGTCACGTAGCGGAAGACGACGCTTTGCTTGGCGGTCATGCCCGCTGACAACAGTGACCCCAGAACGAAGTCATAGAGCTCGATGATGGAGTTGGTCAGCCGTTCTTTCTCCAGGGGCGAATAGCCGTCCAATCGTTCCTGCCCGATCGAGAAGAGGTTAAGACTGACCGGATAGGCGATGTCCTCAGGGTTGATCAGCACGATCTGGTCTGGCTCAAGGGCCTTGGCGCGGAGAATATTGCCAATCAGATCGCCCTGGCTGTCGATCACCACCACGGATTTGTCACCGGCGGCGACTGCTGGCAAATCCTTGGCGATCAGATACTGCAGGGTCTGGGTTTTGCCATGGCCGCTGCCCGCAACGATATGCATGTGCTCGAACCTGAGCTCTGCCGCATTGGCCCTAGGTGGTACTTGCGACGAAGGTAAAGAACCTTCTCCTCGCGCTCAGGCGGCGTCCTGATGGCATGCCATTTAGGGATGGGTGGCGCATTGATCAGGCCAGCTTCTCCGTGTTCTGCATAGGCCTTGCGCCAACGGTAGAAACTGGCACGACCAATCCCGAAATAACGGCAGGTCTTGGCAACATGGCCGATCTCTTCGGCGTATCGCAGTATCCGTAATTTACGCCCAATCTCGCGTTGATCCTTGTTCATGAACATCTCCTTCTTCCCAAATCTGGGACGTTAAAAGAAATGTCTCGCGAGTAACGGCATATCTACAATTTTGAGTCGCTTGCATTTAGTATGCGCGAAATGGGTCGATCAGGTGTTCTGGAAAAGTGTTCCGGAGTCAAAAATTTCGACCGGAATAAGTATCTGAATTTTATGAAAAAATGGTTACTGGCTGGGGTGGTAGGAAACCCTCGAAGCCCAAGACCTGGATCGAGAACCTCCGACGATCCCCTCGATCGGGGCACTTTCCGGGGGCAGTTCCGGACGAGAAAAACAAAAAAGAAGGGTGCCGGGGGTGGACTGCCCGGAGGCGGTGACTTGGGGGTTCCCGCGCGGCGGCGGGCGAAGGGGGGACGTTAAAGCGGGCGGGGGTGGGGCGTGGGAGTTGAGGTGGCGGCGCAACTCACCGTCTGACGCTGCCCGGAACTCGTCACCGACGCACCCAGCCCGAACCCGCCGTTCAACCGGTGTTGCGCAGGCAACAGTGCGCTTCACCACAACCGGAATCTGTCCCCCAAGACCCGAGCGTTCGTTGATTTCCTGGTAGATCATTTCAACAAAACGCGTACCGGTGTTAAGGCTGATTCAGGATCCCGCGGGCCTCACACAGAAACGCGCGACAACAGCTCTGATTTCGACGTTTGTTGTTTGTCCCCTGACAGGGTTACCTCACCGCGGCGCAAAACAATAAATTGGTCGGCCAGATCGTAGGCGAATTCAAAATACTGTTCGACCAGCACAATCGCCATTTCCCCCTGATCCCGCAGGTGCCGTATCACATTGCCGATCTGTTGAATTATATTGGGCTGGATGCCCTCGGTCGGCTCGTCCAGCAGCAGCAGTTTAGGCCTCGTGATCAATGCCCGTGCAATGGCCAGTTGCTGTTGTTGACCGCCCGACAGATCGCCACCACGCCGGCCTTGCATTTCCTTTAGCACCGGGAAAAGCTCGAACATCGTTTCAGGCACGCTGTGATCCGCAACCGGCAAACAGCTAAAACCGGTTTCCAGATTTTCCCGCACGGTGAGGAGTGGAAAAATATCGCGCCCCTGTGGTACGTACCCGATGCCCTTTTGCGCCAAAATATGGGCAGGCAGCACGCCTAATGCCTCACCATCCAACACCATTGAGCCGCCGGATCGGGGATGAGTTCCCGAGATGGCCTTGATCAGGCTTGTCTTGCCTACCCCGTTGGTTCCCATGATGCAGGTAACCTGCCCCTGTTCAGCCTGCATCGAAATGCCATTCAGAATTTGGGAATGGCCATAATGAAGCGTCAGTTTTTCAATGCTAAGCATCTGTTATCGTCCCAAATAGACGTCAATGACGTCCTGATTAGCGGTCACATGATCCAGACTGCCTTCGGCCAGCACCGCGCCTTCGTGCAAAACCGTCACCTTGCAATTAAGGCGCCGGACGAACTCCATGTCGTGTTCGACAACAACCACGGCACGTGTCTTGGCTGCCTCAGTCAGAATATTGGTTGTATGCTCGCGCTCGGCGGGGGTCATGCCGGCGGCGGGCTCATCGACCAACAACAGGCGTGGTTCTTGCGCCAGCAGCATGCCGATCTCAAGCCATTGTTTTTGACCGTGGCTAAGTTCGCCTGATTTGCGCCAAAGCGCGTCATGAAGGCCTATTTCTTCGGCCAATGCCTCAACGCGTACCAGGTCCTTGGCCGCTGGTTTATAAAAAAGCACGGCAAACGGCCCACGCTTGTTGCGCAGCGCCATCAACAGGTTTTCATGGACTGTCTGATCCTCAAAAACTGTTGGTTTCTGAAATTTGCGCCCCACGCCTTCGCGTGCAATGCGCGCCTCGGACATGCCACGCAATGAAATGCTTTTTTCGCCCCAGAGTATACGCCCTTGGTCGGGTTTGGTCTTGCCGGTGACAATGTCCATAAATGTGGTCTTGCCTGCGCCATTGGGGCCGATGATGGCGCGCATTTCGGCGGGTCCGATCCGAAACGACAGGTTATTGATGGCGCGAAACCCGTCAAACGTGACCGAGACGCCAGAGACTTCCAACAAAGTGTTCATTCGTTGGCCTCCCGTTCGCGCAGGGCACCCGCGTCAGGGCCAAGATCTGCGCCATGCCGGTTGGGCCACCTGCGGTGTGCTGCTAGGTCGAACAGCCCGGCAATACCCTTGGGGGCGAAGAGCGTGACAAACACAAACGAGAGGCCCAAAACGATCAGCCACCAATCCACCCATTTGATGGTGTAAAACCCCAGCGAAATATCCGGCGCCTGACCACCCGTGAACCACGACGAAACAAGGCTGACGAACCCGGCGCCAATGACGGCGCCATAGAGGCGGCCACGCCCGCCAATAGCGACCCAAACGGCCAGATAAATCGAGGCGATGGGGGCAATCTCGGCCGGGTTGATAATGCCCGCTTGTGGGTAATAAAGCGCCCCGGCAATGCCTGCGATACAGGCGGTGACCGTGAACAGCGCCAGTTTATAGCTTTCAACCGAATACCCAAGAAACCGCACGCGCGCCTCGTCATCACGAATACCGCGAATGACCGAGCCGAATTTGCCCGAGACGATCCATGCCGCCAGCAGATAACCCAACCCAAGCGCAAGCGCCGATGCCCAGAGGAACCAGATTGAGACCACACTCTGCGGAGCGGCTTCCAGCCCGGGCAGGTTTTGCAGGCCCGAGAGGCCGTTGTTCCCACGCAATCCGCTGTCGTTCTGAAACAGGTAAAGCGACAGGGCCAGAGTCATTGCCTGTGTCAGGATCGACAGGTACACCCCGGCCACCCGGCTGCGAAACGCAAGCCAGCCAAAGACAAATGCCAAAGCCCCGGGCACAAGAACCACCAGAACAAGTTGCAGCACCAGACTATCGGCAAAGGCCCAGATCAGTGGAAATTCCGAACTGCCGACAACACCAAATATCTGGTGGCCAATGGCGTCGGTAATCTCTTCTGCTGTAGGCGGGATCGGCGCGTCGGACATTGAGCTGATGACGATGTCGCGCGTGCGCTCATACATCAGCCACATGCCAATCATATACCCGCCAAGCCCGAAGAACGCGAAATGCCCCAGCGATAGAATTCCGGCATAGCCCCAGACAAGATCCATCGCGATCGCGACCAGACCAAGGCACAGGGTTTTGCCCAGAGTTTTCACAAAACTGGTCGAGATCAGGCCAAGGCCAAATGCCTCGGAAAGGGCGGTGACCACGATGGTGAAAACCGCCAAAGCCGCCAGAAAGATCAGGGTCGAGGGGTTGCGCATGAGAAAGCTGTTTTTCATGGGTTTAATCCCCCGCCGCCCGACCTTTGAGGGCGATAATGCCCCTTGGCCGGAACTGGATGAAAATGATGATGAAGATGATCATGAACGTCTGCGCGGCAAGTGTATTCGAGGGGTTGAACCATTCGATGCCTTTTTGCAGGAAGCCAATCATCGCCGCCCCGGCCAAGGTACCCCAGATATTTCCAACACCCCCAACAACCACGGTCATGAAGCTTTGCACGATATAATCGTTCCCCAATTCCGAGGTGACCTTGGCAAACAGCCCAATGGCGACACCGGCAACCCCGGCGATGCCCGACCCTAATCCAAAGGTCAGCATATTCACCCGGTTCGGGTTAATTCCCATGCTGGCTGCCATGCGCGGGTTTTGCGTGACAGCGCGGGTTTCCAACCCCAATCGGGTGCGCCGCATGATGAACAGGAATATTGCAAGAAAGCTCAGTGCGAGGATGAATATCGCAATTCGGATATAACTGATCGAGACAACATCATTCATGACCCATGCACCATCCAGCCACGCAGGCGAAGTCAAAGGCCGCGCTTGCGTGCCAAAGATGTTCTTGGCCAATTGTTGCAGTGCGATAGAGATGCCGAAAGTGGCCAGCAGGGTTTCCAGCGGCCGATTGTAAAGCCACCGGATCACCAGTCGCTCCATTGCGACACCCGCAGCGAAGGTAACCGCAAAGGCCAGGGGGATTGCAACTAGGATGCTGACAGTATGGTTCGGGATTATCTGCTGAACTACATAACCGGTATAGGCACCCATCATGATAAATTCACCGTGGGCCATGTTGATAACACCCATCACGCCAAAGGTAATAGCAAGGCCGATGGCCGCAAGAAAATAGATCGACGCCAGTGATAGCCCGTCAAGGATCAGATCCAGCGCCTGATTCATGCCTACTTTTAACAGGATCTTATCCAAGGCCTCCGAGGCCGCTGTGGTGACCGGCTGCGACGGTTCTTTATAGATCTCGACAAACTGATGCGCGCCAAGATGGGCCTCAATCTCTGCGCTGGTTGGGTCTGGCTCGGCCAGGCCCTGCGCAACCAATGCCGCATAAGCGCGTGCGCGCGCCTCGGGTTGGTTCAGATCCTCTACTGCGACACCGCCGACCCGTCCTTCAGAAATATGTACGCCCAGCGTCGCGCGGACCTCGGCCTGATCAATCCGGGCCGGGGCCAGATTGGCCGTGACCAACAGGTCATAGGCGGCTTTTGTTGAGATATCTTCACCGGGCGCAAGCCTGCGGGCAATGTTCAACGCATTGGGCGCCTCTCCTGTAAAAACCTGCACTTTGGTTTCTAAAAGCGGGTTCAAAGTGGCACGCAGATCAACACCCAAATCCCCCGACATGTCTGAAATTGCGCCCACCCTCGCGCTTTCATCGGTATCATAGGCGATCGTCAACAGCCGCTCAGCGCGTTGTTTCTGGGCCTTCAAATCTGCATCCGGCTCAGAGTCGATTGAGGCGCGCAACGGCTCCAATAATTCCGAACTTGGATCACGCTGGATTGACGTCAGTGCTGCAAGCCTGCGCACCGGGTCACCGTCTTGCAGTTGGAACTGCACCAAAGCCGAGCCAATCAGAGCGCGAACACCGCTATTTGGTTTTAGTTGCTTCAGATCGGTTTTTTGCGCCTCACCAACTGTTTCACCGGTATCAAAATCAAACAAAAGGTAAGAACCGGCAGCGGTTTCTTCGGCGCGAAAGAATAGCCCGTCAGACGTACGCCGCCAGATGTCTTTGCTCTGCCATGCCTGCAAAACATCCTGCGCCTGCGTCAGTTCGCTATCGGTTATGGCTGCAATCGCAGGTGCGATTGTCATGCGCGAGCTTTTCGTAATAAGCGCACTGTGTTCCTGCAAGATGTCCTGCATCGGTGCACCCTGTGACAGGGCGAGCGTGCAGGTCATCAGCAAGGCCAGACCAGCCAATATCAGTCTTTTCATGGAATATGCGCCCCAAAAGGTCCGGAAGGGGCAACTAGCCCCCTCCGGTCATCGTTTCATGCGATCAGTAGTTCGAAAGTATTTGGACGCATGTCTTGGTTTCAGTGTTGTACATACCGCAACCCAGATCTTTCCAATCAGACATCAGTACTGCGCTTTCGGGCAGGAAATCTGTCCAGGCGTCGCCGGGTACTTCGGTTGTCTGACTGATGATATCGAACTGCCCATCAGCCTGAATTTCCCCGATCAGGACCGGTTTCGCCAGATGGTGGTTGGGAAGCATCACGGCAGTGCCGCCGGTCAGGTTGGGAAATTCCTGCCCGTACATTGAAGCGCGCACGGCATCGACATCAATAGAGCCTGCTGCCGTCGCTGCATTCACCCACATGTTAAAGCCGATATAATGCGCTTCCATCGGGTCATTGGTCACACGCTCGGCGCCCATCTTGATTTTCCAGGCATCAATGAATGCCGTATTTGCCTCGGCCTCGGCTGACTGGAAATAGTTCCAGGCCGCCAGATGGCCAACAAGGTTCGAGGTGTCCAGCCCCGACAGCTCTTCTTCGCCTACCGAAAAGGCAACAACGGGGATGTCATCGGCAGAAATTCCGGCAGCCGCCAATTCTTTATAGAACCCGATATTTGCGTCACCATTGATGGTTGAAATCACACCAACCTTCTTGCCATCAGCGCCCAACGCCACCACGTCGGCCACAATTTTGGACCAGTCCGAATGACCGAACGGTGTGTAGTTAACAAAGATATCGTCATCCGAAACACCTTTGGATTTCAGATAGCTTGCAAGGATATTGTTGGTTGTCCGGGGATAGACATAGTCCGTTCCCAGCAAAGCGAATTTCTCAACACCCAACTCGTCAATAAAGTAGTCGGTGGCCGGGATTGCCTGCTGGTTCGGGGCAGCGCCGGTGTAAAATACATTTTTCGAGCTTTCTTCGCCCTCGTATTGAACCGGATAAAACAGCAAGCCATTAAGCTCTTCTATAACTGGCAGGACTGACTTGCGGCTGACGCTGGTCCAGTTGCCAAAGATAACATCAACCTCATGTACACTCAGAAGTTCGCGCGCTTTTTCAGCGAACAGCGGCCAATCGGACGCAGGATCGACGACGACTGCCTCAAGCTCACAACCCAGCACACCGCCTTTTGCGTTTTGCTGTTCAATCAGCATCAGCATTGTGTCTTTGAGCGTGGTTTCGGAAATCGCCATGGTGCCTGAAAGCGAATGAAGAACACCGACCTTGATCGGGCAATCGGCTGCGAAAGCCGGGACAGCGAGGCCAGCCAGTGCAATTGTCCCTGCCAGAGTAGAATTCAGAAATTTCATTTTTTCTCCTCGCAGGGACCGGGCAGAATACCTTGCGCAAAAGAGCCAGGTTTTATACCTCTTCCCTGCAACTAGTGTTGCAATCCGTGTGGCGATCGGCGCGAGGTCCAATTCGACTGATCGTCACACACCCCCCAAAACAGACAGCATATCCGACTCGGGCATTTCAGCGTTTCTGCACTGCAGAAATCAATGCAATCGCCCGGCCGATATCTTTTGCGAACCACAGCCTTTCGCCCAATTGTTCATCTTTTGAACCGGGCGGCGCACAGTATTTGGGCAAAGGTTGACAGCTGCTGTCCTCGGCGCCGCTTAAAAATGACTCGCGGCCGCCCGTGTGATGACAACACAGAAAGCAAATCAATAAACAGAAAGCAATTCCATTAATATATCGACAGCAATATCCGATGTTGGCATCCCGCCCGTCCAGCCCCGGGCGATCGGTGCTGTAACCTTGTCGTCCAAATGCACCCCACAAGGGTCGGCCTTGGCAGAGCTGCGCCAATCAGGCGCGATGAAATCACTTTTCCCCCGCCCAAATTCCTCTGCTTTGCAAGCGGTCCTGATCAACACAGCGGGCGGTGTCACCGGCGGTGACGACTTTTCGCTGACTGCGCGGGCGGGCGAAAAAACAAGCCTGAGCCTGACAACACAGGCCGCCGAACGCGCCTATCGGGCGCAACCGGGGCAGACCGCCAGAATCCGCAACCGTTTGTTTGTTGGCCGCGATGCGCGTCTTGATTGGGTGCCACAAGAAACCATCCTCTATGATGGCTCTGCGTTGAACCGGTCCTTATGTGTCGAGATGGAGGAGCAAGCCCGCCTGCTTTTGGTCGAGCCGCTGATTTTCGGGCGCTCGGCCATGGGCGAGGTTCTGGGCAATGCTCTATTCAAGGACCGGATCGAGGTGCGCCGACAGGGGGCGCCGCTGTTTCTGGACGCAATGACCCTTCGGGGCGATATCGCCGCGCACATGGCCTTGCCTCATATTGCCGCCGGTGCCGGTGCCATGGCTTTGTTGGTTTACGTCGCCCCCGATGCCATGGCGCAGTTGGATCCTGTTCGCGACATGCTGCCTGAAACCGCCGGGGCCAGTTTGATCCGCGCAGATCTTCTGACGCTGCGCATTCTTGCATGTGACGGCTATGCGTTGCGCCAGTCACTTGTTCCCATCCTGCGATATCTCACCAACCAAACCCTTCCCAGATCATGGATGACCTGACATGCTGCTAACCCCCCGCGAAAAAGACAAGCTATTGATATCTATGGCCGCCGAGGTCGCCCGCAAGCGACTTGCGCGTGGGGTAAAGCTGAATCACCCCGAGGCAATTGCTCTGATCACAGACGCGGTTGTCGAGGGTGCACGCGATGGCCGTAGCGTTGCGGATATGATGGAGGCGGGTGCCGAGGTCATCACCCGTGATCAATGCATGGAGGGGGTGCCCGAGATGATTTATGACGTGCAGGTCGAAGCAACCTTCCCCGACGGGACCAAGCTTGTCACCGTCCACAACCCTATTCGCTAAGGTGACATCATGATCCCAGGAGAGCTTTTCCCCGCCCAAGGCGGCCTGACGCTGAACAGTGGTCGCGACAGCGTAACCTTGATGGTTGCCAATACCGGCGACCGGCCCGTGCAGGTTGGCAGCCACTACCATTTCGCCGAAACCAACCCTGCTTTGGAGTTTGACCGCGAAAAGGCGCGCGGGTGTCGGTTGAATATCGCGGCGGGCACCGCTGTGCGTTTTGAACCCGGTCAACGGCGCGAGGTAAGCCTGATCGCTTTGTCGGGCGCGCGCCGTGTCTATGGGTTCAATCAGGCCGTGATGGGAGATATCTGATGCCCGCAACAATCAACCGCGCCGATTATGCCGCGATGTTCGGCCCTACCACCGGCGACCGGCTTCGCCTTGCCGACACGGACCTCATCATCGAAGTCGAGCGCGATCTAACCGCCGAACTGGCGGGTTCTGCGCTATTTGAGGGGACGGGCAGTAACGCAGTGTCGTACGGTGAGGAGGTGAAATTTGGCGGTGGCAAGGTGATCCGCGACGGCATGGGCCAGTCTCAGGTTACCCGCGCCGACGGGGCTGTAGATACTGTCATCACGAATGCGCTGATCGTCGATCATTCGGGTATCTACAAGGCCGATGTTGGCCTCAGGGACGGACGCATTGCCAGGATCGGCAAAGCCGGCAACCCAGACACGCAACCCGGTGTAAACATTATCATTGGTCCCGGAACCGAAGCGATTGCTGGCGAGGGAAAGATCCTTACGGCCGGGGGATTTGACAGCCACATCCACTTTATCTGTCCGCAACAGATCGAGGATGCGTTGCATAGCGGCCTGACCACCATGCTGGGTGGCGGCACCGGGCCAGCCCATGGCACTTTGGCCACGACCTGCACTCCGGGCGGGTGGCATATCGGGCGCATGCTGCAGGCCGCCGACGCCTTTCCGATGAACCTTGCATTTGCGGGTAAAGGCAACGCCTCGCTGCCCGCCGCATTGGAAGAGCAAGTCAATGCCGGGGCCTGTGCCCTGAAACTGCACGAAGATTGGGGCACCACGCCCGCCGCGATTGATTGCTGTTTGTCCGTCGCCGATGCGATGGACGTGCAGGTTATGATCCACACCGATACCCTTAACGAATCCGGCTTTGTCGAGCACACGGTGGGCGCCATGAAGGGGCGCACCATCCATGCCTTTCACACCGAAGGCGCAGGGGGCGGGCATGCGCCGGATATCATCAAGATATGCGGCGAAGATCACGTTCTGCCGTCCTCGACCAACCCAACCCGGCCCTTCACGGTGAACACGCTGGAAGAGCATCTTGATATGCTCATGGTCTGTCATCACCTTGATAAGTCCATCCCCGAGGATGTGGCCTTTGCCGAAAGCCGCATTCGACGCGAAACCATCGCGGCCGAGGATGTTCTGCACGACATGGGGGCGTTCAGCATCATCGCGTCAGACAGTCAGGCGATGGGCCGCGTCGGCGAGGTGTTGATCCGCACCTGGCAAACCGCAGACAAGATGAAAAAACAGCGCGGGCGACTGGCCGAGGAGACCGGAGAGAACGACAATTTCCGCGTGCGCCGGTATATAGCGAAATACACGATCAACCCAGCAATTGCACATGGAATATCAACCGAAATTGGCAGTATTCAAGAAGGCAAACGCGCCGATCTGGTATTGTGGAATCCGGCATTTTTTGGCGTTAAGCCTGAAATGGTCTTGCTTGGTGGCACCATTGTAATGGCGCAAATGGGCGATCCGAATGCATCCATTCCGACGCCCCAGCCAGTATATTCCCGCCCGATGTTTGGCGCTTTTGGCCGGTCCGTCGAGCACTCTGCCGTGGTTTTCGTCAGTGCCGCCGCGCAGGCCGACGGCATTGGCGATACGCTAGGCTTGGCAAAGCAAACGGTTGCAGTCACCAACACGCGCAACATTGGAAAAAAGGATCTGATCCTGAATGACGCAACACCAAAGATTGACGTTAACCCTGAAACCTACGAGGTCCGCGCGGACGGCGAATTGCTGACCTGCGAACCCGCCAAAGTGTTGCCCATGGCGCAACGTTATTTCCTGTTCTGAGAGGCGATCATGGAGCTTCCCTTTAGCCAAAAGTTTCACCGCCGTGGCCATTGGTCGGGCGCAGATGACACCGTGAACCTGACCTATGACGCCCGCTTTCTGCGCCGCAAGGTGCTGACCACCACGGGAAGCATGCGGTTTCTGGTTGATCTGGCGCACACGACCTCGCTGAACGACGGGGATGCGTTTGAATTGAATGACGATCGCCTTATCGGGGTCGTTGCCGCTAAAGAAGAATTATTGGCGGTTACGGGCCCCGACCTTCACCGCATCGCCTGGCATATCGGTAATCGCCATACACCCTGTCAGATGGGCCCACACCGTCTGGTGATCCAGCGTGATCGCGTCATTCGCGACATGCTTGAAAAGATCGGTGCCCGGGTGAACGAGATCGTTGAGCCGTTCATCCCCGAAGGCGGTGCTTATGGGCACGGACGCACCCACGGGCACAATCATGGCCATGTTCACAACCATGGGCACGCCCATGCAAAATGAGGCAATCCTGACTCTGGTACAATGGCTGTCACCCGCCTACCCTGTCGGCGCGTTCGCCTATAGCCACGGGCTGGAATGGGCAGTCGAGGCACAAGACGTGCGCGACAGTGCAACGCTTTCGGCGTGGTTAGAAGACGTACTGCGCCACGGGGCGGGTTGGTGTGATGCGCTTTTTCTTGCAGCGGCCTATCGCGCTGATGACCCGACAGTCGTCGATAGTATTGCGCATGCTTTCGCGCCCTCGGCCGAGCGGTTACAAGAAACCACTTTGCAGGGCGCAGCGTTTAGCAAAACAACCGGTCAAATCTGGGGCACTGTCCTGCCTGCTCTTACCTATCCCGTGGCTCTTGGCCATAGCGCGCGGCTTCATGATCTGCCGCTTGAACTGACCCTGCAATTGTATCTTCAGGCCTTCATGGCCAATCTTGTGACCGCAGGCATGCGCCTGATCCCATTGGGGCAGACCGAAGGTCAGATACTGATCAAGTTTCACACGCCGCTTTGCGTGGCAATTGCCGAAGACGCGATTGAGGGCACGCTGGATAACTTGTCATCAACCGCGTTTCTTTCTGACATCGCGTCGATGAAACACGAGCAACAATATTCAAGGATATTTCGCACATGAAAAGCCCGAACGGCCCTTTGCGCGTGGGCATCGGCGGCCCGGTTGGCGCTGGTAAAACAACGTTGACGGCAGCGCTCTGCCGGGCGCTGCGTGAAAATTACTCCATCGGTGTCATTACTAACGACATTTACACACAGGAAGACGCCGAAGCACTGATGCGCATGCAGGTCTTGCCAAATGATCGCATCATCGGTGTCGAAACCGGTGGCTGCCCCCATACAGCGATCCGCGAGGATGCGTCGATCAACCTTGCGGCAGTGGCCGAGATGGTAGCGCGCCACCCCGAGGTTGACATCGTTCTGATCGAAAGTGGCGGCGACAATCTGTCAGCGACCTTCAGTCCTGAACTTGCCGATATAACACTCTACGTTATTGACGTTGCCGCAGGCGAGGAAATTCCCCGCAAGGGTGGGCCCGCGATAACGAAGTCCGATATTCTGATCGTTAACAAAACCGATCTTGCGCCCCATGTCGGCGCCTCGCTTGATGTGATGAAACGCGATAGCGCAAGAATGCGGCCCACACGCCCAACAGTGTTCTGCACGCTCAGGACGGATAGTGGGCTGGAGCAGGTTTTGGGACACCTTGGCAACATCAGCGGCCTCACCGGGTTGACGCAGCCCGGCTGAGAATACTTAATGAATTGGCCTGAACCGAAACGTTGATTACGCGGCGCTCGAAACTTGTTCGTCAGATTGCGGGATCAATTGCCAAAACCCCGAGCAATGCCTGTTAGTGACAAACCCGCAGCATATCTTGTCATCGCCGCGAAGCCCGGTTTCCCCCCGTGCGACTTCTCGCTGCAGACGCAATGTGCATGATAGCTGTCATTGGTGCAAGCGCAGCGAAAGCCCGGTTTGTCCGGCGGTTTCAACTGGTCGACGCAACACATACATTGAAACGCTCTGCGGGAGTTTCGTATCCCAGCGTCTTTCGAGGTCTTTCGTTTAGCTGTCTTGCGACGGCACTCAGCTTTGCTTGGCTACGTATCGACAAGTCTGTGCCTTTTGGAAAGTACTGTCGTAACAGCCGGTTCGTGTTTTCGTTTGTGCCGCGTTGCCACGGGCTGTGTGGTTCGCACAAGAACACGTCAATCTCCGTCGCCAAAGTGAACTTCTTGTGTCCTGCCATCTCCGTCCCACGATCCCATGTGAGTGAGCGATACAATTCCTTTGGGAGCTTGCGTGACTGCTTGATCAGCGCTTGAATGTCACTGTGGCTATCTTTGTTACCAACCTTCGCCAGCATCACAAAGCGGGTGTTGCGTTCAACCAATGTCGCAATGAAGCTGTTGCCCGAGCCTGCAATGAGGTCGCCTTCCCAGTGCCCAGGCACTGCCCGATCCTCTACTTCCGCAGGTCTGTCGCGGATCGATATGGCGTCGTTGAACTTACCTAGGCCACTGCGCTTCAAAGTGGCGTGGCGAGACCTGCGAATGGATCGCGTGGCGCGCAGATGCGCCAGTAATTCCTTCTTAAGTACGCCGCGTGTCTGGATAAACAGGCTTCGGTAGATCGTCTCGTGCGAGACGCGCTTATCTTCCTCATGGGGATGTTCGCGCATCAACCAACCTGCGATTTGTTGCGGGGACCATTTGCGCGTCAGCTTGGCTGATATCGCACGGCAGAGATAGACATTGCCTTCCAGCTTGCAGGGCTTTGGGCGATGGGCACGGTCCGAGGCCGCGGCATCTGAGGGCGCTGCACGGTAAAGTTTGGCGCCACCATTACGCCGGACCTCGCGACTGATTGTGGATGCCGGTCGGTTTAAAGCCTGGGCAATTGAACGCAGAGAGACCTTCGCGCGCAAGCCCCTCGAAATCTCCTCTCGCTCGGCAAGGGTCAGAGCACGGCGGGATCTGACGCGGTCCGGCGGGCGAATGCCGTCAGTGCGAGCCAGCAGCGGATAGATCGAAGACGACTCGCGATCAAACAGCCGCCCAATCGAACTCATCGACTCTCCGCGTTGCCAGCGATCCCAAATGTCTGACTTCTGTTTGTCCGTAAAAAATATGCGACGACGATACTTCATGGCTTACACTCCATCTTTGGCTTTACAGCGGACCTTCGTGGACTGTGCACCATTGTTGAAATTGGGCTTATTTTGTTGAAAAACTCTTCCTTGATCGAAGTCTGAAGGTAATCCCCCCCAAAATTAGTGGTGTTCAAAAGTAGAATTTTCTCGGCAAGATATCTGAGGAGATTTACGATGAAGAACGGACGATTTAGCGACGCTCAGATCATGACGATCCTGAAGCAGGCGGA
>NZ_FWFJ01000087.1 GCF_900172365.1 Roseovarius gaetbuli
CCTCCGCAAACTGGCCAAGATCCTTCCTGCACCGCAGCAAACGCGCAAAGCCTGATAGAAAAGGCGCTCGCGCTCTGTTCAGAACCACACTTTCTGCAACAGCAACACGTTGTTTTTCCACAGAATCGGCTCATTGCTGCCGATCTCCGCGTCGCAGCGATCCGCGCTATCCCGCCACGCGCGACAATCGTGAACGGCCCAGAGCGGACCTTGACCGAGGAGTCGCGATGCTGCGTCGCACCCCGTCGAAGCGGACATTCGCTGCATGAGCCCAATATGCGAAGTGGCGAAGGTCAGGACTGCGGACAAAGCCCCGTTCGATTTCTTGGTTCCAATGACCGCTGTGTCGGCATGCCTATGGGTGCATCAGAGCTTGCTACGGTGGAAGATCTCGGGCAAGCAAGCCCGACTTGGGTGATCCAAGTTTTATTTTAGCGGATTGGTTGGAGTGACACGCCATGACAAAAGGCAAATATTCCGACCACCTCGACCTGCCTTGCGGCGTGCGTCTGAAAAACCGCTTCGCCCGGAGTGCCATGACCGAAGCCCTCGCGGATGCTCGCGATGCGCCGAGCAAGGCGCATCAAACGCTTTATGAGCGATGGTCAAATGGCGGAATGGCCATGCAAATGACCGGCAACGTCATGGTCGACAGACGTTACCTTGAACGGCCAGGCAATGTGGTTGTCGAAGATGAGCGCGTCCTAGATGCGCTGCAAGCGTGGGCGCAGTCCGCGAAGTCGGGTGGCAGTCAAATTTGGATGCAGATAAGTCATCCGGGCCGCCAATGCCCCATTGTTGTACACACGCGACCGTTGTCTCCTTCCGCCGAAAAGCTGCGCATTCTTGGCCTATTCGGAAAACCAAGGGCAATGACGTCCGAAGATATCGAGGAGGCCATCCAACGCTATGCCAAGACTGCAGAGATTGCAAAAAAGGCAGGGTTTGACGGTGTGCAGATACATGCCGCGCACGGCTATCTTGTCAGTCAATTCCTGTCGCCGATCACAAACCAGCGTACCGACGACTGGGGCGGATCACTTGAAAAGCGTGCGAATTTCCTGCGCAAGGTCTATGAAGCGACGCGCGCAGCCGTAGGCAACGATTTTCCCATTGCGGTGAAGCTGAACTCTTCGGATTTCCAGAAAGGTGGATTTACGATCGAGGACAGCTGCCAGGTTGCGCGATGGCTCGAACAGGACGGTATTGATCTCATTGAACTATCTGGCGGAACCTACGAACAGATGAGTTTTGTTAACGGAACCGAGGAGAAACAGCGCGACAGCACGACCAAACGCGAAGCCTATTTCTTGGAATATGCGCGTGAGGTGCGCAAAGCTGTCACTGTCCCGCTCATGGTGACAGGAGGGTTTCGCAGCATCGATGCGATAGAGCGCGCGATTGAGGACGATGGCATAGACATGATTGGTCTTGCGCGCCCCCTTTGTGTTCAACCGGATGCGGTGAACCGGCTCCTTGACGGTTCGCTCGATAAGATCGGCATCGAAGAAGACGGCCTAGTTATCGGTCGGGGACGGTTCGGATTGAACGCCCAAAACTGGTTCATAAATCTGGTCAACACTGTGTCGCGGGTTGAATACTATGCTTGGCAGATGAACCGCATGTCACGCGGCTCAATGCCCCAAACCGGCGGACGCAATAACGCGGTTGGTTACTTTTTGTGGTACCTCAACCGCACAATTCTTCTAGGGTTGCGCCGAAAGTTTGTCCGCCAATCCTAGATTGAACTTCTTTTCGCGAGTGCCGACGTTCATACACGGCGCAGCATCGGTCAATATGGGCTTATTCTGTTGAAAAACTCCGCTACGCCAAAATCGCCTCGGAAACTTGGAACACTGTTCTCGTCACAGGCCAATTGACAAACGGTACTTCCAGAATGGCGTTTTAGCGGGACAATATTCTGCTGATCTTGCCCTTTCGAGCGATCAGGCGAGTTTTTCAACGGAATAAGCCCAAAGCCGCCGGATCAAAATAGAGGCCTTTTCTGTTGAAGCAAAGTAACGGCCAAACTCGATGCGATAGACGCGCAGCCACGCAGCCCAATAATCGACCAACTTGCTACAATGGAATGGCGACCACATACTGAAGCGGTCTTTAGCAGAAAGTATTTATTGGACATCGCAGCTTCTGACGCGCTAGATTTTCCGGAGGGAGAATTTCATGCTGCGGCGTTTGACCACGATTATGGCGGCTGATGTCGTCGGTTATTCGGAGAAGGTCGGGACATCGGAAACCGCTACCTTGAAGCTACTCGCCTCGCTTTCCGAGCTAATGGACAAACAAGTGGAACGTGGTGGTGGCCGCGTTTTCGCACGGGCAGGAGATGGTTTCCTGTCTGAGTTTTCGAGCCCAGTATCGGCAGTTCAAGTCGGCTTCGAAATCCAGCGCCGCTTGCGTAATAACGTGGAACGCCACGGTAACGAACTTGAACTTCGTATCGGAATCCACTTGGCCGATGTAGTCGTAGAACAAGACAATCTTCTTGGCGATGGCGTTAACATAGCCGCACGCATTGAAAGTGTCGCACAGCCAGGTCAAGTGTTGGTCTCGAAGAGCGTTTTCGATCAAGTCAAGCGCGTCTCCCAACTCTCGTTCGAGGATGTGGGAGAGCATCGACTCAAGAACATATCGGAGCCGCAGAGGTTATTCCGTGTCATCGGTGAGATGGGAAACCACAGCTTCATGTCCGGTAATCCGGATGTGCTGACACCTAAACCGCTGGACAGCATTCCACCAAACTCCATTGCTGTTCTTCCCTTCGTTAACATGAGTGCTGATCCTGAGCAGGAGTACTTTTCTGACGGATTTTCAGAAGATCTGATCACAGAACTAGCTCGGTTCAAGGAACTCTTCGTTGTATCGCGAAACGCCAGCTTTGCGTTTAAGGACCGCAGCGTCGACATTCGTAAGTTGGGTCAGGAGCTAGGTGTCGCATACTGTCTTGAGGGCAGCGTCCGAAAGATTGGCGCACGTATAAGGATCACCGCGCAGTTGATAGATACGAGACGCGGAGATCATTGCTGGGCCGACAAATTTGATGCTGACCTCACCAATCTGTTTGACCTTCAGGACGGCCTAGCTGCAGCCATCGTTTCAAAGGTCGCATCGCGCGTCGAAACAAAGACGCGCGATGCAGCCAAACAAAAGAGGCCGGTCGATCTTAAAGCTTATGACTTTCTGTTGCGCGGATTGGAGAAACATCGGCTTGGTGGCGTCACGCAGCAATCGGCTGAAGAGGCTCTTTCGTGGTTCGATAAAGCGATAAGAGCTGATCCAAACTACGCGCGGGCATATGCTTGGAAATCTTGTGCCATGGCGACTTTAGCCAGGGAATGGACACACAAGAACACCTTGGATGAAGCCCTTTCTTTGGCGCAGCGCGCCATCGAACTGGACCCTGAGGATTCAGAGAGTCACCGGATTCTGGGATCGATCAATCTTTATCTCCGCGACTTTGACAAGGCTGAGTTCCATTTCTGCCGGGCTGTCAAACTAAACCCGAATAGCGCATTTATCCTTGGTCGGACCGGTGAACTCTATAATTTTTTGGGCGATCCCGAGAAAGCACTCTCTTTTCAGAGGCGCGCTATGAAGCTTGACCCATTGCTGCCGTCTTACTGCCGGGAATTAGAGGCTGCCGCCCACTATGTTCAGGGAGATTTTGAAAGGACTGCTCAGTTGGTTTCGGGCTTACCTCGGGTGTCACGACGAGCAGCGGCTTATTGGGCTGCGGCGGCTACTCACCTGGATGAAAAATCCTATTTGGAGCGGGCTCGAGCAGAACTGCTATCCATAGATCCGGATTTCAGTGTGGCATCCTTTGTGCCGTTCGAAAGTTACAAGGATCGCCGATATCAAAAACAACTCGAGTCCGAACTAGAACGTGCTCAACTTCCGTTGTCGTGACGTCCATTACTAGCCGATCGTGTTGAAAAACACGACGGTCCGAGAATCTACTCGAAAATTTGGCAAAATGAGGGAGCGGGTTGTGCGGGGACAGCGGCTCGCGGTCATCCCAACGGCGGCTTCGTCCCGCAACTCGGTCATAGACCCTCCAAGCTTTGCTGCGCCCACAACGAATGGCCGCTTTTAAGGCTGCGTTGCAGCGTGGCGCTTGGATCAATCAAGGCAACTTTTTTGCTGCATGAGCGAAGGGCGCGATTTCAATCCGGCGGCTCTGGGCTCGAAGCTGCCTTGCGGCGCTGCAGCATCATGATCTTCCGCCTGGGCTGGGCCGACGGAGTTGCGGGCGACTGCAGCCAGCCCGAAGCGGCCACGAACATCGTCGCGTCTAGAAGGTTCCCACGTTGTGGCTTCTTGTTAGAAACCTACCTCCGCAACTGAACCACTACCGGCTGGCGCCGGTAGGATCAGCGATGTGCTGTTCCAGGTACTGAAGATGGGGTGGTTGCCGCCCTCCCCTGACGGCATCGCAATGTGCCAAGATGGTGGTCTGTAGACCATCTAACGGAGAGGACGGCAAAATGAAGGATACAATGATTGGTGTAGATCTGGCGAAGAGTATTTTCCAGGTTCACGGGGCATTGCTGTCGGGGAAGGAACAATTCCGCAAAAAACTGACACGGCCCCAGTTCTGGAAATTCATGT
>NZ_FWFJ01000119.1 GCF_900172365.1 Roseovarius gaetbuli
ACATGAATTTCCAGAACTGGGGCCGTGTCAGTTTTTTGCGGAATTGTTCCTTCCCCGACAGCAATGCCCCGTGAACCTGGAAAATACTCTTCGCCAGATCTACACCAATCATTGTATCCTTCATTTTGCCGTCCTCTCCGTTAGATGGTCTACAGACCACCATCTTGGCACATTGCGATGCCGTCAGGGGAGGGCGGCAACCACCCCATCTTCAGTACCTGGAACAGCACATCGCTGATCCTACCGGCGCCAGCCGGTAGTGGTTCAGTCAGTCAGGGTAAGGGCTGGAAGAGCCGTTCGCGGGGTTAGCGCGATTGCTCGTGTTCAAAGCGTTGGCGCGCGATGGTTTCGTTGCGATTGGCCTTTTGCTGATCGGCAAGCGCCTTTTCGACATAGTCCAGATGCGCAATCACTGCCGCACGTGCGGCCTCGGGATCGCGCGACTGAATGGCGCCGTTGATGGCGTGGTGTTGATCCAACAATGCGCCACGGGTCGTGCGCTGTTTGAACATGACCTGGCGGTTATAAAACACACCCTCACGCAACAGCTGGAACATCGAGCGCATCATATGCAGCATCACGACATTATGGCTGGCCTCGATGATGGCCATGTGAAATTCGGCATCAAGGCGCGCCTCATCGGAGGGGTTGGTCTTTTTATGCGCCGCCTCCATCTTGTCCATCACGGTCTGGATCACCTGAAGATCGGTGTCCGAAGCAAGCCGCGCCGCGCGGCAGGCGGCAAGCCCCTCAAGGTCACGGCGAAAGGCGATGTAGTCAAAGACCGCCTCGTCGTGATCGGCGAACAGCCGGATCAGCGCCTCTGAAAACGCGCTGCCCAGAACGTCGGCCACATAGATGCCGGCCCCGGCGCGGGTGGTCAAAAGGCCCTTGTCCTGCAATTCGGCAACCGCCTCGCGCAACGAGGGGCGCGACACGCCAAGCTTTTCGGCCAGATCCCGTTCGGCCGGCAGCCGCTCACCGGGCCGCAGGATACCCTGCAGGATCAGCTTTTCGATTTGCCGGGTGACAGCGGTAGAAAGCTTTTCCGGTGTGACTTTCTTAAATGGCATATGCGCGACCTTGAACAATTGGTCAGATCATATGACCGCTCTTGCCCTGCGGCAAGCCTGTCCTTTAGTATCCACGCCGTGGAGCAAACCCTCCGACTTCCAGTCGGACCCGCTTCAGCGTGAAAGAATCGCTTTATGATCGTACCCTCAGAAAAATGAGCCGCAGCCGGGTCGGAGGCTCATTTTTCTG
>NZ_FWFJ01000041.1 GCF_900172365.1 Roseovarius gaetbuli
ACATGAATTTCCAGAACTGGGGCCGTGTCAGTTTTTTGCGGAATTGTTCCTTCCCCGACAGCAATGCCCCGTGAACCTGGAAAATACTCTTCGCCAGATCTACACTAATCATTGTATCCTTCATTTTGCCGTCCTCTCCGTTAGATGGTCTACAGACCACCATCTTGGCACATTGCGATGCCGTCAGGGGAGGGCGGCAACCACCCCATCTTCAGTACCTGGAACAGCACATCGCTTATCCTACCGGCGCCAGCCGGTAGTGGTTCAGTCTTGTGGGTCACTCATGCGCCATTTGCCCGCCTGCCCCGGCAAAAAGGCCTCGACGGCGGCGGTGGCGATGACAAGGGTTTCACCGTTCCCGGGATCGGTCACGTTTTGCCCGCCCTTGACGGCCCGCACGCTGGCGTGGCCACGTGGCAGGCCCTGGGTCAGGGCGTCGGTATCAAGCTTGTCGGGCTCTTGCACGCCGACGGTCACAACCACCCGCATTTCGGTATGCGCGATGTCGGTATTGAGGAAAATCGGCAGGGTGGAATGGCGGATCGCATCCTCGATCGCGCGCGTGGCGGCCTTTTGGTAATCCATCCCATGCAGGTCATTGCCCATGCCCATCTCGATTATGAACCGCTGATCATCCATGCGCCTTCTCCATGTCAAACGAGACCGAAATCGCGGCATTGGCGATCACCGTCGGCTTGCCTGTGGGTCGCGGAATATCAAGTCCGCCATGGCCCACGCTCACGGTGACCTGGCCATAGGGAAACACCTCGCTCAGGGTGCTGATATCCACCTGATCGGGCTGCTGCACGGCGATTTCCACGTCGACAATCATCGCCTCTTTGGCAAAGCCGAACAGCTCTGCCATGTTGATCGAATTATGCCACAAAGCATCCTGCAAGGCGCGCTTTGCGGCCTGAGTATAATCCTGACGGCGCAGAGAGGTCCCCATGCCAAATTCAGTCAAAACGCGGGTTTTCGGCATTGATCTTCCTTTGGTTGATCGCGATCTGCATTTACGCCACACTTAAGAAGATTAACGCTGCGGGGCAAGCATTTGGACAAACGGTATCAGGTTTTCATCAGTTCGACGAAACGAGATTTGGAAGACGCGCGACAAGAGGTCAGCCACGCTTTGCTGCGTGCCAAGTGCTTTCCGGCGCAGATGGAGAATTGGCCGGCGGTTGATGAAGAGCAATTCGATTATATCAAACGCATTATCGACGAAAGCGATTATTTCGTTGTGATTTCGGCGGGTATGTATGGCTCAACGCACCCTGAAACTGGCGTTAGTTATACCGAGATGGAATATGACTATGCTGTCGAAGCTGGCAAGCCAATCATTCGGCTGCTTCGCAAGGACCCATTCAAGGCGTTGACGGGTGATAAGAGCGAAAGCACTGCGGCGGCGAAGAAAAAGCTGAAAGCCTTTCACAAAAAGCTCAGTACCACGCGCATGGTTCGTTTCTGGGAAGATCCAAAGGAATTGGGCAATGAGGTGACGCTGGCACTGATCGACATGAAGGAGAGCAAACCAGCAGTAGGTTGGGCAAAGGCAAATGAAATTTCGGAAAAAGACTCCAGACTAAAGATCGCAGAGTTGGGAGAAGAAAACCGCCTTCTTAGGGAGGCGTTGTCGAGTTATGAATCCAAAGATTTTGGGCCGATTCTTGATGGCCTAAGTGGCACTTTGGAAATTCAGGAGTACAAATGGTCAGGCATGGAATGTGATGATTTTTCGCCGTTTGACGAGAAGCCAAATATTAAGTGTATTGAGATTAAAGACGGCCTCGAGACCTTCTTGTATCAACCATTAGGTGAGCCAACCCAAAAGCTCACCTCATGGGTTATGAAGCGAATCTGTTTTGGTTTTCTTTTCAGCCGGGATTTCAAGAATGCCGTTCAGAAGGGACTTTCGTCATCACATCCAATTGGCTCAATCGAAAGTCGTATGCTCGTTCCGACCGACGAACATTCCCTTGAGTCGCTATTTATGGCCCTTGAAGGAGCGGGATTGCTTGTGCCGGGTGAGCCATATGGTGGTATGATTGGTTTCTTAGCTCTAAGAGAAAAAAGCATATACCTACGGAGAACCCCGTGGGCGCTTTCGGAAACCTTCCGACGTTGGATTGTTAGACATGGCAACGAGTGGATTGAAACCTAAAACTCCACCCCAATCTGCGCCTTGACCCCCGAGCGGAACGGGTGCTTGATCAGCTCCATTTCGGTGACAAGATCGGCGATCTCGATCAGTTCGTCCTTGGCATTGCGCCCGGTCAGGACGACATGGGTCATATGCGGTTTTTCCTCGACCAGGAATTCCACCACCTCGTTGATATCAAGGTAATCATAGCGCAGGGCGATGTTGATCTCGTCCAGAAGCACCATCTTGTTGGCCTCGTCGCGGATCAGGTCCTTGGCCTTTTCCCAGGCGGCCTTGGCCATTTCGATGTCACGGTCGCGATCCTGTGTTTCCCAGGTAAAGCCTTCGCCCATGGTGTGAAACGCGCAGATGTCCTGAAACTTGTCGAGGATCATGTCGCGCTCGCCGGTGCTCATGCCGCCCTTGATGAACTGCACCACGGCGCATTGCATGCCATGCGCGATACAGCGAAAGATCATCCCGAAGGCGGCCGAGGATTTACCCTTACCCTTGCCGGTGTGCACGATGATCAGGCCTTTTTCGTCGGTCTTGGTGGCCATGATCTTGTCACGGGCGGCCTTTTTCTTGGCCATCTTCATTGCGTGGCGGTCGCTGTCGGGGGTCATGGCTCGGCTCCTTGGACGTTAGAGGAATAGGGACAACACATAAGGCGCAATCAGGGCGGTTAGCAAGGCATTGAGGCCCATACCGATGCCCGCAAAGGCGCCTGCGGTCTCGTTCACCTGAAAGGCCCGCGCCGTGCCGATGCCATGCGCGCTTACCCCGACGGCAAAGCCACGCGCGCGCCAGTCGCGGATGCGAAGGGCGTTCATCAGGGGCGTCACGATCACCGCGCCGATAATGCCGGTCAGGATCACGAGGGCGGCGGTCAGGGTGGGCAGGCCGCCAAGTTGCTCGGAAATACCGATCGCCACCGGCGCGGTGGTGGATTTCGGCGCGAGCGAGGCCAGTTGCGCGCCCTCGACCCCAAGCGCCTGCGCGATCCAGAGCGCCGAGGCGATGGCCGTCACCGAGCCCACAACAAGAGCGCCCAGCATCGGCACAAGCGCGCGGCGCACAAGGTGCAGGTTGCTGTAAAGCGGGCCGGCAAGCGCCACGGTGGCCGGGCCAAGCAGGAAATGAACGAATTGCGCGCCCTCGAAATAGGTCTGATAGGGCGTGCTTGTGGTCCAGAGGATGCCCGCCAAAAGGATCATCGCCACCAGCACCGGATTAATCAGGGGGTTGCCATGACTGGCGCGAAATGCCGCGTCGCCGATGACATAGGCAACCAGCGTGGCCGTGAGCCACAAGAGCGGCCCTTCGCTCAGGTAGGACCAGATTTCGGGCAGCGAGGTCATGGCTGATCCTCGCGCGATCCGGTCAGCCGGGCGAGGCCCACGAAGGTAAGCGCGCCCGCCGTCAGGGCCAGTGCGGTGCTGAGCACAAGCGCCGTCATCATGGCAACGCCGGTCTGGCCAAGCGCCTCGGCATGGCTGATCACGCCGACGCCGGCGGGCACGAACAAAAGCGACAGATGCGCCAGCAGGCCCTTGGTCGTCTCAAGCATGCGCGCGGCCAGTTTCGGCAGGATCATGAAGGCCGCCAGCAAAAGCGCCATCCCGATCACCGGCCCGGGCACCGGCAGTGACAGCGCGCGCGCGGCGACCTCTCCGGCAAGCTGAAAGGCAAGGATGAGAGCAAAGTTGAGAACCATGGGCGGGGCTTTCTTTTCGGGGGTGTCAGGCCAGCATAGGGCTTGGGAGAGGGAAGAAAAGTGCCCATCTTTCGGCAGGTGCTAAGAGCCTGTTAACCATTATGACCGCAATCTTGCGCCCATGCGTTTGCTTATTTGGCTCTTCCTGCCGTTTCTGGCCGCCTGCAACACGCCGGGGCATGTGTTTCGGGGGATTGATCCGGTGCGCGTGAGCATCGGCAAAAGCACCTTTGATGTGCGGGTGGATGGGACCTATGCGCAGGCGATCCGGATCAACCCCGAATGGGCACCCCGGTTCGAGGCGGTTGCGCCGCGCGGGGCGATGGCGATGCAAAAGGTCAGCGGCTGCAAGGTGGCGCGGCTTTGGGGCGATCAGGCGGTGATGCTGGCGCGGCTGGATTGCGGGGCTGGCGTGCCGCCCTTGCTGCCGGGGCGTGCTTATGAGTGCGAGCTTGAGCATATCCATGGCGGCTACGGCGATCTGATCTGTTTGCCGCGTCTTTAGGGGCCCGCCGCCCCCTTGGCAGGACGCCCACCCACCCACCCCGTCCCGCCAAGGGGGCGGATCATGGTGATGCTGGTCGGGCGATCATATCCGGGATGCGCCGATTGCGCGCTCTGACGAAAGCCGAGCGCGGCAAAGGCCGCGTGGTTTTCGACCAGCTCGACACGGGTTTGCAGGGTGACACTGTTGCGCCCCAGCAAAGCTGCGCGATGCAGGGCGTGATCAATCAGAGCACGCGCAAGACCCATGCCACGGCGATCATTGTCGACGGCCAGCTTGCCAAGGTAAAGCGTGTCGGGCTTGGGCGTCAGGATCATGCAGGCGACGGGCCGCTCTTGATCCTCGATGACCCAGATCTCTTGGTGCTCCGCCATCGCCGTCAGCCCCTCGATCGTCAGCCGGGTCAATGACGAGGGTGGATCAATCCGCCCTTCCATATAGGCAAAGCAGCGCGTCAGCAGGGCGTGCAGCGCCGCAAAGTCATCGTTCGATCCGTACCGCCGCATCCATGCCGTCCTTTCCCGCGACACCGCCTGTCAGGGCGGGGGAGCCCCGCGCCGCGCCGCCTCGATCCGGGTCCGTGCCGAGTTTGAGCGCGGCAACCAGAGCCCGCGGTCAATCGCCTCGGCCAGCCGTTCAGCCATTTCGCGCAGGGCAGGGGCGTTGTGTTCTGCAATGAAGTTCCGTGTGTCATCATCTTCCAGAAACGCCGCTTCGACCAGATCGAAATGATGCCCGCGCACCGCGCCCGTGGTGGCCGCAAAGGCAAAGAGGTAATCCACCGCCGCTGCCATCTCGAAGGCCCCCTTATAGCCGTGGCGCTTGACCCCTTCGATCCATTTCGGGTTGACCACCCGGCTTCGAACCACGCGACCGATTTCGTCCTCAAGGGTGCGGATCACGGGGCGCTCGGGGCGCGAATGATCATTGTGATAGATCGGGCGGTCCTGTCCTTGCAGAGTGCTAATCGCCGCCGCCGCGCCGCCTTCGAATTGATAATAATCGTCGCTATCAAGGATGTCGTGTTCGCGGTTGTCCTGATTTTGCACGATGGCCTCGGCCTGGCGCAGGCGGGTTTCAAAGCCTTGCCGGTCACGGCGGCCCTCGTCGGCGCTGCCATAGGCATAGCTGCCCCATTCCAGATAGGCCTCGGCCAGGTCGGATCTGTCGGACCAGAGCCGTTCGTCGATCATGGCCTGAAGCCCGGCGCCATAAGCCCCCGGTTTCGCGCCATAAACCCGCGCCTGCGCGCCCTCCAACTGCGCGCGCGCCGCCGCCGGGTTAAGGTCATCCGGTTCGTCAAGCGCCATGACCGCGCGCGCGGCAGAATCGACGAGATCAATGAGCTGCGGAAAGGCATCGCGGAAAAAGCCGGAAATCCGCAGTGTGACATCAACCCGAGGGCGCCCCAAGACGCCCTGCGGCAAGATTTCAAACCCGGTGACCCGGCGATTGGCGGCATCCCATTTCGGCTTGACCCCCATCAGGGCAAGCGCCTGCGCGATATCATCGCCGCCAGTGCGCATATTGGCCGTGCCCCAGGCCGTCAAAAGCAGGCTGCGTGGCCAGTCGCCATGGGTCTGCAGGTGCTTTTCAATCAGCAGGTTTGCCGATTTCCAGCCCAAGGCCCAGGCGGTCGGCGTCGGTACGGCGCGGCTGTCTACAGAAAAGAAATTACGCCCGGTTGGAAGAACATCCAGACGTCCCCGCGTGGGCGCGCCGGATGGCGCCGGGGCGACGAACTGCCCAGAAAGGGCGGTGAGAAGGCCCGTCCCTTCCATCGGCCCACAGGCGCGCAGGGTGGGGCGGACATGGACCTCGACATGTTCCAGAACCGCGCGGCTTGCCGCCCCTTGCGCGGGTGTCGCGCCATCCAAAAGCTGTGAGGCCAGCTCTTCCAGCCGCTCCACGGTGTCACCGTTGCTGCGCCATGTGCCGGGGGCGGCCTCCGCCAGAACCTGCGGCTTCTCCCCTGTCCACGCTGCGGCCATGTCGCAATCAAGGGGGTCAAAGGCAAGGCCAAGATCCAACGCAAGGGCGCGAATGATCGAGGCATCGCCGCCCACCGCCTGATCGCGCGGTACCCTGAGCAGCGCCTGCAAAAGATCGCGTTCCTGTCGCCCGGTCGGCGATTGGCCAAAGACATGCAAGCCGTCGCGAATTTGCGCTTCTTTCAGTTCGCACAGATAAGCATCGAGCTTGGCAAGGTCGCTATCCTCATCCGCCCCTTGCATCCCGACATCCTTGTCCAGACCGGTGGCCGAACTCAGGCTAAGGATTTCGCGGCGCAGATGGGCGATGCGGCGCGGGTCAACGCCTGCGGCCTCGTAGTATTCATCGACCAAAGCCTCGAGATCGCGCAGAGGCCCATAGGTTTCGGCGCGGGTCAGCGGCGGGGTCAGGTGGTCGATGATCACCGCCTGCGCGCGGCGCTTGGCCTGTGTGCCCTCGCCGGGATCGTTGACGATGAAAGGATAGACATGCGGCATCGGCCCAAGCACCGCTTCGGGCCAGCAGTCCTGGCTCAGCGCAAGCGCCTTGCCGGGCAGCCATTCAAGATTGCCGTGCTTGCCCATGTGCACGATGGCATGGGCGCCGAATTGATGGCGCAGCCAGAAATAGAAGGCCAGATAGTTGTGCGGCGGCACCAGGTCGGGCGAATGATAGGTGTCGGTCGGGTCGATGTTATAGCCGCGCGCTGGCTGCACGCCGACCACGACATTGCCGAATTCCAGCACCGAGAGGCTGAAGTGCCCGCAATCCACTGCGCCGGGGGTGAAGAACGGATCGGCCTCTGGCGCGCCCCATCTGGCCTCGACCGCTTCGCGCAGCGCCCAGGGCAGGCGACCGAATTCGATTTGGTACTCGGCCATCGAAAGGGTTACGCCGCCCTGCCGCTCGGCGCGGTCGGTCAGCCAGTTGGTCGGCCCCGCCATCACCGCCTGCATCAGGGCATCGCTATCCGCCGGGGCATTCGTCACCCGATACCCGGCTTCGGCCAAAAGGCCGAGCGCATGCACGGTGGCGGCAGGCGTATCCAGACCGACACCATTGGCCAGCCGTCCGTCCTTGTTGGGGTAATTGGCGAGAACCAGGGCAACGCGGCGCTCGGGCGTAGGTGCATGGCGCAGTCGTGCCCAGTTCAGCGCGAGCTCGGCCACGAATTCCACCCGATCACCCTGCGCGCGATAGGTGGCGATGGGGCATTCGGTGGCCTCGTCAAAGAAGGCCTCGCCCTTGAAGCTGATGGCGCGGCTCAGGATGCGACCGTCAACCTCGGGTAGGGCGACGTTCATGGCGATGTCGCGCCCCGACAGCCCGCTAAGCCCCTCGGCCCAGGCCTCTTCGCTGGACCCGGCAAGCACCACTTGAAAGACTGGCGATGAATTGGCTGCAGGCATGGCGAGCGGGTTCATCGGGCTATCATCGCCAGCATGCGGCGAGCCGACAGCAAAGGAGGTGCAATTCAGGATCACCGACGGCGGGGCCTCGGTGAACAGATACTCAAGCGTGGCGGACGAGACCGGGTCTTTCAGGGACGCGACGAAAATCGGCAGCGGATTGAGCCCCGCGCGCAACAGCGATTTGACCAGCCGGTTGATCGGATTAAGGCCTGCGCCCTGCACCAGGGCGCGATAAAAGATCACCGGCACGACGGGTTGATTGTCGCTCCAACTGGCGCGCGCGGCGTCAAGCCCGGCCACGCCTGCGCCGGGCCAATAGACGCCCGCGCGCAACAGCGGGCTTGCTGCGGCGGGTTTCTCACAGTGCTCGATCATCGACCTGGCGTAACTTAGAAAATTCGTCGAATTTTCTGGGCCGCCTTCGACCAGATAGGCCCAGAGGGCATCATAGTCTTCGTCTGCCACCGTCGAGAGGCCGCGCAGATCAGCGTCGGGTTTATCGTCGCCGGGCAAGAGCGCAAGCGGCACGCCCGCCTCGTGACAGCGCGCGGCAAATTGTTCGGCGCCGTATTTCCAATAGCCGGTGCCGCCCAGAACCCGCGCAATCACCAGCCGCGATTTTGTGGCGCAATTGTCCAGATGCAGATCGACCGACATCGGATGTTGCAGATGGGTGAGATTGGCCAAGCGCAAACTCGGCGGATCAGCCATTTCGCCGCGCGCGCCACTGAGTGCGGCAAGCTCTGTATCGGCGGCCGAGACAAAGACGACATCGGCCGGGCTTTGGCCCAGATCGACGGGTTCTTTGCCATCATCAATGGCTCCGGGGGTGGCTGCAAGAAGGTGCATCAGGCGGTTCCAGCTTGATTGAGGGGGCAGATTGCGGCAATAGACCTGCAACGGCTGCGAATGGAGTGGCCTCTGGCCGAAAGGGCAAGATCATGGAAAAGAACAAAGCGCTTGGCGCCGCCAAAAAAGGCAACAGAACCCCCCGCCACAAAGAGCACAATCAGCCCGGCGGTCCGAAAAACCCCTTTGGCAATCGCCCAACCAAGGAAGAGCTGATTGCCAAGCTGAAAGAGCAGGCGGAAAAGAACAAATCCGAATAGGCTCATAGGGCCTTTTCCATAAAAATCGACGACGGCGCCTCGGGATAGGCGCCGAATGGGCCGCGCGTGACATAGCCGTGACGGTCATAAAGCCTGTGCGCGGCATAGAGCACATTGCCGGTTTCAAGCCGCAAGACCGGCAATTCAAGCGCGCGGGCCTCGTCCTCGATCTGGCGCAGGATCGCATTCGCCACGCCTTTGCCGCGCGCGGCCTCATCCACGAACATGGATTTCACCTCGCCGTAGCCCTCCTTGAGGGCAAGCGCACCGGTGCCGACGATCTTGCCATCAATCCGTGCGGTAAAGAACCGGATGTCGTCGGTGCAAAGCTCTTCAATATCGAGGAAAAAGTTATCCTCGGGCGGGAAAAGTGATTGCATCAACGCGTGGCTGGCCCGCAAAAGCGCGCTTGCCTCCGGGTCTTTCGGACTGGTTGGCGCGACGATGATCATGCACAGAGCGCGGCTTCGATGGCGGCGCGATCAAGCCCGGCCTGACCGATCACCACAAGCCGGGTTTCACGCGGGGCTGTGCCAAACGGCTGATCGAAATAGGTGTCGACGCGCGGCCCAACGGCTTGCAATGTCAGGCGCATCGGCTTGCCGGTGACGGCGGCAAAACCCTTGAGGCGCAGGATATCATGGGCGCGGATCACATCGGCGACCTGAGCCGCAAATCCTGCGGGATCGGCGATTTCGCTCCGGCTGACGACAAAGCTTTCAAAGGCGTCGTGGTCATGGTCGTGATGATGGTGGTCGTGATCATGATCGTCGTCATCGTGGTGATCATCGTCGTGGTCGTCATCATGATCGTGGTGATGGTGATGATGATGAACTTCGTGGCGGCTTTCCATATCGTCCTCGGCACCGATGCCCTGACCCAAGAGCACGTCAATTGGCAGCGCGCCCATGGTCGATGTGACCACCTGAACGCCATCGCGACTGTCGCTGCGAAGGCGGGTCACAAGCGCCGTCATTTCAACCGCATCCAGAAGATCGGATTTGTTGATCACGATCATATCGGCACAGGCCATCTGATCCTCGAACAACTCGGACAGGGGCGTTTCGTGGTCAAGGTTCTCGTCAAGCTTGCGCTGTGCATCGACGGCGGCGACGTCATGGGCAAAGCGGCCTTCGGTGACGGCCTTGCCATCAACCACGGTGACCACGCCGTCGACGGTGACGCGGGTCGAGATTTCGGGCCAGTTGAAGGCGCGCACAAGCGGTTGCGGCAGGGCCAGCCCCGAGGTCTCGATCACGATATGATCGGGCGCATTTTCGCGATCCAGCAGCTTTTGCATGGTCGGGATGAAATCCTCGGCGACGGTGCAACAGATACAGCCATTGCTGAGCTCCATCACGTCATCCTCGGCGCAGCCTTCGATGCCACAGCCCTTGAGGATATCGCCATCAACCCCAAGATCACCGAATTCGTTGATGATCAGGGCGATGCGTCGACCGCCTGCATTCTGCAGCATGTGGCGGATGAGCGTGGTCTTGCCGGCACCCAGAAAGCCGGTCACGACGGTGGCGGGGATTTTTGCGGGCATGGTCAAAAGCTCCTTGAAAGGCTTGCGTTGGGGCGGGCAACCGGCCTAATCCCGAACGAAAGGGGATCGGCGATGATGCACCGGATTGTGGTTTGTTCTACATGTGATGGCACGGATGGTAAAAGCTTTGCTGCGGCCTTGCGCGCGGCCTTGGCCGAGCGCGCCATGGCCTTCGAGGTGCAGGACCACGAGTGCATGTCAAATTGCGGCCGCCCGTTGAGCGTTGCCTTTTCGGCGCCGGGCAAGGCGACGTATCTTTTTGGCGATATCGACACGACCCTCGATCTGGCCGACACATTGGCCTTTGCGACGCTGTATGCGGGTTCGGCCGATGGCTGGATCGAGGATGCGCGCGCCGCCGGGCGGCTGCGCCATTGCCTTGTGGGGCGTGTCCCGGCCTGAGGCATCATTCGATCACAAGCTCGGCATGGGCCTCGATCGGGCTGCCCTGATCGGCAAGCTGGCTGTGGTCATTGGCATTCAGGGTCACGCCGATATCGTGACGCCCCGGCGGCAGCGCATCAAGCTGAAACCACGGCCCGTAGGTGCGCGCGATTTTCATGCCGTTGAGGTAGATATGCGCATGGCCCTGGCTGGGCACATGCGGGCCATTCACCGCCTCGGGGGCAAAGGTGAAATGGGTGAGCTCGATATGCAGGTTGCGGCTCTGCGGCCCGTCTGGATGCAGGCTTAGCTTGATCTGTGGCACGGGGCCGGTCATATCGGTCAACTTGTAATGATCCGGGCCGTCGGCGCCATGATCGTGGGCGGCGTGATCATGCACGGCACCGGGCGCGGCATGCTCGTGCCCGGTAAGCTCGGCACCGGTGGTGGCGGCCAGAAGAAAGCCGAAACCGACGCCGAAAAACAGCCCGATAAGCAGGAAGGCAAAGGTTTTGGGCATGGGGGCTCTCCTAAAGGGGTGCCCCGGCGGCGGACCGCCGGGGCGTGTCGGTTAGCTTTCGGCGGTTTCGCGGGCCCAGAAATACCCGGCCAGCGTGCCCAAAAGCGCCCATGCCGCCAATCCAACGCCAAGCGCGCGGGTGGCGAAGAGCGCCGCCAATTCCGGCGGGACCGGTCCGGTAAAGGCCTCGGGATGCGGGGCGCCGATCACATGCGGCGCAAGCAAAAGAGCGATTGCCGAGGCAATCATCACCGGTGCGCGGCCAAAGGCGATCAAGGCAAGCGCAACCGCCGTGGCAATAACCGTGCCCCACCACCAGATCTGGCGGGCGGTGATATCCACATAGGCGCCGCCGGGCACTTCGGGCGGCAAGGAGACGGCAGGGGCGAAATGCAACGCCACAAAGCCCGCCACGCCCCAGATCAGGCCCGTGCGCGCAGTGATGGTTGCGCCGTACTCTGCGGCCATCCCCATAGCGGCCACAAGCACAAGCCCGTAGCCGACATAGATCAGCGCCGAGAACAACAGGGTGAGCCCGTCGCGCATCATATCGAACCCCGGCAAGTCGGGGGTGGCATCGGTCGCGCCGTTTCCGAAATGCACAAGAGTGCCGACCTCATACAGCTCGGCGTGCAAAAGCACCGGCTGAATGAGCACAAACTGCAGCAGGGCGGCTATCAGCCCTGTGCAGAACCCAGCGAGCAACGCGCTGGTCACAATTTTGGAAAACATGGCTTAGTGGCAGGGAAAGCCGGTTGCGTGGCGCACGTCATGGGCGGCGTCATGCAGGGCAGAGGCCTGAACATGGCCGGCGATCGTAACGATGCCGAGCCCGAGGACCATGGCGGCCACGAAGGGCAGAACGGTGGATTTCGCGGCGGTTTGAACCAGTGCAGTCATAGCAGTATCTCCTTTACACCTCTCACCCGAGGCGGGATTGACAAACGCAGGGCTGGTCTCCTGGCTCGCGGGTCGTCGCCTTACTGCCGCCTTCCCGGATCTTGCGATCCAGTGGCATGTGACAGGGGCTCACCGCTTACAGTCGCGGGGGCGGCTGAAGACTAGGCGCCCTGCTTGGGTCCACCATCACTTCATTCCCAATTCATCCCCAAGCGCTTTGCACCTTTAGCGGGGAACCTTGCTCCTCTGGTATGAGGCCCGGCGCCAACTGCGTCAAGGTTGATTCCGACCTGGACCGGGCAAGGAGCGGCATCGCGCGTTTGGGTTTGTGGGAAAATCAGCGCCGGGATAGGTGTTTGTCGGCGAAAGGCGCGTGATGAAACAAGGCGGCTTTGATGATGTGCAGAATCGGTGAGATCGCAATCTGGCTTACTCTTGAGATCAACGCGCTGTTCATGGCCCCCGAGGCGCTCTTCCCGAACGGTGGGCCGGATATGCGCGCACCCCACCGATAGCTTTACCGAAAGCGTGCTGCCGGTGATTGAGGCGGGACAGGCCGAGATGGTGCAGCCCGGTCACATGCTGGGCGATCACGTTACCCTGTTTCCGACGCCCGGCCATACACCGGGGCATGTCTCTGTGCGCCTCAAGAGTGGCGAGGCCGAGGCGGTGATCACCGGCGACGCGCTGCACTCTGCGGTGCAATGCTGGCATCCCGAGTGGCATTTCAAGTATGACGCCGATCCCGAGCGCGCCGAAACCTCGCGCCGCAGCCTTTTGACGATGGCGGCAGAAACCGGATGCACGGTGCTTGGCTCGCATTTCCGCCTGCCGTCTATCGGGCATATGCGGGCCGATGCCGAGGGCTTTCGTTGGGAAGATAGCTAGGCGGATATCCGCAATATTGTGTGGATAACTCTGGCTCGTGCCCAATATGATGTGGTTGGCCGTTGACAGGTGCCGCGTGGCTTGGTCACACTCGTGAGTTAATGGAATCACCGGCCTGATGGCCCCCAACCGCACTCCGAGGCCAGCTTGCAGTTCTCGAAACTCAGATTGACCGGCTTTAAAAGCTTCGTTGATCCGACCGACCTGATCATCGCCCACGGGCTGACCGGGGTGGTCGGGCCGAATGGCTGTGGTAAGTCGAACCTGCTTGAGGCGCTGCGTTGGGTGATGGGCGAAAACCGCCCCACGGCGATGCGTGGCGACGGGATGGAGGACGTGATCTTTGCCGGCGCCGCCACCCGCCCGGCGCGCAATTTCGCCGAGGTGGTCATCCAGCTTGATAACTCTGACCGGCTTGCGCCTGCGGGGTTCAACGACTCGGATAACCTTGAAATCGTGCGCCGCATCACCCGCGATGTGGGCAGCGCCTATAAGGTGAATTCCAAGGATGTGCGCGCGCGTGATGTGCAGATGCTGTTTGCCGATGCCTCGACCGGGGCGCATTCGCCCGCCCTTGTGCGCCAGGGCCAGATTTCAGAGCTGATCAACGCCAAGCCGAAATCGCGCCGTCGCATTCTGGAAGAGGCAGCCGGCATTTCCGGTCTTTACCAACGCCGCCACGAGGCGGAATTGAAGCTGCGCGCGGCGGAAACCAACCTGACCCGCGTAGATGATGTGATCGAACAACTTGCGGCGCAATTGGCGCAACTCGCGCGGCAAGCGCGGCAAGCTGCGCGCTATCGCCAGATCGGCGAGGAATTGCGCCAGTCCGAGGGGCTATTGCTCTATCGGCGCTGGAAAGAGGCTGATCTTGCCCGTGCCCGCGCCGAGGATGAGTTGCGCGAGCGCACCACCGATGCCGCGCGCGCCGAGAAGGCCGCCCGCGAGGCCGCCAAAGCGCGCGGGCTGGCCGATGATGCCCTGCCGGCCTTGCGCGAAGAAGAGGCGATTGCGGCGGCGATCCTGCAACGGCTCACCGTGCAGCGCGACACCCTGAGCGAGCAAGAGGCCAATGCCCGCGAGCGGATCGAGACGCTGGAGCGGCGGATCGAACAGCTTGCCCGCGATATCGAGCGTGAAAGCGGTCTGAACCGCGACGCGGGCGAAACCATCGAGCGGCTGGAGTGGGAGGCGCGCGAACTTGCCAAAGGGGCCGAGGGCCACGAAGGCCGCCTTGAAGAGGTGCAGGCTACAGCCCGCGAGGCAGCCCATATTTTGCAGGAGCGCGAAAGTGATCTGAGCCAGATGACCGAGGATATGGCCCGCCTGTCCGCGCGCCATCAATCCGCGCAGCGCCTGCTTGACGATAGCCGCAAGACCCTTGCCAAAAGCGAGGCCGAAGCCGAGCGCGCGCGCGTTGCGCAAGCCGGATCGCGCGAGGCGCTTGAAAAGGCCCGCGCCGATCATGACGCCGCCAGTATGGCCGAAGCCACCGCCGTCGCCGCCGCCGAAGCCGCCGAAGCCGCGCTTGTCGCCGCCGATGAGGCCCGCGCCGAGGCGCAATCGCGCGAGGCCGAGGCCCGCGCCGGACGCTCGGAAGCCGAAGGCGAGATGAACGCCCTGCGCGCCGAGGTGACGGCACTGGCCAAGCTGGTACAGCGCGACACCGCCGAAGGCGGCCAGATCATGGATCGCCTGCAGGTTCAGCAGGGCTTTGAAAAGGCGCTTGGCGCGGCGCTTGCCGATGACCTGCGCGCGCCCGAGGTCGAGGCCGATGGCCCGTCGGGCTGGGCGGTTCTGCCGGGCTATGACGCTCCGCAACCGCTGCCAACCGGGGTAACCGCGCTGACCAATCACGTCTCGGTGCCCGAGGTTCTGGTGCGGCGGATGGGCCAGATCGGTCTTGTTGATCCCGACGACGGCCCGCGCCTTCAGGCCCTGTTGCAACCCGGTCAGCGGCTGGTCAGCGTCGAGGGCGATCTGTGGCGGTGGGATGGCTATCGGGCCTGGGCCGAGGATGCGCCAAGTGCCGCCGCGCTGCGCCTGCAACAGCTCAACCGGCTGGAAGAGCTCAAGCAGCAGCTCGAGCATGCGGCCGCGCGCGCCGAGGGCGCAATGCAGGCGCATGAGGCCCTGCGCGATCAGCTTGCGCGGCGCACCGACGAAGATCGCAGCGCCCGCGATGCGCGTCGTGCCGCCGATGTCGCCGTCAACGAGGCCAACCGCGCCCTGAGCCGCGCTGAGGCCGACCGCAACCTTGCCGGTTCGCGGCTTGAATCCCTCGGCCTTGCCGTGACCCGCCACGAGGACGAGGCCATGTCGGCGCGCAGCGATCTGATCGAGGCCGAGAAGGGCCTTGCCGATCTGGGCGATCTTGATGCCGCGCGGGCCGATCTTGAGGATATCAAACTTACGGTCGAGGCGGCGCGCATGACGATGATGGCCAAGCGGTCGGCACAGGATGAAATGCGCCGCGAGGGCGAGCGCCGCACCCGCCGCAGCCAGGAAATCACCAAGGAAATCAGCGGTTGGCGCCATCGCCTTGAGACCGCTGAAAAGCGCAGCGCAGAGCTTGCCGAACGCAAGGCCGCCTCCGAGGTCGAGCTGGCCGATGCCAGTGCCGCGCCCGAAATTCTTGCCGCCAAACGCTCGGAACTCGGCGAGGAAATAAACCGCAGCGAAGCCCGCCGCGCGGGGGCGGCCGATGCGCTATCCACGGCCGAGAGTGTTGCCCGTCAGGCCGCGCTTGACGAGCGCGAGGCAGAGCGCCTTGCGTCCGAGGCCCGCGAGGCCCGCGCCCGCGCCGAGGCCCGCACCGATGCCGCGCGCGAAACCCTGTCTTTGTCCGCCGAGCGCATTCACGACGCGCAAGACACCACGCCCGAGGCCCTGCTTGAAAGTCTTGGCGCCGATCCCGATGCCATGCCCGCCTCGGACGCGATCGAGGCCGACGTCAACCGTCTCAAGCGTCAGCGCGACGCGCTTGGCGCGGTCAACCTGCGGGCCGAAGAAGACGCGCAGGAGGTGCAGGTCGAACATGACGAGCTGGTGCGTGAAAAGACCGACCTTGAGGAGGCGATCAAGACCCTGCGCAGTGGTATTGCCAGCCTGAATCGCGAGGGCCGCGAGCGGCTTTTGACCGCTTTTGAGCAGGTGAATTCCAATTTTACCCTGCTGTTCCGCCATCTCTTTGGCGGCGGCGAAGCCAACCTTGTGCTGGTCGAAAGCGACGACCCGCTCGAAGCCGGGCTTGAGATCATGTGCCAGCCGCCTGGCAAGAAGCTCTCGACGCTGAGCCTGTTGTCGGGCGGTGAGCAGACCCTGACGGCGCTTGCGTTGATTTTCGCGGTCTTCTTGGCAAATCCGGCGCCTATCTGTGTTCTCGACGAGGTCGATGCGCCGCTTGACGATGCCAACGTGACGCGGTTCTGTGACCTGCTCGACGAGATGTGCCGCCGCACCGAAACGCGGTTTTTGATCATAACCCACCACGCCGTCACCATGAGCCGGATGGACCGGCTGTTTGGGGTGACAATGGCCGAGCAGGGCGTCAGCCAGCTTGTGTCGGTTGACCTCAAGAAAGCCGAGCAATTGGTGGCCTAAGGCCACGGATCTCCGACCGCTTTAACCTAAAATGCCAAAAGAAAAACGCCGCCCCGAGGGACGGCGTTTCTTTGTGAAATGCTGCGGTCGTATGATCAGAAACCAAGACCGGCATATTTGTTCTTGAACTTGGAAACGCGGCCGCCGGCATCCATCAGACGCGAGGTTCCGCCAGTCCAGGCAGGGTGTACCGTCGGGTCGATATCAAGCGAAAGCGTATCGCCTTCCTTGCCATAGGTCGAGCGCATCGGAACGATCGTGCCGTCGGTCATTTTGACGTCGATCAGGTGGTAATCGGGGTGAATGTCTTTTCTCATCGGAGACGTCCTTACGCTGAAGCGCCCGAGAGGGGCTTGTAGTTGGCGTTTTCCGCGATACGGGCCGATTTGCCGCGACGCGAGCGCAGGTAGTAGAGCTTGGCGCGACGAACGCGGCCACGACGTACAACCTCGATGCTGTCGATATTGGTCGAAAAGAGCGGGAACATACGTTCGACGCCTTCACCAAATGAAATCTTGCGAACGGTGAACGACCCGGCAATGCCTTTACCGTTGTTGCGGCTGATGCAGACGCCTTCAAAGTTCTGAACGCGGGTGCGTGTACCTTCGGTCACCTTGAAACCGACGCGGATCGTGTCGCCGGCTCTGAAATCGGGAATGGTCTTCCCGAGCGAGGCGATTTGTTCCGCCTCCAACTGAGCGATAATATCCATCGCTTCTCTCCTAATCTGCTTGCGGTTATTCCGCAAAGGTGTGTTGCGCCTCAGAGCTCTTGGTCTTCTTCCGGGTCCGCAGGTGCGCCCGCCAGAGATCAGGTCGTCATTATTTTCCGTCGTCCGTGGTGCCTTTTGCCGTAGGGGCCGCGATGGGATGAAGAAACCCCGACTGCACACCCTGCAAAAACGCCACACACCCCCGAGTCGGAAAACCAACTGGGAACAGGCGCTGTTTATGGCGAAACCGGAAATGACGCAAGGCGTATTGTTGTCCGGTTCATGGGCTGAACGCAGAGGGGCTATTTGGCTTTTTGCGCCGCCTGATGAGCCTCCCAGAGATCAGGGCGGCGGTCTGCCGTGATCTTTTCAGACATCTCGCGACGCCATTGTGCGACCTTGGCGTGATCGCCCGAAGTGAGAATTGAAGGGATTTCGCGACCCATCCATTCGGCGGGGCGGGTGTACTGCGGATGCTCCAAAAGGCCGTTGGAATGGCTTTCCTCAAGCGCGCTTTCGGCATTCCCCAAAACGCCGGGCAAGAGGCGGACAGTGGCGTCGATCAAGGCCTGCGCGGCAATCTCGCCGCCGGTCATCACGAAATCACCAAGCGAGACTTCCTGAATTCCGTAGTGTTGGATCACGCGCTCATCAAGCCCCTCGAAACGCCCACAGATCAGGGTCGCGCCGGGGGCCTCTGAAAGACCCTGCGCCATCGCCTGATCAAGCCGCTTGCCGCGCGGGCTCAGATAGATCAGAGGCCAGCCAGAGGGGGTGCCGGTCTGGGACTGTTCGATCGCGCGGCCCATCACATCGGCCCGCAGCACCATGCCTGCACCGCCACCCGCAGGCGTGTCATCGACATTGCGATGCTTGCCCTCGCCAAACTGGCGCAGATCGATGGTTTCCAGCGCCCAAAGTCCGTCTTGCAGGGCGCGCCCGGTCAGGCTCTCGCCAAGGATGCCGGGAAAGGCCTGCGGCAGCAGGGTGATCACCTTGGCGGTCCATGCGCCCGCAAGGCGGGGCGTGGGGGTGATCAGCTCGCGGGGCTGAGCATTGGCGCTGATCGATTTGCGGCCATGGGATCTAGGTGTGTTTGTCATAGGTTCGGGCCTTACCCTGCGGGTTAGGGCGCAGGCAAGATTTTTCGCCGAAAAATCTTAGCCGAAGAAAATTCGGTGAATTTTCTTCGGAAGCGTCAGGGCTGGCCAGGTTTAAAAAAGGCCATCGGGCGGATCGGCGATGATCCGGCCCGCCACAAGATCGACCGTGGGCACTGCCTGCAAGGTAAAGGGCAGCAGGACCGTGGCGCTTGTCCCCGGTGCCTGAACCTCAAGAATATCCGAGGCGCCGTGATTGAGGACGGTCTTGACCTTGCCCAGCTGGGCGCCGCCGGTGTCGTAGACCTCAAGTCCGATCAGGTCAGCGTGGTAATATTCATCGTCGGGAAGATGCGGAAGCTGATCGCGCCCGGCATAAAGCCGGGTGCCGCGTAGGGCATCGGCGGCCTCTTTGTTGTTCACGCCTGTCAGGCGCGCGCTGAACCCGTTCTTGAGTTGCCCGGTCAGGGTGATTTCAAACGATCTGTCCCCGTCTTCCGAGGTCAGCGGGCTGTACTCGGCGATATCCTCGGGCGTGGCGGTGAAGCTTTTGAGGCGCACCTCGCCCTGAACACCAAAGGCGCCGCCAAGGGCGCCGACACAGATACGGTTTTCGTCACTCATTGGCGGATCCCCCGGCAAAGCCCATCCTGTGCGACGCCTTGGGCGGCCACGCAGCGTTGGCTGTGCTGATAGCGTTCAAATACGATTCCGGCCAGAAAAACCAACCCCATAAGGATAAGCGTGCGGACCGGGCGGAAAATCATTTAGCGGGTCTCGATAATCAGATCGGTCTGGCGGGTTTCCCAGCCTGCCAATTCAAGCTCGGGCGTGTCATTGTCGGTTTCGGGCCAGCCGACGCAGAGATAGGCCACCAGCGACCACCCTTCGGGTATGGCCAGATCGTGGTCCAGTTGCGCCGGATCAAGGATCGAGACCCAGCCGACGCCAAGCCCGCGCGCCCGCGCCGCAAGCCAGAAATGGGTGATTGCGCCGACCACGGAATAGCGCCGGGTTTCGGGCATTGTGCCCGCCCCAAGGCCCGCACCCTTGGCTGTGCTGTCGTCGCAATAGATGGCAAGCTGAACCGGCGATTCCTGCATGCCGGACAGTTTCAGGCCACTGTAAAGGCTGGCTTTTTCGCCGCTATACCCCTCAAGAGCCTGTTGGTTGGCCGCCTTGAAATTGGCAAGGGCGGCTGCGCGCGCGCTATCGCTTTGCACATGGATCACGCGCCAAGGTTCAGACAGGCCCACCGAGGGCGCAAGCTGAAAGGTGGCGAGACACTCTTGCAAGAGTGCCTCGTCCACCGGATCTGGGCGGAAGCGGCGCACATCGCGCCGCCACCGCATGAGATCAAGCAGGTCGTTCTGGAAGTCTTGGGAAAAGCCTGACATTCCAGCGATATCCCTGTCTTACTCTTCTGCACCGGCCTCTGCGGCGGGCTCTTCGGCCGGGGCAGCAGCAGCTTCGGCAGCGGCGGCCGCTTTCGCGGCTTTCTCTTCTGCGCGGTCCTGGGCTTTCTTGCCGGGGGTGCCTTTTTTCAGGTTGGCACGCTCGGTTTTCGGCACAACACCGGCAGCTTCAAGCATGCGGCTGACGCGGTCGGTGGGCTGGGCGCCCTGGGCGATCCAGTGCTGGATGCGCTCGATGTCCATTTTCACGCGCTCTTCGCTGTCTTTTGCCAGAAGCGGGTTGTAGGTGCCCAGTTTCTCGATGAAACGGCCATCGCGCGGCATGCGGCTGTCGGCCGCTACGATGCGATAGAAGGGGCGCTTTTTGCTGCCGCCGCGGGCGAGACGAATTTTCATAGCCATGTGGTGTTCTCCTTTGAATGGCGTGGGTCAGGGGGCGTTTGTGCCGCCTTACGATTGGTGTTGTTGATGGTGTCGGATCACTTCAGCGATGATGAAGTTGAGAAACTTTTTGGCAAATTCAGGGTCAAGATCGGCCTGATGTGCCAGGTCTTCGAGCCGCGCGATCTGGGCCGCTTCGCGGGCGGGATCGGACGGGGGAAGGTCGTGTTCGGCCTTAAGACGGCCAACCGCCTGGGTGTGCTTGAAGCGCTCCCCAAGAGTATAGACAAGGATCGCGTCAAGCCGGTCGATCGACTCGCGGTGGCCTTTCAGGAGCGCGGCGGCGCGGGTGCTTTGATCAGTCAAGGGGCATCCCTTTCGGTTTGAAAAGCGGGTCGCAGTAATGGTTGATCTCAAGCTCGATCCCGTCGGCGATCTGGCCGGATTTCAGGCGCTCGGGTGAGGGATGGCGATAGACGGCGTCATTTCCGTCGATGGTCGCCGCGTCCCTGTCCTTGACCGCGCCAAGGCGTTCGGCAAGGCGTATGCTGTCAAGGTTCTTGGGGTCGATATAGCTTACCGCGCTGTCCCAGCCCTGCGTTTCATAAAAATGACGGCGCACGGCATTGGTCGCCTCAAGCGCATAGCCGTGACCGGCCTTGTCGGGCCAGATGATCCAGGCGATTTCGCGTTCGGGCCATGCGGCAGGAAACCAACCGCCGGCCATTCCAAGCGTCGCGTCACTGTCTTTGTCGTGGATCATCCACATGCCAAAGCCGCGGATTTCCCAATGTCCGATCTCGGCGGCATAGAGCATCCATGCCTCGTATTTGTTCAGCGGCCCGCCCATGAAGCGCGAGCGATACGAGCTGAACGTCGCCTTGAAATCGGGGTAATCCTCGGGCGTGGGCCCGCGAAGCACGAGGCGGCGCGTCTCTATGGTGGGGATGCGCGACAGGGTCATGCGTAGGCCTCGACCGAGCCGTCATCGTCTGCGTCACGCTCGAACAGGTCACCCGGTCCGGGGTGGCGATACAAAAGATCGTGGCCCATGTGGATGTTTTCATATTCGCGCTCGAACCATGCGCCAAGCCGTTCTGCAAGCGCGACCGAGCGGGTGTTGCCCGGCACGATGTTCGAGGTGAGCGTGGTGAAGCCGAGATCCTGATAGGCATAGCGGCGCGCCCGGTCGGCGGCCTCATGGGCGATGCCCTTGCCTTCAAAGCCGTCAAACACGACCCAGCCAAGCTCGGGTTCGGGCCAGCCTTCGGGGTTCCAGATGCCGCTGATGCCGGCGGTCTCGCCGGTGTCTTTCATCTCGATGCTGAAATAGCCATAGCCGTGGATATGCCAATGTCCGACGTTCAACGCGAACCAGCGCCAGGCCTCGCCCCGGTTGGGCGCGGCGCCAAAGCCGGCCGCGCGCGTCTCATCCAGAAGAAACGCGATCAGCGGCTCGACATCGCGCGGCTCGGGGCCGCGCAGGATCAGGCGCTCGGTTTCAAGGATGGGGGCTTGGGTCAGGCTCATGGTGTTATTTCTTTTTCCCAAAGCCTGACAGGCCCGGGGGAAGGCCCATGCCGCCGCCCATGCCACCAAGACCGCCCAAACCACCGGGCAGTTTGCTGCCCATGGCGCGCGCGGCCTCTTCCATGGCTTTGGGGTCGTTCATGTCGGGCATGCCGCCCGCGGCGCCTTTGCCGCTGAACATGCCCTTCATGGCCTGTTTGAGCATGCCACCCTTGCCCATCTTCTTCATCATGTCGGCCATCTGGCGGTGCATCTTGAGAAGCTTGTTCAGCTCGGAAACCTCAAGACCGGCCCCCGCCGCAATCCGCTTTTTGCGGCTGGCCTGAAGCAGGGCGGGATTGGCGCGCTCTTTCTTGGTCATGGATTGTACGAGGGCGATCTGGCGGGTGATGATCTTGTCGTCGAATCCGGCGTCCTGCACCTGTTTGGCCATTTTGCCCATGCCGGGCATCATCCCCATCATGCCTTCCATGCCGCCCATCTTCTGCATCTGTTCAAGCTGCATCTTGAGGTCGTTCATGTTGAACTGACCCTTTTGAAAGCGCTTCATCATCCGCTCGGCCTGTTCGGCCTCGATGGTGGCTTGGGCCTTTTCGACAAGGCTTACGATGTCGCCCATGCCAAGGATGCGCCCGGCGATGCGTTCGGGTTCAAACGTCTCAAGCGCGTCGAGCTTTTCGCCGAGGCCGACAAAGCGGATCGGCTTGCCGGTGACGGCGCGCATGGATAGGGCCGCACCGCCGCGCCCGTCACCATCCATCCGGGTCAGGATCACGCCGGTCACGCCGATCTTGTCGTCAAATTCGGTCGCCACGTTGACTGCGTCCTGACCGGTGAGACCATCGACCACCAGCAGGGTTTCGCGCGGCTTGGCCACGTCGCGTACGGCTGCGGCCTGTGCGATCAGGTCGGTGTCGATATGAAGACGCCCGGCGGTGTCGAGGATATAGACATCATAGCCGCCCATCGCGGCCTGGGTCTTGGCGCGTTTGGCAATCGCCACCGGGTCTTCGCCCTTGACGATCGGCAGGGTATCAACCCCGATCTGACGGCCGAGAATTTCCAGCTGTTCCATCGCCGCCGGGCGGTTCACGTCAAGCGAGGCCATCAGCACGCGCTTGCCCTCGCGCTCTTTCAGGCGCTTGGCGAGCTTGGCGGTGGTGGTTGTCTTGCCCGAGCCTTGCAAGCCGACCATCAGGATCGGGGCCGGCGGGTTGTCGATGCGCAGCGCACCGGGATCATCCGAGCCGCGCAGCGTGTCGATCAGCGCGTCATGCACGATCTTGACGACCTGCTGGCCGGGGGTGATGGATTTGGTGACCGCCTGACCGGTGGCCTTGTCCTGAATCGCCTTGACGAAATCGCGCGCCACGGGCAGCGACACATCGGCCTCAAGCAGGGCCACACGCACCTCGCGCAGGGCGGTTTTCACATCCTCTTCGGACAGCGCGCCTTGCTTCGTCAGCCGGTCAAAGACACCGGAGAGGCGTTCGGACAGATTTTCAAACATCTCAGGCGCTCCTTTGAGCAGTTGATCAATAGCCCCAAAATAGGCAGGGACGGTGCAAATGCCAATCTCCCCCGTGGGCGCAACGCGCTGACGGAGGGCGATCCCTGCACAATGGCATAGGGACCGGAAGCGTTGAACTTCCGGAGGTTGGGTGGCATTTACGCGCGCCCATGGCACGAGTCAAGCCTTGGGTTCTGCGCGACGGCCTAGCGGGGCGGCAGCAAGAAGCTTTCGAAGGTTGCATACATCCGGGCGGCTTCGGACGGGGTCAGGCGGGCATGACCGGGCAGAAAGGCGGCGATGTCATGACCGCTATAGCGCCCGACAAGCTTGCCGTCACGCAGGACAAGCCGCTGGCGGGCGAAATCATAGGCGCGGTCATGACAGAACAGGCAACGCTGATTTAGCCCACTGTATAACCCGCCTGACAAAAGTTGTTGGCGAAACATCGCCACAAGGCTCTGGATTGCGGGCTCTGGCTGGCCCCCGCGATGATAGCGGAGAAACGCCGCAACCGGCCTGTCGCCCGAGGTCATTGGTGTGTCACTGTCAAGGTGAAGCTTCGCGCGGGCAAAGGCCCCGGCATGACCATGGCACGACAGGCACTCTGCCTCAAAAACCTGATGCGGGTCGAGATCCTGCGCCTCGCTGCCTTGCGAGCACAGCAATACCAACAGAAGCACGCGTGCGGCATGGATAAGGAGACTTGGCATGTTCGACGCTCCAGTCAATATCTGTGCATTTTACGCCCCAAACAGCGATGGCGCATTGCGTCAGGTCAAAAAGTCGAGAATCGTTTTACCGTTGCGGGAATGGGCCTTGCGCTTTACCACAGATGCGAACGCCCAACCGTGTTGCCGGGGGGCGATGTGAGTTAACGCACAGAGAGAACAATGGAACATTGGGATGAAGTGCGCACCGCCTATAACGTCGCGCGCATTGGCACGGTCAGCGGCGCCGCAGAGGTGCTTGGCGTGCATCACGCCACGGTGATCCGCCACATTGACGCGCTGGAGGAACGCCTTGGCGTCAAGCTTTTTCAGCGCCATGCGCGCGGCTATACCCCGACCGAGGCGGGCAGCGATCTGTTGCGCGTCGCGCAGGCCACCGATGATCAGTTCAGCCAGCTGGCCGGGCGGATCAAAGGGCGCGGCAACGAGGTGTCCGGCGAACTGGTCGTCACCTCGATTGGCGGGTTAAGTCATTTGCTGGTGCCGGTGCTGTCGGCGTTTCAGGATGCCTATCCGGGTCTGACCGTGCGCTATCTGACCGGCGACCGCCTGTTCCGGCTTGAATATGGCGAGGCACATGTGGCGGTGCGCGCGGGCGCGGTGCCCGATCAGCCCGACAATGTGGTCCAGCCGTTTTTCCGCCAGGAATTCACGCTTTTCGCCAGCGAGGCCTATGTGGCACGCCATGGCCTGCCAGAGTCGTGCAAGGATTTTGGCACGCATCGTTTTATCGGCGCCGATGACCCCAAAAGCCGCGCGCCCTTTGCCCGCTGGATGCAGGAAAACGTGCCCGCCGAGAATATCATCTTCAAAAGCGGCGACGTGCATGCGCAACGCCGCGCGATCCTGAGCGGGGCGGGCATCGGCTTTACCTCGGTGCTGCAGGCCGCCGAGGTCGAGGGGCTTGTGCAGGTTGTACCGCCCAAGCCGGAATGGGCCGCGCCGCTCTGGCTTGTGACGCATATGGATCTGCATCGCACCACCAAGGTTCAGGCGTTTCTGGCCTTTCTCAAGGACCATTCCAAAGCCTGGCAGCCCGAATGACTCCTGCCGCGCGCGGGCATCTTGCGATGTTGGCGTTTTCGGCGCTTGTTGCGGGGTCTTTCGCGCTTGGCTCGATGGCGGCGGGGCATATCGCGCCGGCGGCTCTTAATGCGCCGCGCTTTGTGCTGGCGGCGATGATCGTCGGGGCCGGGGCGGCGATGACCACCGGCATCCCACGCAGCACATGGCGCGCGCCCTGGCGGTATTTGCTGCTTGGCGGGGCGATGGGCCTCTATTTCGTGCTGATGTTCGAGGGGCTGAAAACCGCGCCGCCGGTGTCGGCGGCGGCGGTGTTTACCCTGACGCCGGTGATGGCGGGGCTGGCGGGCTATGTCATGCTGCGCCAGATCACCACGCCGCGCATGGCGCTTGCCCTGGCGATCGGGGCGATGGGCGCGCTCTGGGTGATCTTTCGCGCCGATCTTGGCGCCTTGATCGCGTTCGAGGTCGGGCGCGGCGAGGTGATCTATTTCTGGGGCTGCGCGGCGCATGCGATCTATACGCCGCTGGTGCGCCTGCTTAATCGCGGCGAGCGTCCGGTGGCGTTTTCCTTTGGCACCATGCTGGCGGCGGCGGGGTTGATCACGCTGGCGGGCTGGTCCGATATCGCGGCGACCGATTGGGCGGCTTTGCCGGGGATCGTGTGGATCACGCTGATCTATACGGCGGTGTTTGCCACCGCCCTGACCTTTGTGTTGTTGCAATACGCAAGCCTGCACCTGCCAAGCGCCAAGGTGATGGCCTATACCTATCTCACGCCCTCTTGGGTGATATGCTGGCAGGTGGCGCTTGGCCATCCGGTGCCGGGCGGGCTTATGCTGGCGGGGATTGGGTTGACGGTTGTGGCGCTGTTCCTGTTGCTCAAGGACGAAACCGCCGTTCTCAGATAAACCCGGCCTTTTTCAGATCGAGCCGCAATTGACGCATCTCCGGTGGCATCGCGCTTTCGCGCTCGCTTGGTTGCGGGTCGCTGGCCATCTGCGACAGGGCCGCGTTGGTCCAGAGGTCGGCCTTGGCAAAGCTGGTGATCTGGCGCGCGATGGCATCAAAGGCGGGCTGGCGCGTGCGCCGCTGGATAAGGCCGACCCGCGCACCAATCGGCATCACGAAGGGCGCAAGATGAAAGGCCGAGCCATCGGGGCCGACAATGTCATGCGCGGCCATGTAGCGTTGGCATTGCACGGCAATCGGGTGGCGCTCGGGGTGAAAGATCGTATAGCCCGCCGCCGAGAGCCAGCGTTCGATTTGCTGTTCATGCGGCACCTGCTGGGCCGGGTTTTTCAACCGCCGCCGCGAGATATAGAGTTTGTCCGGCCCCTCGGGCGTCAACGCGGCGCAAAGATGCTGGCGCACATAGCTGCGAAATTCGGGGGTGCCGCAGGTCCAGTGCATATGCCCCATGCCCTGGCTTGGCACCACCAATTCATCAACCTGAACCGGCTCTGTCGCTAGATGCACCGGCAAGCCCTGTCCGAGGATATCGAGAAGCGGGCCAAGGCGGCGCCGGATCACCGCCGCGATATCGCGGCCATGCATCGGGATGAGGATGATCCCGTCAAACGGCCCCTCGGTGTGATCAAGCGCCCAGAGGCGGCTGATGCATTCCAGCAGGAAATGACCGAAATGATGCCGCCCGACCCCGGCATAAAGCCAGCGACCCGGCAGATGCGCAACCGGTCCGTCGGGCGCATCAGGGTCCGGCGTGAACCGTCCGCCCGACAACAGGGTGCGCGCCTGAGCGACCGCCTCGCCACATTCCTTCATCACACCACAGGCGTGGCCTGTATCAGCGGTCATTGGCATGACGACCGCGCCCTTGAGCACGTCAATCCGGGCCTCGGGCAGGTGTCTTGCGTCAGATATCATCGGGCAATTCTGTGCGCAGGAACCTTTCAAAAGCGTCAAGATTGATCGCCTCGAACTGGCCAAAGCCCTGCATCCAGATGCTGGCATCGCGTAGCGCGTCGGGTTCCAGCTTGCACCATTTCACACGCCCGCGCCGCTCCTGGCTGATAAGGCCCGCGCGGCTGAGGATGTTGAGGTGCTTGGAAATCGCGGCAAGGCTCATCTCGAAGGGATCGGCGACATCGGTCACGGCCATGTCATCCTCGAGCAGCATCGACAGAATCGCGCGGCGGGTCGGGTCGCCGAGGGCGGCAAAAACGGTATCAAGTGCCTGCGATTTATCCATGATCTTGTTAAGCCCAACCAACTGCCCGGCGTCAACGCTTATGCGCGCGCTGCGCATCGGCCGGGCGCGGCAAGTGTGGCTTTTTCGGCTCATTTGGCCGCAAACACGGGTTGATCTGTGACAAAGCTAAGGGTCAGCCGCCGGTTTAGGATCGTGACGCAACAACAGGAAACGCGAAAGGATTCATTATGTTTTCAACAATCATGGTTCCCGTCGATCTGGTTCATAAAGATACGCTGTCCAAGGCACTTGATGCGGCGGGCGATATGGCCAAGCGCTACGGCGCGGTGATCAAGGTGGTCAGCGTGGGTGGCGAATTGCCGAATGAGCTTGGCCATAACTCGGGCGAGTTTACCGAGACCGTTCAGGATTTCGCCAAGGGCCTGCGTGACAAATTCGGGGTCGAGGTCGAGGCCGAGACCATCATCAGTCACGACCCCGAGGTCGAAACCACCTCGGCGCTGATGAAAGCGATCGAGAGCACCGGGGCAGATCTTGTGATCATGGCAAGCCATGTGCCCGGTATCCTTGAACACATCTTCAGCTCGCATGGCGGCTATATCGCCCAGCATGCCAAGGTTTCGGTCTTCATCATTCGATAAGGGCCTTTGCGCGCCGGGCCGGTTTCGGTGACCCGTCGGCCCGGCGCGCCAGTACCCTGAAAAAAGCTCAACCATCTGGTTGAATATAGCCAAAGCGCCCCTGCGGCGCGAAACAGGCCCTGCGGCGGAATCGCACGCGCCTTTCATTGTTCAAAAAATACTCAATAAAACAAACGGTTGCGTTGTTTTTCTGCGCTGCGGCCTGGCGCTTGACTCGGGCGGTGGCGCCGCATAGCAAAGGCGCAACCGAATTGAGGGGCAACGGCGTGACAGATCCCGATCAGGCAGAGCGACTTGCGCAGCTTGAGGCGAGGATCAACCGGCTCAAAGCCAAGGACGCGCCGAAGTCTCATCAGGAGGAGCATTATTCTCAGGCAAATCTCGCCTGGCGGATGGTGATCGAACTTGTTGCCGGTCTGTTGATCGGCTTTGGCATAGGGTACGGGCTCGACAGCCTGTTCGGGACGCTCCCGATTTTCCTTGTGCTGTTTACACTGCTGGGTCTGGCGGCCGGCGTCAAAACGATGATGCGAAGTGCGGCCGAGCTACAGGAAAAGAATATGGCCGGTACGGCCAGCGACAATGCGCCCGAAAAGGGCGCCGATGAGAGGGCAAAAAATGGCGACTGAAACGCATGGTGCCGATCAAGGCGGTCTGGTATTTCACCCGATGGATCAGTTCATCGTCAAACCGCTGTTTGGTGACGGGCCGGTTGGCCTTTTCACGCTGACCAATGTGACATTGTGGATGGCGCTGACCGTTCTGGCGATCTTTGCGCTTCTGGTTCTGGGCACCTCCGGGCGCGCCACGATCCCGAGCCGGGTTCAGTCGGTTGCCGAGCTGATCTATGATTTCATCCGCAAGATGGTCGAGGACGTTGCCGGCAAGGATGCACTGGTTTTCTTTCCTTACATCATGACGCTGTTCCTGTTCATTCTCTTCGCGAACTTCCTCGGCCTTCTGCCGATGGCATTCACTACCACGAGCCATATCGCGGTGACGGCTGTGATGGCGGTGATGGTGTTCCTGACCGTAACCGTCGTGGGTTTCGTCAAGCACGGCTTTGGCTTTCTCGGCCTGTTCTGGGTAAGCTCGGCGCCCTTGGCGCTGCGCCCGGTGCTGGCGCTTATCGAGGTGATTTCCTACTTCGTGCGCCCCGTCAGCCATTCCATCCGTCTTGCAGGCAACATGATGGCCGGTCACGCCGTGGTCAAAGTCTTCGCGGCCTTCGCGCCGATGATCCTGATCTCGACCGGTATCGGCCTTGTGGTCACGCCGCTGTCGATCCTGGCGATCTCGACGATCTATGCGCTTGAGGTGCTTGTGGCCTTCATTCAGGCCTATGTCTTTACCATCCTGACCTGTGTCTATCTCAAGGATGCGCTGCATCCGAGCCACTAAGGGATACGGTGGGTTTCACCCACCCTGCGAAACAACCCGGCAGGTCTGATCCTGCTGCGAAACGACGGCGGGTTCGCCTGCCTCACGACCGACTGATCAATGCCAATTCCAACTTAAGGAGAAATCACATGGAAGGCGATATCGTACAAATGGGTGCCTACATCGGCGCAGGCCTCGCATGCACAGGCATGGGTGGCGCGGCTCTTGGTGTGGGTCACGTGGCCGGCAACTTCCTTGCGGGCGCTCTGCGTAACCCTTCGGCCGCTGCTGGCCAGACCGCGACACTGTTCATCGGTATCGCATTTGCCGAAGCTCTGGGGATCTTCTCGTTCCTCGTCGCGCTTCTGCTCATGTTCGCTGTCTAAGACTCTCGGGTAGCTGATCCTTTCGACCGGGGGGCGGCGCATTGTTGTCGCCGCCCGGTGCACGGAACTTTCCCTTAGGAGAACGACATGGCAAGCGAAACGCACAACGCCGCTGACGCCGCCGCATCCGCGCCGGGGTTGCCGCAGCTGAATTTCGATCACTTCGGCAACCAGATTTTCTGGCTTCTGGTCACGCTTGTCGTGATCTATTTTGTCCTGTCGCGCATTGCGCTTCCGCGGATTGCGGCTGTGCTGGCTGAGCGTCATGGCACCATTACCAATGACCTTGCAGCCGCCGAAGACCTCAAGGCCAAAGCGGTTGAGGCCGAAGAGGCCTATAACAAGGCTCTGGCCGATGCCCGCGGCGAGGCACAGACCATCGTCAACGAGGCCAAGGCCGAGATCAAAGCCGACCTCGACAAGGCAATTGCCAAGGCTGACGCAGAAATCGCGGCAAAGACCGCCGAGGGCGAGAAGAAAATCGCCGAGATTCGCGCCAACGCTCTTGAAAGCGTCAAAGAGGTTGCCAACGACACCACTGGTGAAATCGTTGCTGCTCTTGGCGGCAAGGCCGACAAGCGCACTGTAACCGCGGCTGTGACCGCCCGGATGAAAGGGTAATCGCATGCGGAAAATTCTAGCCACTCTGGCCGCAGCCACACTTGCCAGCCCCGCGCTGGCGGCATCGGGGCCTTTTGTCTCGTTGGCGAACACCAACTTCATCGTTCTGATCTCATTCCTGATCTTTGTCGGCTTTCTCGTGTACCTCAAGGTGCCGGGCATGCTTGGCAAAAAGCTTGATGAGCGTGCCGAGGGCATTCAGGCCGAGCTTGATGAAGCCCGCTCTTTGCGTGAAGAGGCCCAGACCCTTCTGGCCAGCTATGAGCGCAAGCAAAAAGAGGTTCAGGAACAGGCCGACCGTATCGTCGCCCATGCCAAGGAAGAAGCGGCCATTGCCGCCGATCAAGCCAAGGCAGACCTGAAAGACTCGATTGCACGCCGTTTGCAGTCTGCCGAAGATCAGATCGGCTCTGCCGAGTCCCGCGCCATCCGCGAAGTGCGTGATCAGGCGGTCAGCATTGCGGTTGCGGCGGCCAAGGATGTCATCGCCAAGCAGATGACAGCCGCAGAGGGCAACTCTTTGATCGACTCATCGATCGCCGAGGTCAACGCCAAGCTGCACTAAGTGCCGCTCACAACAAAGCAAAGGCCCGGACCGGAAACGGACCGGGCCTTTTCGGTTTTGAATATTAAGATTTCGTAAATTTGTGATCACAAAGAGCAAAGGCGGCCTGCCTTTTTGGGTGCCGCCGTCGGATTGGCCAACCGCGCATCACGCAGGGCAGGGCCGAGTCGCCGGGTATTGGGTTGCTCATATGTGATCACACGATAATTTACGTGATCACAAAGCGCAAAATTTTGCGGCCAATTGTACCCAAAGCGCGATTTTCTGGCGACCAACGGGTGACATCGGCGCTAAAACATTTCACAAAGGGACAACTCGCGTCGATGCTTGCGCCGCGCTTGCCATATGCATGAAGGAGATCATCCATGGCTGACACCAAACCGGTTGAACGCCCGCTTTCCCCACACCTGCAAATTTATCGCCCGCAATTGACCTCGATCACGTCGATCCTGACCCGGATCACCGGCAATGGTCTTATCGTGGCGGTGCTGTTGATGGTGTGGTGGCTTTTGGCGGCCTCGACGTCGGATGCCTATTTCGCCGTTGCCGATGCGGTTGTCACCTCTTGGTTTGGCAAGCTGATCTTCACGCTCTCGCTCTGGGCGATCTGGTATCATTACCTCGCCGGGCTTCGGCACTTCTATTTCGATGCGGGCAAGGGGATGGATATCCCCACGGCGGAAAAGCTTGGCTGGGGCCTGATCATCGGCTCGGTCGTTTTGACCATCATCACCCTTTTGCTGGTCTGAGGAGGCTATCATGCGTTATCTGACCGATCGTAAACGTGCCGAGGGCAAAGGCGCCGCCGGCACTGGCACCGAACATTTCTGGCATATGAAGGTCAGCGGTGTTGGCCTTGCCATCATGGTGCCGACCTTTCTTGTCCTGTTTGGCCGTGCTCTTGGCGGCACCCGCCAAGAGGTGATTGATGCCTTTGCCCATCCGTTCATGGCCATTCTGACCGGGCTTGTCCTGTTCGTGGGGCTGCGCCATTTCCAGAATGGCGCCCAGACAATGATTGAAGATTATAGCAAGGGTGCGACGCGACGGGCCCTGATCATCGGCGTGACAGCCCTATGTTACGCGTTGACCGCAACCGGGCTTTTCGCCCTTGCCAAGATCGCGCTTTGAGGAATTGACCATGGCCGCTTACGAATACGAAACACATGATTATGACGTCGTTGTAGTGGGGGCCGGGGGCGCCGGGCTTCGCGCGACCCTGGGGATGGCCGAGCAAGGCCTGCGCACCGCCTGTGTGACCAAGGTCTTCCCAACCCGGAGCCACACCGTCGCGGCTCAGGGCGGCATCGCCGCAAGCCTTGGCAACATGGGTCCCGACAGTTGGCAGTGGCATATGTATGACACGGTCAAGGGTTCTGACTGGCTTGGTGATACCGACGCGATGGAATATCTCGCCCGCGAAGCGCCCAAGGCGGTTTACGAGCTTGAGCATTACGGCGTGCCGTTCTCGCGCACCGAAGCGGGCAAGATCTATCAGCGTCCGTTTGGCGGCCATACCACCGAATTCGGCGAAGGCCCCCCGGTGCAGCGCACCTGCGCCGCCGCCGACCGCACCGGCCACGCCATTTTGCACACGCTTTATGGTCAGAGCCTCAAGAACAACGCGGAATTCTATATCGAGTATTTCGCCATTGACCTGATCATGTCGGATGACGGCGCTTGCACAGGTGTCGTCTGCTGGAAGCTGGACGATGGCACGATCCATGTGTTCAACGCCAAGACCGTCGTGCTTGCCACCGGTGGCTATGGCCGCGCCTACTTTAGCGCCACATCGGCGCATACCTGCACCGGCGACGGTGGCGGGATGGTGGCGCGGGCGGGTCTTCCGCTTCAGGATATGGAATTCGTGCAATTCCACCCGACCGGCATTTTCGGCGCGGGTTGTCTTATCACCGAGGGCGCGCGCGGCGAGGGCGGGTATCTTACGAACTCCGAGGGCGAGCGCTTTATGGAGCGGTATGCGCCCAACTATAAAGACCTCGCGCCGCGCGATTATGTCAGTCGCTGCATGACCATGGAAATCCGCGAAGGCCGGGGTGTTGGCGCCGATGGCGACCATATCCACCTTAACCTGAGCCACCTGCCGCCCGAGGCGCTCAAGCTGCGCCTGCCGGGGATTTCGGAAAGCGCGCGCATCTTTGCCGGTGTGGATGTCAACAAGGAGCCGATCCCGGTTCTGCCGACGGTGCATTACAACATGGGCGGTATCCCGACCAACTATTGGGGTGAGGTTCTGAACCCGACCAAGAAAGACCCGACCGCGATCGTGCCCGGCCTTATGGCCGTCGGCGAGGCGGGCTGTGCCTCGGTGCATGGCGCGAACCGTCTTGGCTCCAATAGCCTGATCGACCTTGTGGTCTTTGGCCGCGCCGCCGCCATTCGTGCCGGCAAGGTTGTCGATCCCGACACTGCCGTTCCGGCCACGAATACCGCACAGGTCGACAAGGCGCTTGATCGCTTTGACACCCTGCGCAACGCAAAGGGCGCCGTGCCGACCGCCGAACTGCGCCTTGAGATGCAGAAAACCATGCAGGCTGATGCCGCCGTGTTCCGCACCTCGAAGACCCTCGCCGAGGGTGTCGACAAGATGCAGGCCGTGGCCGCCAAGATGGATGACATCCAGGTCACTGACCGAAGCCTTGTGTGGAACAGCGACCTGATGGAAACGCTTGAGTTGACCAACCTAATGCCGAACGCGCTTGCCACGATCAACGGCGCAGAGGCCCGCAAGGAAAGCCGTGGCGCCCATGCGCATGAGGATTTCAGCACGCGGGATGACAAGAAATGGCGCGTGCACACCATCTCGCATGTTGATGGCGCAAAGGTTGACCTGAGCTATCGCCCGATTGTCACAGAGCCTCTGACCACCGAGGCCGAGGGCGGTATCAGCCTCAAGACCATTGCCCCGAAAGAGCGGACGTTCTGATGAGAGTTTTGCTTGGATGTGTGGCTCTGGTCGGATTGACCGCCTGCGATGTCGCGAACCAGGCGGCCGACACGGTGGCACGCGACCGGGCCAAGGGTGTGGTCAACGGCGTGGTCGAGACCCGCTTTCCCGGCGTCAATGCCGCGCCGGTGACCGATTGCATCATCGATCAGGCCTCGGCCAGCGAGATCATATCCATCGCCGGGGCAAGCGTGACCGGCGTGACCCAATCCACGGTGGAACAGGTGGTCGAAATCGCCCGCCGTCCCGAAGCCGTGCAATGTATTGCCCAAAACAGCCTGACCCTGCTGGGCGGCTGAGAAGGAGTAGACGAGATGGTTCAATTCAGACTTCCCAAGAATTCGCGCATGGTGACGGGCAAAACCTGGCCCAAGCCGGAAGGCGCCACCAATCTGCGCAAGTTCCAGATTTACCGCTGGACGCCGGATGACGGCAAAAACCCGAGCGTGGACACGTATTTCGTCGATATGGATACCTGCGGGCCGATGATCCTGGACGCGCTGATCAAGATCAAGAACGAGATCGACCCGACGCTGACCTTCCGGCGGTCCTGCCGCGAGGGGATTTGCGGGTCTTGCGCGATGAACATCGACGGGATCAACACGCTGGCCTGTATTTACGGCATGGATGAGGTCAAGGGCGACGTGAAAATCTATCCGCTGCCGCATATGCCGGTGGTGCGCGACCTGATCCCGGACCTGACGCATTTTTATGCGCAGCACGCCAGCATCATGCCCTGGCTTGAAACCAAGACCAACCGCCCGGCAAAAGAATGGCGACAGTCGATCGAGGATCGCGAAAAGCTGGATGGGCTTTATGAATGCGTGATGTGCGCGTCGTGTTCGACATCCTGCCCAAGCTATTGGTGGAATGGCGACAAATATCTCGGGCCAGCCGCCTTGCTGCATGCCTATCGCTGGATCATCGATTCACGCGATGAGGCCACGGGCGAGCGTCTGGACGAGCTTGAGGATCCCTTCAAACTCTACCGCTGTCACACGATCATGAACTGCACCAAGACCTGCCCCAAGGGCCTTAATCCGGCCAAGGCGATCTCTGAGATCAAAAAGATGATGGTAGACCGCGCGGTGTAAATGTCCGCACCATGATCCGCTATTCAAAGGCCTCGGGGGACACCTCGGGGCCTTTTGCCTTGCGCGCAGTGCATAGCGAGAGTGCAGGACTGGTGGTTAAATGCTGCATCGCGGGGTAATCCCCCCCAAAATTAGTGGTGTTCAAAAGTAGAATTTTCTCGGCAAGATATCTGAGGAGATTTACGATGAAGAACGGACGATTTAGCGACGCTCAGATCATGACGATCCTGAAGCAGGCGGA
>NZ_FWFJ01000069.1 GCF_900172365.1 Roseovarius gaetbuli
ACATGAATTTCCAGAACTGGGGCCGTGTCAGTTTTTTGCGGAATTGTTCCTTCCCCGACAGCAATGCCCCGTGAACCTGGAAAATACTCTTCGCCAGATCTACACCAATCATTGTATCCTTCATTTTGCCGTCCTCTCCGTTAGATGGTCTACAGACCACCATCTTGGCACATTGCGATGCCGTCAGGGGAGGGCGGCAACCACCCCATCTTCAGTACCTGGAACAGCACATCGCTGATCCTACCGGCGCCAGCCGGTAGTGGTTCAGCACGATCCCCGCGCTGCGTGCGCATCCGCGTCTTGCTAAATTCATTGCCTGGGTGGCCAAGCGCCCACCCGATTTCCACTCGAAAACTCCGGGTCGGCGGCGCAAGCGCTAGCCACGCAGGGCGCAGAAAATTAGACTAATTTTCTGATCCATTTTCTTTCAAAGAAAATGGTTGCCAGCCCGAAATGTCAGTGTGGGCCGAGACAAAGCTGTTTGATCGCGGCCGCATGATCGGGGTTGGCGGCAAGCGCATCCTCTGCAAGCTCATGCGCCGTTTCGATCAGGGCATCGCGCGTCACGACCCTGTCAAACAGGCCCCAGCCAAGCGCCTCTTCGGTCTTTATCTTCGCTCCCGCCAAAAGGATCATGCGCGCCCGCGCGGGCCCGATCAGCGCCGCAAGGCGCGCGGGGTCACTGGGTTGCGGTAAAAACCCAAGCTTCATCACCGGGTAAAACGCGCCTGCGCCCTCAACCGCGATGCGGATGTCACAGGCCAGGACCATGCCCATCGCGCCCCCTGCAACCGTGCCATTGAGTGCGGCGATACTAAGCCCCGGCAGCGCTGCAATCGCGCCGGACAGGCGCTCCCACTCGGGGCTGGTGGCAAGACCGGCACGCGCGGCTGCTAGATCGGCCCCGGCGGAAAACACCTTGCCCGCGCCGGTCAGCACAAAAACCCGCGCCTCTTGCGCCGCTTCGGCGAGATCGGCCAGCTCTGCCAACATCTGCTCGGTCAGGGCATTGGCCTTGTCGGGCCGGTTCAACGTTGCGGTCCAGAGCCCACCGTCGCGGCTAAGGCTGACCAGATCAGAGCCGCTCATGTCAGGCCCACGCGCTTGCGAATACCCTCGTCGCGCAGCGAGATTTCCTGACCGGCAAACTCATCCCCCGCCGCCGAGCACATCCACAATAGCGCCTTCGCAGGCCACTCGGGCGGGATGTGGTCGGACCAGTCAAGCTCGCTCACGGCATTGACGCCGCTCTTCTTGATCTCGCGCTGCATATCGGTTGCCACCGTGCCCGGCGACAGGCCCATCACCCGGATACCGTGATCGCGGTTTTCCAGATCGGCGCTTTTGGTCAGCATCGCCGCGCCCGCCTTGGAGGCGCAATAAGCGCTCCAGCCGTCAAGTGCATTATGGGCCGCACCAGAACTCACCGTGATGATCGTGCCCGACCCTTGCGCCAGCATGCCCGGAAGGGCGGCGCGCATGCCGTTGAAAACGCCCTTGAGATTGACGTCGATGGCATGGCCCCAGCTTTCGGGGTCGGCGCTGCTGAGTGAGGTGATCGGATCAATCACCCCGGCATTGCCGATCAGCACGTCAAGCCGACCAAAGGCGGTATGACAGGCCGCGATGGCCGCCTCGACTTCCCAATAGCGGCTGACGTCGCAGGGGATCGCGATGGCGCGCGGGCCGATTTCACCGGCAAGCTCGGCGATCGCATCGCCATTGCGCGCGGCGAGCGCGACATTGGCCCCGGCGGCGGCGAAAACCCGCGCAGTGGCGGCGCCGATTCCCTTGCTGGCGCCGGTGATCAGAACGCATTTACCCTGCATGCTCATGGTCTTCCCTTCTTTTGTCTGCGCACAACCTAATCCGCACCTGGCCCAAGTTCCAGCCAGATCGCCACTTGACCCTTCCGGCCCGACAGCCGAAGCTATGGCCGAATTTGAACTTGAAAGGTGTCATCATGGCCACTCTCCGCTCCCTCTTCGCCTCGGCGACGCTGGTTTCCTTCGCGCTGTCCGGCACGGCGGCGCTGGCTGATGTCACGGCAGATCAGGTCTGGCAGGACTGGAAGGCTTATCTTACTACCTTTGGCTATGAGGTCACCGGCGACGAGCAACAGTCGGGCAATACCCTTGCCATCAGCAATATCGCGATGACGGTCATCGTGCCTGATACCCCCGGATTTGCCAGTCTGCGCATGAACCGGATGGACCTGGTCGAGAACGGCGATGGCACCGTGTCGGTCGTTCTGCCCGCCACCACCCCGATGGCGCTTGTCACCGAGGTCGAGCCGGGCAAAACCGCGACCGCCACCATGGAAATTGCGCAGAGTGGTTTGGTCATGACGGTCTCTGGCACCCCGGAGGCGATGCAATACGTCTATGATGCCGAAGAGATTTCGCTTGGCCTGAGCACTTTGGATGTCGATGGCGAGGCGGTTGACATTGGCGCGGCCAGCGTCGCCCTGGCGAATGTCAAAGGCAGCAGCCAGAGCGTTGACGCAGGCGGGATCCGTGATGTCCGCCAGAAAATGACAGCTGGCCCCGTGACCTATGAGCTGGATTTTACCGACCCGACCGAGGGCGGCCATCTGGCGATGACCGGCGCAATCGCCGCTGCGGCCTTTGATGGCGATGTCAGCCTGCCGCCAATGATCGACAACACTGACATGGTGGCAAGCCTTGAGGCCGGGTTTCGCTTTGACAGCGGCATGACCTATGAAAACGCCAGTGTCGCCTACCGGATCGAGGGCGATGGCGAGACGATTGAGGGCACAAGCACCTCTGCGGGCGGTGGCCTGAGATCGGTTTTCGGTCCTGACGGGCTTGAGTATGAGGCAGAGGGGCGTGACATAAACATCGCCATGACCGGTAGCGACCTGCCGTTCCCGGTGACCTTTGGCATGGCGCGCAGCGGCTTTGACATGAAAGTGCCGGTGGCTCAGGGCGAAGAGGTTCAGGATTTTGCCCTGGCCGTGGAATTTGGCGATTTCACCCTCTCCGACATGATCTGGTCGCTGTTTGATCCGGCGGGCCAATTGCCGCGCGATCCGGCGACAATTGCCTTTGATCTGACCGGCAAGGGGCGGCTTTTTGTCGATCTTATGGATCCCGAGCAGATGGAAGACCTCGGCACCAGCGGCGATACCCCGGGCGAGCTTGAATCGCTCAGCCTCAATAGCCTGACGGTCGCGGCGGCGGGGGCCACCCTGACCGGGGATGGCGCGTTCACCTTTGATAATTCCGACCTGACAAGCTTTGACGGCGTCCCGGCCCCCGAAGGGGCAGTAGATCTGAAACTGGTGGGCGGCAACGGCCTGTTGGATCGGCTCATCGCCATGGGGTTTGTGCCCCAGGATCAGGCCATGGTCGCGCGCATGATGGTGGGCATGTTCGCCGTTGTCGGCGAGGGCGAGGATACGCTCAATTCCAAGATCGAGGTCAATGATCAGGGCCATGTTCTGGCCAATGGTCAGCGGCTGAGGTAACCCCGCCAGCCTTGCACGGGGATTGGGCCGCAGGCATTGCTTGCGGCCTTTTCACAGGCCCAACCCTTGCGCGACCGGGCGGCGCGGTCTACCTCTGAGCCGCAACAAGGAGAGTGCCATGTCCCAAGCGCTGAATGATCTGACCCAGGCTCTGATTGACGCCGCCCTCAAGGCCGGTGCCGGGGCGGCGGATGCCATTGCGGTCCGCGGCAGTTCCGTCACCATCGACATGCGCGGCGGCACCCTTGAACAGGCCGAGCGCGCCGAAGGGGTCGAGATCGGATTGCGCGTTCTGATCGGCGGGCGACAGGCCAATGTTTCGGCCTCTGATACCCGGCCCGAGACGATCAGAACACTGGCCGAGCGGGCCGTTGCCATGGCGCATGAGGCCCCCGAAGACCCCAATGTCGGATTGGCCGATCCGGATCAGCTTGTCCGCGATTGGGATGTCGCCGCGCTGCAACTTTGTGACCCGGCGGATGAGCCCGCCCCCGATGCCCTGGCGCAAATGGCGCAAGAGGCCGAGGCGGCGGCGCTTGGCGTGGACGGCGTGACACAGGTGCAATCGGCCACTGCCGCCTATAGCGGACGCGCGGTGCATATCGCGGCCAGCAACGGGTTTTCCGGCGGCTATCGGCGCAGCGATACCGGCCTGTCCTGTGTGGCGATTGCCGGTACAGGAGCGGGGATGGAGCGCGATTACGATGGCGATAGCCGGGTTTTCGCCGCCGACCTGCGCGACCCGTCCGACATTGGCCAAAGCGCAGGCGCGCGCGCGGTGGAACGCCTTGGCGCGCGCAAGCCCCCCACAGGCAGCTTTCCGGTGCTGTTTGACGAACGTATTTCCGGCACGTTGATCGGCCACCTTCTGGCGGCGGTCAATGGCGCGTCGGTGGCGCGCGGCTCGTCCTGGCTGCGCGACAAGATGGGCGAGGTTGTCCTGCCCGAGGGCCTGTCGATTATCGAAGATCCGCACCGCCCGCGCATGAGCGGGTCGCGCCCGTTTGATGCCGAGGGCTTGGCGACGCGTCGCCGTGCGATTGTCGAAAACGGCGTCTTGATGGGCTGGACGCTTGATCTTGCGAATGCGCGCAAGCTTGGTATGCAATCGACCGGTAACGCGGTGCGCGGCACCTCTGCGCCGCCCTCGCCGGGCACGTGGAATATCGCCCTGACCCAAGGCAGCCAGAGCCGCGATGATCTTATCGCAGAGATGGGCACCGGGCTTTTGGTGACCTCGATGATCGGCTCGACGATCAACGCCAATACCGGCGATTATTCGCGCGGCGCGGCGGGGTTCTGGGTGGAAAACGGCGAGATCACCTATGCGGTGAACGAATGCACCATCGCCGGAAGCCTGCCTGAGATGCTCAAGGCGATGATCCCCGCCAATGATGCGCGCACCCATCTAAGCCGGGTTGTGCCCTCTATCCTTGTTGAGGGGCTGACGCTTGCCGGCACCTGACCTGAGCCTGTTGATCGAGGCCGCCCAAGAGGCGGGGCGCATCGCGACGCGCCATGCCAAGGGGCCGATTGATCCCTGGGAAAAGCCCGATGGCACTGGGCCGGTGACCAAGGCCGATCTGGCGGTGAATGCGATGCTGGCCGAGAGCCTGCGCGCGGCGCGGCCCGATTATGGCTGGCTTTCGGAAGAATCCGAGGATGGCGCGGCGCGCCTTGGCCATGACCGGGTTTTCATCGTTGATCCGATTGACGGCACCCGCAGCTTTATCGAGGGCTCTGACACCTGGGCGCATGCGCTTGCGGTAGCCGAAAAAGGCGTGGTGGTGGCCGCCGTCATCTATCTGCCGCTGCGCGACAAGCTCTATTCTGCGGCTGCGGGGCAGGGGGCCTTCCTTAACGGGGTGCCGATCCGCGCGGCCGGGCGGGCCGACCTTGCAGGGGCGTCCATTCTTGGGGCGAAACCCACTTATGCCCCCGAGCATTGGCAGGGCGGCATCGTGCCCGAGGTCAAGCGCGCCTATCGCCCGTCGCTGGCCTATCGCCTTAGCCTTGTGGCCGAGGGGCGCTTTGATGCGATGCTGACGCTGCGGCCAAGTTGGGAATGGGACATTGCCGCCGGTGATCTTATCCTGCGCGAGGCCGGGGCGCAGACCTCGGACCGCCGCGCCGGGCCATTGATCTTCAACAATCCCGTGCCGCAGGTGAACGGCGTCGTGGCCGCCAACCCGGCGCTTCACCTTGCGTTGCACAGCGCCCTGGCCGACTAAGCGCAGGCCGCAGTTGCGCAATTGAGGCTTGCATCGCCCGTTGATCCGGGTCCAATGCGCCGACCCGTGACGCGAAAGACAGGCGAAAATGGCCCGCTCGGACAACATAACAGGCGCGTTGCTGATGATGGCGTCGATGGCGGCGTTCACCTTCAACGATGCGCTGATCAAGACGCTGGCCGGGGAAATCCCGCTGTTTCAGGTTATGTTCATGCGCGGGGTGGTGACCACAATCGCGGTGGCGATCATTGCCTGGCGCATGGGGGTTCTGGGGCGGCGCTTGCCGCGCGAGGATTGGGGGCCGGTGTTTTTCCGCATGGTGGGTGAAATCGGCTCTGCCTATTTCTTTGTCACCGCGCTTTTCAATATGCCGATCGCCAATATCAGCGCGATCATGCAGGCGCTGCCGCTGACCATCACTCTTGCCGCCGCGCTGTTTTTTCGCGAGCCGGTGGGCTGGCGCCGGATGCTGGCGATCATGGTGGGGTTTGTCGGCGTGATGCTTATCGTGCGGCCGGGCACCGAGGGCTTCAATGTCTATTCGGTCTATGGCCTTGCGGCGGTGTCGTTCGTCACCCTGCGCGACATGGCCACGCGGCGGCTGTCGCGCGATGTGCCCTCGATGACCGTGACCTTGATCACTTCGGTGTTCATCATGACCTTTTTCGGCCTCGCCAGCCTTACCGAGCCCTGGGCGCCGGTCGATGCACGTGCGGCCCTTGTGATCGGCGGTGCGGCGGTGATGATCATTGGCGGCTATCTGTTTTCGATCATGGTGATGCGGGTCGGCGAGATCGGATTTATCGCGCCATTCCGCTACACAAGCCTGATCTGGGCGCTTGCGCTTGGCTGGCTGGTGTTTGGCGACTGGCCGCAGACCATCACCCTTGTCGGCGCGGGCATCGTGGTGGCCAGCGGGCTGTTCACGCTTTACCGTGAAATGCAGGTCAGCCGACGTGCAAGGGCGGCGCAGAAAAGACAGCTTTCACTTGGTCCTCGTCCACGTTGAACTGTGCCTTGAACAGGGCGCGCTCCTTGTCGGTCAGCGGATGCATCGGGCCGGGATTGTAGTTGGCGGCGGAATCATTGTCGTCATGCTTGGAGCGCAGATACATATAGGGCGTTGGATTGATCATCGTGACCATGTTGTGATGCAGCTTGTGATGGGCGAAATTCATCACCGTGCGCGGATCGCCCGGACGAAACAGCACCGCAAGACCGCAGGCCCAGAACGGGGTTAGCACATCCTCGGCCATGATGCCCTGATCCGAGAGCTTTACCGAAAAGCCGTGATTGAACTCTATCGCCATATAACGCCATCTCTTGCGCATCGCGGCGGTGTGTTTGACGAACCAACGCAGGCTGCGGATAAAGTTAACGCCGACCGCATCATCGTCATCCAGCCGGAACTGGATTGATTCGGTCTTGTCGTCGCCAAGCTCTTCCTTGATCGCAAGTTGCATCGCCAGGCGGTGCCGCATCGGCGCGCTTTCGATGATCTTGATCTGTTCGATCCCCGAAGTCAGATCATAGAGGCGGTCGCGATAAGGTTTCGGCAGGCTGTCACCGATCAGCACGAGAAAAGTGAAATCCTTGCGCCTCTGGCCGGCGATTGACGGCAGGGTCAGCGTTTCAAAGTGGCGAAACCGCAATTCCATCCGTTCTGGGGCATATAAATAAGCCTCACGGTCCTCGACGGTGTCGTGCATTCGCTTGAACCCGCCAAGGGCTGGATAGGAAAACCGGCAAATCCCGATCACTCGCATCTTGAAACGCTCCATCTGGCGGCGCTTGCTGTCCGCTCTCGTGTCAGATACATCGCACCCGCAGGGCTTTGGTGCAAGGGCGGTGCGGGCTGTTGACAAGCTCTGCGACTCCCCATATACGCGCCCCATCCCGGCACTGGGGGTCGCCCCGTCGCCGATATCAGAACTGAAGTGGTCAAGATCCGGGCCTATGCCCCGATCCTCTGGAAACCCACCGCGTCGGACCCAAATTTACCGGGTGCGATAGCGGTCTTTGCGTATTGCGGACGCGCGATATGTATTTGATTAACCGCACGTGTGAGCGTGCAGACACATGTGTTGAGAGACGGGGAAAGAACCGGAATGCCAACGATCCAACAGCTGATCCGCAAGCCGCGGCAGCCAAAAGTCAGAACCACAAAGTCACAGCACCTGCAGGGTTGCCCTCAGAAACGTGGCGTTTGTACACGCGTCTATACCACGACGCCGAAGAAACCGAACTCGGCCATGCGGAAGGTTGCCAAAGTGCGCCTGACCAATGGCTTCGAGGTCATTTCCTATATTCCCGGTGAGAGCCACAACCTTCAGGAGCACTCTGTTGTCCTGATCCGTGGCGGCCGTGTGAAAGACCTTCCCGGTGTGCGTTACCACATCCTGCGCGGTGTTCTGGATACCCAGGGCGTCAAGGATCGTAAACAGCGCCGTTCCAAATACGGCGCCAAGCGTCCGAAATAAGAGGATTAAAAGATGTCACGCCGTCACGCAGCAGAAAAACGCGAAGTTCTGCCCGATGCCAAATATGGCGATCGGGTTCTGACAAAGTTTATGAATAACCTGATGATCGACGGCAAAAAGTCCGCCGCCGAGAAAATCGTCTACAACGCCCTTGATCGGGTCGAATCCAAGATCAAGCGCGCACCGGTCGAAGTGTTCCACGAAGCACTCGAAAACATCCAGCCTTCGGTCGAAGTTCGTTCGCGCCGTGTGGGTGGTGCCACCTATCAGGTGCCGGTCGAAGTGCGCCCCGAGCGTCGTGAAGCCCTGGCGATCCGTTGGTTGATCAACGCATCGCGTGGCCGCAACGAGCACACCATGGAAGAGCGTCTTGCCGGCGAATTGCTGGATGCCGTTCAGAGCCGTGGTTCGGCCGTTAAAAAGCGCGAAGACACCCATAAGATGGCCGAGGCGAACAAAGCCTTCAGCCATTACCGCTGGTAAACCTCTAGAGGCAATTCATCATGGCACGCGATTATCCGCTCGAACGCTATCGCAACTTCGGCATCATGGCCCACATCGACGCAGGCAAAACAACCTGCTCGGAACGGATCCTGTTTTATACCGGCAAATCCCACAACATTGGTGAGGTGCACGATGGTGCGGCCACCATGGACTGGATGGAGCAGGAGCAGGAACGCGGGATCACGATTACCTCGGCTGCGACCACCACTTTCTGGCAGCGCCAGGAAGAGCCCACACCCGAGGCGACATCCGACACCAAGTTCCGGATGAACATCATCGACACCCCCGGCCACGTTGACTTCACCATCGAAGTCGAGCGTTCGCTTGCGGTTCTTGATGGCGCGGTTGCCGTGCTTGACGCCAACGCAGGTGTTGAGCCGCAGACAGAAACCGTTTGGCGTCAGGCCGACCGGTATAAAGTTCCGCGCATCGTGTTCGTAAACAAGATGGACAAGATCGGCGCTGACTTCTTCAACTGTGTGAAGATGATCAAGGACCGCACGGGTGCGATTCCCTGCCCGATCCAGATTCCGATCGGGTCCGAGACCGAGCTTGAAGGCATGGTTGACCTCGTCACCATGCAAGAGTGGGTCTGGGAAGGTGAAGATCTTGGCGCGAGCTGGATCAAGAAACCGATCCGCGACAGCCTGAAGGATCAGGCTGACGAATGGCGCGCCAACATGATCGAGATCGCCGTCGAGATGGACGATGCCGCGATGGAGGCTTACCTCGAAGGCGAAGAGCCTGATGAGGCCACCCTGCGCAGCTTGATCCGCAAGGGTACGCTGGCAATCGCCTTTATCCCGGTTCTGTGTGGGTCTGCCTTTAAAAACAAAGGTGTTCAGCCGCTTTTGAACGCTGTCATCGACTATCTGCCCAGCCCGCTGGACGTTGTCGATTACATGGGCTTCTCACCTGACGACGAGACCGAAACACGTGACATCCCGCGCCGCGCGGATGACAACATGCCGTTCTCGGGCCTTGCGTTCAAAATCATGAACGACCCCTTCGTCGGCACCCTGACCTTCACACGTATCTATTCGGGTACGATGAAGAAGGGCGACACGCTTCTGAACGCCACCAAAGGCAAGAAAGAGCGTATCGGTCGTATGATGATGATGCACTCGATCAACCGCGAAGAGATTGAAGAAGCATTTGCTGGCGACATCATCGCGCTTGCGGGTCTCAAGGACACCACGACTGGTGACACGCTTTGCGATCCCAAAGAGCCGGTTGTTCTGGAAACCATGACCTTCCCCGATCCGGTTATCGAAATCGCGGTCGAGCCGAAGACCAAAGGTGACCAAGAGAAAATGTCGACCGGTCTGGCGCGTCTTGCCGCCGAGGATCCGTCCTTCCGCGTGGAAACTGACATCGAATCTGGTCAGACCATCATGAAGGGCATGGGCGAACTTCACCTCGATATCCTGGTGGACCGTCTGCGCCGCGAATTCAAAGTTGACGCCAACATCGGTGCGCCCCAGGTGGCCTACCGTGAGACGATCGGCCACGAAGTCGAGCACAGCTATACCCACAAGAAACAGTCGGGTGGTTCGGGCCAGTTCGCTGAGATCAAGCTTATCATCTCGCCAACAGAGCCGGGTGAAGGCTTCTCGTTCGAGAGCCGTATCGTCGGCGGTGCCGTGCCCAAGGAATACATTCCGGGCGTTGAAAAAGGTATCCGTTCGGTGATGGACAGCGGCCCGCTTGCCGGCTTCCCGGTCATCGACTTCAAGGTCGCCCTGATCGACGGTAAGTTCCACGATGTTGACTCCAGCGTCATGGCATTCGAGATCGCTGGCCGCATGGGCATGCGTGAAGGTCTGCGCAAAGCTGGCGCCAAGCTGCTTGAGCCGATCATGAAGGTCGAAGTCGTGACACCGGAAGAATATACCGGCAACGTCATTGGCGATTTGACCTCGCGTCGTGGTCAGGTGTCTGGCCAGGAACAGCGCGGCAATGCCATCGCGATTGATGCGAAGGTTCCGCTGGCCAACATGTTTGGCTACATCAACACGCTGCGCTCGATGTCTTCGGGGCGTGCCCAGTTCACGATGCAATTCTCGCATTACGATCCGGTCCCGCACAATATCTCGGAAGAAATCCAAGCGAAATACGCATAACTGCGGTGGGCCACTGGCCCACCCTACCAACCCCGTAGGGTGCGTGAGGTCACGCACCGCACACGACAATCAAGGAGGCCACCATGGCTAAGGCAAAGTTTGACCGCTCAAAACCGCACGTAAACATCGGCACCATTGGTCACGTTGACCACGGCAAGACGACGTTGACGGCTGCGATCACGAAATACTTCGGCGATTTCAAAGCCTATG
>NZ_FWFJ01000076.1 GCF_900172365.1 Roseovarius gaetbuli
CCTGCTTGGCCCCATCGGAAACATTCCGCCAGCAGAGGCTGAAGAGAACTTCTATGCACAGCGCGACGTGCTCGATATGGTCGCGTGAAATGAAGCTATAGGTCTCCGGTAAACCCGGGGCGATTCAGATAGACCGTCAGGCCGACATCCTGAGCGCCAATCGCGAGACGCTGGCGGATGCGGACAAGTTGACCGTCAGGCAGGTTCTCACCATCCCGAATCTCTAGACGAAACCAGTTTCAGAAACACCAGGCAGGAATGACTGAGGGGCCGGGCCAACGGCCCCCTTTCATTTTTAAGAGGCCTCGATAGGCCGTGCCATGCTCCGGTTTGGCGTCGATCTCGGGGCATCACTCTTGCTCAAGGGCGCATTTGGGTGCAGAGCGGTTTTGCCGTCGCACCCAAACGCCCTGCACATGGACAGGCCTTCGCACAGGATCGCCGTGATGACCCTTGATCTTTTGACCGCCCTTGCCACCTTTGCCTTTGTCACGGTGATCACGCCGGGGCCCAACAACCTTATGCTGATGACATCGGGCGCGAATTTCGGGTTTCGCCGCAGCGTGCCGCATATGCTTGGCATCGGGCTTGGGTTTCCGACGATGGTGTTTCTGGTCGGTATCGGGGTGATGCAGGTGTTTGATCTCTGGCCGCTCAGCTATGCGGTTCTCAAGGTCGTTTCGGTTGCCTATCTGCTTTATCTGGCATGGAAAATCGCCAATGCCGCGCCACCGAAAGAGGCGACTAGCGAGGGCCGCCCGCTAACGTTCGTGCAATCCGCCGCCTTTCAATGGGTCAATCCCAAAGCCTGGAGCATGGCGCTGTCTGCGGTGACGCTTTACGCCACCGGGCGCGATCTTGTGGCGGTGCTTTGGGTGGCGGGCATCTATGTGCTTGTCTCTACGATCAGCACCACGAGCTGGACCGTTCTTGGCCAACAGATGCGCCGGTTTCTCAAAAGCCCGGCGCGCCTGCGGATGTTCAACTGGATCATGGCGGGGTTGCTGGTCACCACCCTGATCCCCGTGCTATTTCCGGCCCAGTGATCACCGCGCGAGGCCCGACATGCCCCTGACCCTTTTGCACACCGCCGAGGTGCATCGCGCCAGCTTTGACGGCTTACGCGACAAAATCGCGCCCGGCGCGCAGCTTGAGCACATCGTGCGCCCCGATTTCCTTGGGCGCGCGCAGGAGGGCATTGACCCCGCGCTTGCAGAGGAAATCGCCGCGACGATCACCTCGGCACCGGGGCCGGTGATCTGCACCTGCACCACCCTTGGGCCGGTCGCGGCGCGCGCGGGCGCGATCCGCGTCGATGCGCCGATGATGCAGGCCGCCGCCGAAACAAAAGGTGCGATTTTGATGGTCTATTGCCTGGAGAGCACCCGCGCGCCAAGCCTTGCCCTGTTGCAAGAGGCGATGGCGGTCGCCAATCACCCAGGCCCGCTTGTCCCCCTGCCCCTGCCAGAGCTTTGGCCGCTTTTTGCCGAGGGCCAGACGACGGAGTTCGCCAAGGCGCTTGCACTCGCGGTTCTCAAACAGGCGGTGCAGATGCCCGATCTTGGCGCGATTGTCCTGGCGCAGGCCTCGATGGCGGGGGCGGCGCCGATGCTGGGCGATCTGGGTGTTGCGGTCTTATCCTCGCCGGAGCTTGCGCTTCGGGCTGGATTGGCGCGGTTATGATTGCAAATCACCCGCCATACCGCCATATATCGCCACGGCAACCGTGGAGTAAGCGATGACCAACTACCTCGACTTCGAAAAGCCCCTCGCCGAGATTGAAGGCAAGGCCGAAGAGCTGCGCGCCTTGGCGCGGGCCAATTCCGAAATGAATGTCGAGGCCGAGGCCGGCGCGCTTGACCGCAAGGCGGCGGATTTGCTGCGCGATCTTTACAAGACCCTCACGCCCTGGCGCAAATGCCAGGTGGCGCGTCATCCCGACCGCCCGCATTGCCGCGATTATATCGAGACGCTGTTCACCGAATACACCCCCCTGGCAGGCGACCGCGCCTTTGGCGAGGATGACGCGGTGATGGGCGGCCTGGCGCGGCTAGATGATCGCCCGGTGATGGTGATCGGCCATGAAAAAGGCAATGACACCAAAAGCCGGATTGCCCGCAATTTCGGCATGGCCCGGCCCGAAGGCTATCGCAAGGCCGTGCGCCTTATGGAAATGGCGGATCGCTTTGGCCTGCCGGTTGTGACGCTTGTGGATACCCCCGGCGCCTATCCGGGCAAGGGCGCCGAAGAGCGCGGCCAGTCCGAGGCGATTGCCCGCGCGACCGAAACCTGTCTCAAGATCGGCGTGCCTTTGATCAGCGTGATCATCGGCGAGGGTGGCTCTGGCGGGGCGGTGGCCTTTGCCTCGGCCAACCGTGTGGCGATGCTGGATCATTCGGTCTATTCGGTGATTTCGCCCGAGGGCTGCGCCAGTATCCTGTGGAAGGATTCCGATAAGATGCGCGAAGCGGCCGAGGCGCTGCGCCTGACGGCGCAGGACCTGATCAAGCTTGGCGTGGCGGATCGCATCATCGACGAGCCCCTTGGCGGCGCGCACCGCGACCGCGACACCACGATTGCGGCAGTGGGCAAGGCGATCAACGCGATGCTTGGCGAGCTGGACAAGAAAGACCGCGCGGCCCTGATCAAGGACCGGCGCGAGAAGTTTCTCAAGATAGGCTCGAAGGGGCTCGCCGCCTAAGCGGGGCGCGCCATCGCAAGCGGCATCGCCCGTGACGCGTGCGGGTGCCTCCGGCGGGGATATTTAAGGCAAGAAGAAATGCAAGGCCCCGGTTTCAATCGGGGCTTTTTTGCACCCGGCGGATCGCAAGGCTGGTCATCATCGGGCCGATCAGTTCAAACAAGACCGTGGTGCCAATGGTCAGGGTGAGGATCATCTCGCCCGCCTCTGGAAACTCGCGCGCCGCCACAAGGGCCATGCCGACGGCAACCCCCGCCTGTGGCAAGAGGGCCGCGCCGAACCAGTTGCGCTCGGCCAGAGGCACACCGGAGATCGCGCCACCGATCCAGCCCCCAGCCACCCGCGCGCCGGTGCGCAGAGCAATGAAGGCCAGGCCAAGCAGGCCGATTTCAGCCAGAAGGCCGAGTTCAAGCCGCGCGCCCGCGAGCAGGAAGAACAGCACCATGAAGGGCCATTGCACATGCTCGATCTCGTGAAAGGCACGGCCATGGTGGCGCGCCAGATTGGCGATGATTGCCCCCGCCACCATGCCCGCGATCAGAAAAGACACCCCGGCCCAAATCGCCAGCCCGGCGGTGAGAAACACGATGCCTATCGCCTCGGTCTGAAGCGGTTCGCCCTTGCTGAGCCGCCCGGTCAGATAGGCCGCTGGCAACCCGATCAGCGCGCCAAGGCCAATCGCGCCGCCGATTTCCCAGAGCGCCTCTGACAGGGCGGTGGTATGGCCGTCGCCGACAAGCATCTGGGCAAAGACCACGGCCAGCGAAAACGCCAACAGGCCCCAGGCATCGTCGATGGCGACAATGCCGCGAATCTTGTCCACGAACGGCCCCTTCGAGCCGGATTGACGGATCGCATCCTGTGTCGCCGCCGGATCCGTGGCCGAGGCAATCGCGCCCAAAAGCAACGCAACGGGCAAGGGCACGCCGATCAGCCACAGACCGAGCGTGACCCCAAGCATCGTTGCCAGCACGATCGCCAGAGAGATCACGAAAATCGACTCGCCGTGGCGTTTGAGAGCCTTGCCCGTCAGCGAACTTCCCAGCAGAAACGCCACCATGGTCAGCGCCATCACCGAGAGGAAATCGTAAAGCGCGCGCACCTCGGGCGGGATCAGGTCAAGGCCGGAACCGCCCACTACAATCCCGCAGATCAGCAAAAGCGTGACCCGTGGCAGGCTGGTGCGGCGCCCCACCGTATCGGCGGCCAGCCCCAGAAGGAACAGCGCGCCAAGCGTGATCATCAGGGTAGCGTGATCCATGCCGCCCTATCCGAGCAGCATCTTGAGGCCCTGCGTCACATCCGAGCGCACGGCGAGGCGCAGGCTTGGCTCGTCGCCCGCCTTGAGCGCCGCTATGATAAGGCGATGGTGATGCGGCGGGTCCTTGCGCCGCAGGCGCCCATAGAGGGCGCGCATGGTCGGCCCAAGCTGAAGCCAGACGGTTTCGGCCATGGCCAGCATCGCGGGCGCCTGAGCGCGCAAATAAAGCGTGCGATGAAATTCTAGATTGCGGCGGATATAGGAAACCGCATCCTGACGGGCGATATCTTCGGCGACGCGCGCGTTGATGCTCTGAAGGCGGTCAATCAGCGCGATGTGCGCGCGCGGCAGGGCACGGCTGGCCAGCTCCACCTCGATCAGGGACCGCAGCGCGGCCAATTCCTCGATCCGCTCATTGTTGAGTTCGGGCGTGCTGACGCGGCCCGAGCTTGAGATCGTGAGCGCGCCCTCGGCCGACAGGCGGCGCACCGCCTCGCGCGCAGGGGTCATTGAGACGCCGAACTCGGCCCCGATACCGCGCAATGTCATCGCCTGCCCCGGTGCAATTTCGCCATGCATGATCCGGGTGCGCAGGCCGCGATACACGCGGTCATGCGCCGATGGGGTTGGATCGGGGCGTGGTGTCAGCAACATGGCGTTATGTGATCACAAATAACGGCGGGGTCAATCATTGAAACGATAGCGGTGCAACGCGCCACCCTCGCGACGCAGCCATGTGCGCGGCGCGCCATAGCCGGGCATCAGCCGCGCCACCACCGCCCAGAAGGCGGGTGAATGATTCATTTCCGCCAGATGCGCCACCTCATGCGCCGCGACGTAATCAAGCACCTCGGGCGGGGCCATGATCAGCCGCCAGGAATAGCTGAGCGCGCCGGAGGATGAACACGACCCCCACCGCGAACGCGTGTCGCGTAGGGTGATCCGGCTATAGCCCAGCCCGAGCAGCCCCGCGTAATGATCCGAGGCCGCCGCCAGCCGGTCACGTGCCCGCGCCTTGAGCCAGCCTTCAAGCCGGGCGCCCGCCGTATCCGGGCCGCCCGGCACATGCAGGGTAGCACTACCCTGCACCACGCGCTGCCCGGTGCCTTGGGCGATTCGCATCACCTGCCCCTCAAGGGGGACCTCAAGCCCATGAGTCACGACAACGGTGACCGGGCGCTGCGCCATTTGCGCGCGCAGCCAATCGGCCTTGGTGCGGGCGAAATCAAGCGCCTCTGCCTCGGGCACGCCGCGCGGCAAAGTAAGGGTAACCCGCCCATCCAGCCCGGAAACACGCAGCGAAATGCGCCGCGCGCGCGGGGATCGGCGCAGGCTAAGTTCAACTGGGGGGTTGCCCGGAAGCACGTGATGGCCCATATGGCCTCCTGATTGGCGGGTTGCGTGGCGACTAAAGCCTTTGACAGCTGACCATTGTTATGGCAGGTGGCGCGGACCGTCGACAAGACCAGAGATTTAAAGGGGATCACCAATGCCCAAGGAAGAATGGGGCGTAAAGCGTCTTTGCCCGACAACCGGGAAGCGCTTTTACGACCTGAACAACAATCCGATCATCAGCCCCTACACGGGCGAAGTGGTTGAACTTGCCACCGGCAAAACCCGGTCGATGACGCCTGACGCCGAAGATGCCGAGACCAAGAAGCTGAAAACATCTGATGCGGATGAAGGCACCGATCTGCTGGATGATGATGACGTGGATGTCGACCTTGATGACGACCTCCTTGAGGATGACGACGACGACGATGAAGTCTCGCTTGACGAGATCGCCGACGTTGCATCAGACGACACCGACTCGTGAAAAACGCAAGGGCGGGATTTTTCTCTTGATCCCGCCCGCCGCTTTCCCTAGATAGCGGCGCACAGGCCTTTCGGGGCCACACTGATGGGGCCTTAGCTCAGCTGGGAGAGCGCTTGCATGGCATGCAAGAGGTCAGGGGTTCGATCCCCCTAGGCTCCACCATCAACCTCTTATCATATTGATTTTGAAGGAAACCCTTGTTTATAAGGGTTTTCTGAACGTGGGTGTCACAGCGAGGTGTTACAGTGGCGGCTTTAGAAAAAATGCCCAGACACCCTCGCTTATACCGCCGCAACGGAACCTATTACCACCGTGCGGCTATCCCGAAAGACATCGCCAAGACTTACCCCAAGAGTGAAGAGACGTTCTCGCTGAAGACTAAGGACTTACAAGAAGCGCTACGCTTGGTAAGGATCGCGGCTGTGGAAGTGGACCAGCGCTTCGCCGACCACAGAAGGAGGGCGAACCGCCCGACCCAGCTAGAACTGACATCAGAACAACTTCAGCTTATCCACAACGTTTACCATCGCCATCTTCTTGAAGAGGATGAAGAGATACGCACCGAAGGTTTCGCGGGTTATACGGCTGCTAAATCCTTCGATGATGCAAAAGGCCTTAACGACGATTTGGCAGAGGATACCCGGGAGAAGTATGCCCGTGGAGAGGTGGACGACTTTATCTGGGGAGAGGCCGAGGATGTGTTGACGTGGGACGGAATCGACATTGATCTAGACCCAAGTTCTCCATCGTGGAACCGCCTCGCCAGAACACTACAGGAGGCATACCTGAGAGCCGCCGAGGACATTCAGAAGCGGTATCAAGGCAAAATCGTAGGGACCCCAGCCGAACCGTCCGGTGCGCCCTCCGTGAGTCCCACCGGGCCACTACTATCATTGTTGTTTGCCGCGCGGGTGGAAGAGGCCGAGCGCACGGTCGGGTGGTCACCTAAACTGATCGATGACTACCAAGTTTGGACTAACCTCTTCATCGAGCTGAAGGGGGATCGCCCGATCCTTGAGTACAGAAAATCCGATGCACGGGACTTCAAGAACATGCTCATGGACCTACCGAGCAACAGGAATAAGCACAGGCAGACCAAGGGCCTGTCCGCATTTGAAGCCATAGAGGCCGCAAAAGCTCACGACCTGCCTACGTTGTCAGTCAGCACGATCAACAAGGCGCTGGGCAGGATGCAGGCAATATGGAAATGGGCGGACAAGCAGCTTGATGAGGAGGTCTCTGACATCTTTGGGCCGATGAAACTGGCGAGCAAAAGCAACGCTAGGGGGGAGGCGGACCCATTTAGTCCTGCCCAACTACAGATAATTTTCAATAGCCCGCTTTTCACAGGCTGCAGGTCCAAACGGTTTCGCACGGAACCCGGCGACACTGACATGAGCGGGACGAGCTGGTACTGGCTTCCACTACTAGGCCTTTGGACCGGGGCACGGCTGAACGAGCTTTGCCAGCTCAATGTTGAGGATGTTGTTGAAGAGGATGGCATAGGGTTTCTGCGCCTACACGAGGGTGATGAGACCCAACGGATCAAAGGCGGCAAGAAACGCAATGTACCGCTACACCCCGAACTGGAGAGGCTGGGTTTCCCTGCTTTCGTGGACGCCCAGCGCCGCAAGAGTCTGAACCGCGTATTCCCTGATCTGAAAATTAGCGCGAAGGGCTATTACTCGGATCGGCCATCCAAGGATTTCAGCGCATACATAAGCAAGCTGGGAGCCAAGACTGACAAGACTTCTTTTCACTCTTTCCGCCACAACTTCAAGGATGCCTGCCGACACGCCGGGGTTAACCCGGATATCAATGACATCCTGCTAGGCCACGCATTACCGGGTATGGCGGGTAGGTATGGTGACGGCAAGGTCCCGCTATCGCGCCTATACGAAGCGGTCTGCAAGATTGATTACACGGGGCTGTCGCTGCAGCACATCAAATGTTTCACGCCTTGATACGCCACAATGTTTAGGAGCGTCATTGAATAAAACCAGCCTTGAAGCGGAGGTGACAGCCTAGGTGAAACCCAGCGCAGGTCTCTTTGGTTGGTCCATGGCTTCTTTTCGGGTTTCAGTTGAGGGGTGATGAATACACTTCAGCGGGAACCTAAGGCAGGGCCTTGATTGGAGATGGGGCAGGTGACGGCAAGGCAAGGCAGCGCAGAGCGGTTGAGAGAGTCGCTGAGTGGCCGTGTGGTTTATGTCTTCTCCACCCCATCTGAAAGCACAAGCTAGTGCAAGTGACGCGCTCAGATGCGCTGCAGGGGCCGGTAATTAGTGGCCACCATTGAAGAAAGTCAGCGTTGCAGTTGGGGTGATGGCCTCAGTGTAAACCAGCCTGGCATCTTCGGCTGGTCCATGGCTCGTTTCTCGGGTTACCGTGCGTGTGGGTAATACACTTTAGTGGGAAACTGAGACGGAGCATATGCGGTAGCTGGGGTATGCAGCATAAGGGTGTGCATCTTGCATAGGCTGGGACCAGCGACATGGACCCAAAACACAGAAGAGAAATCCAGAAATGAAAATAGAAAAACAAAGGGTTAACCGCCCCAAGCATAAGCGCGTCCCCCTGCACATGCTCAAGACCGAACCTGAAACCTTCCAGTTCAGAGAGTTCGAGACCACAGAGGAGCATGTGCGTGGGTTGGCGGACGCAATCAACGCCGGGAATGTGCTGGACCCAATGACGGTCTGGAAGCGTGGCGACGATGACTACGTCGTTGTTGATGGTCATCACAGACACGCAGCCTATACGCGGTGTGGATACAACAAGAACGTGCCCGTCATTCTACACGAGTGCAGTGAAGCAGATGCCATCTTGCTGGCGCTTGACGAGAACACCAAGACCAAACTGCCCATGACAAAGACAGAACGAGACAACGCAGCGTGGCGCTTGGTCTGTTCCGATCACAACCTCTCGAAGGCGCAGACAGCCAAAGCAACTGGCGTTAGCGATGGAACCATCGCGAAGATGCGCAGGACGCGAAAGCTGTTGGAGGAACAAGACGCCTTCATGCCAGAGACATGGTGGAAGGCAATGCGGGCAGCGAAAGGTTTGGATCGGCCTGAAATGACAGATGACATGGTTGAGCAAATGATCGAAGCACGCGCAAAAGCGCTGGATGATAAAATCGGTAAAGAGATAGAGAGTGTCCGACCTTCTGTGTATGAGTAATTTGGCCCATGCTTCCAAAACGAAGGAGCATGATGACAATGACGATTTCCAAAGAACTACTGGATGAGCTGCTGAGCGGCGTTGAACGGCCAGAGGA
>NZ_FWFJ01000077.1 GCF_900172365.1 Roseovarius gaetbuli
ACATGAATTTCCAGAACTGGGGCCGTGTCAGTTTTTTGCGGAATTGTTCCTTCCCCGACAGCAATGCCCCGTGAACCTGGAAAATACTCTTCGCCAGATCTACACCAATCATTGTATCCTTCATTTTGCCGTCCTCTCCGTTAGATGGTCTACAGACCACCATCTTGGCACATTGCGATGCCGTCAGGGGAGGGCGGCAACCACCCCATCTTCAGTACCTGGAACAGCACATCGCTGATCCTACCGGCGCCAGCCGGTAGTGGTTCAGTCAGAGCGCCAAGGGGCGACGAATGTGTAGTGCACGGGCGACTGGCTATGGCTAAGCCCTGCACCTGACACGGTATATTCGGCGCGAATGAATTCGTATTTCCCAAGGCCGAGCGAGAGCGCATAAAGCCCATCCATCCCACGCAGGTTTATCGCGGCCACTGCAAGAGCTGTGACAAGCGGCACAAGGGCCATTTGCAGCGGAATAACGCGGGCCGCACGCGCCCAGCCGATTTTGGCGTCTCGGATGTGGAGCACGACGATCACCACCAGAACAACAAGATAGGCGAACCCGCTGATGAAGGTCAGCAGGAAAAACCCGGCCGCATCGCGCAGGTAATCAATCATGATCACGGGGATAAAGCATCCCGCCGCCAGGATCGCGTAGGGTAGGACGACGCGGAACGGCAGGTTGACCTCGACCGCCTCGCCTTTGGGGGTGATGCGAAAGTCGACGAAGCCACCGAATATTCGGTCACGCACCGCCATCGTACAGCCCCACAGAACCCAAGGCCATTGCAGGGCCGGAAACACCGCCTTTTCCCAACACCATACCCGCCCCCACTTGGGCCGGTAAAAGCCATCGCGCTTGAGATTGATGGAAAAGGCAATCATCGCGACCGTGGGCGCCGTGAAATGCAGGATGAAATCCGGGTAGGTGACATTGGCATAGCGAAGGTCGAACAACACCGCCGCGATGGGAACGACATAAAACACAAGCATGACACCGGCGATGATCGGGTAAAGCATTTGGCACAGGATGAATTGATACCGAAGCCGCACCGGCAAGGTCGCAAAATAGCGTGGCGTGTGAAACAACAAGAGCGACACAAGGCTGCGCGACCACTGAAATTCCTGGGTGCACAGATCGCTGACGCTGGCCGGGCCGTCGCCCTCTGCTATGGCGTCAAAGGCATGCACGCCCTTCCAGCCGCCCGCACTCATGATCATCGTCGTGGAATGGTCTTCGGCCAGTTCCGGCCCCAATCCGCCAACCTCTTTGAGCGCCTTTGTGCGTACCGCGTAATGCGAGCCGATGCACATCGGGGTCAGGGTTCCGGCATATCCGCACTGAAATATCCCGTGAAATCCGGCCTCTGTATGCAGGCGGGTGCGCGCGGCCCAACTCTCATCGGCATTGGCGGAACAGATGCTTGGGGCGCTGACATATCCGACCTCTGGATCGGCAAAACCGCGCATGATCTCTTCCAGGTAAGTGGGTTGCGGCACATGGTCGGCATCAAGTTGCGATACGAAGTCATAGTCGTCATATCCGAAATGATCGTAGAAATAGGCAAGGTTGCCTTCCTTGCACCGGGTTCGCCGCGGCCATTCCGGGCGGTGATAGTCGGGCCGATCCTTTCGCGAAGATATCTTGACGCCATGCGCCTTGCACCAGGCAATCGTTTCGGGTTGCGGGTCTTCATCGGCCAGCCAGGTGTCATGCGGATAGGTCTGCGCCAGCATGGCCTCTAACGTCTTGCGCAAGATCGAGAACGGCTCTGACGGGGTTTTGGTCACGATCATCGCAACCCGAACATCGGCGGGCGGATCAGAGCAGGGTACAACCGCACGGCGCGACACGACGATCAAGAGAATTTGCAGGATGAAAAGCCAGCTGAGCGCGACGGTCACCACCCAATAGCGCAGGCCCGGCAGAATATGATCCGGGTGCAGCCACCAAACCCAGAACCAAATCGCCGCGATGGCCCAGATCACGGCAAGGATGTGATACTTGATCCGCTTACGGCCCCGCAAAAGCGGTTTGGTATATGCCTTTGGGTCAAGGCTTTGGCGCGGCTCAGGCACGGCGGCAGATGCAGGCTTTTGCGGTGCAGTTGGCATCATTTTCTTTCAAAGCGCCGCCACTTTTGATGTGGTCGGCCCCTTTCAAACTCGCACTTATCGACGTTGAAGCCAAGGCCAAGCTTGGCTTTGTGCAGGGCAAATGCGCCCAATCGCTCCGCAACTATGGCGTGTGGGCATCGGCGGTGTGCCGCCGTCGGTTCTTGATCTGAAGCACCGCAGTTGACTGCGGGATTACTTTCTCTACAACCTCAGGCAGTAAAGTAGGTGGTTACAGGTATCACGCACCGTATTCGTGCCAAGAAATGCGCATGAAACGACGTGGCAGGTCGGTAAGAAACAGCGGTCATTGCGGGTCGTCGAGCAGCAATCGTTCCGGGATCATTTGGGTTTTGCGTTGATGGAGAGAGTCCGTCATCACGCGAGGTTCGGGTGCCCGGAATTGTCCAGAAACTGCCATGGTCACGCCATTGTTGGCTGCCATTTTCCGACTGGTGAAAAGAGGCGGAAATGGGCAGAATTCTATTCGTGGTAATGTCACTGTTGATAATGACCGGCCCTGCAATGGCGCAGAAGGCCGGTGTCGGCGCGTGGGAAAATTCGCGCCAGACCATGGCGCAATGGATCGAGGGCGCGCCCTCTCTCGGGTGGTATTACAACTGGCGCACGGATCAAATCCACGCTCGCTCAAAAACGCGGCGCGATGTTGAATTCGTGCCGATGATCCACGGTGCGGGTGATATTAACAAGCGCATCGCGTCTGATCTTCCGGTCCGCGCCTTGCTTGGGTTCAACGAACCGGATCAAGGCACGGGATCACATCAGGCGAATATGTCGGTCGCGAAGGCGGTTCGCCTCTGGCCAAAACTGGAACGTCGGGGGCTGCGCCTTGGAAGCCCGGCGACGACGCAGGGACAGACCCTTGGCCGCCACTCGTGGCAACGAAAATTCATGAACGAAGTCGAGGCAAAGGGGCTGCGCGTCGATTTTATGGCGGTTCACTATTATTCAAACACCGGAGATGTGGGCGAGTTTCGCAAGTGGTTGCAGGCGGTCCATGCCGAGTACGGCAGGCCGATCTGGGTCACCGAATTTGCCCATATCGACTGGCGCCGCCCGCATGCGGCCTCTTACGAAAAGAATGCCACGTTCATCCAGAAGTCTATGATCATGCTGGAGAAATTGCCCTTTGTAGAGCGCTATGCCTGGTTCGCGGCCAACCCTTACCCATGGGGCGGCAAAGTGCCGAAGATCAATCTTGTCAGCGATGATCTTACGCCAACGCCGGTTGGGTTGGCCTTTGACCGCACCCTTAGCCGCATTTCATCCGTCAACCTTGCCTCGTCGGACTAAGGTGATTTGACCGCCGCCGTAGCGTCGCCCGGCCTTTATCGGGCGAGGCGGCGTTTTTGCCGGTCAAAGCGAGAGCCGTAAGGGTTCCCACTGACCAGATCTTTCGCTGAATCTAACTGGCTCCATTCCGGCTTCTCGCCAACCGGTGTTTGCCAAATCTTGCCATTTGCATCTTTGGCGTGCAGCCAGCAGCGCTCATTTTGAACGTCGCCAAAGCCTGCGCCTTTCCAGACCGCGTTGATGCAAAGATGGCCTTTTGGCTTGGCGTACCACTTTCCTTCACCGATCGAATTTTTCCCGGAAACCGCCGTTAGAACGCCGCCGCTTCCGAAGTAGGCGTGCCCGTCCTCCCACATCCATGTTTTCCCGGCAAAAAGGCGCGCCAATTCCTTCGAATCCATCGCTTTCACGGGGATTTCCGTTTTGGGGGCGCTGGCATAATCGAACCTGGATTTGAATACATTGCCCGGTAGCAACTGTGTTTTCGGGTCAAACGGCGCCCATTTCAGGGTGAAACCACCGTCCAGAGGTGCCTGCCAAAGGCGCTTTTCCTGATCCGCGACGTGTCGCCAGCATTTTAGCGTGGGCTTTGATCCGGCCTCGGTCGTCCACTCGGCCTGAAAGCAGATCTTGCCGCCCTTTGCCGCGTACCATGTTCCTGTTGCGCTTTGCGTGCGTCCGATGGCGGCCTGAAAAGTGCCGTCAGGCGCAAAATAGGCGTGCCCGTCCTCCCATTCCCAGGTTTTATCCCGATAGGTTTGCTCCAACCAGCCCGCCTGAAGGTTATGGATTTTCCCCGACAAGGATTTGGCGGCCAGCCCGGTCGCAAAGAGGCTGGCGGCAACACATAAGGTGGTGAATATCTTACTTTTCATAGCAAGGCCCCACTATTGCTTAAAATTCAATTCTATCATGAATGAGGCATTTTTTCCACATAATTGAGTAAATTTTTCAATTGTTTATCTGGGGGTAACCTTTGAAATTGCGCCCTTGACGCATGCGTCCTCTATCCCGAAAAATAGTGAAGCCGCGATCTTCAGGGACTTGGTGAAAAGGTTCATTCACGCTTTAGCCTGACAGGTGGGGCTGCGTCATCCAGAGTGAGACATCCACAAATTCAGCACCTCATCGAGAACGTCGCCGTTCAGGAACAAAATAGCCAGGCTATCGGATTGCGAGGCGCAGAGAATTGAACGCTCAGCATCGGGGTGGCCAGAGAATATTACGCATTGACCCGCAGACTCCGAATCCGCCTCGCCCTGCAAAACGCCGACATTGGCGACACGTTCTGCGTGCGCCAATGTCTTGAGAGATTCCAAATGCGCCTCCACGCCTTGCTCGACCGTGATCGTATCGCCGACCATCAGCAAAGCAGCGGTCGATATCGGCGCGCAATCTCGCACAAAGTCACTCATAAAGTCCGTTGAACGGGCGGTTGTCCCAGGCGGGCGCGGCTTGCCGTGGCCCTGAAACAGGTCGTTTGTGGCGAGTCCCAAAACAGGCCAAGAAGCCCCGGTTTTCAAGATTTGAACCTCGACCGACAGTTTGCTGAGGTCAGCGGTGAATTTGCTCAGGACAGCGGCAAGCTGTGAAATCTGGTTCTCGCTTAACCTCGACAGATCCTGTGCCGCGATCTCGGGGAGACTGGCCTGCAAATGGTGCGAGGTGGGCTGAGACACTCTCAAAATACGGCCAGAAGCCACCTCTAGCGCTAGCTCCTCGTTGCGGTCATTTCGGAACACCATCCGACGAAGAAGGTGAGTTTCGGCAATTTCGGCGCGCATCGCTTCAGACGGGTGACCGGCCCCGGCAAGCATGAGGTCGCGGCTCTTGCCAGAGATTGCCTCTAATCCATGCACAAGTTTACTCAACCTGTCGTGAAGGGTTTCGATGTCAGTCATGCGAGGCGCCACATTGCTCAAGGATCATTCGTCCTGCCCGATCTCATCAAGTTGATGGCGCGCACCGGTAATGAAGGGCCCCAGATTTATCGACGCAGAGCACACACAGCACAACGCGTCTGTCGGGCTGGTCATGGATTTCAGAAAAATACCGACTTCGCTCGGTTCGATGATGATGACCTTAAAGATGCCTTCACCGTGGTCCGATCCAAGAAGGCTGCGCAGGGGCGGGGAGAGAGGCCCGCCAAGCATTTCGACCGCTGTTTTGCAGAGAGAATTCAGGTGTTCCTGGCGCAATTCGGTCTCGGCGCTTGTCGACAGGATCATGTTGGTGGAAATGTCCGCATAGGCAATCGTTTTGCATTCCGGAAATTCCTGACGGACAGACTCCAATCTTTCGGCAATATTCATGAGGGCACTCGACTTGTGTAAGCATCAGCAAGGGGCCGATCCGGCCATGCCAATACTACGTCGCCATAGGTTTTTATTGGGTAAATTTCCAAGCCACCATGTGGCTGGCCTATGACGGGCGCCCCGGTGCACCGTCCCGTGCACAAGCTCTGTCTTGGGGTGACGGCGAAAGGCGCACCCGGCGCGGCATGATCTGGGGCGCTGCCGTTTGCGGAGCGGGCGCGGGCGGTGGGGCCGGTGCAGAGTCCGGCGCCACCAGCCCCGAAATCCGCAGCGGTTTGGCCGCCTCTGGCAGGCTTTGGCCTTCGGGGCCGACGGCGCCATCCTCTGAAAGGCTGTGCAGCAGGTCCACAAGGTGTTTTGCAAAGTCCTCGGCGCCGCTCTTGAGCCAGACATCATAGTCGTCCTGCTCTGCCGTGGCCTGCAAAAGCGAGATTGGCAGGCATTGCAGAAACAGCCCTTCGGTTTCCGCACGCACCCGCCGGATGAGCTTTTGACGATCGCGTTCAGAGGTTATCTTGTCGATGCGCGTGAGCAACAACAGGCTGCGTTGATAGAGGTCCGGCGGCAGGCTTGCCCACACGGCGGCCTCGCTCTGGCGCCAGGCCTGGGTGGCGTGGCTGCACCATAACACGCCGTCCGCCTTTGATATCATCCTTTGCCAGACCTCAGAGGACATATTGGGATCGGATATTCCCGGCATGTCCAAAAGATCACATTGCAACAAAAGCTCCTCGTCACAAAAAATCTTGATATAGGCGGTCTCGTCGAGTGGTGCCTCGGCAAGATTATCGAGGTCGATCGCGAATTGATTGCCATCAAGGTCCACCCGAAAAGCGGGCGCATCGCCGTGACTGATCCAAACCGGCGGAAGTTGCGTGGCAATGACCTGGACAGGCAGGGGATCGGAGCCGATCAAAAGGTTGGCCAGCGTGCTCTTGCCTGCGCTGAATTCGCCCATCAGGGCGATACATGGTTTGCGGGACGCTTTGTCGACCTGTGTCATGGGGCATATACATCCAAGTGTTGATGCGCTTGCCGGAGGTCGGCATCGCGCGCTTCCAGAGATTGTCGATCAAACAGCCGGTCCACCTTGACCTTATCAAGCGTCGGTGGCGTGATCGTGTTGAACAGGACGTCGGACTGGTCGGTCAAAAAGGCATCGGCCTGGGCAAAGATGGCGTCATGAAAAACATCGGCCTGGGTGGTCTTGAGATCAGCCAGGAATGTCGTGGTTTCCTCTTTGATCATCCGATGAAAGTCTGCGGCATAGGCTTGGTATCCGCGCCGTCGGAACCACCAGCTTTTCCACCAGTTGCCCTTCAGGTCCAAGGCGATCGTTTGCCCGAGCGAGACAGGCGGCGGCACGCGCGGGGCGGGCGGGCCCTTGATGTCAAAAAGCTCCTCCGGCAGTTTCAGCGCCTCGCGATAAAGGCCAACAAGCTGTGCGATGACCTGCTCGATGTAACGCTCATAGGCCGCTTGAGACGTCCTGCCATAGGACTTGTAGGATGAGCTTAGAAGGATCCTGAGACCGGAGGGATCATATTCCCAGATCGAATGTTCGCCAAACTTTTCAAGGTGAAGGATCAGCGCCTCGGTGGCGCGCGCAAGAAAGCTTTCGTGCACACGCTCAAGCCGGGTCGAGAAATCGCTCTGAATACCGTCCAGATCATTTTGCAGGGCCTCCAGACTTTGTTTGCGCAGGTTCGCCAGAGAGACCGCGACGGTCTCGGGGGCAAGGTGAACCGCGGTTTCCCCGACCTGCGACTTGGCCGAAAGGTTGTCGGTCAGCTGGATACCATTGATCAGGTTGCGTGCGCCTGTGTAGATATGCCGTTACTCGCGAGACATTTCTTTTAACGTCCCAGATTTGGGAAGAAGGAGATGTTCATGAACAAGGATCAACGCGAGATTGGGCGTAAATTACGGATACTGCGATACGCCGAAGA
>NZ_FWFJ01000115.1 GCF_900172365.1 Roseovarius gaetbuli
ACGAGAGTATCCGAAACTCTGTGTATGATGCTCAGCCCATGCGGTTGAAACGGATCATCTGTTGAACCGTTCTGGGTATATGATAGCGAACTGATTTCGGGCAGCAACCCATTCTCTGACACAGCGCCCCGCCTTCTCGAAGCTGCGGATCGCCAGGTAGATCAGCTTTGTTGCTGCGTCATCGGTTGGAAAGCTGCCGCGTGTTTTCGTGGTTTTCCTGATGACCCTGTTCAGGCTCTCGATCGCATTCGTGGTGTAGATGATTTTGCGCACTGCTGGCGGGAAGGCAAAGAACGGGATGACCTCTTGCCATGCGCGCCGCCATGAGGGTGCGATTGAGGGGTATTTCTGACCCCATTCGGCCTCGAAATCAGCGAGGGCTTTCTCTGCGGCAACATCATCGATTGCCTGATAAACGCGCTTGAGATCTCTGGCGACGTTCTTGCGATCCTTCCATCCACAGAAGTTCCGGGAATGGCGCACGAGATGCACGATGCAGGTCTGGACGGTCGCATAAGGGAAGGCCGCATTGATGGCGTCAGGGAAGCCTTTAAGGCCGTCCACGACGGCAATGAGGATGTCTTCGACGCCCCGGTTACGCAGGTTGTTCATCACTGACAGCCAGAATTTGGCCCCTTCGTTGTTGGCAATCCAAAGGCCCAGAACCTCGCGTTCGCCCTCTGGGGTGACGCCCAAGGCCACATAAACGGCCTTATTTTTGACCTGGCGGCTTTCCGCGTCGCGGATTTTGACCCGAAGCGCATCAAGGAAAACGATTGGATACATCGGCTCCAAGGCGCGGTTCTGCCAGTCTGAAACCTCAGCCAGAACGGCATCGGTGACGCGGCTGATAAGGTCGGCTGATACCTTCAGGCCATAGACTTCTTCAAGGTGGGCGCGAATGTCTCGGGTCGTTAGGCCTGCCGCATACAGACCAATAATCTTGTCATCCATGCCATCAATCCGGGTTTGACCTTTCGGGATCAGTTCCGGCTCAAAACTGCCATCCCTGTCACGCGGAATGTCGATGGGCACTGCGCCGTCATTGCTCTTGAGCACTTTGCGGGTCGCGCCATTGCGCCGGTTGGTCTGCTGACTGTCGGGCTCACCATGCGGTTCATAGCCCAGATGCTCGGTTAACTCAGCGCCCAGCATCCGCTCCATTAGGCGGACCTTGAGCTCCCTCATAAGGCCTTTATCCCCCAGCAGGTCTTCGGGCCGTTCAACGCCGCTCAGCAGCTCATCCAGTAGTTCCGTGGAAATCGTCATTGTCGTCATGCTCCTTCGTTGGTGAAGCATGGGCCAAATTACTCATACACAGAAGGTCGGACACTCTCG
>NZ_FWFJ01000080.1 GCF_900172365.1 Roseovarius gaetbuli
TCCGAGACAGCGAAAAAGAAACGAAAGGAGACAGCAGCATTGACGCCATCATGACGCAAAGAACATAACAACTGGGTGGGTCAAGTCTCGGTGACAATCCCGGGTCAGTTCTCAGTGACAATCAACAAACGCCCTACCATGCTGCACCAGCCACCAAGGTCAGCAATGCGCAGAAGCAGGACTTTTCAAAGTCTGCAGCGTTCAATGTGGATCACTGCAAAAACATACTCAGATTGCCCCTTGCGTCTATGCAATGGAAAGTCCGCTGGCTGTTCTGACCGCCACAAACGCCTGCTTTTTCCAGTACTCATGTGCGTTACGTATCTGCCCCCAACGAGCGCCGAGGGCAGATACCGATGCGAGCCATGTCAGTGGCCCTATGCTGTCAGGGCAATGTCCAGGTAAAGCCAAAGACTTGTGGTGTCAGGCAGAGGTTTCGATGACACCAGCACCCTGCTTAGACATAAAAGTCCAACTCTTCTTGCGCCTTGAGCAGGTCGCGCATTGTGATCGGGTCGTCCCCGAAGAAGAACACCAACCCCCAGTGTGTCCCAAAGGCTGAACGATCCGGCACGGTTTCCTGTGTGGGGGCCACCAGTTCGTGCGAGTCGAAATACGGGTGTTCCGTTGTTTCCTTGGGCATCTCAAGCGCACTGACCACGCGACGACGGGGGTACACGCCAAAGCAGCCCGCGCAGCCTTTTGCGTCTTCCACCGCACGCGGGAAAAAGGCGTCTACCTCTTCCTTGGTGCTTTTGGGATCGAAGACGAGGATGGACGCCTGGTATGCACTAAAGCCGTAGGCTTTTTCAATCAGTTCGAATGCCTTGAAACCGGGTGGACGGTAGGCAACCTCACCGAAGTACATTTCCCCGTCGGCCGTCACGAAGTATTCCGGGTGAATCTGACCGAACTTGATGTCGAAGGTCTTGATGAGCTTTTCGATCTGCTTGGTAATCGCATTGCGCCAGCTTTCCAGCTCGTGCGTGGCGGGCACGAAGACCGAATATCCCAGCGTCACATATTCCGAGATGTTCAGGAACTTGATTTCGCCGTCGTGAATCCACGCCTCGACTGCGAACTCCCACCCGTCCAGATGGCTTTCCATCAGAAGCGGGTATTCCTCGCCCGGGATATTGTCGATATCTTCGACTGTCCGGATCATACGATGTCCAAGGCAACCAGCCTTGTCGAAAGCCTTCACATGGATCGGATCGTCCGGGTCGCCGTCGAGTTTCAGCAGCGTCTGGTTCACCCGCTTCATGAAACGGATGACGTCGTCCTTTTCGTGGGCTTCCTCGAAGATGCCCACGCGGATGCCACCCAGCTGGGCGCGGCGCTTCATCAGGGCCTTGTCACGGAACAAGACAGACTGCCCGTACATGCGCGGCTGATCCATCAGGACCGAGTTGATGGCGCCGGACCATTCGACGGTTTCTTCGAACAGGGGAATGCACACATCCACGCCCTCGTCCTTGAGTCGCTGGGCGATCTCCATGGATCTGTCGTTCAGCCGCGCGAAGTCCCACGAGATGAACGGGATGTTGTTGGCCAGGCAGAAATCGGCCGCCCAATCGGGCGCGACCACGATGTAGCGACGATCGAATGTCTGGGCCGCCTTGATGGCGTTGACGCTCCAGCCCAGCAGAGCGACGTAGCCCTTGTTCGGGTCCTTGGGCGCTTCCGTTCCGCGGACGGAGTCGAGGGTCGGGTCGGTCCAGCCCGAGACGTCCTTCTCGATGGGGGCTTCTGACGATTTCAAGATTGCGTTTCTCCTTTTGGATGTCTTCACAAGTTTGGCAGAGTGCTTGGCACGCCACCGTTGTAGATGCCAGTATATGCTTTAGTAACTGAAGCATAATGCGAACCCGAAGAACTGTCAAAAAGGCTTTCTTAATACTCGCCCCAAAGATCGCAATTTTAAAGGAAATACCACAATAACAGAATCTTAATTGCTAGCTGTGTGGTTTTTCGTGATGTTTTTAATATGGTGGTTGCCCCTATCGCGCAGCGATGTTTTAATCGCAGCTCGCAGATAATGCTTAGTAATTCAAAGTGAAAGTCGTTCGAGTTCAGGACATGATCGGCACGGAACGCGAAGTAAACGGTCCGGGCTGGACAAGCCGCCGGATGCTGCTCAAGAAAGGCGGCATGGGGTTCTCCATGCATGAAACCATCATCCCCGCAGGTGCTGAGATGGATCTCTGGTACAAGCATCACCTCGAAGCGGTGTACTGCGTTTCCGGCAACGGCAGCATTCTTGACAAGGCCACAGGAGAGACGCACGAGATCACCGACGGAACGCTGTATGCGCTGGACAACCACGATCAGCACACACTGAGAGGTGGCACCGAAGACATGCGCCTGGTCTGCACCTTCAATCCTCCGGTCACCGGCCTGGAAGTGCACGATGAAGATGGCGCTTACCTTCCGGATGATGGCGAGGCATAAGTCATAACGCCGTTTGCTGGCAGCAGCCCAAGCCTGAAGTTCGGTGTCGATCCGCCTTCGGGTTTTTGGTCTGTTGTCACTTCGCCGGAAATTGGGTGTTGTCCTTTCCGGTCATCCGAGAATATTTGGTTGACCGTGTGGCCGTCAACCTTCGGCTTGGGGTATTGAGCGGTAACAAGAAACATCGGGAGAACGTCCTTCATGCACGTCTTTTTCAATCCGGTCGGGGCGGGCTCGCTTTGGTTTCACAACCTTGCCACGGCGGACGGAACCCAGGTCGCCTATGATCCGCACGCCCGCGCGTTCATTCCGACGCCGCCCTTTTGCGTCAACCGCGAGATCATCGGATGCAACTGGATCGCACCCAAAGACGGCGCGCCGTGCCGTTCCTGTGCCATGACCACGGTCCATCCAGATACGTCCAATCCCGACACGCGGGCCAACTGGGCGCAAACCGAGGCCGCAAAGCGTTGGGTGCTGGACAATCTCGGACGCTGGCACTGGTTTCGCCCGGAAGATCGCGGAACGCCGCCGTATTTTCACATGCTCGATGACGGCCCGACCCCTGCAGCGATGGGGCACATGAATGGCGTGGTCACGATCAGCGTCGCCGAAGCCGATCCGGTCCTCCGCACGACGCGACGCGAAGCGCTCGAAGAACCATATCGCACCATGATCGGCCATTTCCGCCATGAGATCGCGCATATGCTCTGGTGGCGCCTCAGCCTGCGCACCGACTTCCTCGAGGCGTTTCGCAGCGTCTTCGGCGACGAAAGGGACGACTATTCAGCGGCGCTGCAACGGCACTACCACGACGGCCCGCCGGACGACTGGAGCCAGAGCTACCTGACGACCTATGCATCGGCCCATCCCCATGAGGACTGGGCGGAAACGGCTGCGCATCTGCTCCATCTGACCGATATCACGGACAGTGCGATTTCGGCGGGCCTCTTTCTGCCGGGGTTGCCGCATGCCGACTGGGATGCCTACGCGGAACCGGACACCATGTCGTTGCTTTGGGCCGCGTTCGAGGCCGTCAAGATCATCAATCACGCCAATCGCTCCATGGGCTTGGATGATGTGTATCCATTCGTGGTGTCTCACGCCGCTCAGAAAAAGCTTGTCTTCGTCCATGACTGGCTGCGCAGAGGCGCCCAGGGCAGATGACCGTCGGTCTGCTTCGGAGAAGCTGCCCCGCGGCGACCATCGGGCGCGTGGACGTCCGGTAAGGGCCTATTCTGTTGAAAAACTCCGCTACGCCAAAATCGCCTCGGAAACTTGGAACACTGTTCTCGTCACAGGCCAATTGACAAACGGTACTTCCAGAATGGCGTTTTAGCGGGACAATATTCTGCTGATCTTGCCCTTTCGAGCGATCAGGCGAGTTTTTCAACGGAATACGCCGTTAACGACCGTATGCAGAAAAGGGCTGAAGGCGGGTCCTTCGCTGCGTTAGGCTCGCAGGTATGCATCATGGACAAACCGGCCGTCTCTTCGGCGCTCAGCAAAGTAGGCTAGTGCGCCATGTTGGCTGCGTTGACTTCGCATGAGATGCGGTTTCAGCAAATTGCTTCCTGTAGGCACTCGCAAAGCTTTTGGTAAGGCATTCGCCTTCAATCCCTCTATTCCGAAGTAACTTACCTTTGACCGACCTTGGCGTTCTTGAAGAGCGTCTTGTACTCGCGCGGTTGTGAACGCCAGTATTGGTGCGGGGCATCGATCTCTGCCCCCAATTCCGCTGCGGCGTGCCACGGCCAGCGCGGATCGTAGAGCATACCCCGCGCAAGAGCGATAGCATCAGCATCGCCTTTATCCAGGATCGCTTCCGCATGGGCGGGGTCGGTGATGAGACCTACGGCTATGGTCGGCAATCCGACTGCCTCCTTCACTCTCGCGGCCAAAGGTACCTGGTAGCCGTCGGACAATGGGATCTGCTGCTCAGGCGACACGCCCCCCGAAGAGACATGAATTGCTGCGCAACCGCGGTCATTAAGGGCCTTAGAGAATGCGACCGTGTCCTCTATGTCCCAGCCGCCCGACACCCAGTCTGTCGCAGACACGCGAACCCAGACCGGGAAGTCTTCAGTGACGGCGGCCTTGACTGCGTCGAAGACCTCCAAGGGAAAGCGCATCCGGTTTTCCAGACTGCCGCCGTAGGAATCCGTGCGCTGGTTTGCGATGGGTGACAGGAACTGATGTAGCAGGTATCCGTGCGCCATATGCACTTCGATACCCCGAAAGCCGAGGGCCACCGCTCGCCGGGAAGATGAGGCGAAGTCTTCCCGTACCTTGTCCAGCCCCGCTTGGTCGAGCGCTATAGGAGCGTCTTCTCCCGGTGTATGCGGTAATGCGGATGGTGCGACCGCTTTCCAGCCGCCGGGTTCATCCGGAAGAATCTGCGCTCCGCCATCCCATGGCGCACTGCTGGACGCCTTGCGCCCGGCATGGGCAAGCTGGATAACCACTGGCGAGATGGCGTATTTTGTCACCGCATCCATAACGCGTTTAAGAGCGGTTTCGTTGTCGTCGGAGTATAGGCCCAGATCACCCGGTGTAATCCGCCCTTCGGGCGATACAGCCGTCGCCTCGATGACGAGAACTCCCGCCCCTGACAGGGCAAGGTTGCCCAGATGTATCAGGTGCCAGTCCTGAGCGTTGCCCTCGACGGCGGAGTATTGGCACATCGGCGCAATGACGATCCGGTTCTCTAACTTTAGCGGCCCAAGCATCCACGGCGAGAAAAGTTTGCTCATTCTATCTATTCCTTGTTCAGTCGGGGGCAGACATTGCCTGCCAGTAAAGTCGGGTTTCTCTGGAATGTCACCTGCCGTGCCACTTTCCTGACCTCCTTTGTCGAGTGGGATCATAGTCCAAAACGTTCTTGAATGTCCGTTCTGCTCTGGAAGCTGCCGTGAACTGCAAGATAAACGAATGGCAGGTTTGGGCCGGTCGTGTCGGCCTAACGTTTAAAAGGAATGATGTTTGAATCGCCTCTGACAAAAGCTTTGGGACCTTCTTTTCGTATAGTTGTCAAAGCTTCCTGAAATGCTGCCTGGTCGTCATCAAAGAGATCATCCCATACGATGGATGTCCCATCCTCAGTCACGACTTCTAACGACCATCCATCTCCACCTTCCAGCTTACAGATGTCTACTTTGAAAGGAACACCGTCCACAACGATGTGCTGTGATGCGCTTGAAATGATCAGGTTTGGTTCACGTTTCACAGTTAGGCCTCTCTGTCTTCGTCCATTGTTGGAAGAAGTTTGCACAGGGTTTCCAATGTCCGCAATGCGAATGCTGCACGGCAACGGTCAAACGACAGCCCAAGGTCGGCTTTGGGCCGAGTGCGTAGGTGCTCTACTGAAGAGAAACGGGCCGCAGCATGTCGTCCGTGTTGAGCTTCATCGCGCTCCGCCAGAGCGGTGTCTTGAACACGTGATGGACGTGCTTGCCCTCGCGCTCCTCGCGGGTCTCGACAAGCAGTCCTGCCCATTCAAGTGGGCGCAGGACGCAGGACG
>NZ_FWFJ01000085.1 GCF_900172365.1 Roseovarius gaetbuli
CCGTCCTCTCCGTTAGATGGTCTACAGACCACCATCTTGGCACATTGCGATGCCGTCAGGGGAGGGCGGCAACCACCCCATCTTCAGTACCTGGAACAGCACATCGCTGATCCTACCGGCGCCAGCCGGTAGTGGTTCAGTTTTGATCTGTTCCACGGCGCGCGCCATGAGCGCATGATCACGACGGATGGTCAGGCCCTTGCAAGCACCCTGACAAAATCGCTCGATGATATCGACGCCACTCTTCTGGCCCTTGATGAGGGGCGCGACAAGATATTGGACGTCGCATGCCTGAGCACGATGGCGATCCGATGGCTTATCCCGCGCCTGCATCGCTTTCGGCAGGAGCACCCCGACATTGATCTTCGGCTTTCGACCGATCCGCGTCGCCCGGACCGGCTTTTGAACCGGATCGATGTGTCGATCCTTGTGCTTGCCCCCGATGAGGCCCCCGGACGGCAGGACAGCGTCCTGTTGGCCGAGGCCTTGGGTCCGGTTCTTGCGCCCTCGCTTGTCGGTCAAGGTGACGCTGTCGGCCCTGAGGGCCTTGGCGCGTTGCCCCGCCTGATCACCAAGACCCGCCCCAAGGCCTGGGAGGAATGGCAGGCCATTCTGTCGAGCCCGCCTATCCCCGCGAAAGGGGTCTGTGAATTCGAGCATCTGTCGCTTGCCATCGAAGCCGCCGCAAGTGGGCTTGGGCTTTGTGTGACGCCCGATCATCTGGTGCAGGATGATATCGCCAGCGGGCGCCTGATTGCGCCGCTTGGGTTTCGGGCAAGCGGATACACCTACGTGGCACGGGCGCATGGCCGCCGCAAACGCAAGTCGGACGCGTTCATCGACTGGATGAGACAGGATATGTCGGCCCGCTAAGGCCTCGAGCGGGCGCGCGACAGGTGTTTCGTCCTGCCGCTTGCGGGCCGGGCCGCGAACAGAGCCATTGTAGTGGCCCCCTCTGCAATGCAAGGATAGCCCTGAACATGCGTGAAAGGACCGACCCATGAAGGTAGTCGTGATGGGGGCCGGGGTGATCGGCGTCACCACCGCCTGGTATCTGGCCAAGCAGGGCGCCGAGGTTGTCGTGCTCGACCGACAGCTTGGGCCGGGGCTTGAGACAAGCTATGCCAATGCCGGAGAGTTGTCCTATGGCATGACCTCGCCCTGGGCCGCGCCGGGAATTCCGGTGAAGGCGCTCAAATGGCTGTTCATGAAGCGCCGCCCTTTGTTCATCTGGCCGTTGATCAGCCCGACCATGTGGATGTGGTCGGCGCAGATGATCCGCAACTGCAACGATGAAAGCTATGCGATCAACAAATCGCGGATGGTCCGGGTCTCGAACTATAGCCGCGATGTCATGCCCGAGCTGATCGAGGAAACCGGCATCGACTATGACGGGCGCGCGCAGGGCACGCTTCAGCTGTTCCGCACCGCCAAGCAAATGAAGGGCTCGCGCGCCGATCAGGAGATCCTCGCGCAATTCGATAGCCCGTTCGAAGAATTGGGGCGTGACGCCTGTATCGCGGTGGAACCGGCTTTGGCCGAGGTGCGCCACAAATTTGTTGGCGGTCTGCGGCTAACGGCGGATCGCACCGGCGATTGCCGGATGTTCACAATTGCCCTTGCGGAAAAGGCCGCAGAGCTTGGGGTGCAGTTCCAATACGGCCAGTCGATCCGCAGCATCGCGATTGAAAACGGCAGGGTCGCGGGCGTGGATACGGAAATGGCGGGGCGCATCACCGGCGACAAATATGTCTGTGCCTTGGGGAGTTATGCCCCGCATTTGCTCAAGCCGATCGGATTGAAACTGCCGGTTTATCCGGTCAAAGGCTATTCGGTGACCCTTCCGGTGGTCGATGATGCCATGGCACCGCAATCGACCTTGATGGACGAAACCCACAAAGTGGCGATCACCCGCCTCGGCGATCGGATCAGGGTGGCGGGCACCGCCGAAATCGCCGGCTACAGCAATCGGTTGGGGCCGCATGCCACCGATACCGTCAAACATGTGATCAACGACCTGTTTCCCAAGGGCGGTGACCTGAGCCAGGCCGAGGGCTGGACCGGCCTGCGCCCGATGACCCCCGATGGTACGCCGGTTCTGGGCGGAACACGCTATGACAACCTCTATCTCAACACCGGTCATGGCACGTTGGGCTGGACCATGGCCTGTGGGTCGGGGCGCGCTGTGGCCGATCTTGTTGTTGGCAAGGAACCGGAGATTTCCTTCGATGGGCTGACCGCCGCGCGTTACGGACAGTAGCGCAAGCACGGCACCCGCGTTTGCAATGCCGCCCTGCCGCAGATGCACAGGCGTATCCGGTGAACTTTGGAAATCTCGCAAAGTTGAGTCAATTTTGCTTCGCTTTTGTTGAGCGTGGTCAACAAAATCAAACCCCCTCCAGCGAGAGTAATGGTCGCGCGGAAAGGGGTGTTCCAGTCCTGATGCCCTTGGACGCGTTAACCGAGAAGGGCGGATTGCATGGCAACGACATTCGACGTTTTCTATTTGGGGACCGGCCCGTCGATTGACCCGACCGAAGGAAACGCAACCTCTGAAAACGCCGCTGCCCTGGTCGGAAACACCTACGGGGGCGTAGGCGATTCGCTGGTTAACCAGATCCAAAGCCTTTCACCGGGAACTGCGGGATTTGGTGGCGGGACCGCATCCGGCTATGACGTCGACAACTCTGTCATCAATGACCAATTCAAAATCGACGGTGGACCTGACCAAACCATGGATGGCATGGCCATCTACAACGCCACCATCACCTATATCGACGGGACAACAGCCACGATTACGGCCACGGTATTTCAGGACACCAACGGCAATCTTTATCTCGCTCCGGAAGTCACGCAAAACACCGATCAGGATGCGTTGGAGGCCAAGCCTATACGGTCCGTGACCCTGGACAGTTTGGTCTCGGCCAATTCATTTGTCTTCGCTGACCGCAGTGCGAGCAATTACGCCGTTTGCTTCACCGCGGGCACGGCGATCCGAACGCCGCAGGGCGATCGGCTGACCGACGATCTGCGCGTTGGCGATCAGGTCACCACCATGGACAACGGTCCACAGCCGATCCGCTGGATCGGGCGCAAGAAGTTGGGTCATGCCGCACTGCTGGCCAAGCCAGACCTGCGCCCGATCCTGATCCTGATCCCCAAGGGCGTGCTGGGGGCGCGCGCAACCTGCTGGTCTCGCCCCAGCACGGGATGTTGCTGGGCCGTGACCATCTGGTGCGCGCCAAACACCTGGTAGATGTGCCAAAAAGCCGGGTGCGCATCGCCCATGGCCGCAAATCCGTCACCTACATTCACCTGATGTTTGACGCGCACCAGATCATCTTTGCCGAAAATGCCCGCTCGGAAAGTTTCTACCCCGGCCCGATGGCGCAGCGCATGGTTGACCCGGCCGCTCTGGCGGAACTTCGCAGCCTGTTTCCAGAAGTGTGCGCCCCACAGGCAGACAAGAGCGCGATCGCAGGCCAATATGGCGACACCGCGCGACTGTTTATTCCAAAGAAGTCTGTCCCCGAGCATTTCGGTCACATCTGCCATGCGCTCGCGTGAGTCCCGGGGCGGCGTGTCCGTCAACCGCGCAAACGAAAGCCGCCGTTCGCACCAAGGCAGGAAAAGAATATCTTGGGCTTGATCCCGCCCTGCGCCGCAGCCGACATGAACGCGCCATTGCGCGATGACTGAATAGTCATCTGCCACAAAGGAATACGTATTCTATGGTTTGAAATAGGATTTTGGTGGAGCCTAGGGGGAGCGCGAAGTGGCAGCAATCTCCTTTGTTTTTCAGTGGCTTGTGATCTACTTTATGGCCCCCATGATACACTCCACTGTAACACTATCAAGTCTAGCACTCCAACACCTTTGCACAATGAAAGCCTTCGCCACCGCAGCGTTCAGCAGCAAGCACAAAGGAACCTGCCGGGAAATACCCCGTTACAGTGGTTGCCTGATAGCAATGTCGCGCATGGTTATGAGCGATAAACGGACCTTGGTTAAGATTTGCCCGTAGGTTTCAGAAACGAACTTTCCAGACCGTCGTGGGAGCAGTCTCAACCGATGTGAGCAGCCTATTGCTGTCCTCCCAGCAACTCCATGTGGATGTCGGCTTTCGAGCCGGAGGCGAACAGGCTGTTGCTGCCAGTTTGTCATTGAAACTCGGCTCCTTTTCAACCTATTGTTGCGGTGACAATTTTTTAGAAAGGCGCATTTTGATGGAATATTTGAGCGAGATAATTAGTTTTCTTGTAGGCTTGGCTGGCGGTTCATTGCTAACACTGACCTTTACAAAGAAGCAGGTGAAAGGCGGAGGTAAGATTGTTGACCAGCAAGCCGCGAAAGCGGGCGGCGACATCGTCGGCGGCAACAAGACGACTGGGAAAGACACCGATATCAAATGACTGACAACCAAGACCCAAGCGTCAACCAGTCTCATTCGCAGGCCGGTGGCGATATGGCTGGCGGCAACATTTCTAAGAGTTACCACTTCAACAGCCAAGAAAACGCATATGAGGCAATTGAAAAGCTCGCTGCAAAGCTTTGTTCGGAAGTGGATGATGAACAGACCTTTGATGGCACGATAGCCAATCTCGCCTACTACAAACGTAGGCGGGAGGCGGCGGACGGTGTTGTGGGCCTCGAATGCAAGCTTAAAGCGGGCAATCGCTCTGACCTGTGGGAAGATGCACTGGATCAAAAAGTTGAATTTGAGAAGCTCTTGGAGGAATGGTCCCTCTATGCTTCTGCGCAGGAAATCTTTGCTCATATTCTCGCGAAGGTCGAACGAACCTTCAAAAGGCAGATTAAGCCGCACTTATCTAATGTCACTCACACCGCTGCCGATAAACTGGTTGATGACTTTATAGTCATAGGGTAATCCCCCCATTTTCAATGGGGTCCAGCCGTAGAAATCACGCAGCTGTTTTCAGTTTCATAGCGGGTGTTATGCCGCCGATGCCCATGTTGGGGCGCTCATTGTTGTAAGTCCAGAGCCATTGC
>NZ_FWFJ01000082.1 GCF_900172365.1 Roseovarius gaetbuli
TTCGACAGCTCCGCCAACGTCATCTCCTCGCGGATCGCCTCAAGCGCAACACGGGCTTTGAATTCGGGTGAATGGTTTTTGCGTTTCTTCATACCGGATCACTTCTTTCGTCATGCGATCCACCTTAACAACTGGTCCGAAATTTCGCGACCACCTCTGCAAGCTACCAATGGTAGAGTGTGCTAACTTCTATACACTTGCGGTGCAGAGTGCGACGCAAATGTCCTGTACATTGTGAATTCGAACAACGTGCGGCGAATGTCGGCAATGCGAGCGGCGACCGAAGTATTTGAACATCGCACCCAAGGTCCGCAAAGGGCCGGGAGTGACATCCGGCAGAAATGGCGGGGAGCGGACCTTCGCTTTGGGTGCGAGATGTCTTGACATTGCCCGCAAGCCGACCTTGGGCGCTTGCTGCGTGTCCTGTAGGACAAGCCAGACGCACAGCAGGCGGCGCACTGCGTCCTTGGCCCGACTGCAACACGCTTTTATTGAACGGGCCCTGACCCAATTTCGGTTGCGTCATCGAACACCGCAGTTTATCCACAAAGAATGATGAATGTGCGGGTTACTTTTCAAACCTTTCTGCTGGCGCTGATTGTGGCAATCGCAGCCAATGGTGTGGCGATGGCCTCAAATGACGTGATGCATCAAGACCATTGTGCGCATGCCGCATCAGATTCGAGACACGCCGCGCCGATGGTCATGGATCACGCAAGCCAACCCGCGGCGAGTGGTGAAACTGCGCCTGATCATGACCATGAGACCTGCATGATGCACGCCTGCTCGGCTGTGGCATATGAGGCCTCCGAGGCTGTTGTGATCTCTGTTTTGCTTTCGGCGGCCATCGTTTCGAAAGAACAAGAACTTGTGGCGCTTAATCGCGCTGACGGCCTTTTAAGACCCCCAAATACCTGATCTCCGGCTGTGCCGGATCTGAATGAGCGGGACGCACGGTTCACGTGGAGGTCCTGTCTTGCGTTCTATCGATCAGGAGAAATCATGAGAAACTATATTGTTCTGGGCGTTTCCATAGCCCTTGCGGCCTGTGGCACGGTGACTGAACCGCCAGCGCCAACCCAATTGGCACCCGCCGCCACACCAGAGACCGCCCTGCGCCATGCAAGTACCCCGGCGCTGCTTGCCGGTTATGTCGCACGCCCGGTCAAAGGACCCGCCTCCTGGCAAGAGCTTAATGAGCGGCAGTCCCCCGATCACAAAGGGGGCAGCGAATGAGAGTGTCATGCAAATCGGGGCTGGCACTGTCTGCAGCCCTGCTGATCTCTGCCTGTGCCTCGCCGCAGCAGGTTGCGCGCTTTGCCGATCCAAAGGCAGCGTTTGCTCCTGTCTCGGATAATGCGCGAAAGGTGCTGGGCAAGGACACCGCCCTTTTGATGGATGCCCCCGCGATCGAGGCCAATGCCAAGCGCGTGCATGCCATGGTTCAGGGCAAGACGCTTGACGCGGATACCGCCGTGCAAGTGGCGCTCTTGAACAATCGCGGCCTTCAGGCGGCCTATGCGCAGCTGGGCGTGTCCTCGGCCGAGGCCTGGCAATCCATCATGACGCCCAATCCGGTGGTTTCCATCGGGGTACTTGGGATCAATGCTGACGGGGTCGGGGCGTTCCGCTCCATCGAGGGGGTGATTGCCAACAACCTGCAGGCGGCGTTCACACAAGAGGGCCGCAGCCGTGCGGCGGATGTCAAATTTCGTCAGGCACAGCTTACCGCGGTCGAGAAGACCCTGAGCGTTGCGGTCGATACCCGGCGCGCCTGGGTCGATGCCGTGGCCGCATTCGAGGCCGCCGGGTTGATCCGCGAGGCCCAGGGAACCGCCGATGCCGCGTCGGAACTGGCGGCACGGCTTGGCGATACCGGCTATCTCAACAAGGCCGATCAGGCGCGCGAGCATGCGTTCTACGCCGAGCTGACCGGCCAGCGGGCACAGGCCAAACTTGCCGCCACGCTGGCGAAAGAGGCGTTGACCCGGCAAATGGGTCTTTGGGGGCAGGACGTGACTTATTTCGTGCCCAATGCCCTGCCACGCCTGCCGAGGCAGGTGAAAAGCCGCCCGCATATCGAGCGCGATGCGCTCAAGTCGCGGGTCGACCTGGCGATTGCGCGGCTTGATCTGGACAGCATGGCAAAAGCGCGCGGAATGACCGAAGCGACGCGATACGTCACCGATCTGGAACTGGTGGTCGGGGCCGAACTGGAACGCGAGAATGACGGCGGCGGGATCGAAACGAAGACCACGCCACAGGTCGAGCTTGATTTCGCGATCCCGATTTTCGACAGCGGCAAGGCGCGCCTAAAACGGGCCGAGGCGGCCTATATGCTGGCGGCGCATCAGCTCGCCGAACGGGCGGTGAATGTGCGCTCCGAAGCGCGCGCCGCGCATGCCTCTTATGTCGGCACGCATCAGATCGCCGGTCACTACCGCAATGCTGTTCTGCCGCTGCGCCAGACCATCGAGGAAGAGGCGCTGCTGTCTTACAACGGCATGATCACCAACACATTCGAGCTTTTGGCAGACACCCGCGCGCGGTTGAATTCCAACCTGACCGAGGCGAGTGCACGACGCGACTTCTGGCAGGCCGAGGCCAATCTTGTGGCCGCAGTGCATGGCGGCGGTGGCGGTGGCGCGGGCAGCGGTGGTGATACTCAGGCATCGGTGGCCGGTGACGGCTCCGGCGGGCATTGAAAAGGAACATAAGATGATGAACAGACGTCAACTTCTCACTGCCGGCGCGGGCCTGATGGCCACCGGTGCAATGGCCAAAACCCAGAATATGGGGCTGCCCGAGGCCGCCGTGATGGATGGTGCATCCACGCAAGCCCCGCTCAGGCCCCAGTCCGGACCTGACTATAACCCGGTGGTCACCCTGAATGGCTGGACGCTGCCGTACCGGATGAACGGCAACGTCAAGGAATTCCATCTGGTCGCCGAGCCGGTGGAACGCGAGCTTGCCGATGGCATGACCGCCTATCTCTGGGGCTATAATGGCCAATCCACCGGCCCCACGATCGAGGCGGTCGAGGGCGACAGGGTACGCATTTTCGTCACCAACAAGCTGCCGGAACATACCACGGTGCATTGGCACGGCCTCATCCTGCCCTCGGGCATGGATGGCGTCGGCGGGCTCAGTCATCCCGGCATTCCACCCGGCAAAACCTTTGTCTACGAGTTCGATCTCGTGAAATCGGGCACCTTCATGTATCACCCGCATGCCGATGAAATGGTGCAGATGGCAATGGGGATGATGGGCATGTTCATCGTCCACCCCAAAGATCCGACCTTCATGCCGGTGGATCGAGATTTCTGCATCATGCTGAACGCATTCGACATTGATCCGGGCACGTATATCCCGCGCGTGATGACAATGACCGAGTTCAATCTCTGGACCTGGAACAGCCGGGTTTTCCCCGATATCGACCCGCTGGTGGTGGGCCTTGGCGACCGGGTACGCGTGCGCGTCGGCAACCTGACCATGACAAATCACCCGATCCACATGCATGGCTATGACTTCGAGGTGACCTGCACCGATGGTGGCTGGGTTCCGCCCGAGGCGCGTTGGCCCGAGGTGTCGATCGACATTCCCGTCGGCGCGATGCGCGCCTACGAGTTTGACGCGGTTCATCCCGGCGATTGGGCGATCCACTGTCACAAGTCACATCACACGATGAACGCCATGGGCCATGACGTGCCCAATTTCATCGGGGCAGACAAACGGGCGCTGACGGGGATGATCCGCAAACATCAGCCGGAATATATGCCGATGGGCACTGCGGGCATGGCGGATATGGCTGTAATGTCTATGGAAATCCCCGACAATACCGTGCCGATGATGACCGGCTGGGGCCCGCATGGGCCGATTGAAATGGGCGGCATGTTTTCGGTCGTGAAGGTGCGCGAGGGCATCGAGGCGAACGATTACTCCGATCCCGGCTGGTACGAGAACCCGCCCGGCACCGAGGCCTATGAATGGACCGGCGAGTTGCCGGAATTCACCTCTAATGAAAAAGCTCAAACCATCCTGACACCCCGCCCGGACACGGCGCGGAAATCCTGAATCAACGGAGAGACGCAATGAGAAAACTTATCCTGACGACAAGCATCCTGGCAGTATCGGCAAGTCTGGCATTCGCCGCCGGAACCCATGGTGGCGGCCACGGCCACGACGCAGGTCATATGAAAACGCAAGACGGTCACGGCCATGGCGCGGGTCATATGGACATGATGCAGATCGGCATGACGGGCGACACGGCGAAAATTGATCGCATCGTCACGGTTACCATGATGGAAACCGCCGATGGCGATATGCTTTTTGAACCGCGCGACCTGATGTTTGCCGAAGGCGAGACCGTTCATTTCAAGATCACCAATGCCGGTGAGGTCGACCATGAGTTTGTCATGGATACCTTCGCCAATAACGAAAAGCACCGTGCGCTGATGATGAAGTTCCCCGAGATGGAACATGATGATCCCAATTCGGTGCGCCTGGCTCCCGGCGAAAACGGCGAGATCATCTGGACCTTCGCTAATGCAGGCGAATTCAACTTTGCCTGCCTGATACCGGGCCACATGGAAATGGGCATGCATGGCCCGCTCAATGTGACGTCTAATTGACCCCATAACCCGAAAGGAAACGCTATGAACCTCATCAAATCCATCCTTCTGGGCCTTGCGATCACAGCCGCAACCGGTGCCTTCGCAGAGCCGGTCTTTACCAAGGGCGTCGTCAAGAAAGTGGCCCCTGATGCGGGTAAGGTCACCATCATTCACGAAGAGCTGGTCAATCTGGACATGCCCGCGATGACCATGGTCTTTCGCGTCGCCGACGAGGCCATGTTCGAACAGCTTGAACCCGGCGACGACATCGAATTCGTCGCGGACCGGGTGAATGGAAAACTGACCGTCACCGACCTGAAATAGGCAACAGCTTTTGGGCGCAGGATGAATGTGCGCCCAAACCGCCACCCGGATGGGCGATGCCGCCGCAATTGCCCGACCAACTGGTCAACGCAGAAAGAGGATTTCTATATGCGAAAACCCATCATTTTCATCGGAGTTGTTGCTGTCGGTATTGCGGCCTATTTCCTTGCTCAGCCTCCAAAACCGACGCCTGCGCCAGCCGCAGGTCAAGCCGATGCAATCGCGTCGGTACGGCTGCCGGAAACACTATCGCCGGATGCATCAATTGGAAAAACCGCATATCAGGCGAAATGCGCAAACTGCCACGGAGACAACGCAGCCGGAAAACACGGTGTCGGACCCCCTTTGGTTCATAAAGTCTATGAGCCGTCCCATCATGGCGATGAGGCCTTTCAACGCGCAGCCGCACTTGGCGTGCGTGGCCATCATTGGCCTTTTGGGGATATGCCCCCGATCAAGGGTGTAACCCGCGCCGATGTTACAATGATCGTCGCCTATGTTCGGGACTTGCAGCGTTTTAACGGTATCAACTGATAAGGATCGACTTCGGCTGAGTGCAAAATAGGGCGGTAAGGACGTTGTCCCATTCGCACAGGTGAGATAGCGGCCCTCCGCTGCATTCGGCACGAAGGTCCGGTAATGGGATGTACCGGCTGCTTCACCCAGCAGGTTAGACTGAGCTTAGTTTCACCTGCATATAGGAGAAGTAGCATGGCGAAGGTTGAGTTTGATGATCTGATGTCGGTTGGCATCGATATTGGTTACGACACATTTCACATTGTTGGTTTTGATGACGATGGGCAGCGCGTTTTGCGTAAGCAGATCAAACGCCTTGCATTGGTCACGACGTTCGAAAAGTTGCCGCGTTGTATTGTCGGAATGGAGGCGTGTCTGAGTGCCCACTTTGTCAGTGGCACGCTGCGCAAGATGGGTTTAGA
>NZ_FWFJ01000140.1 GCF_900172365.1 Roseovarius gaetbuli
CCGACCAAAAACGCTTCTTCTGACCCTTCTTGCCCGCCATATCCGCCCTCAAGATGTCCACTATCAATAGTGGACACTTATCAACACACTCTATGAAATGTCAGAGCAGCGAGGCCGGACGCTTACACACAAATCTGGGGAGAGACGGGAGCTCAGGTCAATCTCTGAAACATACTGTTTCCACAACCAATGCGCGATCCGGACAATTTTGCCCAAATTACGCCAAAGTATCCCAGCACACATTTCAGCATTAGATCACCAATGAATTAGAAAGGTTGATGCTGTGTTCAGTGAATTAGCGGAAAAGCATGACGCAACAGACATAAGCGGAAGTAGTAAGCCAGAGCCGCGCTCAAGGCAGTACAAGCTTCCTGCGCTCATTGATCAGACGGAAATTGATGAAGGGTCCTGCCGATTTCCGTTTTCACGGCTTCGCAAGTGGATAGCAAGCGTGACTGGCGGGCAGTGATGCGCGCGGCACGCACAGCTTGCTACGGCGCTTCAAAGAGATATGAGGCCTCACCCATGCGCCTGATCTTGCCATTGGGGATGGTGCTTTGGGGTTCTGGAATGCGCTGCGCGAGGTCTTTGGAGCGGCACAGGAACAGAGAGGTGGTCGCGAAATTTCGGACCAGTTGTTAAGGTGGATCGCATGACGAAAGAAGTGATCCGGTATGAAGAAACGCAAAAACCATTCACCCGAATTCAAAGCCCGTGTTGCGCTTGAGGCGATCC
>NZ_FWFJ01000035.1 GCF_900172365.1 Roseovarius gaetbuli
CCTCAGAAAAATGAGCCTCCGACCCGGCTGCGGCTCATTTTTCTGAGGGTACGATCATAAAGCGATTCTTTCACGCTGAAGCGGGTCCGACTGGAAGTCGGAGGGTTTGCTCCACGGCGTGGATACTAAAAAAACTGCCGTTCAGCAGCCACCGGTCGATTTTTGCCGCCTGAATAAATTTTACCAATTGATAAAATTTTAAATCGTGGAATACTGCACTCAGCCATCCAATCCATGGAGACCGCCATGAGTGATACAGCGTTGACCCCCGGCATCCGTGCCGGTCGCCTTGATCCCGCAGAGCTTGCCGATAACTTCGCCGACCTGCACCCCGTGCTTGATGATCACGAAGCCCTTGTCGCGGCGGACCGCTGTTATTTCTGCCACGATGCGCCCTGCATCACCGCCTGCCCCACCGATATCGACATCCCGCTTTTCATCCGCCAGATCGCCACCGGCACGCCCGAGGCCGCGGCACGAACCATCCTCGACCAGAACATCCTTGGCGGCATGTGCGCCCGTGTCTGCCCGACCGAGACCCTGTGCGAACAGGCCTGTGTGCGAGAGGCCGCCGAAGGCAAGCCCGTTCTGATCGGACGCCTTCAGCGCTATGCCACCGACACCCTGATGGCGCATGGCACGCATCCGTTCGTGCGCGCCGCGCCCACCGGCAAATCGGTTGCGGTTGTCGGCGCCGGTCCCGCCGGTCTTGCCTGCGCGCACCGTCTGGCGATGCATGGCCATGACGTGACCCTCTATGACAGCCGCGACAAACCCGGTGGCCTGAACGAATTTGGCATCGCCGCCTATAAAAGCACCGACGATTTTGCCGCGAGAGAGGTCGACTGGCTTCTTCAGATCGGCGGCATCACTTTGCAGACCGGCAAACGGCTGGGTCGCGAACTATTGCTGAGTGATCTGCGCGACGCGCATGATGCCGTGTTTCTTGGCATAGGTCTTGGTGGCGTGAACGCGCTTGGGCTTGAGGGCGAAGACAGGGTGGGCATGCGCGACGCGGTCGATTTCATAGCCGAGCTGCGACAGGTCAGTGATCTTGCCACCCTGCCCATCGGGCGCGACGTGGTGGTGATCGGCGGCGGCATGACGGCGGTGGATGCTGCCGTACAGGCCCGTCTGTTGGGCGCGCTGAACGTCACCCTTGTCTATCGCCGGGGCCGCGAGCGGATGAATGCCAGCCGCTTCGAACAGGATCTTGCCGCCTCCAAGGGCGTGCGCATCATCACCAATGCCAGCCCGATTGCCGTGCATGGCAACGGCGCGGTCCGCGAGATTGAATTTGAATATACCGATGACGCGCTGACCGCGACCGGCCAGACCTTTCGCCTTGCCGCCGATCAGGTCTTCAAGGCCATCGGTCAGTCCCTTGAATGTGGCGACCTGCCCGATCTTGAAGGTCGCAAGATCGCCGTGACCGGCGCCGGGCGCACAAGCGCGCCGGGGGTCTGGGCGGGGGGTGATTGTGCCACGGGCGGTGATGACCTTACCGTGACGGCGGTGGCCCAGGGGCGCGATGCGGCGATGGATATTCATGCTACACTGCTCGGATAAACCACAATTGGCGAGGGCATCGGAATGAGCCTTACAGAAACAGATATCGCCCGGCACTATGGCAAGCGCGGGCTTTATGAACGGATCATCACCGGCTTGGCAGAGCTTGGTAAATCAGAGGAAAGTCTGACGCCCGAGGATCTGAAGGCGGTGGATGAGTTCCATATCGGCGGGATCGAGGCGACACGGGATCTGATGGCGCAGATCGATATCGGCCCGCAAAGCCGCGTTCTCGATATCGGCTCTGGCATCGGCGGTCCGGCGCGGCATATGGCCCACAGCCATGGCGCGGCCGTAACCGGGCTGGACCTGACCCCCGAATATGTGGAAACCGCGCGCAGATTGACAACACTGGTCGGGCTGAGCCCTGAATTTGTGGTCGGCAGCGCTCTGGACATGCCGTTTGACGACCGGAACTTTGATGTTGCGACCTTGATCCATGTGGGCATGAACCTGCCCGACAAGCCGAAACTCTTTTCCGAGGTGGCGCGCATCCTGCGACCCGGCGGCACCTTTGCTGTCTATGATGTGATGCAGCTCGGAGGCGCACATCCGGAGTTTCCCGTGCCCTGGGCAAGCTCCGCCGACACATCGTTTCTGGATGCACCGGAAACCTATCTTGCGGCCGCAGACAAGGTCGGCCTCACCTTGGTGGCGCAACGCGAGCGCGTCGCATTTGCCCGCGATTTCTTTGACCGCCTCTCGGCCAGCCTGCAGGGGGCAAGCCCGCCCCCTGTCGGGCTTGGCCTGCTGATGGGCGAGGACGCGCAATTGAAAATCCGGAATATGGTCAAATCCATAGGTGCCGGTGACATCGCACCCGTCGAAATGATCTTTCGCTTGCCCGGCTAAGCGGCAACCCCAACAGGGAAAGGAAACAGCCCAATGGCCAATCTCGAAACCACCTTTATCGGCATCAAATCCCCCAACCCGTTCTGGCTTGCCTCGGCGCCGCCAACGGACAAGGAATACAACGTCCACCGCGCGTTCGAGGCCGGCTGGGGCGGGGTCGTCTGGAAAACCCTGGGCGAGGCCGGGCCGCCGGTGGTCAACGTCAACGGCCCGCGGTACGGCGCAATCTACGGCGCGGATCGTCGTCTTTTGGGGCTCAATAATATTGAGCTGATCACCGATCGCCCGCTTGAAGTGAACCTTGAGGAAATGAAGCGGGTCAAGCGCGACTGGCCCGACCGCGCCCTCATTGCGTCGCTGATGGTCCCGGTCAATGAGGACGCCTGGAAAGACATCCTGCACCGGGTCGAGGATACCGGCTGTGACGGGGTCGAGCTCAATTTTGGTTGTCCGCACGGGATGAGCGAACGCGGCATGGGAAGTGCCGTGGGCCAGGTGCCCGAATACGTCGGCCAGGTGGCCCATTGGTGCAAGAAACACAGTGACCTGCCGGTGATCGTCAAGCTGACGCCGAACATCACCGACATCCGCAAACCCGCGCAGGCCGCCAAAAAGGGCGGCGCCGATGCGGTAAGTCTGATCAACACGATCAACTCGATCACGTCGGTCGATCTGGACCTGTTTGCGCCGGAACCCACGATCGACGGGCAAGGCGCGCATGGCGGATATTGCGGGCCGGCGGTGAAACCAATCGCGCTCAACATGGTGGCGGAAATCGCCCGTGATCCGGCAACGGCAGGCCTGCCGATCAGTGGCATCGGCGGGGTAACCACCTGGCGCGACGCGGCCGAATTCATGGCGCTTGGGGCGGGCAACGTTCAGGTCTGCACGGCGGCCATGACCTATGGCTTCAAGGTGGTGCAGGAGATGATGTCAGGCCTGTCGCAATATATGGACGAAAAGGGGTTTACGTCGACCGAGCAACTGATCGGGCGGGCCGTGCCGAATGTGGTGAACTGGCAGGATCTGAACCTCAACTACGTGGCCAAGGCCAAGATCAACCAACAGGACTGTATCAAATGCGGGCGGTGCTATGCGGCCTGTGAAGATACCTCGCATCAGGCAATTTCAATGTCCGAAGATCGCGTGTTCGAGGTCAAGGACGACGAATGCGTAGCCTGCAACCTTTGCGTCAATGTCTGCCCGGTTGAGGGGTGCATAACGATGGAACAAATGCCAGCGGGCGAGATTGATCCGCGTACCGGCAAGGTAGTACAAGAGGACTACACCAACTGGACAACCCACCCCAACAATCCGGGCGCCTGTGCCGCAGAGTGAGACCCAAGATTTTTCGTCGAAAAATCTCAATCCAAGAAAATTCGGCGAATTTTCTTGGTCCTAAAACAGGATACGGATGGGGCCAGAATGGCAGACCACGACAAACTGATCCGCCGTCTGAATCAGATGAAAGCCGCGACACTTGACCTCTTGCATAAAGCGGTCTCGGCCAACCTCGCGATCAACCCACGCGAGGGACCGTCGCACCACAGCGCCCTTTCGCGCCGATTTGGCGGAAAACAATTGAGCGATCCAGGGCTCATTCGGGGCATGGCGGGTCATCATGTTCATGCCCGGTATCCTGCCGATTCGAGGTTAATCCAAGCTTAAGGCCTCAGCAAACGGCGAAACATCATATCAAGATGCGCGCGCGCCCCGCCCTCTACATCTGCCTCTCCCATCAAAACTCGCACCTGTGCGGCGAAATCGGCATAATGCTGCGTCGTGGCCCAAATCGAAAATATCAGATGCCGCGCATCCATCTGCGCCAGCTTACCCGCCGCCATCCAGCCCTCGAACAGGGTTGAAGTTTCATCCACCAGCGGTTTCAGTCCCGCCTCAAGATGCGGCCCGATGCGCGGCGCGCCCTGAATGATCTCGTTGGCAAACAGGCGGCTTTCTCGGGGAAACTCTCGGCTCATCTCAAGCTTTCGATGCACATAGCGCAGGATTTCCTCAAGTGGGTCACCCTCAGGGTCAATCTCTCGCATGGGGGCCAGCCAGGTATCCATCAGCCCGTTCAAAAGCGTGATATGGATCTCTTCCTTGCCAGTGAAATAATAGAGGATATTGGGCTTGCTCAGCCCCGCACAGGTTGCGATCTGATCCAGCGTCGCCCCGCGATACCCATGCGTCGAGAACACCTCCAGCGCAGCATCGAGAATAAGCTTGCGATTGCGCTTTTGGATGCGGCTTGGCTTTCGGGTCGGGCTGGCGGTGTTCATCGGTTTCTCCGGCATGGTCCTGCCTAGCATGGGCCATTTCACGCGCCGGGGGAAGGCTGGGCGCCGATCCCCTTGAGGATAATGCCCTTGACCGTTTCCTTGGCCGCCGCCCATTGCACGTCGGACAGAGGGCGCCCCCCATTCAGGGTCTCGATCTGATGGCCGAAATCGGCATAATGCTGAGTCGTCGCCCAGAGCATGTACAAAAGATGGCGCGGATCGACCGCGTCCATTTTACCCTCGGCGATCCAGCGGCGGATCACATCCATACGCCCCTCGGTCCACTCCACCAGGGTCGTTTCAAGATAGTCCTGAATGACCGGCGCACGATGCATGACCTCGGACGCCCAAACCTTTGAACCCGCCGGATGACGGCGGCTGATTTCCATCTTGGCATCAATATATGCGCCCAAGCCCTCAACCGGGCCGGGGGCAGCGTCAAAGACATCCGCCGCCTTGAGCCAATCGAGAAAAATCGCCTGCACCACCTGCCGATAAAGCGATTCCTTGGTGGGGAAGTAATAATGAAGGTTGGCCTTGGGCAACCCGGCCATATCGGCGATCAACTGCATCGTGGCCCCGCCAAACCCGGCCTCTGCAAAGACTTTCTCGGCGGCCTCAAGAATAAGCCTTTCATTCTCTCGACGGATATCCTTGCGGCTCAGCGGGCGGGAAGACGCAGTCATCGCAGATCGCTTTCAGAAATTTCTTGACCAGTTGGTCAACCTATGATGCTCTTTTCTTGACCATACGGTCAGGAACCGCTCGATTGCAAGAGGCCGCTCATCGGCCCGCATGACCCGACACCCAGGAGATTTCAGATGGCAGCCCCCGGCGAGAACCTCAAGATCAACCCAGATCGCCTTTGGGATAGCCTGATGGAGATGGCCAAGATCGGCCCCGGCGTGGCGGGCGGCAACAACCGCCAGACGCTGACCGATGAAGACGGCGAAGGGCGCAAGCTATTCCAGTCCTGGTGCGAGGATGCGGGCCTTGCCATGGGGCTGGACAGCATGGGCAACATGTTTGCCCGGCGAGAGGGAACCGACAAGGACGCACTCCCGGTTTATGTCGGTTCCCACCTCGACACCCAACCGACGGGCGGCAAATACGACGGCGTGCTTGGCGTGCTTGGGGGGCTTGAGATCATCCGCACGATGAATGACCTTGGCATCAAGACCAAACACCCCATCGTCGTGACCAACTGGACCAACGAAGAGGGCACGCGCTTTGCCCCGGCGATGCTTGCCTCGGGGGTTTTTGCCGGGGTCCACGCCCAGGACTGGGCCGAGGACCGCACCGATGCCGAAGGCACCCGCTTTGGCGACGAGCTTGACCGGATCGGCTGGCGCGGAGACGAACCCGTGGGCGCACGCAAGATGCACGCGTTCTTCGAACTGCATATCGAACAGGGCCCCATTCTTGAGGCCGAAGGCAAGGACATCGGCGTGGTCACCCATGGCCAGGGCCTTAGCTGGACCCAGGTCACGATCGAAGGCAATGCCAGCCATACCGGATCAACCCCGATGCCAATGCGCAAGAACGCCGGGCTTGGCATGGCGCGGGTGCTGGAACTTGTCGAACAGATCGCCCTGTCCCACGCCCCCGATGCGGTGGGCGCGGCAGGGCATATCGACATCTTCCCCAACTCGCGCAACGTGATCCCCGGCAAGGCGGTGTTTACCGTCGATTTCCGTTCGCCCGACAAGGCGGTGATCGAGGAGATGGAAAAAATGCTGCGCATGGGGGCATCCGATATCTGTGGCCAGATGGGCCTTAGCATCGCCTTTGAAAAGGTCGGCGGATTTGATCCGGTGACCTTTGACGAGGGCTGTGTTGCGGCCGTGCGGGGCGCCGCCGAACGGCTGGGCTATTCCCACCGCGATCTGATCTCGGGCGCCGGCCACGACGCCTGCTGGATCAACCGGGTGGCGCCGACGGCTATGGTGATGTGCCCCTGTGTGGACGGGTTGTCGCACAACGAGGCGGAAGAGATTTCGCGGGAATGGGCGGCTGCGGGAACCGATGTTCTGATGCATGCGGCGTTGGAGACTGCGGAGGTGGTGGAATAATCGGGGGCGCTGCCCCCGTCGCGCAAGCGCGACTCCCCCGGGATATTTCCAGCAAGAAGAAACGCAAAGACGATCTATGACAAACGGAGACATGACATGACCAAAGTCATCAAGAACGGCACTGTCTGCACGGCGGATCGCACGTGGAAGGCCGATGTTCTGATCGAAGGCGAAACGATCAAGCAGATCGGCGAAGACCTCAAGGGCGATGAGTATATCGACGCCGAGGGCGCCTATGTCATCCCCGGCGGGATTGATCCGCATACCCATCTGGAAATGCCCTTTATGGGCACCACTGCCGCCGAGACGTTCGAGACCGGCACATGGGCCGCGGCTTGTGGTGGCACCACGATGCTGGTGGATTTCTGCCTGCCCGGCGCCGACGGCTCGATCAAGAACGCGATCAATGAATGGCACCGCAAGAGCGCGCCGCAGATTTGCAGCGATATCGGCTATCACATGGCGATCACCGGCTGGAATGAGAACGTGTTTTCCGAAATGGAAGATGCGGTCAAGATGGGCGTGAATTCGTTCAAGCATTTCATGGCCTACAAAGGCGCCTTGATGATCGAGGACGATGAGATGTTCGCCAGCTTCAAGCGCTGTGCGGAACTTGGTGCGCTGCCGATGGTGCATGCCGAGAATGGTGATCTTGTCGCCGAGATGCAGCAGAAATATTTCGATCAGGGCATCACCGGGCCAGAGGGGCACGCGTACTCGCGCCCGCCAGAATTTGAGGGCGAGGCCGCCAATCGCGCGATCTGTATTGCCGATGCGGCGGGGGTGCCTTTGTACATCGTGCATGTCAGCTGTGAGCAGGCGCATGAAGCAATCCGGCGCGCGCGGCAAAAGGGGATGCGGGTCTACGGCGAGCCGTTGATTCAGTTTCTGACGCTGGATGAGAGCGAGTATTTCAACAAGGATTGGGACCATGCCGCGCGCCGTGTGATGTCGCCGCCGTTCCGCAACAAGGCGCATCAGGATAGCCTCTGGGCCGGGCTGCAATCGGGGTCTTTACAGGTCGTGGCGACCGATCACGCCGCCTTTTCCACCGCGCAGAAACGTGCCGGACGCGATGATTTCCGCATCATCCCCAATGGGTCAAACGGGGTGGAGGAACGCCTTGCCATGCTCTGGACCCAAGGCGTGGAAACCGGCCGCCTGACCCCTAATGAATTCGTCGCGGCGACCAGCACGAATGTGGCCAAGATATTGAATATATACCCGAAAAAGGGCGCGATCGTCGAAGGGGCCGATGCCGATATCGTGATCTGGGACCCGAAAATCACCAAAACGATTAGCGCCTCGAACCACCACTCTATCCTTGATTACAATGTGTTCGAGGGCTTCGAGGTCAAGGCGCAAAGCCGCTATACCCTGAGCCGTGGCGAGGTGATCTGGGCCTGGGGTCAAAACTCGCAGCCGCAACCGGGTCGCGGCCGGTTCGTGCCCCGCCCGGCCTTTCCATCGGCGCACGAGGCGCTCAGCAAATGGAAGGCGCTGACCGCCCCCAAGATGATCCAGCGCGACCCGCTGAACATTCCGGCAGGTATCTAAAAATGACGCCTCCCCTGCCGCCTTGGGCGGAGGATGGCTTGACAAAGACAAGGCAGCACGGCGCAGTAGAGACGGGCAAGCGGGGGATGAAGTTTGACCAGTGACACGGTGATCAGCGCAAGGGATTTGTCGCTGACGTTCCAGACAAATGACGGGCCGGTGCATGCGCTCAAGGATGTAAACCTTGAGGTGCAGAAAGGCGATTTCGTAAGTTTCATCGGTCCCTCGGGCTGTGGCAAAACCACCTTTCTGCGGGTGATGGCCGATCTCGAACACCCCACAGACGGGCAAATCACCGTGAATGGCATCAGCCCCGAAGACGCCCGCAAGGCGCGCGCCTATGGCTATGTGTTTCAGGCGGCGGGGCTTTATCCCTGGCGCACGATTGGCGGCAACATCCGCCTGCCGCTCGAGATCATGGGCTATGCCAAGGCCGATCAGGACACGCGGGTGCAGCGCGTTCTTGAACTGGTTGATCTGGCAGGGTTTGAAAAGAAATTCCCGTGGCAACTGTCGGGTGGCATGCAGCAGCGCGCCAGCATCGCCCGCGCCCTCGCGTTTGACGCCGATCTTTTGTTGATGGACGAACCCTTTGGCGCGCTGGATGAAATCGTGCGTGACCACCTCAACGAACAGCTTTTGGAGCTGTGGAAACGGACCAGCAAGACCATCTGCTTTGTCACCCACTCGATCCCCGAGGCGGTCTATCTGTCCACCAAAATCGTGGTCATGTCACCGCGCCCCGGCCGGATCACCGATGTCATCGAAAGCCCGCTGCCGCGCGATCGCCCGTTGGACATCCGCGACACGCCTGAATTCCTCGAGGTTGCGCATCGCGTGCGCGAGGGTCTGAGAGCAGGGCATGGCGATGCGGTATAAAGGAACTCTCTTGGCAAGTGCCCCCTCCCGTATGACGGGGAGAGGGGCTTTCACCGTTCACGGCCATCGGCTCTCCAGCCTGTTCCGCTTTTATACAAAACCCCAAAATCCTTTCATCGTTCTTAAAATACTCAAAAAATTCGCTCGATCCCGCCCGTGGGATTTGAGTATTTTTGGAACAGTGAAAGCAGGGGCGACATGATGCGAAATCTTGTGCCTATTCTCACGGTAGTCGCGACGTTGTTTGTGCTCTGGTACAGCGCGGCGATAGCCCTTAACGCGCCTTGGGCGCGGGATCAGGCGGCACGCGCGGGGCAAGAGCTTGGATTTAGCGCGCTGGTGGCAGAGACCTGGTCACAAGACAAGCCAAAGCTGCCTGCGCCGCATCAAGTGGCGGCTGAAATCTGGAAGACAACCGGCGCGATGGTTCTGGCGGGGCGTGGGTTTTCAAAGCGCTCCCTGTTTTATCACAGCTGGATCACCTTTAGTGCAACAGCACTCGGCTTCGTGCTTGGCACCGCGCTTGGCGTCTCGCTTGCGATCGGGATTGTCTATAATCGCACCATGGATATGAGTGTGATGCCCTGGGTCATTGCCAGCCAGACCATTCCCATTCTGGCAATTGCACCGATGATCATCGTGGTGCTGAATGCGGTCGGCATTTCGGGGCTTTTGCCCAAGGCGATGATCTCGATGTATCTGTCGTTTTTTCCTGTGGTCGTTGGCATGGTCAAGGGGTTGCGCAGCCCGGGCGCCATGCAGGTTGATCAGATGCGCACCTGGAATGCGAGCCCGGCCCAGACATTCTGGCGGCTGCGCCTGCCCTCCTCGATGCCCTATCTCTTTACCTCGCTCAAGATCGGCATGGCCGCGAGCCTTGTGGGCGCCATTGTCGGCGAATTGCCCACCGGTGCGGTCGCCGGGCTTGGCGCGCGTCTGCTGGCCGGGAGCTATTATGGCCAGACCATCCAGATCTGGAGCGCGTTGATCATGGCCGCCACTCTGGCCGCGGCGCTGGTGGGGATCATTGGGCTTGTTCAGCGTATCACCCTAAAGCGTATGGGGATGTCATGATGGGTTGGCTTGTGTTCGGAGCCGTTGTCTGGGCGGCAGGCTGGTGGATCAATTCCCGCCTGTCGCACCGCCCGAAAACACGCCTCACCTCCTTGCTGGTGCCGGTGATCTTTGGCCTGACGCTGGTCGTGATCTGGGAAAGCCTTGTGCGCGGGCTTGATATCTCGCCGATCCTTCTTCCGCCGCCCACGGCGATTGCGGCGACCTTTGCCAAATCCACCGATATCCTGTGGCAGGATTTCGTGCAGACCGCCCTTAAGGGCGCGCTGTCGGGCTATGTCATCGGCTGTGGCGCGGCGTTTTTGATCGCGGTTGCGATTGACCGCTTTCCCTTTCTGCAACGTGGGTTGTTGCCGGTTGGCAATTTCGTCGCCGCCTTGCCGATCATCGGCATGGCGCCGATCCTTGTGATGTGGTTCGGCTTTGACTGGCAATCCAAGGCCGCCGTCGTGGTGGTCATGGTGTTTTTCCCGATGCTGGTGAACACCGTACAGGGCCTTCAGGACACAGATGCCATGCAACGCGACCTGATGCGGACCTATGCGGCGGGCTATTGGAAAACCCTCCTGAAGCTGCGCCTGCCGGCCGCGATGCCGTTCATCTTTAATGGGCTGAAGATTGCAACCACGCTGGCCTTGATCGGCGCGATCGTGGCAGAGTTCTTTGGCTCGCCCATCAAGGGCATGGGCTTTCGCATTTCCACCTCGGTGGGCCAGCTTGCGCTTGATCTGGTGTGGGCGGAAATCGTCGTCGCGGCGATTGTCGGCTCGGGATTTTACGGCGCTATGGCGCTTATCGAAAAGGCGGTGACCTTTTGGCACCCCTCACAAAGAGGCCGGACATAAGGCTGACACTTAAAAAAGGGAGACGACCGATGAAGACGTTTTTGACAGGCCTGGGTCTTGCAGCGCTGACCAGCGTTGCGGGCATGGCGCAGGCGGCGGATGATCTGACGCTACAGCTCAAGTGGGTCACACAGGCCCAGTTCGCGGGCTATTACGTGGCGCAGGACAAGGGGTTTTACGGTGACGAAGACCTGAATGTCACGATCAAGCCGGGCGGCCCGGATATCGCCCCGACCCAGGTGATTGCCGGCGGTGGTGCCGATGTCACCGTAGAATGGATGCCAGCCGCCCTGTCGGCGCGTGAAAAGGGCCTGCCGCTGGTCAATATCGCCCAGCCGTTCAAATCTTCGGGCATGATGCTGACCTGTCTCAAGGAAAGTGGCGTGACCGGGCCGACGGATTTTCCGGGGCGCACCCTTGGGGTCTGGTTCTTTGGCAATGAATTCCCGTTCCTGTCCTGGATGAGCCAGCTTGGCATTCCGACCACCGGCGGCGCGGATGGTGTGACCGTTCTCAAGCAGGGCTTCAACGTTGATCCACTGTTGCAGAAACAGGCCGATTGCATTTCGACCATGACCTACAATGAATACTGGCAGGTGATTGATGCCGGAATCAGCGCCGATCAGCTTATCACCTTCAAATACGAGGATCAGGGCGTCGCCACGCTGGAAGACGGGCTTTACGTGCTTGAGGACAAGCTGAACGATCCCGCCGAGGTCGACAAGCTTACGCGCTTTGTGCGGGCCTCGATGAAGGGCTGGAAATGGGCCGAGGAAAACCCGGAAGAGGCGGCGATGATCGTACTGGATAACGACGCCACCGGGGCACAGACTGAAAGCCATCAGATTCGCATGATGGGTGAAGTGGCCAAGCTGACCTCAGGCAGCAACGGCGCGCTTGATCCGGCGGATTTTGAACGCACGGTGCAATCACTTTTGTCCGGCGGCTCTGATCCGGTGATCAGCACACACCCCGGCGACGCGGCCTGGACGCATGTCATTTCCGACGCCGCGCTGAAATAGGACAGGCGAAAAATCAGACAGATTGGCCCGGGCTTCACGACCCGGGCCTTTTTTCGATTGGCGTGAGGGTAGCCGCCCGCGCTACGATCATCTTGGGGATGGGCCCGCGTTGACCACAACATATTGCAGAAGGCGCCTGCAAAACTTCGAAAAACCTATTATAAATGAATACTTTAAAAGAAATGACAGCTGTGTTATCCTCAAAGGCATAAATAAATGCCAGTCGAATAATCGGCGGCGCGAGGCAGAAAAAGAGCAGTTCTATGAAAGCACGGGGCAAACAGCCGGTCCGTTGGGGTCTGTTGGTGTTGGCAAGCATTTGGATGCTGGTCGTTGTGCCGCTAAGCGCCATGGCGGCGCCCTATGCGGCGATGGTGATAGATGCGCGCAGCGGTAAGGTGCTGCATGCACGCAATGCCGATGTCCGGCTTCATCCTGCCTCGCTCACCAAGATGATGACGCTTTATATCGTGTTCGAGGCCGTCCAGAATGGTGAGATCAGTCTTGACGACAAGGTCCGCATTTCAGCCCATGCCGCAAGCGAGCCGCCCAGCAAACTTGGCCTGCGCGCCGGTCAGACAATTGCACTTCGCTACCTTGTGCGCGCCGCGGCGGTCAAGTCGGCCAATGATGCCGCCACCGCCCTTGGCGAGGCGATCGAGGGATCAGAGGCACAGTTTGCCCGCAGGATGAATCGCACCGCCAAGGCGCTTGGCATGACCCGCACCACCTTCAAGAATGCGCATGGCCTGACCGAAAGCGGGCATTTGTCGACCGCCCACGACATGACCCTTCTGGGGCGCAGCCTGTTTTACGACTATCCGCAGTATTACAACCTGTTTTCGCGCATCACCGCAGATGCCGGCGTGCGCTCGGTCCGGCACACCAACCGCCGCATGCTCGAAAACTATCGCGGCGCCGATGGCATCAAGACCGGCTATACCCGCGCGGCGGGGTTTAACCTTGTGGCCAGTGCCGAGCGCGGCGGCGAACGGATCATTGCGACCGTCTTTGGCGGTCAATCCACGGCCTCGCGCAATGCCAAGGTTGCCGAACTTCTGGACCTCGGCTTTCGCAAAGCGCCAAGCCGAGTCGCGGTGAACCGCCCCGCACGTCCGCCCTACAAGGGCAAGATCGGAAGCGGCGCAACGGTGATGATCGCCAAAGGTCAGGATCGCCCCGCATTGGCCGCCAAGACCGTGCGCCTTGCCGGTGCCGCCGCCGTACGCAAAAGCCTTCGGCCCAAGTCGCGCCCGGCCCCCGAGGCGCCGGTGCTCTTGGCCGTCAAGGAAGATATAGAACGCGCGCTTGTGGTCGCACAGCAGGTTGCCGAGGCCGAGGTGATCCCCGCAGGAAGCGTCGCCACCACGCCAACGCTCACCGCCGCAGTCACCCCGAAGGTTCGCCCCGAACCGCGCCCCGAGAATATCGTGCTGGCAAGCGCGCCCTCTGGCGATCCGATTCAAGAGGTGGTGATGCGTGTCTCAACCTCTGGCGGGCGCCATTGGGGGATCAACGTGGGCCGCTATCCGAGCCAGTATAAGGCGCGCCAAATCCTGTTGAAGACAGCCCTGAATGAAATGAGCACGCTGGACGGCTCGCTTCGCAAGGTCGTCAAGCGCCCTACCGGGTTTGATGCGAATTTCATGGGCCTGACCCGCGAAAGCGCCGATCTGGCCTGTCGCCGGTTGCAGGCGAAAAAGATCACCTGCTTCATGATCGGGCCGGGCTGAGGTTAGGGTCGGATTGGGGGCGCTGCCCCCAAAGCCCCCGGGATATTTTCAGCAAGAAGAAACGCCTATTGAGCTTTGATGCAAGTCCGGTGGTGTGTCGCGCACGCAAGAGCGCGACAAGCCGATCGCGTCAGGGCTTGGGATGATCATCCCATTCATCCGAGAGAATGCGGCGGCTGTCGCCTTCGGGATCGTCATATTGGTTCGATCTCACCGTGTAGATAAAAGCGACAAGCCCGACACCCCCAAGCACCAGAGAAATCGGAATGAGATAGGTCAGGATGTTCATCGGCCTTACCTCAGTCTCAAGGCGTTGAGCGAAACCGTGATCGAGCTCAGCGACATGGCAAGCGCCGCGATCAGCGGTGTGGCGAGGCCAGCCACCGCCAGGGGCACCGCGATCACATTGTAAATCGTGGCGATCCGAAAGTTTTCGCGGATGCGCCGCGTGGCCGATTGCGCCGTCTCGCAAGCCGTTGCAATCGGCGCAAGGTCATTGCCCAAAAGAACGATATCGCTGGCGACCCGCGCCGCATCAAGCGCGGTGGCGGGCGAGATCGACACATGCGCCGCCGCCAGAGCCGCCGTATCGTTAAGCCCGTCGCCGACCATCAGAACATGCGCGCCTTCACTGCTCAGCGCCTGAATTCGAGCGGATTTATCAGCAGGCAGAGCCTCGGCCATCCATTGCGGAATGCCAAGGCGCGTGGCCTGGGCCTCGACCGCCGGGGTGGTGTCGCCCGACATCAGGATCACGGTCTTGCCGCTGGATTTGAGCGCCTCGACCGCCTCGGCGGCACCGGGGCGCAGGTTGTCGGCAAAGACAAAAGCCACCGGCGCCTGATCCCCGATCTTGAGGAAACTGGCGGTTTCGGCCAGAGGCGCGGCCCCGGTCCAGCTTGCGCGGCCAAGCCGTACCTCTTGCCCGTTCAGCAGCGCGCGGGTGCCATAACCCGGCACCTCGGTCACGTCGCTCAGCTCAGAAGCGGCAAAGCCGGCGTCCCGCGCCGCCGCTGTGATCGCCCGCGCCAACGGGTGCGAAGAGCCCTCAGCAAGCGCAAGCGCGCATTCCACCGCCGCGCGCGGCAGCCCCGCCAGATTGGTCAACTGCGGCGTCCCAGTGGTTAGCGTGCCGGTCTTGTCAAACACCACGGTGTCGACCTGCGCCAAGCGCTCAAGCGCAGTTTCGTGCTTGATCAGCATACCGCGCCGAAACAGCCGCCCCGAGGCCGCCGTTGTCACCGCAGGCACCGCAAGCCCAAGCGCACAGGGGCAGGTGATGATCAAAACGGCAGCGGCAATGTTAAGCGCCGTGCGCATGTCCCACGTGTAAAGATACCAGCCGACAAAGCTGAGGGCCGACAGGATATGCACCCCCGGCGCATAAAGCTTGGCCGCCTTATCCGCCAAAGAGGTATAGCGCGAGCGCCCCGATTCAGCGATCGCCACAAGATCGGCCATCCGGTGAAGCGATGTATCCGCCCCCACCGCCGTCGCGCGAATGGTCAGCGGCCCGGTCAGGTTGACCTCGCCCGCCGAGACCACCTGCCCCTCGCCTGCGAACACAGGCAGGGTTTCACCGGTCAGCAAAGAGCGGTCAAGTTCAGAGGTGCCATTTACGATCTCGCCATCCACCGGCATCCGCCCGCCGGGGCGCACCAGAATCAGATCACCAACCCGAAGCTCGGCAATGTTCACCTGTTCCTCGACCCCGTCGCGCAGACGCGTGGCGCGTGGCACCTCAAGCGCGGTAAGTTCTTCGGCGGCAGAGCGGGCAATCGCGCGGGTGCGGTGATCAAGATAGCGCCCCGCCAAAAGGAAAAACGTCAGAGCAAGTGCGGCGTCGAAATAGGCATGTTCGCCCGACAGGACCGTTTCCCAGAGCGATGTGAAAATCGCCAGCACAATCGCCAGCGTGATCGGCACATCCATATTAAGCCGCCCCTTGGACAGGGCCGCCCAGGCGTTGCGGAAAAATGGCTGGCCCGAAAACGCAATCGCCGGAAGGGTGATCGCCGCCGAAATCCAGTGGAACATGTCGCGCGTGGCGTCCTCCGCCCCCGACCAGACCGAGACCGACAAGAGCATCACATTCATGCTGGCAAAGCCCGCCACCGCCAGCCGCATCAAAAGATCACGCCCGGCGCGGTCGGTTGCCGTCGCTCCAAGCGATGCACCGTCAAGCTCGTGCGCCTCAAAACCAAGCCCCTCGACGAGGGCGCGCAATTCCTCGGCGCTGACCTCGGGGGCCGCATCAATGCTGGCGCGCTTAAGCGTCAGGTTCACCCGTGCCGAGCGCACACCGGGATGCGCGTTCAGCCCGCGTTCGATCTTGGAAATGCAGGCAGAGCAATGAATCGTCGGCAACGACAGCGCAATCTGTGTCGGCTTTAACGCCCGCTCGGCCAAGGCCTCGGCCGCCGGGGCGGCGGCACAGGCCGGACAGGCCGAAGGCGAAGGACGCATGGTGGCGGTCATCGCGGGCTATTCCTTGTGCAAAATGACGCGCTGTTGAAAGAGCGTGCCATCCTCAGAGGTGGCTTTCATCCGGATATTCCAATTGCCATCACCAAGGTCGACAGGCGCGGTATAGGCCTGCCCATCAAAGTGAAAATCGGGGGTTTGATCGTCAAAGATATGCGTCGCGCGCCCCACGGTGGCCTCAAGGCTCGCGACCTCGACCGGCTTGCCGGCATCATCGGTGATATGCAGCAGCAGCGTGCCATCGGCATGATCCGCCTCGATATGCCAGCCAAGCCCCTCTTGCGCGGCCTTGCGCACATTGAACTCCTGACTTGCGACATAGGAATTCTTGACCTCAAGCCCCGGAAAGGTGGTGACGGCCGAATAGGCCAGCACCAGATTGACCCCGATAATCACCCCGAATGCGGCGGCAAAACCAAAGAAGACGTGCCGCCCGGTTATCTTGCGTTCAGCCATCAGTTATCCCTTCCGTTAAACACGGTGTCCTTATAGGCGCGATCGCCGTTCAGCGTGTCCTCGATCCACAGGCGCACGTCGCTGCGCTCGACCTGTGCGGCATCCGATCCCGGCGCGGCCACAAGGTAAACCCGCTGAAGACGCATCGAATCCGCAGGCACAGTGATCGACGAATAAGGCGTGCCCTCAAGCGACAGGCGGATTGCCGGATCGCCGCTGACCGTCAGATTAAAGCGCCGGTCCTCGCCATGTTTGTTGCGCAGACGCACCTCATAGGTGTTGCGGATCGCACCGTCTGACAACATCACATAGGTCGGATTGCGCACCGGGGCCACCGTCATGTCGATATCCGAGCGAATGAACAGCGCGAACATCAGACCAAAGCCCACAAGCGCCCAAAGCGCCGTGTACATGATCGTGCGCGGGCGCAGGATATGCTTGAGGATCGGCTTGGGCGGCTTACCGGCGCGTTCGTTCTCCTCATCGGTCAGCGCCATGTAATCAATCAAACCACGCGGCTTGCCGATCTTGGCCATGATATCGTCACAGGCATCAATGCACAGCGCGCAGGTGATGCACTCAAGCTGCTGCCCGTCGCGGATATCAATGCCCACCGGGCAGACGTTCACGCAGGCCATGCAATCAATGCAATCGCCCTGCGGCGCGCCATCCTCAGCCTCTTGGGAATGCTTGCGCGGTTCGCCACGCCAGTCGCGATAGCCGACGACAAGGCTGTCTTCATCAAGCATCGCGGCCTGAATACGCGGCCAGGGGCAGGCATAGATACAGATCTGTTCGCGGGCGAACCCGCCGAAGAAAAACGTCGTGCCGGTCAGGGTGGCGATGGTCGTATAAGCGACCGGATGGGCGTTGAGCGTGACCAGATCAACCAGAAGCGTCGGCGCATCGGTGAAATAAAACACCCAGGCCCCGCCGGTGGCGAGGCCGATCAAAAGCCAACTGATCCATTTGGTCAGCCTGAGGCGAACCTTGCGGACATCCAGTTTCTTTTGGCGATGCAGACGCAGGCGGGCGTTGCGATCGCCCTCAATCCAGCGTTCGACCAGAATGAAAAGGTCGGTCCAGACGGTCTGCGGGCAGGCATAGCCGCACCACACCCGGCCAAGTGCCGAGGTGAACAGGAAGAGGCCCAAGCCCGCCATGACGAGCAGACCGGCGATAAAGTAGAACTCATGCGGCCAGATCTCGATCCAGAAGAAAAAGAACCGCCGACTTGCAAGATCAATCAGCACCGCCTGATCCGGCAGGCTTGGCCCGCGATCCCAGCGGATCCAGGGCGTGACATAGTAAATGCCAAGCGTGACGATCATGATCGCCCACTTCAGATTGCGGAACTTGCCATAAACCTTGCGCGGGAAAATGGGCTCGTGGGCCGCATAAAGGGGCTGGGGGGCATCGGGCTGGGAATCGGCCACGGACTCACTCCGTTATAAGGGTTTCGCCCGTCTTTTCGCAGGACAGACTCGTGGTAACATTGACCTGTGTCAAATTCTGAATCTAGAACTGACCTATTAACAACTCTGCATCAGTTTCGCCTGTTTTTTCAACCATGTTGCAAAGGCTTTGGCCGAGGCGCGCATGACCCCCGGTCGGGTCACGATATAATATCCGGCGTCGTCCGGTTCCTCGAACAAAAGCACCAAGCGCCCTGCGGCGATATCCTGTTTCACCCATTCGCGCACCGTCACGGCCACGCCCTGACCATTGCGCAACCCGTCCAGCAAAAGATTGCCCGGCACCTGAACAAGCCCCGCCGCGCGCGCTTCGCTTACCCCGCGCCGACGCAGCCAGTCGCTCGATTCATTGGTGCCGAATTCCTGAAGCCACGGCAGGTGCACAAGGTCGGCGGGACAGGTGATTTGCATCCCTTCGACAAGGCTTGGGGCGGCAACCGCCACCAGCGAGGAGCGAAACAGCAATTCGGCCTCAAGCCCCGGCCAATCACCGGTGCCATAACGCAGGGCGACATCAATGCCGCCCGGTTCAAGCGTGACCATGTTAGGCGTGGGGTCGATCATGATGTCGATCTGTGGGTGTGCCTGTCGAAACGCGCTCAGGCAGGGCATCAGCCATTGCGCGGCAAAGCCCGGCGTTGTCGAAACCTGCAAGGGGCGATCCGCATCCGCGCCAGTCAGCGCCTCGATGGCGCGCCCAATCGTGCCGAACCCAAGATGAAGCGCATCGGCCAACTGCTGCCCTTCGGTGGTCAGCACAAGCTGGCGCCCCGAGCGGTCGACAAGGGCGACGCCAAGGTGGGTTTCAAGCTGTTTGACCTGCTGGCTTATCGCCGCGTGGCTAACGTTGAGGCGCGCGCCCGCCGCCACCGTCGCACCGGTCTCGGCTAGGGCCGAAAAAGCGCGTAGCGCCGTCAGAGGCGGCAGGGAAAGCCAATCAGTCATGTTAGGCCACCTTACATATCTGAATTTTTCCAGACTCGCGTGAAATGGTCGGTTTTTCCATATTGGACACATAGAAGCACGATCAGGAAGGACAAGGAAATGTTCAATATCTTCGCAAATACTTTCAGGAATGCCACCCGCCTTGGCAATCACAGCGAGGCGCGCCACCACCATGCGGGGCGCGCCCATTGGCCGCCCGCGGAACGCTTTGATGCCCGCTCGGGCGCAGAGATCGAGGCGCATCTTCATGCCCGCCGTCGTGACTGAGCGGCGCGCAGGGGCCAGCCGCGGGCCATGGCGCGGTGGGCGGTGGGCCGCTCATCCGCCCTTACAGGCGGCCTCGCGCAGAGCGCACAAAAAAGGCCCCGCATTGGGACCCGAGGATTGACAGCACCTGATCTTTTGGCGGTTGAATGGCACCGGCCGTTCCAGGAAACGCGCGAACAGGACGGAATGACCGATGCCGACCCCGGGCCACCTGCGCAAACAGGTCGCCCGGGGTATTCTTTTGCGGGCTTACTCGCCGCCGCCCAACTGATGGACGTAGACCGCAACCGCGCGCACTTCGGCCTCGGAGAGGCGGGTGTTCCACGGCGGCATCACGCCATAGCGGCTATTGGTGACGGTTTCCTTGATCGTCGCAAAGTCACCGCCATAAAGCCAGATCGCATCCGCGAGGTTGGGCGCGCCCTGAAAGATATCGCCCTGCGCCTGCTCGCCGTGACAAGCGGCACAGTTCTCCATGAAGACCGTCTGACCGTCGGCCACAAGGCTTGCGTCCTGCGGCGTGCCGGACAGCGACATCACGTAGTTGGCGACCTGATCAATTTGCGGGGTTTCCAGAATCTCGCCAAAGGCGGGCATCTGGGAAAAACGCGCATCGTCGTCGACCTCGTTGCGGATACCATGGGCAATCGTGGTGTGGATATCGTCGATTGTTCCACCCCAAAGCCAGTCGTTGTCCAAGAGGTTGGGATAGCCTTTGGCCCCCGCCGCGCCGGACCCGTGGCACTGGGCGCACCAGGTTTTGAACACCGCCGCCCCTGCCGATGTGGCATAGGCCTGCAATTCGGGCGTCTGCGAGATCGCCTCAAGCTCGGCCGAGGCCAGCTTGGCGTTGATCTCGGCGTTGGCGGCCTCGGCCTCGGCCAGCTCCACCGCGACATTGGCCCGCGTCGACCAGCCCTTGTAGCCAGCCGTCGCGCCTTCGATCATCGGCCAGGCCGGATAGGCGATCACATACCAAAGCCCCCAGACGATACAGGCATAGAACGTCCACAGCCACCAGCGCGGCAGGGGATTGTTATATTCCTCGATACCATCCCATTGATGGCCGGTGGTCTCGACCTCGGGTTTCTTGTTGGGTTTTTTTGCCATGTCTCTCACGCCTCCTTGGCGTCAGCCTCGCGGCGCGCGGCCGCGGGTTTGTCATCATGCCGAAAGGGAATGCCAGCCGGATCGTCATAGGCCTTGGAAGAGCCTGGGCGAAACACCCAGACCACCATGCCAACAAAGAACGCGAACAACAGCAGCAACATCCAGCTATCGGCAAATTCACGCAGCAGGGAATAGGTTTCCATTGTGTCACCCCTCCCTTAGCGGCTTGCGTCAGGCGTGAAGGTCGAAAAATCAACCAGCGTGCCCAGCATTTGCAGATAAGCGATCAGCGCGTCAGCCTCGGAAATCCCGGCCTGCCCGTCAAAGTTACGGACCTGCGCATTGGGATAGCGCGCCAGCAAGCCGTCGGTATCACCGAAGGGATCAACCTGAACCTTGAAATCGGCCTTGGCATTTTCGATCATCTCGTCGGAATACGGCACCCCGACAAGCGCATGCGTCGCCAAAAGCTCTTCGATATGCTCGGGCTCGATCATGCGGTTTTCAAGAAAGCCATACTTGGGCATCACCGATTCCGGCACAACCGATTGCGGGCTGCGCAGGTGATCGACATGCCATTCATCCGAATAGCGGCCGCCAACACGGGCCAGATCCGGTCCGGTACGTTTGGAGCCCCACTGGAACGGGTGGTCGTATTTGGATTCCGCCGCAAGGCTATAGTGGCCATAGCGTTCGACCTCGTCGCGCATCGGGCGGATCATCTGGCTATGACAGACATAACAGCCTTCGCGCAGATAGATGTCGCGCCCGGTCAGTTCCAGCGGGGAATAGGGGCGCATGCCCTCGACATCCTCGATGGTGTTTTCAAGCCAGAACAGCGGGGCGATCTGAACGATCCCCCCGATGGTGACCACGAGGAAGGCAAAGACCGCCAAAAGCGTGACGTTCTTTTCCAGGACTGCGTGTTTATCAAGAATTCCCATCTTTCCGGCCCTCCTTATTCAGCCGGAACTGTGGAGTTCGTGGCCTCAACGGCCGGCGAACGTTTCACAGTCATCCAGAGGTTATAGCACATGACAATCGCACCAGAGAGGAACATGACCCCACCCAGACCGCGCACCACATACATCGGCAGCTTGGCCGCCACAGTGTCGGCAAACGAGTTCACGAGGAAACCGTTGGCATCGACTTCGCGCCACATCAGGCCTTCCATAATCCCGGTCACCCACATCGAGGCGGCGTAGAGAATGATGCCAATCGTCGCGAGCCAGAAGTGCCAGCTGACAAGGCTGAGCGAATAAAGCCGCTCACGGTTCCAGAGCTTGGGCACAAGGAAGTAGAGCGCGCCAAAGGTGATCATCCCGTTCCAGCCAAGCGCACCGGAATGCACGTGCCCGATGGTCCAGTCGGTGTAATGGCTGAGCGAGTTGACCGCGCGGATCGACATCATCGGCCCTTCAAAGGTCGACATGCCGTAGAACCCGATCGAGATCACCATCATCCGGATCACCGGATCGGTGCGCAGCTTGTCCCAGGCCCCCGAAAGCGTCATCAGACCGTTGATCATCCCGCCCCATGAGGGCATCCAGAGAATGATCGAGAACACCATGCCAAGCGTCGCCGCCCAATCGGGCAGAGCCGTGTAATGCAAGTGGTGCGGACCGGCCCAGATATAGATGAAGATCAGCGCCCAGAAGTGGATGATCGACAGTTTATAGCTGTACACCGGGCGTTCGGCCTGTTTCGGCACGAAATAGTACATCATTCCAAGGAAACCCGCGGTCAGGAAGAAGCCCACCGCGTTATGGCCGTACCACCACTGTACCATGGCATCCTGCACGCCGCTGAACACCTGCACCGATTTCGACCCGAAGATCGACACCGGAATGCTAAGGTTGTTCACCACATGAAGCATCGCCACCGTGATGATGAACGACAAATAGAACCAGTTGGCCACATAGATATGCGGCTCTTTGCGCTTGACGATGGTGCCGAGGAAAACCGCCAGATAGGCCAGCCAGACAACTGTCAGCCACAGATCGACGTACCATTCCGGCTCGGCGTATTCCTTGGATTGCGTGGCGCCCAGAAGGTATCCGGTCGCGGCCAGCACGATCACAAGCTGATAGCCCCAGAACACGAACCACGCCAGATTGCCGCCCCAGAGCCGCGCCGCGCTTGTGCGCTGGACGACATAAAATGAGGTCGCGATCAAAGCGTTGCCGCCAAAGGCGAAAATCACCGCGCTGGTGTGCAGCGGGCGCAAGCGTCCGAAATTGGCAAATCCTTGAGCCCATTCAAAATTAAGCCCCGGAAAGGCCAGCTGAAAGGCAATAAATGTGCCCGCCAGAAAACCGACAACCCCCCAGAGGGCGGTGGCTATTACCCCGGCGCGGATGACCCCGTCGAAGTATTCCCCCGACAGGTCAACATCCCTGGTCGGTTCATCGGTATGGCGCAGCGTCCATAGAAATAGGCCCCCGGCCACAAGCGCGATTGTCAGCGCGTTGACCAAATAGGCCAGATCGCGCGCATAATTGGCCGCGATCAGCGCAAAAAGCGTGATCAGGCCAAGCACGATCAGCTTGATATAGTTCGTCATAATGCGTCCCTTCGTCCTTATTCCGCGCGATTCGAACTGTCCCGCGCGGGCGCGTTTAGACTGATGCCGTAATGCGAGCATAGCAGTCGCGATACCTTGATCTGTGTCAAACCCATTCATTCCTTTGATTGATTAGCATCAAAGCGGACACCTGCGCATGATGCATATGCTCAATTGATGCGCGACCCCGAGCAAAGGAATGCAAAAATGACCTATAACACCCTGTTTTCGGTTCTGACGGATGAAGCCCTGGTGGAAGAAACCATGGCCCATGCGATTGCCACGGCCGAAGTTCACGACGCACATCTTGATGTGCTCTGTCTTGGCGTGGATCGCAGCCAGGCCGGTTACTACTACGCCGGCGCCAGCGCCATTGTGCTTCAGGAAACCATCGCCCGCGCCCAGGAAGAGGCCGAGGCGATCGAGGCCAAGGTGCGCAACGTTCTGGGCACCACCGCCCTGCGCTGGAGTTGTGAAGGCGGCGTGGCGCAGCTTGCCGATCTGGGGCGGCACGTGGCGATGCGCGCGCGGTTCTCCGATCTTGTGGTTCTGCCCCAGCCTTATGGCGAAGGCCGCGGCGCGGAACTTGAACCCGTGACCGAGGCCGCTCTGTTTGATGGCGCCACCCCGGTTCTTGTGGCTCCTGCGGGCAGCACGCCGGTGACACGCCCCAAACGCATCCTTGTCGCCTGGAACGAAAGCAGCGAGGCCCTTGGCGCGGTTCGCGCCGCGCTGCCGCTGCTGACCGGGGCGGATGTGGTGCATGTGGTGATCATCGACCCGCCAACCCATGGGCCGAACCGCTCTGATCCCGGTGGTCTGTTGTCGCAATATCTGGCCCGCCATGGTGTCACCGTCGAGGTTGATGTTCTGTCCAAGACCCTGCCTCGGGTGTCGGATGTGCTCTTGCGTCACGCAGGCGACATGAATGCCGATATGGTCGTGATGGGCGCCTATGGTCATTCGCGGTTCCGTGAGGCCATCTTTGGTGGCGCCACACGCTATATGCTGGAACAAAGTAAAGTTCCGGTTCTCATGTCACACTAAATCCGGTTCGGGTGGCGGTCCGGTGACCCGCCGCCGCCCGCATCGCCCCCTCAGGCGAGCATGCCACCGTCACTGTCGTCGCCCGCCTCATCCAGCAGACGGTTGAAATCGTGAATGGTGATACGACGTTTGCCCTCTAGCGTAATCACCGCGTCCTTTTTGAGCGCCGAGACCTGACGGCTGACCGTTTCCAGCGTCAGGCCAAGATAATCGGCCATCGCCTCGCGGGTCAGGGGCAATTCAAAGGTGATCGGCCCCTGTATCCCGGCCATGTTCAGCGTGGCATCGCGCCGCGCGATGATCGCCAGAAGCGAGGCAATCTTTTCGCGCGCGGTCTTGCGGCCCAGCACCAGCATCCATTCGCGCGCGGCATCAAGCTCGTCCAACGTCATCTCAAGCAGGCGCTGCGCGATATGCGGCGTCTCGGTCATCATCGCCTCGAACGGTTTCTTGCGAAAACAGCACATCACCATGTCGGTGACCGCAACCACGTCATAGGCGGCGCTGTCGCGTCCGGGGCGGCCCACGAAATCGCTGGGGAGCAACAGGCCAACCATCTGGGTGCGCCCGTCTTCCATGGTCTGGGTAAGGGTGGCGATGCCCGACACGACCGAGCCGACGAAATCCATCTTGTCGCCAGACCAGATCACGGTCTGGCCGGCCTCGTAATTGCGGTAATACTTGATCTGATCCAGCCGCTCCAACTCGTCCGACTCGCAGCGCGCGCAAACCGCCCGGTGGCGGATCGGGCAGTCTCCGCATTGGCGCGAGGTGATTGAGGGATCATTCATCAGCATGAAACGGTCACTTTTTTGTGGTTTGATCTGGGTCAAAGTCATGGCCAGCTATCACGCCTAACCCTATGCGCATGGATACGAAAACTCAACTGGGCAAACTTGGTCTCTTTGACGCCAAAGTGCCGCGCTATACAAGCTATCCCACGGCCCCGCATTTCAATGGCGGCGTTGGAGCGGATGATTTTTCAAGCTGGATCAAGGCGATCCCCGAGAACGGCGAAATATCGCTCTACGTGCATGTGCCGTTTTGCAGGCGTTTGTGCTGGTTCTGTGCCTGCCGCACCCAGGGCACCCAGACCGACAAGCCCGTGGTTGCCTATCTCGAGACGCTGAAGGCCGAACTTGCCATGCTGGGCAAGCTTTTGCCCAAGGGCGTCCGATTGTCACGCCTGCATTGGGGCGGCGGTACCCCGACGCTTTTATCGCCCGGCATGATCGACGAATTGGCCGGTGCGATTCGCGCCATCGCGCCCTTCACCGACAAGACCGAGTTTTCAGTCGAGATCGACCCGAACGAAGTGGATGGTCCCCGGCTTGACGCGCTTGCCGCAGCCGGTATGAACCGCGCCTCAATCGGGGTGCAGGATTTTGACGAGAAGATCCAGCAAAGCATCGGCCGGTTGCAAAGCTATGACATCACCCGGCACGCCGCCGATGAAATCAGAAGCCGCGGCGTCAGGAGCCTGAATGCCGACATCCTTTATGGCCTGCCGCATCAGACCAATGCGCGCATCACCGAAAGCGTGCAAAAGCTTCTGTCGCTCAATCCCGACCGCGTGGCGCTTTATGGCTATGCCCATGTGCCGTGGATGGCCAAGCGCCAGCAGATGATCCCCTCGGAGGCCCTGCCAACCCCGCAAGAGCGGCTGGAGCTGTTTGAAACCGCCCGCAAGCTGTTTCTCTGGGACAATTACGCCGAAATCGGGATCGACCATTTCGCCACACCCGATGACGGGCTTGCCATTGCGCAAAAAGCCGGACGGCTGCGGCGCAATTTCCAGGGCTATACCGATGACACATCCGATGTGTTGATCGGCGTCGGGGCTTCGTCGATCTCTCGCTTTCCTCAGGGCTATGCGCAGAATGCGCCCGCCACCGGGGCCCATACCGGCGCCATCCGCGAGGGCCGTTTTTCGGTCACACGCGGCCACCGCTTTAGCGCAGACGACAAGATGCGCGGCCGCATGATCGAGGCGCTGATGTGCGATTTCCGGATTGATGCGGATGAGATTACGCAGTCATTCGACATTGCCCCTGCGGCGCTCGCCGCGATGCTGCAAGAGGTCAGCGAGGCCTTTCCAGGCCTGCTTCGCACCGATCAGGGCGGGCTGTTCGTTCCGCCTGCGGCGCGCCCGCTGACCCGGATGATCGCGCGTCACCTTGATGCCTATGCAATGGATGCCGAGGGCCATAGTTCGGCGATTTGAACCCGCCGCTCATCCGACCTTGCGGTCGGCGGCGCGACGCAGCAGGTCACGGCTGGTGAGCGCCCGCCTTGAGATCAAGCGCCGCCGCCAGAAGGGTGCGCGCATACTCGGTCTTGGGCGCTGAAAACAGCGCCTCTGCCTCGCCCTCTTCAACCACATCGCCCTGCTTCATCACCAACACCCGATGGCTCATCGCGCGCACCACATTTAGATCGTGACTGATGAACAGATAGGCCAGCCCGTATTTCACCTGTAGATCACGCAACAGGTCCACAATCTGAACCTGCACCGTCATATCAAGCGCCGATGTCGGCTCGTCCAGCACCACAAGCTTGGGCCGCAGGATCATCGCCCGCGCAATCGCGATCCGCTGTCGCTGACCGCCGGAAAACTCGTGCGGGTAGCGATCCATCGTTGCCGGGTTCAACCCCACCTCTTCCATCACCTCAGCCACCAGAACGCGCTGCGCGCGCCCGTCCGGGCTTCCGTGTACTCCCATGCCTTCGGCAATGATCTGTTCACAGGTCATGCGCGGGCTCAGGCTTCCGAAGGGGTCCTGAAAGACGATCTGCATGTCGGCCCTGCGATGGCGCAATTCGCGCGTTGACCAGCCATGCACGTCGCCGCCGTCAAAGGTGATCTTCCCCTCAGACGCAATCAACCGCATGATCGCAAGCGCCAGCGTGGTCTTGCCCGACCCGCTTTCGCCGACAATCCCAAGCGTCTCGCCCGCACGCACCGTCAAATTGGCGTCGTTAACCGCCTTCACATGGCCGACGGTGCGCTTCAAAAATCCCTTCTGGATCGGGAACCAGACGCGCAGGCCCTCGGTCTCAACCATCACCGGCGCATTTTCGGGCACAACGGCGGGTTGCCCCACCGCCCGCGCGCCCAGCAGTTTGCGGGTATAGGGGTGCTCTGGATTGGCAAATATCTCGGCCGTCGGCCCCTCTTCGACAATCTCGCCATCCTTCATCACGCAAACCCGGTCGGCGATCCGCTGAACCACGCCAAGGTCGTGGGTGATGAACAAAAGGCCCATCCCCTCTTCGCGCTTCAGCTCTGCCAACAACTCCAGAATCTGCGCCTGAATGGTGACATCAAGCGCCGTCGTCGGCTCGTCCGCGATAAGGATATCGGGCTTGTTGGCCAGAGCCATGGCGATCATCACCCGCTGGCGCTGTCCACCAGACAACTGATGCGGATAGGCGCCAAGCCGACTTTCAGCGTCGCGAATACCGACCCTTTGCAACAACTCGATAATCCGCACCCTTGCCGCGTCGCCGGTCAGCCCCTGATGCAATTCAAGGCTTTCGCGGATCTGCTTTTCAAGCGTGTGCAGCGGGTTGAGCGAGGTCATCGGCTCCTGGAAGATAAAGCTGATGTCGTTGCCGCGCACCTGCCGCAGCCGCCTGTCATCGGCGCCGATCATCTCTTGCCCGTCATAGGTCACACTTCCCGAGACCTCGGCCGAGCCGCCAAGAAGCGACACGGTACTTAGCGCCGTCACCGACTTGCCCGAGCCGCTTTCGCCCACGATGGCCACCGTCTCGCCGGGATCAAGGCGAAAGGACACGCCTTTGACCGCCTCGATCAATTGCCCGTCCTGGCGGAAACTTACCCGCAGGTCTTTGACCGTCAAAAGGCTCATTCGAATGTCTTTCTGGGGTCAAACGCATCCCGCACGCCTTCAAAGATGAAGACCAGCAGCGACAACATGATGGCAAAAGCAAAGAAGGCGGTGAACGCAAGCCAGGGCGCCTGAAGGTTCTGCTTGGCCTGAAGCGTCAACTCGCCAAGGCTCGGCGATGAGGACGGCAGGCCAAAACCCAGGAAATCCAGACCCGCCAGCAAGGAAATCGTGCCGGTGATTACAAAAGGCAACATGGTCAGCGTCGCCACCATGGCATTGGGCAACATATGTCGGAACATGATCGTCAGGTTGCTCACGCCCAAGGCCTTGGCCGCGCGCACATATTCAAGATTACGGGCGCGCAGGAACTCGGCACGTACCACGCCGACAAGACCCATCCAGCCAAACAGCACAGTGATAAACACCAAAAGCCAGAAACTGCGCGGCAGGATCGCGAACAGGATGATGATCACGTAAAGCTGTGGGGTGGAGGACCAGATTTCGATCACCCTCTGGAAAATCAAATCCGTGCGCCCGCCGAAAAAGCCCTGCACAGCCCCCGCGAAAATGCCGATCACCGAGGAAAGCGCTGTGACGATCAACGTGAACAGAACCGACAGGCGGAAACCGTAAATTACCCGCGCAAGCACATCGCGCTTGGTGTCATCCGTGCCCAAAAGGTTCTGAGCATTGGGCGGCAAGGGCGCGGCGCCGGGCCGATCAACGGTGGTGTTGTAACTGTAGGGGATCGGCGGCCAAATCGCCCAGCCAGCTTCGATCGCATCCCCTTCGACAACCCCGTCCTCGGCATCGGCCATCACGCCCTCTGGATCGTCAAAGCAGATGTCCAAGCCACCACTCGCGATCAGGCACTTTACCTCGGGATCACGATAAATCGCCTCGGTTTCAAAATCGCCACCAAAGGCGGTCTCGGGATAAAACTGAAACACCGGCATATAAAGCTCGCCCCGGTACTGCACCAGGATCGGTTTGTCGTTGGCCACGAACTCGGCAAAGAGCGAAATACCAAACACGATCACGAACAGAAACAGCGACCAATACGCCCGCCGATTGCGCCTGAAATTACGCCAGCGACGTTGATTGAGCGGTGAGAGAGCCATCACCACCCCCCTCTTTCATCGTTCCAGAAATACTCCGGGGGACAAGAAAATTCGCCGAATTTTCTTGGGGGGCAGCGCCCCCACTCCAAATCTGTCCTTGCGGCGCAAGCGTCGATTTTCATACGCCTCACCCTTCCCGCTTTTCAAAATCGATCCGCGGATCGACCAGCACATACATCAGGTCCGACAGGATACCGACAAGCAGGCCGATCAGACCGAACAGGAACAGCGTGCCAAACATCACCGGGTAATCGCGCCCCACGGCGGCCTCGAACCCAAGTCGACCAAGCCCATCAAGACTGAAAATCGTCTCGATCAGAACCGAACCGCCAAAGAACACGCCGATAAACACCGCCGGAAAGCCCGCGATCACGATCAGCATGGCATTGCGGAACACATGGCCATAAAGCACCTTACTTTCGCTTAGCCCCTTGGCCCGCGCTGTCATCACGTAGTGCTTCTTGATCTCGTCCAGAAAGCTGTTCTTGGTCAGCAATGTCAGCGTCGCAAAGGCCGATATGGTCGAGGCCAGCACTGGCAATGCGATGTGCCAGAGGTAATCCAACGCCTTGCCCACCAGCGACAGCTGATCGAAATTGTCCGAGGTCAGCCCACGCAGCGGAAACAGCTGCCAGTAACTGCCGCCCGCGAAGAGCACCAGCAACATGATCGCGAACAAAAACGCCGGGATCGCATAGGCGACGATGATCACAGCACTTGTCCATGTGTCAAAGCGGTTGCCATCGCCCACCGCCTTGCGGATGCCAAGCGGGATCGACACCAGATAGGCGATCACCGTCGACCACAGCCCCAGCGTGATACTGACCGGCATCTTTTCAAGCACCAGGTCAAGCACCTCGATTTTGCGGAAATAACTCTCTCCGAAATCAAGCCGCATGTAGTTCCACATCATGTTGAAGAACCGCTCCACGGGCGGCTTATCAAGGCCGAACTGCTCTTCCAGCTCCTTGATCAACTCGGGCGGAAGACCGCGCGCGCCAAGATATTGCTCATTGCCGCCAGCACTTCCGGTAAGTTCCTGACCGGTATCGCTGCCAGAGCCGGAAAAGCTCTCAAAGACGTTGCCCTGGCCTTGCATATTGGCAATCATCTGTTCGACCGGCCCGCCGGGCACGAATTGCACGAGGGCAAAGTTGATGATCATGATCCCCAACAGCGTCGGGATAATCAACAGCAACCGCCGCAGGATATAGGCACCCATTTACACAGATCCCATTGGCAAGCTCGCTTGCATCACAGCGCGCCTGCGTCCTTCAACGCCTTGGCCTTGTCCGCATTGTACCACCAGAAATCGAGCACCCCCGTCGCATAGCGCGGCAGGGGATCGGGGTGCTCGTACATGTCCCAATAGGCGACCCAGTTTTGATCAAGATACCAGGTCGGGATCATGAAAAACTCGTATCGCAGGGCACGATCAAGCGCGGTGAGGGCCACGTTCTGCGCCTCGGTGCTGTCGGATTCAAGCGCCGCATCGATGATCGCATCGACCATCGGGCTGGCAAGGCCGGCCGGGTTGAACAGGCTAAAGGCGGCCTCTTTGCTGCCGTAGCGTTGATGCAGACCCGTGCCCGCCTCAAGAAACGAGGTGTAGCTGTCAAAGATCAGGTCATAGTCGCGGTCGCGGCTGCGTTGGGTGTATTGCGCGGCGTCGATCTTATCAAACCGCGCGTCGATCCCCATCAGTTCAAGATTGCTGACAAAGCTTTCCACCACCGCCGACATCGTCGCCGAGCCAGAGGCCGAAATCGGGATCTCGATCTTGAGAACCTCGCCCTCGGCATTGCGCCGCTTGCCGTCATCGTCGACGGCCCAGCCGGCCTCGTCCAAAAGCTTCATCGCGGCGCGCAGGTTGCGCCGATCATTCAGCCGCGCCCCGTTTGACGCATGCGCCATCACCGCGGGCGTGCTGAGCATGCCCTCGGGCACGATATCGCCGAGCGATTTGAGCAACTCAAGTTCGGCCCCCTCGGGTAGGCCGGTCGCTTCCAGCGGGGTGTCCTGCACGAAGGAATGACGCTGTTTGAACAACCCGTATTGCAGCGATTCATTGGTCCACTCGAAATTAAACGCAAGCGCGATCGCCTGACGGACGCGGATGTCCTGTAAAATCTCGCGACCGAGATTGAACACAAAACCAGAGGGCGTCGGCGGCAACCCGTCGGGAAGCTCTGCCTTGACCACATGACCGTTCTTGACCGCCGGAAACTCATAGCCCGTGGCCCAGGTTTTCGAATTCCCCTCGGGGCGGAAGGTATAAATGCCGGCCTTGAAGGCCTCGAAGGCGGCATTGTCATCGGCGAAATACTCGATCCGGATCTTATCGAAATTATGCCGCCCCACGTTGATCGGCAAATCGCGGCCCCAGTAATCGGGGTTGCGCTGATAGACGATGTTGCGGTTCACGTCATAGCTTGCCATTTGATAGGGGCCCGACCCGGGCGCGGCATCAAGGCGCGGCTCGTCCAGACGGGCACCGGTTTTCTCGTACCAGGCCTTGGGAAAGACCGGCGTGCCGCCGACCTGATCAATCAGCGAGCGGCGCGAAATGCCTTCTGCAAAGGTGAACTTGACCCGGTGATCATCAAGCGCCTCGGCGCTCAGCACCCGGCGTTTGACCGCGTCGGCATAAGACTTCAAACCCTGATCCAGAAACAGGTTGTGCGAGAACACCACGTCATGCGCCGTCACCGGCGTGCCATCGGCAAACCGCGCCTCGGGGCGCATGGTGAAAATCACCCAAGTCTTGCCCTCGTCATATTCAAGGCTCTCGGCCAAAAGACCGTAGGCCTCGCTATAGCTATCACCGGGAAGCGGCTCGCCGCTGGCCTCGGAGGCGCCAAGCAGGCTCTCGTAGACCATCCAGGACAGGCGCCCGGCGCGGCCCTTGCGCGAATAGGGATTCATCGAATCAAACGTGCCCGGGGCATAAAGCGAGATTTCACCGCCCTTGGGCGCCTCGGGGTTCACGTAATCGAAATGCGGATAATCGGCGGGGTATTTCAGATCACCGAAATAGGAATAGCCATGCGAGGTGATCATATCATCCTGCGCCAAGGCCCCCTGAGCAAGCAGCGCGCCAATCGACAGGCCAATGGCGGCGGCCGCAATCCGCAAAGACGCAAAACGCTGGGGGGCCCGGGCTTTGGCCGGGGCGTGGTATCCGGTCATATCATTTTCCTCCTGCCGCACCCATAACTGGCGCTTTATCTGTTTAGGGCAAGCTAAGAGGGCGCCACGTCTTGTTCAAGCACTGTCGGCCCAAAGCCCCCGCAAATCCGTGTATAGCTCATGAAAAAGGCCGCCAACCCGGTGGGGCGGCGGCCTTGATACGATGTTGCGAGGCTTAGTTGGCGACGCTTTGCAGGTACCCGATCAAATTGGCCCGGTCCTGTTCATCTTTCAGCCCGGAAAAGCTCATGCGGTTACCAGCGGCAAAGTCACGCGGGTTGGTGATGAAGGCACCAAGCTTATCAGCAGACCACTCACCCTCGATACCGCTCAGAGCGTCAGAATATTTGAAGCCATCGACACCGGCGACATCACGGCCAACCACACCATAAAGATGCGGGCCAGCGCCATTCTTGCCGTCCTCTACCTTGTGGCAGGCGCCACATTTACGGAATATCTTTTTCCCGGCTTCGAGATCAGCGGCGGCAACCATCGCGGCAAAGTCCGATGCCCCAGAGGCAGCAGGCTCAGCCGCAGCTTCTTCGGCAGCAGGCGCAGCAGCGGCTTCTTCGGCAGCAGGCGCAGCCGCGGCTTCCTCAGCGGCAGGCTCAGCCGCAGCTTCCTCAGCAGCAGGCTCGGCAGCAGCCTCTTCGGCACCGGCATTCGGGTCTACGTATTTTTCACCGTCAACCTCATCGAGATAGGCAATCAGGTTCACCCGGTCTTCAGGTTTCTTCAAACCGGCAAAGCCCATGGTGGTGCCCGGCGCATAGCCTTTGGGATTTTCAAGGAAATCATAGAGGTTCTTCGGCGTCCAGACCTCGGCCACCGCTTCAAGCGCGCCGGAATAGCCAAAGCCTTCGGCGGCATCCACGTTGCGGCCAACCACGTCATAGAGGTAGGGGCCGGTGGCGTTCTCGCCTTTTTCAAGCTTGTGGCAGGCCTTGCATTTGCCAAAGACCTTTTCGCCCTTGTCGGCATCCGCCGCCAACAGCAGCTCGCCAAAGCTCGGGCCTTCATCGGCAGTGCTCTCGCCGCCCTCTTCGGCGGCGGTTTCAATCATATATCCCTGCGCGTGCTCGTCGCCGTGACCGCCGCCCATAGAATAAATTGTCTCTGCGGCCCAGTTTCCCATCAGAAAGATAAGAAGGGCCCCGCAGAGCGCGCCAACGGTCTTGGTAAGTGTCATTGTGTCGAACATGGGCCCGTTTCCATTTAAACTATCGTTGGCCGCGTATCTATCCGCTTCCCCTATGCGGGCGCAAGGTGTAGTTTCCGCGACCAAACGCCCGAGAGGGCCAAAAATACGGAAAATGTTCATGAGCAAGCGCATTGCCTTTCAGGGAGAGCCCGGTGCCTATTCGCATCAGGCCTGCCTCGAAACCTATCCAGAGCTAGAGGCATTGCCCTGTAGCACCTTTGAAGACGCGATTGCCGCCGTGCGCGATGGCAAGGCCGAATTGGCGATGCTGCCGGTGGAAAATTCAACCTTCGGGCGGGTGGCGGACATTCACCACCTGCTGCCTGATTCGGGGCTTCACATCATCGCCGAGGCCTTCGTGCGGGTGCAGATAAGCCTTTTGGCCCTGCCCGGCGTGCGCCTTGATCAGGTCGAAAGCGCGATGAGCCACACCATGCTTTTGGGTCAGTGCCGCGCCTTTCTCGAACGCCACGACATCCATCGCGTGACCGGCGCCGACACCGCAGGCTCGGCGCGTCACGTGGCCGAGGCCGGACAGCCCGAGATGGCCGCGCTTGCCAGTTCGCTGGCCGGCGAAATCTATGGGCTGGATGTGCTGGCCGAGGGCATCGAGGATGAGGGCAACAACACCACCCGCTTTCTGGTGATGGCGCGCGAGCCGGATTTCAGCCGTCGCGGCGATAACGGCATGATGACAACCTTTGTCTTTGAGGTGCGCAACATTCCGGCGGCGCTCTACAAGGCGATGGGCGGATTCGCGACCAATGGCGTGAACATGACCAAGCTTGAAAGCTATATGGTCGGCGGGTCGTTCACCGCGACACAGTTTTATGCCGATATCGAAGGTCACCCCGACGACCCCGAAGTGGCCCGCGCGCTTGACGAGTTGGATTATTTCACCTCGGACATCACGATTCTGGGCGTCTACCCCGCCGATCCGCGCCGCCATTAGGCGACAGCGGCGCCGTAAATGCCCTCGAAACGCCGCTGGCCCGCGCCCGACGCGGGCCTAACAGATTCGCGGAAGTTGCTCGCCAACAAGCATGTCCACAAGCCGTTGCCCGCCAAAAAGCGTTCCGCTTTCCTGTCGATGATCCTGACAATCCCGATGCCAAGGCCAAGCGCCGCCCCTGCCTCGTCATGGGTGTCCGCTGGTTCAGCGGTCAGAAGTTCGTCGAGATCGCATACGGCGCGGGCGCACGAACCGGTTCAAACCGCAGCTTCGAGATTTGCGTCAAAGGCGGCCGCGCAAAGGCGCAAGCCGGTCTTCGCTGCTACACCCGCTTCATCGGCACGCGTGCGATCATCGTGAGCATCGAACACCCGGGATTCGAGCCGGACCCCGAGACCGAACCCCCCGTAACAGGCCACCTCGACGCCAGGCTCATGCAGCGCCTGATGTCCGTCAAAGCGACGCGCCGGGCGCATGGCGATACGGCCCACTCGGTGATCAGAGCCCAGCATCTGCGGGATCAAAACAGGGAGCGGCTACAAGCGACGCGCGGTTTTCCTGAGCGGAACCGCGGTTCGTGTGTTGCCACCCCCTGAACCAAAACAAGGACGATAAAATGACTTTTGAAGACCTCTACAAACTGGAAACCGTCGAGGAACGCGCGGCGCACGCCTTTGCGGCCTCACGCGACTGCGTTACCGCGCTGAACGTCGATATCATCCCGAACTTGCAGCCACGCGAGCGGAGCGATCCCAAGCGACTGATCTCCGCCATCGAGAGTCGCCGCATCTTCGAACAGGACACACTCACTGAACTTGATGTCCTGATCGAAAAAGTGTCGCACCGGATCCTCGACGGTTCCGAAAACGTCGAGCAGTTCGTCGCCGACGAATGCCACATCAACGGCGATGCCGTGATCACGCATCTGCATCGAACCTCCGACGCAGACGCGCTCGCGCGCGCGCTGCCATTGCTGATCGAGTTCAACGAGACGCTTCTGGATGTCCACGATCTGATGCACGCGATCCGCGCGGTCGACAAGCTGCGCCAGCGTATCTGATCAAAAGCTGCGCGGGCCTCGGTCCGCTCAGGCGGGCGCGTCGATGTTCAACCTCCCTATTGCTGCTTTGTTGAAGGCGCGCCCGTTCATTAAGCTATCCGCGGAGGCTATCAGGTCATGCTTCTCCGCCCCTGTTTGCCAGCAGACCCAACAGGCCTTGAAGGCAGGTCAGGGGGACGGCGGTTAAGTTTGTTTTACGGAGATGACGCGCTGATGGTCCATGCCTTTGCGGTAACGGGTGATGATGATGCCTTTGGCGCGCAGGAACTCGATGAAACCAGAACAGTCAACGTTGAGGTCGGCCCTTTGCGGTCCTTCGTGTCTAATTCAGATGTTACGGCATAGCGCACCAAATTAGGTCCGTCGCAAACGGCGCGCAGCTTTCATGTCGCGCTTTATTTTTGGACGCCCGCCGATGTAGCCCGCATCGGTATAGCCATCGAAAATCATGGTGACCCTTCCGAACATGGCAGGACAGGCAGCCTGAACTGGCGCCCAAGTCTGGCGCCCCGATCTAGCACAAGATGTCACTCGTCCGGATTCGCCGCGCCCTTCTTGCGCACGTATAGCTCCAGCCGGTGATGGACGATGTCATAGCCCATCGCTTCGGCAATTTCGGCTTGCAGCTGCTCGATCCGGTCATTGGCGAATTCGATCACCTCGCCTGTTTCGACATCAATCATGTGATCATGATGCTGGGTCTCGGTATGTTCGAAACGCGCGGGCGTGCCCTCGAACTGATGGCGCAGGATCACGCCCTGCGCCTCGAGTTCGGTCAGAGTCCGATACACCGTCGAAAGCGATATCCCCGGCACCGCTTCTTCGGCGCGGCGTTGCAGTTCAACGGCTTCTGGGTGATCGTCGGCCTCGGCCAGTATGGTCAACAGCGCGGCCCGCTGGCGCGTGATGCGCACACCTGCGCTACGCAGGGCTGTCGTCAATTTCTTGGTTCTGTGGTCAATCCTGGTCATCGCGTCTTTTTCGCGCAAATATGGGGAAACACGCAAGCCCAAGGTGCAATTGATTTGCATTTTCATTGACAGTTGCAACTCATTCCTAAATGCACTTAAAGTAGAGGGAGAAAAGGAAACCTTGGATGATCAACAGAAGAGCGGTTTTGGGAGTGGTCACGAGCCTTGCGCTGGCCGGGATGTCAGGGCCGGCAGTGGCGCAAGACAAGCTAAAGGTCGTCACGACGTTCACGGTGATTGGCGACATGGCGCAAAACGTGGCAGGAGACGCGGCCGAGGTGGTCTCGATCACCAAGCCCGGCGCCGAAATTCACGGTTACGCGCCGACGCCACGCGATCTGGTCAAGGCACAGGGGGCGGACCTTATCCTGTGGAATGGACTGGGGCTCGAACGTTGGTTTGAGCAGTTCTTCGGCAACCTGCGCGATGTGCCTGCCGCCACGGTCTCCGAAGGCGTGGTGCCGATCGCGATTTCCGGCGGAGACTATACGGGAAAGCCCAACCCGCATGCCTGGATGGCGCTCGATTCCGCCGAGATCTATATCGACAACATCCGTGATGCGCTGAGCGCAGCCGATCCCGATAATACCGAAACTTATGCCGCCAATGCCAAAGCCTACAAGCAACAGATGGAAGAGGTGATCGGCCCGCTGCGCGCCGCCGTCCGGGCCCTGCCGGAAAGTCGCCGCTGGCTGGTGACCTCCGAGGGTGCGTTTTCCTATCTGGCGCGCGACTTCGGACTAAACGAGGTTTACCTCTGGCCGATCAACGCCGATGCGCAAGGCACGCCCCAACAGGTGCGCAAGGTGATCGACACGGTGCGCGAACATGCGATTCCGGTGGTGTTCTCCGAAAGCACCGTCTCGGACAAACCGGCACGGCAGGTGGCGCGCGAGACTGGGGTCGGCTATGGCGGTGTCCTTTACGTTGACAGCATCTCGGAACCTGGTGGCCCGGTGCCAAGCTATCTCGACTTGCTGCGCGTGACGTCGGAAACCATCGTAAAAGGTCTGCGGGAATGAACGGGGACGGCATCCGCGCCGAGGGCTTGACCGTCACCTATCGCACCGGGCACACCGCGCTGCGCAACGCCAGTTTTGCAATCCCGCGTGGTACGATCACCGCGCTGGTCGGCGTAAACGGAGCGGGCAAATCGACGCTGTTCAAGGCGCTGATGGGGTTCGTGCCGGTCTCGGCCGGGCGGATCACGATCCTGGGGCAACCGGTGCGCGCGATCATGAAACAACAGGCCGTGGCCTATGTTCCGCAGGCCGAAGAGGTCGACTGGACCTTTCCGGTGCTGGTTGAAGATGTGGTGATGATGGGGCGCTATGGCCATATGGGGTTCTTGCGCCGCGCGCGCGCGCGCGACCACGAGGCCGTTGCCACAGCCCTTGCCCGCGTCAACATGAGCGACTTTCGAAATCGTCAGATCGGCGAGCTTTCTGGCGGGCAGAAGAAGCGCGTCTTTCTGGCGCGAGCGCTTGCACAGGACGCGCAGGTCATTTTGCTGGACGAGCCGTTCACCGGCGTTGATGTGAAGACCGAGGAACAGATGATCGCCCTTTTGCGCGATTTGCGCGAAGAAGGGCGGGTCATGCTCGTCGCCACGCACAATCTGGGATCGGTGCCGGAGTTTTGCGACCGCGTCGTGCTGGTCAAGGGCACGGTGATCGCCCATGGCCCGACGGCCGAGGTTTTCACACCCGAACACCTGCGTGATGCCTTTGGCGGCGTGCTGCGGCATTTCCTGCTTGAAGGGCCGCGGTTGCACGCCGACGAAGACCCCCGCAAGCTTGACATCTTTACCGATGATGAGCGCCCGCTGGTGATCTATGATGATCGCACCCGAACGGTGAAGGGGCGGTCATGATCCTGCTTGAACCCTTCACCTACGGGTATATGACAAATGCAATCTGGGTCTCGGCTCTCGTCGGTGGAGTCTGCGCCTTTCTTTCCGCATACCTGATGCTCAAGGGTTGGTCGCTTATTGGCGATGCGCTTTCGCATTCCGTGGTGCCGGGTGTCGCGGGGGCCTATATGCTAGGGTTGCCCTTCGCACTTGGTGCCTTCCTGTCGGGCGGTCTGGCGGCGCTGTCGATGCTTTTCCTGCGCCAGAAGTCGGGCCTGAAAGAGGACGTGGTGATCGGGCTGATCTTCACCGCCTTTTTCGGCCTGGGGCTGTTCATGGTTTCGCTCAACCCGATGGCGGTTTCGATCCAGACAATCATCATGGGCAATATCCTTGCGATCACGCCCGGCGACACGTTACAGCTTGCGATCATCGGGGGCGTGTCCCTGATCGTTCTGCTTGCGAAATGGCGTGATCTTCTGGCCGTTTTCTTTGACGAGGCCCATGCGCGCTCGATCGGCCTGAATGTGACCGCGTTGCAGCTGGTCTTTTTCACGCTCTTGTCGGCCTCGACCGTGGCCGCGATGCAGACCGTGGGCGCGTTTCTGGTCATCGCGCTTGTCGTCACCCCCGGCGCGACCGCCTATCTGTTGACCGACCACTTTCCCCGGCTGCTGGCGCTTTCGGTCGCGATCGGGTCGACCACCTCGGCATTCGGTGCCTATTTAAGCTATTTCCTCGACGGCGCGACCGGCGGTGTGATCGTCTGCCTGCAAACGGCGCTGTTCGGGGTCGCACTGGTTTTCGCGCCCAAGCACGGGATGCTGGCCGCCCGCGCGCGCGCGAAAGCCGCACTTGAAGAGGCCATATGATGCAAGAGCTTTTACTGCCCCTGCAATTTCCCTTCATTCAGAATGCCATGCTGATCGTGTCGCTGATCGCTCCTGCGGCGGCGATGCTAAGCTGCTTGTTGGTGCTCAAAGGCTGGTCGCTAATGGGCGATGCCACCAGTCACGCGGTGCTGCCCGGCGTCGTACTGGCCTATCTGGCGGGGATTCCACTGATTATCGGCGCTTTTCTGGCGGGGCTTGTCTGCGCGCTTGGCACCGGCTTTATCACGGCAAACTCGAGGATAAAGCAGGACACGGTCATGGGCGTTCTATTTTCAGGCATGTTCGGCCTCGGTATCGTGATCTACACCAAAGTCGAAACCGCGCTTCATCTTGATCACATCCTGTTCGGCAACATGCTGGGTGTCGGGGTCACAGAGCTGTGGACCGCCGGGCTTATCTCGGGCGGAGTCGCTTTGATCCTCGGGGTGAAATGGCGCGATTTCCTCGCGCATAGCTTCGATCCGGTGCAGGCAAAGATGATCGGCCTGCACGTGGGGTTGTTGCATTACGGGCTGCTTGCGATTCTTTCGGCTACCATCGTGGCGATGCTGTCATCGGTTGGCATCATTCTATCGATTGCCTACCTGATTGCTCCGGGTGCCATCGCTTTCCTGCTCACGCGGCGGTTCTCGGCCATGATGGTCGTATCGATTGGCGTGGCCCTGCTGGCAGGAGTGACCGGGATATACGCCTCCTTCTGGCTTGATGCGGCCCCTGCGCCGACCATAGTGCTGATCCTGACGGGGATGTTTCTTGCCGCTCTGGCGCTGCGTAGGTTAGGCGAACGACGCATCAAAGGGCTAGTGTGAGGGATGAAACTGCCCTGAACGCAACGTGTGACAGGGGTTTGAATTGTTTTAGGTAGCACGGCGGAACCGAACCCACAGAACCGCCATTTTTTCCGGAGCCGCGGTCGAGTTGTTAAATGTCTGTTCGCACATAATCGCGAAAGCTCATTCGCACTTGCGGCGAAAGACCGCTTTCCGCCGATTCTGTGGAAAAACAACGTGTTGCTGTTGCAGAAAGTGTGGTTCTGAACAGAGCGCGAGCGCCTTTTCTATCAGGCTTTGCGCGTTTGCTGCGGTGCAGGAAGGATAGAGGTGTGTTGATTGTCACTGAGAACTGACCCGGCAACTGCAGAAATTGTCATTGAGAATTGACCCATGTGCAACCTTACCCCTGCTTGATTCAGCTGGGGGCTATTGGAGTGGTAGACATGGGATTTTTGAGGGTTATTCGG
>NZ_FWFJ01000086.1 GCF_900172365.1 Roseovarius gaetbuli
CTTGGTTGGTGGAAACCATCAGGGCCAGCGGCCATGTGCGTCGCGCTAACAGGCCGAACACAAGACTGCTTCTGACAGGCTTTATCATCAAATCGGTACTTGCAAAAAGGGAGCCATCCACACAGGACAAAGCTGCCATTAGTGGGAATGAGGGAGTTCATTCGTCGTAGGACGTCGGAACCTATTCAATACGTCAGGCAATGACGTTCAAGACGGATAATGAAACAACCAGGAATAGGATTGTCATTATACCACCGCTCTTGATGAAATCAGTTACCTTGTAGCCTGCAGGCCCCATGATGAGGGCGTTGACCTGATGGGTCGGTATGAGGAACGAGTTCGAGGTTGATATGGCAACAGTTAGTGCAAAGATCGCAGGATCTCCACCTGCCGCAACTGCGATTGACACGGCGAGCGGCACTAACAGAACAGTGGCACCAACGTTTGACATGATCAGAGTGAAAACCGTCGCAATGATCGCAAGCCCTGCCTGCAAGGACCAAAGTGGCCATCCATCTAGAAAAATAAGGACCTGCTGGGCGATCCAGGCCGCCGTTCCGGACGATTGTACCGCCTGTCCAAGGGGAATGAGACTTGCCAGCAGGAAGACCGTGCTCCAACTGACCGCCTCATAGGCGTCGTCTATATCGAGCACGCCGGTCAGGATCATCCCGACAGCGCCCGTCAGCAGACAAAGTGATAGGCGCAGATCGGTGAACAGAATTAGAAACAGAGAAATTGCAAAGAACAACAGCGCCCAAATCACCTTTGTTGGCCGTAGTTCTTCTTGTGGGAAATCGGTTGTGACCACTACAAAATCGCGATCACGGCTCAATCGTGTTAGGGCTTCCCACGTGCTGAGAATGACTAATGTATCGCCAGCACGAAAGGGTACTTCGCCGATTTGTGTCGGTTCATGATCTTCCGTGGCAACAAGGCTCAGGGTTTCTTCGCCGCGATGGATGGCCAACATGCTGGCCCCGTAGGTCTTACGAAACACGACGTCATGTGCACACTTTCCAATCAAGGAGGACCCCGGCGGGATGACCACCTCGGCGACACCGGATCGGGTCGGGGCGTAATCCTCGGCAAACACATCCAATTTTTCATGCAGGATGAAACCCGCATCCTGCGCCATGTGCTGCACTTCCTTTTTTCGGCCCAACACGGCCAACCGACAGGGCGCTGTGATCTCCGTTTGAATGACTGGCGCAAACCATGTTTTCCCGTGATAAGCGCTGCCGATGATGTAGACGTGGTATCTCTGGATGACGTCGTCAAACGTCTCTCCGACGACCGCGTTGCCTTCAGGAATGGTAATTTCGAAAATGTCGGTCTTAAGGCCGTATAGCTCCTTGAGATATTCCTTCATGGAGCGCCCGCTAGTGGCATCTCCACCCTTCTTTGTCGCTGGCAGAACCCAACGCCCAAAAATCACAAAGTAGAGGATCCCCGTGGCAACCAGAGCGATGCCTACCGGCGTCACTGAAAAGAGCCCAAAGGTATCCATCTCCTGGGAATCAGGAAGAGATTGGTTGGCCGTCAGGATCAAATCATTCAGCAAGATCAGCGGTGACGAACCCACCATAGTCATCGTGCCGCCAAGAATGGCGCAAAACCCCATCGGCATCAGCAATCTGCTTAGTGGGATTTCAGTGCGAACAGATATCCGGCTGACAACGGGCAAAAACAATGCGGCGGCACCGACGTTTTGCATAAAAGACGAAATGACACCCACTGTGCCTGAGATAATTGGCACCACCCGCCCCTCAGAGTTTCCGCCATATTTCAGGATCAGCGCGGCAACTTTACTCATCAAACCGGTCTTATCCAGCCCTGCGCCAATGATCATCACCGCAATGATTGAAACCACGGCATTGGAGGCGAGACCATTGAAAAGCTGGCTGACGTCAGCAAGTGACCCCAGACCCGGGAGCTGGCTCAGGAGGCCAAGCAGCACCATGATGAGAATAGCCGCGAAATCAATTCGAACCACTTCTGAAACGAACAATAGGACAGTGAAACCCAATAGGCCGAGGACAACCGCCATCTCAAATGTCAAACTGATTGGGTCCACTTCTTACGCCCCCCGTCACAAGGTTTAGCAGATAGTGGCGATCTGCTAAATGATGAAATCATGTGCTTGGCGACATAGCTCATAGGTCATAGATCTGGAAACCATATTGGGTCAGCTTCCGAATTCTGAAATCAGGCCGCTAACCTGCGGCATGGCCTGAGAACAAGCTAGATCCCTTCTGGCAGATTGTCCGGTTCGGGCTCAGAGCCGCCGTTCGCTGCGGATTACACGAATGACCGAGTTGCGGACTTTCCGGACCTTCATCAAGCTGCGGTCAACATATGCAAACGGCCCTGAGCGGATCTTGGCCTACTGTCCACGTGCTGCATTGCGGCTTCACCACACCGGCCATTCAGGCAAAGTGCAGCACTTCCGAAGGCCGAGCGGCGGCAGCGCGGGACTGAGCGGGTTTTGGGAAGAATAGCGTTTCGGTGCTCAGATTAGTCCTCCGGTCTTGCTCCGAGTTTCGGCTTATTTTCCGGGCGAGTTGCCGTCCTCAAAAGAGATACACGACCGCTGGCGACCTCGCAGATCAAATCGGTACGGGCCTCTACCCCCACGGCCTTGGCCTCGCTGTGTATCCAATCCGAAAATTCACGGATCATTTGGTCATTCTTTCGAGATGATGGATATGAGACAGAATATATGACGAATGGCATGGTGACCGCGTCGAAAAGCCGGACCAGAGCACCGCTTTCAACCGTCGATCTGACAACCGCATCATATGCAAGAGCAACACCTTGTTCCTGCTCCGCCGCTGTCGTCGCAAGTTCGCAGTTTGGAAATGTTGGACCGCGTGGAAATGCCGGAGGATCAATCCCAGCGGCTTCGAACCACTCGTCCCATGCATCCATTGTCTCATCATGCATCAGCGTCATGCGACACAGGTCTCCCGGCTCACGCAACTCTTTACTCTGGATCAGGGATGGACTGACCACGGGATAACGGGCGGATTGCATCAGCGGTTCGGTGACCACGCCCAAAACCGGCGCATCAGCCCACTGGATAACCACGTCAGCACCGTTCGAAGTAAAGTCCGTTGACGGCGCTCCGTTCGAAACCGAAACCCGCACCCGATCGCCGAATGCGAGGCGATTGAGTCTGGGGACAAGCCAGCGTGCCGCAAAACCCGGTGTGCAGTGCACACGAAAGGGTCTTCGCCCGGCCTCCTTCACCGACCTCGTTGACTCTTCGAATGCGTCGAGAAGCGTCGTAAGTTTTCCAGCATAGGCGCGCCCTGTCAGCGTCAGTTCAACTCGGTTTCCTGACCGTCGAAAGACTGACGTACCCAGATACTCTTCAAGTGCGCGGATTTGGTGGCTGACCGCGCTGGCAGTCAGGCAGAGTTCCTCCGAAGCCTCCTTGATGCTGCCCAGACGTGCTGCGGCTTCGAACGCCCGCACCGCAGCGAAGGGTGGAAGTTTTCGTGTCAAGCCCCAGTTTCCCAAGTTAAATGTGATGTTCGCATATGGGATCATTACATACTCGACGGGTTCAAATCAAACTCGGGATTGGCTCATCGAACGCGATCCGGCCTGCCAAGACTCTCTCAGCACCACGATGCTTGATGTGTGCGCGGAGGCCAGAATTTTCAGCGGCGCTCGGACGCGCTTAAGGTTAGAAGGTGCGGGCGGGCCCGGCGACGCTTTGGGCCAGACCACACTTGTGGTCCGGCTTTAGAGACAGTGCCCGTTCGCTTGGTCAATTACAGGCTCGTTCAACTGGCGGGTTTTATATCGCAGACCAAGGCCGATGCAGGCTCACCCCCACGATTGTAGAACCAGTGCACAGTATCGGCGTCCTCGATGAAGGTCTCACCCGCCAAATGTTCTGTTTCGCCGCTGTTGCGGCCTTCCGTCCAAGCACCGGTTTCCATGTAAACGACGCCCGGGACTTCGGCGGCGCTGTGATGCGCGATCTGACCGCCTGGCTCGATCGTGATCCGTCTTAAGAGCAGAACATGACCATCGAGACCTACCTGTCGCGCCATCGAGTCCGCGGGGACCACTCCAAGCTGCTCCACGGCAAGGCCCTTGTGTTCGGTCGGGAAATCTCCTTCAGCCGCTGTGGGCCCGCTGGTTGCGGCAATCGCGCAGAGGGCTGTGATCGGAAGTATTGCGATCGGTGCAGCGCGGCGGAGCGGGTTTATAAGCCAAATCATGTGACATCTCCTTGATGTGCTCGATTAGAGTACGTCCAGATGTTCGCCTGCGGAGCGCCTTGAGAACAAATGTTCTTTTTTCAGCCGAGCGTGAAAAAAATTCAGCCTGCCCCCCCCGCGCCAGCACTTCTGTACCTTTAATGGAAGCTTGCTTAGGGATCGCATGCGACTTGCGGCAATGCAGAGATATGGGTGGTTCCGCATCAGATTGAGCGTCAGCTTTCAACTTCGCGGCCAGATTGGCTCGCAATTGCAGCGAAGGTCCGGAATCCGCCCTCAGTTCAAAATGCTGCCATTGCTGTCTTAGTCGTGTTTGGGCTTATTTTGTTGAAAAACTCTTCCTTGATCGAAGTCTGAACTGCTGATTCAATTCCTGTAATCGAGGGGGAGGACCGGCGATGATGGGACCGAGGCAGGAAGCGCAACCGGCGCTGTTCTAC
>NZ_FWFJ01000093.1 GCF_900172365.1 Roseovarius gaetbuli
CGCATCCATCCCGCCAAATTTGGCCCGCCATTTGTAAAAGCTGGCGCTGCTCATCCCATGCTCCCGACACAGCTCAGAGACCGGCACACCACCCTCCGCCTGCTTCAGGATCGTCATGATCTGAGCGTCGCTAAATCGTCAGTTCTTCATCGTAAATCTCCTCAGATATCTTGCCGGGAAAATTCTACTTGTGAACACCACTAATTTTGGGGGGATTACCACCGCCCCCCAAATGATGGCGCGGCCGCAGATCGCCCAAACCCATTTAAAGGCATGGTTTCATTGATCCTTGTCAAAACTCCTGTGGATTGCCGCCCGATAATGGCGTGTCGAATCATCTTTCGATGTCGCGCGTCAACACTTGGAAGGGAGAAAAAGATGCTGAATTCTAAACTTCAGATTTGCGCTGTTGTTCTGTGCTGCGGTCTGGGCGGAATCGCTCAGGCTGATGATCTTGGCAAGGCCGAGTATATGAGCGCCTGTGCATCCTGTCATGGCGAGAGCGCCGCCGGCGACGGACCGTTGGCCGAGTTGATGACCGTGCCGGTGCCTGCGTTGACCGGCTTGTCGGCGGCCAATGACGGCAACTTTCCGATGCTCGATGTCATCCACTCGATTGATGGGCGTCAGGGCACCCGTGGCCACGGATATCCCATGCCTGTCTGGGGCGACCGCTTTGCCAAGGATATCCCGAATGCGGGGCCCTATGGGGCCGAACCGATCATTCGCGGGCGTGTCCTGTCGATTGCCTATTATCTGGAATCGATTCAAAAGTGACGCGGTGATCCGACGACATTGATGAATGGCTTTACACCCCTCCACGTGATCTGTGGCGGGGTGCAGGGCGTTCAGCCGTGCGCCGGTGCCTTGCCCGAGGGCGCGCGGTAGGGGCGGGTGACATCCTTGAGCGTGACCTCAAGCGCCTCGATCTCAAGCCGGATCGCGCCGTCGCCGGCAAGCGTCAACAGGATATGGCCCGCGCCTTCTTCGCCGGGTTCAAACGTGATCGACAGAAGCGACAGGATGGTATCGTGGTCCGTGCGGTCGATGCCCTGGCTGGCGATGCGCAACACATTGTCGATCACCAAGAGCGATTGCACCCGCTCGGGCGCGTGGCGTGTTTGACCGGCATCTTCCCAGCGGAACCGGTTGATCAGCAGGGCGAAACGCCGCTCACCGGCGCGCCATGTCATCTCGGTGATCGGAAACACCGCGTCTTGCGCCAGCGTCGAGATCACCTTGAGGTCATCAAGATCAAACGCCCCAAGGTTCAGCGGCGCTTCGCGGCCATCCTCGAATTTTGCGTCTTCGGTCATCTGTCCGACACCCGTTCGATTTTCGCGCCGACGCCTTCAAGCTTGCGCACGACATGCTCGTACCCGCGATCAAGGTGGTAAACGCGATTGACGATGGTTTCCCCCTCTGCCGCAAGACCCGCCAGGATAAGCGAAACGCTGGCGCGCAGATCGGTCGCCATCACCGGTGCCCCCTTGAGGCGGTCAACACCGGTCACCGTGGCAACACCGCCATGCACCTCGATATTGGCGCCCATCCGGATCAGTTCCGGCGCGTGCATAAAGCGGTTCTCAAAGATGCGCTCTTCAAGCACCGATGTGCCCTCGGCGGTACACATAAGCGCCATCATCTGTGCCTGAAGGTCGGTGGGAAAGCCGGGGAAGGGTTCGGTCACCACATCGACCGCACGCACGCGACCGTTCTGGCGGCTGACCTTGAGGCCCTTCGCGGTTTCCTCGACACTTACGCCCGCCGCATCCAGCTTTTCGCAGAACGCACCGACAAGGTCGATCCGCCCGCCCAAAAGCTCGACTTCGCCACCGCAGATCGCAGGCGCCAGCATATAGGTGCCAAGCTCGATCCGGTCGGTGACCACCGGATGGGTGGCCCCGCCAAGGCGGTCAACGCCCTGAATGGTGATGGTATGCGTGCCTTCGCCCTCGATCTGCGCGCCCATGCGGCGCAGGCATTGGGCAAGGTCAACGATCTCGGGCTCGCGCGCGGCGTTCTTGAGCACGGTCGTGCCCTTGGCCAGCGTCGCCGCCATGAGGGCGTTCTCAGTCGCCCCGACCGACACGATCGGAAAATCGACCACGCCGCCGCGCAACCCGCCGGGCGCGCGCGCATGCACGTAACCGTCTTTCAGTTCAAGCTCTGCGCCCATCGCCTCAAGCGCCTTGAGGTGAAGATCGACAGGCCGCGCGCCAATCGCACAGCCCCCCGGCAGCGACACAACCGCATGGCCGTCGCGCGCAAGCATTGGCCCGAGCACAAGGATCGAGGCGCGCATCTTGCGCACGATGTCATAATCGGCGACGTGATTGTCCAACGCATGGCTCGACATCACCAGAACCTGACCATCCTGCAATTGCGACACCTCGGCGCCGAGCGATTGCAGAAGGGTGGTCATCGTCTTGATGTCCGACAGGCGCGGCGCATTGGTCAGGGTCAGTGGCTCTTCGCTCAAAAGCGTGGCCGGCATAAGCGTCAGACAGGCATTCTTGGCCCCCGCGATCGGGATCTGCCCCTTGAGCGGGCCATTGCCCGTAACGATAATCGAATCCATCTGCTCTACCCTTTGTCCTCGTTCCCGGTCACCGGCTCGCCCGGCTTGTCATCGGTGCGGGCGCGCATCTGGGCCTTACGCCGCGCAAGATTGGCCTTCAATGCCGATTTTAACCTGTCTTCGCGGTTCTGGCCTTGTTTGGCGCCGATTTTTGGGGATTGTTTTTTGCTCATACCGCTTCTTTACAGCAGCAATGAAAAACCGTCCAGTTACCCCTTGCACCACACGCAATTAGGGGCTAATCAGCGCGCCACAGAGTGCTGCTGTAGCTCAGTGGTAGAGCGCGTCATTGGTAATGGGTGGGTCCATTCCAAATTGGTGTGTTTGAACATTGAGTTAGCAGGACGCGGAAATTATTAGTAGGGTATTAATAGGGCGTATATTCTAAAGCCCTAGGTTTTATAGGCTGTGGTAGCTCAGTGGTAGAGCGCGTCATTGGTAATGACGAGGTCGGGAGTTCAATCCTCCCTCACAGCACCATAAAACACTGATTTTTCCGTAGAATCTGCCCCCAACGTCGACGCGCAAGCTTTTACTGGCCCAATCGACATAACCTGCCGGATCCCAATGAACTTGGACAGAAAGCACGTTTGTCTATACAGCACTTGATCCCAGTCAAAGAGAACCCTTGCAATCAGTCTTAAGGTTCTTTCATTTCCAGGATGCGTTCGGAGATGAGTTCAACGGGGCCACGCAACCTATCAACGTTGATAATGATATACCCAACCATCTGATCACAGCGCGAAAGCCCGCGATGGAATTGTCGAAGCGTTTCGCCATGCCGTCAGAGGTGGTCGCGAAATTTCGGATCAGTTGTTAAGGTGGATCGCATGACGAAAGAAGTGATCCGGTATGAAGAAACGCAAAAACCATTCACCCGAATTCAAAGCCCGTGTTGCGCTTGAGGCGATCC
>NZ_FWFJ01000009.1 GCF_900172365.1 Roseovarius gaetbuli
CCTCCGCAAACTGGCCAAGATCCTTCCTGCACCGCAGCAAACGCGCAAAGCCTGATAGAAAAGGCGCTCGCGCTCTGTTCAGAACCACACTTTCTGCAACAGCAACACGTTGTTTTTCCACAGAATCGGCTCAGCGCGGTCGTTCGCTGCGGGATGCGCCAACGTTCGCTTTGCCGCTATTCATCAGTTTTTTGATTTTATAGGTCCAGAGCCCAACAGACGCCATTGTCGGATTGGTTCGAAGTCAGCGTCTTCCATTCGCGTTTATGTGATCTTGAGCCCAGGGCATGCATTGTTTGGCTGCCACCCAGCCCCCTCCGCGCCCCCCAGTTTCACCCCAGAAATCTGTGGCCCTATAATCAACCTCAGCGATCTCAAAGTCACTTAGCATAAACCGTACAACTGGTTTTTCCTGATGTTTGCAGGTGCGGATGGCATTTGCACTCATTAAGTCAGTCGAGGTTACAAGCAGTCGCTTATTGATAATTGAGCGATTGCTCTCACTCAGGAATGTATCCATGTCCTTCTTGGAAACGGGGTATTTGCTGTCATAGCATTTGGCCTGAACAGCCCAGATGTCTCCGTTCTTATGCTCAAAGACCAAGTTGATGCCGGTATCGGGTCCCCACTTTTCAGGCCAATCGTTCCAAAGCCAGACACTCTTAACCTGTGTTGACCATTCTGGGTCATTCTGCAGGAACCACTTGACGAACAGCTCGAAGGCTCTGCCATCATTTCCATCTCGTTGGATTGACGCAATAAAGCTGGAAAACCTCGTCACACAATTGTCCTGTCGGCCACTGCAATAGATCACAGGGTAAAAACAGACCACAGTGATGCAATGGGGATTGTTGTTTATCGATGGGGGCAATTGGGTTCAGTCAATAATTAGGTGACACCATTAGAGCGTTTAGCTGAACTTAAGGCTATCGCTTCAGCCCGAGCTACAGCTGGCTGAGTTGTAGCGACCCTCCTCACATCCACCTCCTCCATAAACGACATCAAGGACAAGCTCATGGCACAAGCATCTGCTTTAGCCATCGGGTCGGCCTGTGCTTTGCGGCATGAGTCCGTCTCGGTGGTACAAACACCATTAAGACCTCTTTATAGACATTGTACTAGCAACCGCTCAGGCGACTTGGCTGACGCGACGACCTCATCCTTGTTTGCTGTATTGAAGCAGCGTGGTGGTGGTCTGCTCCATCAGGATACCGCTATAGCCCTGCGTGAACTGGTCGCTACGATGAAAGCTATAGCTGATGGGTCAGCTGATCCCTGCTTCTACCTATCAAGCCTTGATCCCGGTGTGGGTAAGACCACGACGCTGATCCGCTTTGTCACTGAACTCCTGGGGTCTGAACAGCATGAAGGCGTGGCTGTATTGCTCTGCTTCTCGCGGCTGGAGGAGATAGCTCGGCTGGTTGAGGAGATGGGTCTTGATGAGGCTGACTACGCAGTCCTGACGTCGGACGATGAGGCCAATCGGCTGAGTTCCACCCTGCCCAGCGAAGCTCGTGTCTTGTTCACTACGCACTCCATGGTCATGAGCCGTTGTCGTGGTCATCGCTTCAGTGACGTTGAGGTTTTCCACTATCTAGGCGAGGTTCGCGCTGTCCGGATATGGGATGAGGCGATGCTGCCCGGCGAGGTGGTCTCTCTCAACACGGACCAGCTTGCTGCCCTGCGTGAGCCTCTGCGGCTATCGCATCCGGCATTGGCACAGATGGTTGAAGAGCTGGAACTGGCGCTTAAAGCATCGGATGGTAGCGGAACCTACGACTGGCCTGATGTCGAAGACGCCACAGGGATCGCCTTACGGTCAGCTCGGCAGGGTCTGGAGCAGCGACAAGCTTCCTACCTCGAGGGCCTGTATGCCTTGTCAGGACGATGTGTTCTCCTGCGCAGGCCCCACAACGCTACCAAGGTCATCACTGCGCTCGACAGCCGAGACGCAATACCAGACGACTTTGCCCCGGTTGTGATCCTCGACGCCTCAGGCCGTGTTCGTTCGACCTACAGCCAATGGGAAAAGCATAAAGGTAACTTGGTCAGATTGCCTTCAGCGGTCAGGAGCTATCGTAACCTCACCGTCCATGTCATGGACAAGGGTTCAGGTAAAACCACATGGACGCAGAACGGTAACGCTCTGGCTCGTGAAGTCGCCATAAAGATCGACAGTAAGCCTGATGAAGAATGGCTGGTCATCTATCATAAGGGCGTCAACGGTGGGGCGATCCCGGATCAGGTGATGGGACTGCTCAGTTCAGACCCAAGCCGTGTCCACTTCCTCAACTGGGGCAAGCATCAGGGAACGAATAAATTCCGGCATATCCAGAACGTCATCTTGGCTGGCATGAACAACCATCCGGAAACGGATTATGAGATGAAGGCGAGGCACTACAGCGGCATCCCAAACGACCATGACGTCCCCAAGGCCCTCGTCGACGACATGCAGGCAGGTGAACACATGCACCACATCCTGCAGGCCCTGTGCCGTTCAGCGGTCAGACAGGGCAATGGCTCCGATTGCTCCCCCTGCAACGCTTACATCATCGCCCCGAAGCGCTCTGGCATCCGTGCTTTCCTCACCGAAGTGTTCCCCGGCTGCACCGTCAGCACATGGCTGCCTACCGAGAAGAAGCCAAAGGGAAAGGTCCAGCAAGCGCTTCTCTTCGTCGAGATGCACTTCAAGGATTGCCCCGATGAGGTCTTGTTGTTCACAAAGCTACAGTCAGAACTCGAGATCACCAACGCTTCCAACTTCCGCAATCGCATCCGCCACCACGAGGACTTCAAAGCTGGACTGGAGGCTCTGGGGGTCGAAGAGGTCACCGTGGGTAACCGCCATCACCGCAACGCATTTGCTAGGAAGCCTATGCCCTTCGGTCCCGTTGCAGGTGCGAGCTAAATCGCTGATGTTTAGACCAAAGAAATGTGAGCGCCTTACTAATATGTAGGGCGTTCGCGTTACCCCCCTAGCCCCTACCGCGACTGTAAAACAAGAAGCTTCATCAGATGCTGTGAGCTGGCGCGTGACGCTTGCTATCCCCTCCCACAAGCCCACACGCCTCAGCAGGGGCAACCGAAGCCTGAGAGTCCTCCCAGCGCCTCAGCCATACCGTAGACCAGAGCGTAGACCATTTGGTTCCTGTTGACTGCAGCTCACCACCTCGGATAATCCTTGTTTTGCTGGAGTTGCCAGCTGAAGCGGTGCCTGTAGGAGGAGCTGAACTACTTCTCCTGGGCACCAATTCACCGGACGCGGTTCGGATCAAGGCGCCACGGTTGTGGTGCCTTTGGTTTTTTAAGAGGTTTGTGTGGGGATGAATCCGGGGCGCCAGGCGCCGGATGCGACCGCAAGGATGAAATCCCAATATCTTTATATTCCCCGCCCAAATGACGGTTTTTCCTTGATTTAGGGCTTTTTTTGGCGGCTAATTTCGACAGTTGCGCAAAAAAACGCCAATTTGGTCAAATATTCTTACCAGAACGCTTGTCTTTGATCCCATAACCAGTAACATCGCGCGGGTGTGGTGGACCGCCTGACGTCGAATCGCTTTTGCGGTTCGTAAGGTTCGCCATCAAAAATGCGATTATTCGCAAAGGAATGTAATGGGAGGAAACCATGACAGATAAGGCAAAATTGGACCGGCGCTCGTTTTTGCAGCGCGCGGCCTTTGCCGGGACCGCTGCAGCAGGCACGCTGGCAGCACCGGCAGTATTGGCGCAAGCGCCGATCGTTCTCAAAATGCAAACATCCTGGGGTGCGGGCAACATCTGGCAAGAATTCGCACAGGATTATGCCGATCGCGTCGAAGCAATGTCCGGCGGCCGTTTGAAAATCGATGTTCTGCCCGCAGGCGCGGTTGTTGCGGCGTTCCAGGTTCTGGACGCGGTGAACGACGGTGTTCTGGACATGGCGCACTCTGTGCCGGTCTACTGGTACGGCAAGAACAAAGCGGCGTCGCTCTTTGGCACCGGCCCTGTCTTCGGCGGTTCCGCCACGACAATGCTGTCATGGTTCTATGAAGGTGGCGGTAAGGCCCTTTATGACGAGCTGACACAGGACATCCTCGGGATGGACGTTGACGGCTACATGGGCTTCCCGATGTTCGCTCAGCCCTTTGGCTGGTTCAAAGAAGAAGTGAACACCGTCGACGACCTGAACGGCTTCAAGTACCGGACCGTTGGTCTGGCGGCTGACCTTCTGCAGTCGATGGGCATGTCCGTTGCTCAGCTTCCGGGCGGCGAAATCGTTCCCGCGATGGAGCGTGGCGTGATCGACGCGTTCGAATTCAACAACCCGTCGTCGGATAAAGACTTTGGCGCGCATGACGTTGCCAAAAACTATTATCTGTCGTCCTATCACCAGGCGTCGGAAAGCTTTGAATTCCTGTTCAACCGCCTGACGATGGAAGATATCGGCCCCGATCTGGCCGCGATCCTCAAATACGGCGTTGAAGCGGCTTCGACAGCGAACACCGCCAAGGCGATGCGTCGCTATTCTTCGGACCTCAAGTGGCTGCAGGAAGAGGCCGGTGTAAACGTGCACCGTACCTCGGAAAACATTCTTGCCGGTCAGCTCAAGGCCTGGGACGAACTGATCCCGCAGCTTGAAGAAGATCCGTTCATGAAAAAGACCCTCGACAGCCAGCGCGCCTGGGTCGAGCAAGTCACCTACTACGAGATCATGAACGCGCCGGATTATGCGCTTGCGTATAACCACTACTTCCCCGGTAAACTCAAAATGTGATCTCAGAGTAAAATCTGACTTGATACAGGCCCCGGCGACACATACGCCGGGGCCGCTTTTCAACTGAAAGGGGGCTCGTATGATTAGTTTCATACGTTTTGCCGACGACCTGTCGGCCTGGTTTGGCAAATCCTTTGCCTGGCTCATCGTCCTGATGGCCGTTGGCACCGGATACGAAGTTGTCGTCCGCTATATCTTTAACAATCCGACGGCCTGGGCGCTTGACGTATCGTTCATCATGTATGGCACGCTGTTCATGATGGGTGGGGCCTATACCCTTTCACGGGGCGGGCATGTCCGGGGCGACTTTCTGTATCGTCTTTGGCAGCCGCGCAATCAGGCGAAGATCGATTTCGTGCTCTACATCATCTTCTTCTTTCCCGGCGTGATCGCACTGGTTCTCGCAGGATGGAAATACGCCGCGCGGTCCTGGTCTTATGGCGAGGTCTCGGTCAACAGCCCTGCTGGCGTGCCGATCTATCAATTCAAGACCGTGATCGTTGTCGCCGGTCTTTTGCTGTTCATTCAGGGCATCGCCCAGGTTTGCCGCTGCATTCACTGCATGCGCACCAATGAATGGCTTCCCGCCGATGAAGACGTCTTTGAGACCGAAGACCTGCTGATGCAAAAGGCCTCAGAGGCCGAGAAGGATGCACATCCATGACCGATCCCCAAATCGCCCTGATGATGCTGGGCCTGTTCATCATCTTCGTGTTTCTGGGCTTTCCAATTGCCTTTACGCTGATGGCCATGGGCATCGGCTTTGGCTATTACGCCTATTTTGACGCGCGCCGTATGTGGCGCAGCTTTGACCGGATGGCCGACGATACCGGCTGGCTTGATTCCACAGGCCTCTGGATAGAGGGGTTATTCAATAACCGAATATTCGATTTGTTCGTGAACCAGACGTTCACGGTCATGTCGAATGAGGTTCTGACCGCCGTTCCGCTGTTCCTGTTCATGGGTTATATCGTCGAGCGCGCCAATATCGTTGACCGGCTGTTTTCGACGCTGAATATCGCGGCCAAGAACATGCCCGGCTCGATGGGTGTTGCGGCGCTCATCACCTGTGCGCTGTTCGCCACCGCGACGGGCATTGTGGGCGCGGTTGTGACCCTGATGGGTCTGCTGGCTCTGCCGGCGATGCTCAAGGCGCGCTATGATCCGTCATTCGCCAGCGGCATTATCTGTGCGGGTGGTACGCTTGGTATCCTTATCCCGCCGTCGATCATGCTTATCGTCTATGCGGCGGCCTCGAACGTGTCGATTGTCCGTCTTTACGCGGCTGCGCTTTTGCCGGGCCTGACGCTGGTGACGCTTTATCTTGTCTACGTCATCGGCCGCTCCATCCTTCAGCCCTCGGTCGCGCCGCGCCCGACCGCCGAAGAAGTGCCGGACGTGCCGAAGGGTAAGCTGTTCCTGCTGATCCTGACATCGCTTGTACCGCTGGCCTTTCTTATCCTTGCTGTGCTTGGCTCGATCCTGTTTGGTCTTGCCACCCCAAGCGAGGCGGCCTCGATCGGTGCATTGGGCGGGATCTTCCTTGCCTTTGTCTATCGTGCGATGACATGGCAGAGGATGCGCGAAAGCGTCTACCTGACCGTGCGGACCACCGCGATGGTGTGCTGGCTTTTTGTTGGCTCTTACACCTTCTCGGCGGTGTTCTCTTACCTCGGTGGCGAACATCTGATTTCTGATTTCGTTCAGGGTCTGAACCTTAGCCCGCTGATGTTCCTGCTGCTTGCGCAGCTGATCATCTTCCTTCTGGGCTGGCCGCTGGAATGGTCCGAGATCATCATCATCTTCGTGCCGATCTTCCTGCCGCTGCTGGCGTTCTTTCAGATCGACCCGCTGTTCTTTGGCATTCTGGTCGCGCTTAACCTTCAGACCAGCTTTCTAACGCCACCAATGGCAATGTCGGCTTACTATCTGAAAGGCATCGCGCCACCGGAAATCAAGCTGACCCAGATCTTTCGGGGGGTTATGCCCTTCCTGGTCTGTGTCTTCATAGCCATGGCGATGATGTACATCTTCCCGCAGATCGTCTTTTATCTGCCGGAGCTGATGTATGGCAAATAAGGCCGATATCCTGATGCTGGACGCTTGCACCCTTCGCGAGCGTCTGGCGACCGGCGCGCTTACTGCGCTGGAGGTGGTCGAGGCCTCGATCGAACGGATCGAGGCCCGCGAACCCGAGGTTCACGCCTGGGCGTGGTTTGACCCGGAATTTGCCCGCCACCAGGCGCGCCAACTGGATATCCACCGCCAGACCGGGCGCGCCATCGGCCCGCTGCACGGGTTGCCGGTGGCGTTGAAAGACATCATCGACACCGCCAAGATCCCGACCGAAAACGGCTGTGAGCTTGATAGAGGCCGGGTGCCGATCAAAGACGCCGCTATCGTCGAGAAACTAAAGACGGCCGGCGCGATCATCATGGGCAAGACGGTCACCACCGAGCTTGCCTTTATGCAGGCCGGACCGACCTGCAACCCGCATAACCTTGCGCATACACCGGGCGGCTCGTCTTCGGGGTCTGCTGCGGCGGTCGCCGATGGCATGGTGCCGCTGGCGGTTGGCACGCAAACCGGCGGCTCGGTCATTCGACCGGCATCTTATTGCGGCATCACCGGGTTCAAGCCAAGCTTTGGCGCGATCCCGCGCACCGGCGTTCTGATGCAGTCGCCAACGCTCGACACGGTCGGCGTTTTCGCACGTACCCCCGCCGATGCCGCCCTGATCGCCGAGGTGCTGTTTGGCTATGACGAGGCCGATTCAGCCACCCGCCCCGAACCGACGCCAGCCTTGCTAGACATCGCCAGATCGGAACCGCCGATCAAACCGATCTTTGCCTTTGTGAAGCCCCCCGGTTGGGACGATGCCGACCCGCAACTTCACGCCGCCTTTGCCGAATTGGCCGAGGCGCTTGGGGATCGGATGTTCGAGGTTGACCTGCCGGCCCCCTTTGGCGATGCCGCCATGCTGCGCGAGCGGGTGAACTTTGCCGAAATGGCGCGCTATTATTATAGCTATGGCAAAAAAGGCTCTGACCGTCTTGGCCCGCTCACCCTTGAGGCACTCAGCAAAGGCAATGCCATTCTGGCGCGCGATTATCTCGCGGCGCTTGATTGGGGCGATGTGCTTTATGCCGGTCTTGATGAGATTTTTGATCGCTGCGATGCGATCATCTGCCCCGCCGCCATGGGCACCGCGCCCGAGGGGCTTGAGTTCACCGGAAGCGCGCTTTTCAACGGGCTTTGGACATTCGTGGGCGCGCCCGCGATCACGATCCCCGCGTTTACGGCCGAAAATGGTCTTCCCATGGGGGTTCAACTGGTCGCGGCGCGTGGCAATGATGCGCGGCTTTTACGTAATGCAAACTGGTTCCAAGGCTGGCTTACCGATGCCGGCGCTTAACGAAAGGACAGACACATGAACAGATTCCTTGCCCTCTTCGCTTTTGCGGTTTTCGCAGGATTTCTTTACATCCTGGCCAGCAAGATCGGCGAGTTTGACCTCTGGGTGGTGACCATCTTTACGGTTTGTCTTGCTGCCTATGACTTCCTGACATCCAGCAAGAACAAAAGCTAATATGTCGGACAAGCCCGTTATCTGGATTCCGCGCCGTCTTTCCGATGCGACGCTGGCGCGTGCGCGCCGCGACTACGAGGTCATCGTAAACGAGGATGACACCCCCGGCAGTGCCGAGGATATCATTGCGATGAGCGGCCGTGTTGATGGCATGATCCCCTGTCATTCCGAGCATTTCAGCGCCGAGGTCGTGGCCAAGCTTGATCCGCGCCTGCGAATCGTCGCCAATCATTCGGTCGGGGTTGATCACTGCGACCTACCCGCGCTTAAATCGCATGGTGTGGTGGTGACCAACACGCCGGATGTTCTATCGGATGCCACCGCCGAGATTGCCATGCTGTTGATGCTTGGCGCCGCGCGCCATGCGGTGGCCGGGGACCGGATCGTGCGCACCGGCGCATGGGATAGCTGGTCACCGTCCTTCATGGTCGGCAAACAGGTCACCGGCGCGCGCATCGGGATTGTCGGAATGGGCCGCGTCGGCCGGGCGTTCGCGCGCAAGGCACGTGGGTTCGACATGGAAATCCATTACCACAACCGCTCGCGTCTTTCGCCCGAGGATGAAGCAGGGGCCATCTTTCACGCCGATGTCGATAGCCTGCTTGAGGTCTCTGATTTCCTGTCGCTTCATTGCCCGGCGACGCCTGAAACGCGGAAATTCCTGAATGCGGAACGGCTGGCGCGCTTGCCCGAGGGGGCAGTGATCGTCAATACCGCACGCGGCGCTTTGATCGACGAAGCCGCGCTTTTGGATGCGCTCGATTCCGGTCATATCGCCTCCGCAGGGCTTGATTGCTTTGAGGTTGAACCCGGCGGCAATCCGGCCTTTGCGAGCCATGACAACATCTTCATGCTGCCCCATATCGGCAGCGCCACCCGCGCCACGCGCGACGCCATGGGATTTCGGGCTCTCGACAATCTTGATGCGTTTTTTGCGGGCAAAGAACCGGGTGATCGGCTGGTTTAAGCCGCGGCTACGTTGAACCTTTAGAGGCGCCAACACGGCGCCTCTGGCACGTTTGGTCAGCTTGCGGCATGCGGCATGCGGCATGCGGCCGAAGAATCATCTTACCTGCCCCCTTCAACTCCATTTGCATTCGGCGCTTGTTGGCGAGACAATACCCATAAGGGTCTTATTGTCCGATTTTGTTTGCTGTGGCCGCTCGCATCTGTATTCTTATCAATAAATATTTATGCCGCTCATGCAACATCCCGGAGTGTGGAGGAATGCAATGCTAGACCAATATCCCAGGGTGCAGCCGGGCCCGCCAAAGCCCAGCAGAATTATCCAGCCGCAGGTGTTCTCGCTGCCGCCGGGGACCGAGCGGTATACCGTCGCGGCGCAGGGTGCCGCGCTTATCCCGGTTGAAACCGGCGATCAGATCAGCATCATCAACGATGAGGGCGGACAGCACTGCGAGGTTGTGGTCAGTGACCCCAAGGGAAGGATTGATGCGGGCATTATCGGCGCAATGGCCCAGGGTGACGCGAGCGGGTTGAAGGCGCTATTGGCTGGCGATAATCAATCCCTGCGCGGGCTGCGCATGGGGCTTGATGCGCGCGGCATTGACCTTGCACAGGCGTCGGCGGTGCATCTGTTTGAGGCAACGACACCTGCCGGAACGCAGGCACAGTTCACGGCCCTGCGCGATGGCGCCGTGATCATTGCCGCCCCCGGTGGCGTGATGGATCTTGAAGCCCAGAATACCGCGACCCCGCTGACCGTGATGGTGAAGCGCGCGGTTCTCAAAAGCCACGTGCGGTTTGAGTTGCCCGACCCGCTTGCAGACCCGCTCGCGGATATCCGGGTGCACACCCAAACCGCCGAGGCGTATTTTGTCAAAGCCGGGGACTATATCCAGATCATTGACGTGGATGGACGGCAATGCACTGATTTTGAATGCTTTTCCGCGCGCAAACTGGACAAGGGCATCGAACATGCCCTTGATGTGACCACCACGCGCACCTTGATGGGCCACGCCTATCCGATGCCCGGCCTGCACGCGAAATACTATGATCAGGAAATGCTTCCGCTGGTCGAAGTCGTGCAGGACACCTGCGGGCGCCATGATGCCTTTGCCCTAGCCTGTGCTGCGAAATATTACGACGATATCGGCTATCCGGGGCATGTGAACTGTTCGGACAACTTCAACACGGCGCTGTCGGCCTTTAACGTCACCGGGCGGCCCGGCTGGATGGCGATCAACTTTTTCTTCAACACCGCCATCGACGATCACGGCGTCATGTATGCTGATGAGCCTTGGTCGCGCCCCGGTGATTACGTTCTGCTGCGCGCGCTGACCGATATCGTCTGCGTCAGCTCGGCCTGCCCGGATGACACCACGCCCGCAAACGGCTGGAACCCGACCGACATTCACATCCGCACCTATAGCGGCAAAGAAACCTTTCAGCGGTCGATCGCGACGCGCACCACCCCAGATTCGGAGCCGAAAATGACAAAGCAGACCGGTTTTCACGACAGCTTTGCCAAGCACACGCGGAATTTCATCGAGTATAACGGCTATTGGCTGGCAAATTGTTTTGCCGCCGCAGGGCCGATCGAGGAATACCACGCCTGTCGCGAGAAATGCGTGATTCTCGATCTGTCGCCCCTGCGCAAGTTCGAGATCACCGGGCCGGACGCCGAGGCGCTGTGCCAATATGCCTTTACCCGCAATATGAAGACGCTGGCAGCGGGCGGCGTTGTCTATACCGCGATGTGTTATGAACACGGCGGAATGGTTGACGACGGAACGGTGTTCCGGCTGGCGCGTGACAACTTTCGCTGGATTGGCGGGTCGGATTACGGCGGTGAATGGCTCCGCGAGATGGCCGCGAAACTTGGGCTAAAGGTTCTGATCCGCGCCTCGACCGACCAGTTGCACAATGTCGCGGTGCAGGGCCCCGAAAGCCGCGATCTGCTGCGCAAGCTTGTCTGGACAGCGCCGCATAATCCAGAATTTGATCAGCTTGGATGGTTCCGGTTCACCCCGGCGCGGCTTCACAACGAGGCGGGAACCCCGTTTGTGTTAAGCCGCACGGGATACACCGGCGAGCTTGGCTATGAGGTGATGTGCCACCCCAAGGATTGCGCCGAGATCTTCGATGCGATCTGGGAGGCGGGACAGGCGCATGGGATCAAACCGATGGGCCTTGAGGCGCTTGATATGGTGCGCATCGAGGCCGGTTTGATCTTTGCCGGCTATGATTTTTCAGACCAGACCGATCCGTTTGAGGCGGGCATCGGGTTTACCGTGCCGCTGAAATCCAAAACCGATGATTTCATGGGCCGTGACGCGCTGATCCGGCGCAAGGAAAACCCGATGCGCAAGATGGTCGGCCTTGAAATCGACAGCAATGTCGATGTGGGCCATGGCGATTGTGTACATGTAGGCCGGGCGCAGGTGGGCGAGGTGACTTCGGCCATGCGCTCGCCGCTTTTGGGCAAGAACATCGCCCTTGCGCGGGTCGATGTGGCGCATGCCGATGCCGGGACCGAGCTTGAGATTGGCAAACTTGACGGCCACCAAAAGCGTATCCCGGCAAAGATTGCCGAAAACCTTGCGGCCTATGATCCGAAAAAGGAACGCCCGCGATCATGATCAGGTTTGACCCAGCCTTTGCCCTTGCCGGGCAACACCGACGCGGGGGGTGTCCGGCTATAAGACCAGACGAGGAATGAGCTATGAGCGCCCTTGAAGACCTTGGAGGAGAAGAGCGCCTGCGCGCTTTGGTCGAGACCTTTTATGATCTGGTCGAGACGCTGCCCGAGGGGTCAAACCTGCGTCGGCTGCACGGGCGCGGCCATGGCATTGATCACGCGCGGATTGAACAGTTCAATTTCCTCTCAGGGTTCCTTGGTGGTCGGCGCTATTACATGGAAAAGCACGGCCATATGGATGTGAAGCTTATGCACGCCCATGTGCCGATCCGCCAGGTTGATGCCGACAACTGGATGGTTTGCATGAACAAGGCGCTGGATGACGAGGGCCACAGCGGTCCGCATATCGACAAGCTTCGCGCGGTGTTCACGCGGATCGCGACGATACTGGTCAATGACGTCCCCGACTGGGAAGACATCGGCGCTCGCAAAGGCTAGTGCTGCGGGTGGCCCCAATCTAGGGATCAACCACCAAGAGACAGGCGCCAAGAACCTTGCGGGTGTCATCATAGACGGTCGGGCGCTCGCCAAGCCAACGCGCATAAAGACGGCAACCAGCGGCCTGATCGTTCTGAAGGTTGTCGATGGCAGATCGAATTTCGGCCGCTATCTTGCCGACGCGCGCCCGGAAATTGTCGTGATACGTGTCCCGGTGCAAGGCTTCCATCCGAAGGTGAAACAGGGAACTGCGTGCGCGCGGCGCAATGGTCATCGCGGCGATATTTGCCTCGGCATGGGTATCCCAATGCTTGGCGGCCCTTTTGAAATGGCCATGTGCCTTGGCGCCCTGCCCAGTTTTCAGAGCCAGAATACCAAGGTTCAACTGGACCGTGGCATGGCGCAAATCACTACGCGCGAAGGCAAGCTTTGCCACCCAAAAGGCGCGCCGAAAGGTCTTTGCCGCCGTTTTCCGGTCGCCTTTGGCCCAGGCGTCATTCGCGGCCTCCATCAACCCTTCCCAAAGGATATCGGCGCGGCTCCAGCCAGCCTGGCGGGCGACCTTTGCCTGTGTCGAGCCTAGGTCAAATCCCCAGATACGCGGCACGAACATGTTCATTTCCGTGTAACTCATCTGCTGGTCCCTCCAGTGCAAGGTTGCCTGTCTCAAGAACATAGGCGTGATCGGCCAGTTCAAGCGCCAGTTCGGCGTTTTGTTCGACCAGAACCACCGATAGGCCCTGGGCGTTGATCTCTTCGATGATGACAGCGATTTCCTCGACGATCACCGGGGCAAGCCCCATTGACGGCTCGTCCATCAACAACAGCTTGGGCGCGCTCATCAGGGCCCGGCCAATCGCCAGCATCTGTTGTTCGCCACCCGACATGGTCTTGGCCATCTGGCGGCGGCGTTCCTTGAGGCGCGGAAAGCGCGTGAACACCGATTCCAGGTCGTTCTCGACGGCATCATTATCGCGACGCAGAAAGGCGCCGGTGCGCAGGTTTTCCTCGACGGTCATATCCGGGAAAATGCGCCGCCCCTCGGGGACATGCGCGATGCCCTTTGCAACGATCTTGTCCGAGGTCAGACCGTCGATGCGCTCGCCCCTGAACAAGATCTCGCCGCCGACCAGCGGCACCATGCCCGACATCGCGCGCAGGGTGCTTGTCTTGCCCGCACCATTGCCGCCGATGATCGTGACAATCCCGCCTTCGGGCACGTTCAGGGACAGGTTTCGCACGGCGGATACTTTGCCATAGCTGACCGAAACATCCTTCATCTCAAGCAACATGGCGCGCACCCCCAAGATAGGCTTCGATCACGGCAGGATGATGGCGAATTTCTTCGGGCCCGCCTTCGGCGAGGAACTTGCCAAAGCTCATGCAGGTGATCGTGTCACAAAGACCCATGATCGCCTGCATGTCATGTTCGACAAGCAAGATCGTAATGCCATCATCACGCAGCTTGCGCATCAAACCCATCATCTGGCGGGTCTCTTCGGGGTTCATGCCGGTGAACGGTTCATCCAGAAGCATCACGTCAGGGTGGCTGGCATAGGCGACGGCCATGCCAAGGGCGCGTTGATGGCCATGGCTCAGGTCGCCGGCAAGATCGTCCTTCAGGTGCAACAACCCAAAGAATTCAAGCGCCTCAAGCGCGCGGGCCTCGGCGCCTTTGCGATCCTCTTTGTCCCATCCCATGATGGCGGCAAAGATGTTGGGACGAAACAGCATATGGGTGCCGACGAGGGCGTTGTCCAAGACTGAAAGTTCGCCAAAGAGTGTCGAATGCTGAAAGGTGCGTACCACGCCACGGCGCGCGACTTCGTGCATCTTGAGGCCAGAAATATCCTCGCCCCGAAGCCTTACCTGGCCTTCGGTTGGCTTGTAAAAGCCGGAAATCATGTTGAACGTCGTTGTCTTGCCCGCGCCGTTGGGGCCGATTAGACCATGGATTTCGCCGTGGTTCACCTTGAAACTCAGCCCGTCAACCGCCGTCAGGCCGCCAAAGCGCATCGTCAAATTGTCAACTTCAAGAAACTGGGTCATGGCTTGGCCCTCCGGCTGAATATCTTCTGCACCACGCTTTCAAGTCCTTTGGGCATGAACAGGATCGACAGGATCATGATCGCGCCGTAAATCAGCGGGCGCATCTGTTCGAACCCTAGTTCGCGCAGCACGATCTCGTTCAGAACCGTCAGGACGATACAGCCGAGGATCGGCCCGTAAAACGTGCTGGTGCCGCCGACGATGGCCCACGTCAGGACAAACACCATGACTTCGACATCAAAGCTGTTGGGGTTGATCGTCCCGATATAATGCGCAAGCAGGCCGCCGCTGATGCCGGCAAAGCCGCTGGCAATCGAAAAGGCAAGGGTCCGATAAGCGCGCAGGTTCACACCCGAGGCCTCGGCCAGTTTATCCTGCCAGTGGACCGCATGAAATGTCAGGCCGACCGGGCTTCGCTCGATCCGCCAGAGGATCCACAGGCAGGCGGCGACAACCACCACCGAAAGGTAGTAATAGCTGACCGGCTCGAAGAAATCGAAATCATAGATGCCGATCGAAAAATCCGGCATCGGGTCAATCCCCTTGATGCCTTTGGCGCCGCCAAACGGATCGCGGAACCGTTTCCACAGCAGACGGATAATCTCACCTGCGGCGAAGCTGCCGATAAGGAAATAGAACCCCTTCATCCGAAACAGCGGGAACGACAAAACAACCGCCAGCAGCGCCGAAATGATCCCGCCCAGCAAGATGCTGACAGGCACGTAAACCCCAAGCTTCTTGGACAAAAGCGCCGAGGCATAGGCACCGACACCCATGATCACAACATGCCCCAACGACCATTCACCCGTCAGGGTCAGCAACCGATAGGACGAGACCAAGAGGATATTGATCGTCAGGAAAACGAGAATTTCCTGTTGCGAAAAGCTAAGGCCGTGGGGCAAGGCAAGAAGGGCTGCGGCGCCGGCCAGAAAGATCAAAAAGTTACGCACGATCAGCACTCCCGAACAGGCCCGTCGGCTTGACGATGAGCACCAGCAACATCAGGCTCAGCCCGGTAATGTCGGCGATCACCCCGTCAAAGAAGGTGGTCACGAAGGTATGCACAATCGCATAGACGACCGAGGCAATGACCGCCCCCTCCAACGATCCGACCCCACCGACGATGATCACGATAAAGGCCGTGACGATGACCGAATGGCCCATATGCGGGTTGACCGACACCAAGGGTGCCGTGAGGGCCCCGGCGATCCCTGCCAGCCCTGCGCCGATGAACATCGCGATGCGCGCGGTCTGGTTGATTGAAATGCCCTGCAACGCCGCCGCTTCCGGGTCTTGCGCCGCAGCCCTGAGCGCCCAGCCAAATCGCGTCTTTTTCAGGAATATCCAAAGCGCGCTGAGCAAGACCACTGCGGCGATGATCACGAACAGGCGGGCCATCGGCAGGCGCACGCGCTCTGAGAATTCGATGACATGCTGCGTGACCGGCGGAATATGCTCCATCCGCACGCCGAACCCCATGCTGGCCAGGGCCTGCATGATCATCAGGAACCCGATCGAGGCCACCAAGCCGCCAAGCGGGTTGTCCTTCAACGGGCGGAAAAGCGTCCGCTCCATCAGCAAACCAAGACAGCCGACAAACAACAGCCCCGCCGCCACGGCAATCATGAACGGCAGCTCAAAATCGGAATAGAACAGCACGACCGAATAGGCGCCCGCCATGTAAAGCTCGCCATGGGCGAAGTTGATCACGCCCATAACGCCGAAGATGAGCACAAGGCCCACGGCGATAAGCGAGATATAGCTAGCAGCGTACACAGCATTCAGGCCGGTCTGCGCGAGAAGGTCCAGCATCGTTTAAATCTCTTCATGTCAAGAAAGTGCGGCGGCACAGACACCTGCGCCGCCGTTGCAGAAATCAGCCGCGCTGATTCCACATCTGATCATAGGCTTGCATGTGCTTCACAAGAAGGTCGCCGTGCTTTTCGTACCATGCCGGAATATTGCGGAACTCCTTGATTGTGGCCTTGCCGCCTTCAATCGCCACAACCGGCCAGTCACCGACAAGCGCGTTGTTGATCCCGAACAGCTCTTCACCCCACCAATCGGCGTCACCAAAGGCGTGTTTGCCCTGGCCGTCCTTCATGGCGGTGATCACGGCGTCGGGTTCTGCTGATCCTGCCTTTTCGGCGGCCGCTTTCCACAAATCCATGATCGAGGCGTATTCCCAGCTTACCGCGCCCCATTGACCCGGGAAGCGCTTGTTGAACTCGGCGTAAAAGCCGTTGGGATCGCTAAAGTTGATGTTATCCGCATTCAGCGCCGGATCGTCGAAATCAGGAAACTGGAAGACAAAACCTTCCATGAACTCTTCCGAGGTTTTGGAAATCATCTGGTCATAGAAATCCGCAGTACAACTGATGATCTGACCTTTGAATCCCTGCTGGAACAGCTGTTCGGCAATGGGATGCACGTAATCCGAATAGCAGGTGTCGAGACATACGATATCGGGATTTCCGGCAATCAGCTTGGTCACGACTGGGGCGAAATCTGTGGTCGCGGGATCAAACAGGAGGGGCTCATCCAGCATCTCGATGCCCGCCGCCTCGAACGCGGCAAGATAGGTCGCCACGGACGGCAGGCCAAGCGCGTCATCCTGCGCGCACATCACGGCGGTTTTCAGCTCTGGTTTGTTCTCGGCAAGCCATTCAACACCCGTAACGTTATAGATCGGGTGAACTTCGGCCGGAGCGATCAAAGTTGTCGTATCAGGCGAAAGATCCGACGGAAGCAGGGTTGAGAACAGCATGCCGGTCTTGTCCGCCACAGGCTGTACGCCCGGCCAGGTATCGCCGCCCAACATCATGATAAAGCTGACACCGTCCTCGCGGATCAGTTTCGTTGCTCCGGTGCGCGCTTTGGCGGGGTCATATTCGTTGTCGTAGCCGACAAATTCGACCATGTAGTTGCCGTCGCTCAACTTGATGCCGCCTGCGGCATTGACCCGCTCGGCCCAGATTTCGCACCCGTCGAGGCCCGGTTTACCCCAGGCTGCAACGGCACCGGTCAAAGGGGCCAGAAAGCCGATCTTGATAACCTTGTCCTGCGCAAGCGCCATGCGCGGCAATGAACTTGCGGCCGCGGCCGCCGCTGTCGACTGCAGGAAGGTTCGGCGCGTCAAACCCGACTTTACGATCTTGGATAGCATTTTTTCTTCTCCCATGTTGTCGCCATCTTTTTGGGCGATTCTCTTGAGGACCATTCTTAAATGCGTACCGGTTCAGTGAAAAATAGTACCGGTTAGTGAAAATTGGTCCTCTTTGGCTACGAACGCTAACAGACATTCTAGGTTCTGCAAAGAAAATCGGTCCTTAATTCACCATATCTCTTATTTTTGGTCTAAATTTGGTCCTTTTTCTTGAACCAATACTTTGTTTTCCCTTTTTTATTCCAAAGGTTATCCCTATTTTCAGGCAAATGAGACGGGTGACCAAAAATCCACCAGTCTTCGGTGCCAGGAATTTGCTCGGTGCAATCCAGACGTGAGAACGACTATGATACGTGCACTGACTCGAGGTGAAGATGAACAAGCCCATTGCTGACAAGACCGCCAGAATTGTCTCTGAACAGCCAATTGGCGCAACGGTGCAGACCGTTGTTGATACGCTGTTCGCGCGGATCAAGTCAGATGAATACACTCTGGACGCGCGCCTGCCGTCCGAACGCACCCTGGCCACCGAACTTGGCGTTGCCCGCAACACGGTGCGAGAGGCGCTTGATGTTCTGGAAACCCATGATGTCATCCGTCGGCGCGCCGGCTCTGGCAGCTTTGTCACATTCCAATCCAACGCGCCGCGCACTGGCGAGACCAATACCGTGGCCGATGATACCAGCCCGCTAAATCACCTTGTGGTGCGCGGTATTCTCGAACCCGAGATCGTGCGCCTGGCCGTGATCAACATGACGCCCCGCATGATCACCGAACTGTCCAATACCCTGTCGCAGATCGAGGCCGTTCAAACCAATGTGGATGACTTTATCGAGCTTGAAGAGCGGCTTTACACCCAGATTGCCGAGGGCACGGGCAACCCGCTTTTGGCCTCCTGCTATAGTCTGGCGATTGAAACCTATCGTCAAAGCTTTCGCAACAAGCTGCGCCGTCGTGCGCTGACGCCCAAGCGGATGCAGGACTATCAAAAGCGCTATAATACGCTTTTCAATGCCATCGCCTCGCGGGACGTGGCATCGGCGGTAGAGTTCATAAAGCTGCATTTGGTCGAAGAACAGCAACTGTTGCTTCAGGATCTGTAAGGCGGCGTCAGACCTTGACGTTGCGGGTGCCAAGCGCAGGGCCCTGAACAGAACGCCCAAGGCGTTGTTCCCACATCTGGCCCAGATTTGTCATTTCGGTTTTCAACAGGTCGCTATGCGCGGCCAACCATTGCGGGATTGACCCGAATTCGACGATCCGCGCCTTGCCATCCTGCACCGTGACCACCGGCCAATCGCCGATCAGGGCATTGTCGATTCCGAACACATCCTGCCCCCACCATTCCGCGTGGCCAAAGGCGTGGGTGACGTGGCCCAACTGTTTCATCGCGGCCAAAACGGACATCGGGCTAACGGTATCGGCCTTTTCCACGGCGGCATGCCAGATGTCGAGAATGGCGGCATATTCCCAGCTCACCGCGCTCCAGCTATTGGGGAAGCGGTTGTTGTATTCTTCATAAAAAACATTGGGTTGGTTGAAAAAGAACGCCTTTTCCCGAAGCGCGGGGTCGTCGAAATCAGGAAACTGAAAGACGACGCCTTCCATGAATTCGGGACTGGTTTTTGCGACAAGCGCTTCGTAGTGATCCAGCGTACAGGTCAAAATCTGGCCTTTGTAATTGGCCGCAAAAGCATATTCCGTCATGGCATGCACCATCGGCGTATAGCTTGTGCACCAGCACAGAATATCCGGGTTTTGATCCAACATCGGCTGTACGATCGCGGCAACGTCACCGCCTTCGGCAGGGTATTGCGTTTCCTTGACCATCTTGATCCCGGCCGCCCTAAAGGCCGCGCGATAGGTCGCCAAAGACGGCAGGCCCATGCCATCCTGCTGTGCGCAAAGCGCCACGGTCTTGAGCTCGGGCCGTTGCCGCGCCAGCCAGTCAACCCCGGTCACCACATAGATCGGATGCACCTCGCTTGGCGCAATCAGATAGGGGGTGTCGGGCGACAGATCGCTTGGCAAGAGCGTCGATGTCAGAATGCGCCGATCACGCAGAAAGTTTGACACCGCCGCAAAGCTGTCACCGCCAAGCATCATCATCAGCTTGATGTCGTGGTTCTGCACCAGTTCCCTCGCGCCTTCGAGCGCCTCTTTGGGATCACTGCCACAATCATGGGCATGGATGGAAATCGGGTAACGTCGGCCACCAAACAAAAGTCCGCCAGCCTTGTTGATCCATTGCTCCCAGATGCGGCAACCGTGAAGTCCGGGCAATCCCCAGGATTCGACCTGGCCGGAAAGCGGCGCGAGAAAGCCGATATCAACAGGTTTCGCCATTCCCACCGACATTCGTGGCATCGAGCCGGAAACGGCCAGTCGCTGTGCAAAACTTGATGACTCCATACGCTCTTTTACACGCTCTTCGGGGGCGGCCAAGACAGAAATATCGCGGCAGGTGCTAATTGGTGTTGACATATTGGTATAGGAATCGGCTCAATGTTGGGAACCAAAAAGAACCACATAATAATTTTGGTTCCATTCAAACCAGGGAGACAACAGTATGTCAAAGAAGCGTATCTGCATCATCGGGGCCGGGCCGTCAGGCCTTGCACAACTTCGCGCCTTTCAATCGGCCGCTGCGAAGGGTGCGGAGATCCCGGACATCGTTTGTTATGAAAAACAGTCGGATTGGGGCGGCCTGTGGAATTACACATGGCGGACCGGCGTAGACGAGCATTGCAACCCGTGCCACGGGTCGATGTATCGCTACCTCTGGTCGAATGGCCCGAAAGAGGGTCTGGAATTTGCCGACTATTCCTTTGAAGAGCATTTTGGAAAGCCGATCGCAAGCTATCCGCCGCGCGCCGTTCTGTTTGATTACATCAAGGGCCGGGTGGAAAAGGCCGATGTCAGAAAATACATCAAATTCAACACCGTAGTACGTGATGTCCGAGCCATCGACGGCGGCTTCGAGGTTACCTCTCGCGATTGCGAAGACGACAGCGAGACCCGCGAACATTTCGATCATGTGATCGTTGCCTCTGGTCACTTCAGCTTTCCCAATGTCCCGCATTATCCGGGGTTCGAGACGTTCCAGGGCCGCATCCTGCACGCCCATGATTTCCGCGAAGCGCGCGAGTTCGAGGGCAAGGATATCCTGATCCTCGGCACCTCATATTCTGCCGAAGACATCGGCAGCCAGTGCTGGAAATACGGCTGCAAGTCGGTCACGGTGGCCCATCGCACGGCGCCAATGGGCTATGACTGGCCCGAGAATTGGCAGGAGGTTCCCGCGCTTGATCACGTGGATGGACATACCGCGCACTTCATTGACGGCACATCCAAAGAGGTCGATGCGATCATTCTTTGCACCGGATATCGCCACCATTTCCCGTTCCTGCCGGACGATCTGCGCCTCAAAACCGCGAATCGGTTGGCGGCAAACGATCTCTACAAAGGCGTGGTTTATACCGGCAACCCCGACATGTTCTATCTGGGGATGCAGGACCAATGGTACACCTTCAACATGTTCGATGCTCAGGCCTGGTGGGTGCGCGATGCGATCATGGGCCTGATCGACATTCCGGGCGCAGCCGAGATGGAAGCGGATTGGAAACGGCGTCAGGCAGAAGAGGATGCCTTGGAAGACGATTATGCCTGCATCAAGTACCAGGGCGGCTATACCGCTGAACTGATTGAAGAAACCGACTATCCCTCGTTTGATATCGAGGCGTCAAACGACGCGTTCTTCAAATGGAAGAAGCACAAGAAACAGGCGATCATGGAATTCCGGAACCACGGCTATGTCAGCCCGATGACCGGCACCATGGCCCCGGCGCATCACACGCCTTGGGCCGACGCCCTCGACGATAGTCTTGAAAGCTATCTTCAGACTGGCAGTTAACGCGCAAGCGGCAAGCCCCTGATTGTACCGGCTGGTGGTCTCCCTGGCCAGCCGGTGCAACGCACTCGCGGCAATCGGGGGCCATTGGATACTTTCACCGAGGCCCGCCTCGCTTCACATAACAGTGACAGATCCGCCATGGTCGTATCGCCGTAAATGTGTGACCCTTCTGAAAGGGTCGGGATAATCCCGGCCCTTTTGTCATTTGTGAGGGAAAGATCGCTCATGCGTCACGTATCGGTCCTTGGTCAGATTTTCGGGTGGATACTGGCCCTTTGCCTGCCCGGTCATGCGGCGGCGCAACCCTCTTGTGGCGGTCCGGAAATGCCCTGTGAAACCGTGAGTGGCAGCTATCATATCGTGCTGCCCGAGGGGCCGGGGCCACATCCGGTCATGATGTTCCTGCATGGCGCGGGGGGTCGGGGCGCCAGTCTTGTGCGGCCCTCGGGAACCTCGAAACAGGCGGTCGCGCGCGGCTATGCCTATATCGCGCCCAACGGCCTGATCCGACCGGGGCGCAATCGCCCCGGCTGGTCGTTTCATCCCGACTTCCCCGGTCAAAGGGACGAGGCCGCGTTTCTTCAAGAGGTCATGACCGACGCCGCGACACGGTTCAACATCGACCGCAATCATAGCATTCTGGCCGGGTTTTCCATCGGCGGATCGCTGGCAAGCTATGTCGCCTGCACCACGCCAGCGGCGTTCACCGCCTATGCCCCGATCTCGGGTAGTTTCTGGCGCCCGCATCCAACGGGTTGCGCCGGTCCCGTCCGGCTTTTGCATACACATGGCTGGCGCGATCAGGTGGTGCCGCTAGAAGGGCGTTTTATCCGCCAGATTGCCGGGCGTGATTTTGCGCAAGGCGACGTGTTTCACGCCATGACGCTTTGGCGCAGGGCCAATAGCTGTGACAACTTTCGCGCGAATCGGTTCAAGACAGATGGCGATTTATGGCGTCGGATCTGGGTTGCCTGCGCCCCCGGCACGGCGCTTGAACTGGCGCTGTTTGACGGCGGTCATGGGGTGCCTTCAGGTTGGGGGAAAATGGTGCTTGATTGGTTTGAAGGGCTGAAAGGCAGCATCAACTAGACCCCAAAACAGAGCCTATTCCGCTGCAATCGGTGCTTGGCTTGGCTCGCGGAACAGCAAGCGATGCGACCGCGCCAGTTTGAGGATCGGCGGTGTGTCAAGCATATCCGGCGTCGCCATCAAAAGGCGCAGCCCGCGTCGCGAACCAAGCCGCGCGCCCGATACCATCGAAAGCGGCACCGACAGCACAAGGCTGACCGCGATTGGCAACAGCCAGATCGACACCATTCCGGCCATCATGCCGATGCCAAGCAACGCGCCGCTAAGCGTTTCGACCGCGTGAAATTTGAGCACCGTTGCCGGGCCATAGGTGCCTCCCTTGCGGGCCTGTGGCGACCATGTTGGCCGCACACCGATCACCGTGCGCAGCACCGCCACCAGCTGTTGCACCATCATGATCGGGGCAAACAGAATCGACAGGGCGATCTCGGTCACCAACGACAAAATGAAACGCGCGCCGCCCCCAAACCGTGCAATCCGCACATCCGTCAGGCCAAGCGCCATGGCGCCCATCAACTTGGGCGCAAGCAGCATGCCATACATGAACACAAGGATCAGAACCGAACTGACCCGGCTCATCTCGGGCCAGACCGGATAAAGCGGGTTTTCCGCCGAGAAATAGGTGATCACGCTATCGGGCCCGTTGCCCAGAAGCGCCCAGATCACCAGCAGCCCGAACCAGGCAGGCGACAAAAGGTAACTGATCGCGCCGTGCAAAAGGTGAAACCGCGACACCGCATGCAAGCCGCGCGTGCCCAAAAGGCTAAGATGTTGCAGGTTGCCATGACACCACCGCCGGTCGCGCAGCGCGTAATCAATCAGGGTCGCGGGCGGCTCTTCATAGCTACCGCCGATTGACGGCATGAACCGCACGGCCCATCCGGCGCGGCGCAAAAGTCCGGCCTCGACGAAATCATGGCTCAGGATCAGGTTACCCTTGCCCCAAAGCGTCGGCATGCGCGGCAGGCCGGCGCAATCGGCAAAGGCGCGGGTGCGCAGGATCGCGTTGTGGCCCCAGTAATTGCCCTCGGGACCGGTCCAGCCGGCAAGGCCCTCGCTAAGAAGGGTGCCATAGACCGAGGCCGAGAATTGCTGCATCCGGCCAAACAGGGTATCCGAGCCGACCACAAGCGGGGCCGACTGAATAAGACCGGCCGAGGGATCGGCGGCCATTTCATCGCTGAGGCGGATCAAGGCATCGGCGCTCATAAGGCTATCGGCGTCCAGAACCACCATCGCGCCATAGGCGCCACCCCAGTTCTCAAGCCACTGCGCGATATTTCCGACCTTGCGCTCGGTGTTTTGCACGCGCCTGCGATACCAGACCCCTGCGCCCGGCGGCAAAGCGGCGCGCAGCGTGGCAAAGGCGCGCTGTTCGGCCATGGCAATGGCGGCGTCCTGGGTGTCGCTCAGGATGAAGAGGTCGAATTTATGGGCGGTTCTGGCCTGATTGAGCGCCATCACCATGGCGCAGGCATTGCCGAAGACCTCCGCGGGGTCTTCGTTATAAATCGGCACCAAAAGAGCGACACTCATCGGCGTCGGCTGGGCGCGCGCGCCCGCAGTTTTGCGCATCACGTAACAGGCCAGCCCAAGCGTCGCCGTGCCAACCGCCAGAGCGATCCAGAAAAACGTGACCACCACCAGCGCCAAAAGCACCCATTCAAGCCACCACATCCCACCGGGCGACAACCAATCGGCAAAGGCCATGCCTAGCGCGCCGGTTGCGGCAATGGCAGGCAGGAACGCGGCCGCCCGACGCCACCAAAAGCGGCCAACCGGCACCCAACCGGGCGCGCGCGGGTCGCGATGCGCACGGCGCAGGCTCTGAACCGGGTGGGCCATCGGGCTTGGCGGCGGCATATGCGCCGAGCTGGGAAAGGGGGTCAGGCGGTCCATCGGTATAACCAAACCTCGGTCACCGAGCGCCCCTGATAGAACAGTTGCGCCCTTAGTTCCGCCGCCGTGACATCGCCCGCCTGAAACGAAAACGCGAGCCGCGGACCGCCGGTATCGGGGTTGCGCTGCACAAGCCCTTCGGACACCTCAAGCCGGTTCGAGCTGACGTGGATCACAAGATTTTCAAGATCATCGGGAAGCGCCTCGTGCGGGGCGAAATCAACCGTCACGATCTTTTTCTCGTTGTGAGTAAAGCCCTTGCCGATCCGGGTGTTGAGAACCTGCGCGACTGGTTTCTTGGCCTCGATCTGATCGACCCAGGTCATGTGATAGCTAAAGCTATGCTCGCTTCCGGCCGCCAACGGATCGCGCGGGCGCCAATAGGCGACGATGTTGTCGTAAATCTCTTTGTCGGTGGGGATTTCCACAAGCGTGATCGCGCCCCGGCCCCAGTCTTCGCCGGGGGTAATCCAGAGGCTGGGCCGCTTGTGATAAAGCGCTTCAAGATCGGCAAAATCGGAAAACCGGCGCTCGCGTTGCGCAAGGCCAAAGCCCTGCGGGTTTTCATCGACAAAGCTCGATACCTGCACGTCGCGCGGGTTGGCAAGGGGGCGCCAGATCATCTCGCCCCGGCCATTGAGAATGCTCAAACCGTCACTGTCATGCACCGCAGGGCGGAAATCATCGAACCGGTTGCGGTTGGTTTCATCGAAAAAGAACATCGAGGTCAGCGGCGCGATGCCGATATTATCAAGCTCGACCCGCGGGAAGAGCGTGCAACTCACCTCGACATCGGTCGCCTTGCCATTCGGGCGCAGGGCAAAGTGATAAATCCCTGTCACCGAGGGGCTTTCCATCAACGCATGGATTTTATGCGTGGTCGCGCCCATGGCGGGGCGTTCGATCCAGAACCGGGTAAAATCGGGAAATTCCTCGCCCTCGGGCGCGGCGGTATTGACGGCAAGCCCACGCGCCGACAGCCCGTAGACCAGATCGCGGGCAATCACCCGGAAATAACTTGCGCCCTGAAACACCGCGTATTCCTGAAAGATCCCCGGCTTTTCAAGCTCGGCGCGCAGACGAACCCCGGAATACCCAAGATGCCCGTCAAGCGGCAGGTCGGGCGCCATGTCGGTCTTGTCAAACAGGCTGAAATCGAACGGTAGAACGCGGCTTTTGCCATCCTCGACAAGGTTCACCTCAACCGTGTTCGGGAAATAAAGCCCCGGATGAAACAGATCGAGGCGCAGCGGATAATCGGTATCCGACCAAATCGCATCGCGGCTACGAAACCAGATCGAGCGGTATTCGTCATAGGACATATCTTGCCAGGCCTGCGGCACGGTTGCGCGCTTGGCATAGGGTTTGCCCGCGATATCGCGGGCAAGGTCGATCAGCCCCTGTTTGGAAAATGGCATCGAAGCCGCTTCATCGGCGCGTGCCAAAACAGGGCAGAGCGCAAAGGCCGCAACAGATTTCAAAAGGTCACGACGGATCATTTCGCCACCCGCCATGGATGCGATTTGAACCACGCCACCGAGTAGGCCACCGCAATCAGCGCGCCAAAGCCGAGGAAATTGGCCAGCGTCATGTTCCAGGTGGTGCGCCCGCCCTCGACCTGATCCATCACAAAGCCTGAGAGGCGTGCAAAAAACATCGAGAACACAAAGACCGCGAGCGATTGCTGCCCGACCTTGAGGATCATCGCCAAAAGGCCGCGCCAGAGGCGTGCAAGCGTTCCGTCGCCACTTACCTTGAGGCGCGCGCCGCCCTCGCCCGCCGCGACCCAGCACAGGTAGGCCAGCGCAAGAAAATGCGCGTATCGCAGGATGCCAAAGTCGGATTTGTTGAACAGCCCGCGGTGATCGACACGCCAGTCGCGCGCCCAGTCAAAGCCGAACTCTCGCACACCGATATTGGAAAACGGAATGTTCGCAATCACGATGACCGCCGCCACCACAAGCAGCACTCGGTTCACCGGCGGTTTCGGAATCCAGCCGCGCATGAACGCAAAGCCGGTGAAAAAGATAAGCTGCCAGCCGAAGGGGTTGAAGAACCACTTGCGATCCGACCACGGCTCGGCCGGAAAGCCGAGGTGGAGATGGCCAAGCCCAAGCACATCAAGCACCGAGCGTTGCGCAAACAGCCAGACCAAGGCGATCACGCCAGCCATCGCCCAGAGATTGATCCGGCTCAGGGCCATGACCACAGGCATCATCGCCAGGATCACCATATACATCGGCAGGATGTCGAAATAATTCGGCACATAAGTGAGGGTGAAAATCCCCACCAGCTCGGGGCCGGGATCATCAAAGAATTTCCACAGATTGAGCGACCCGATATAGGTTTTGTCAAAGTTGCCGGCCTGATCTATCGCGGCCAGCATCGTGGCGATGGCAAAGAACATGCCGATATGTGCCCAGTAAACCTGCCAGACGCGATGACCGACCCGCGCCGTGCCAAGCGACCAGCCCGCCCTGTCAAAGGTACGGCCAAAGGCGATGGCCGAGGCCATGCCGGAGCAGAACACGAAAATCTCGGTGGCGTCGGAAAATCCCCAGCGGGCCGGAATCCAGCTTGTGAAAAAATTGCGCGGGGTGTGGGCACACAGGATGATGAACATCGCAATCCCGCGAAAGAAATCCAGACGGATATCGCGGGTCGACGCCACGGGTGCGGCAACGGCCGGGGTCGGACGGCTATGGGTCATGGCCGGGTCGGCAACACTCGTCATGCGGTGTCGGCTCCTTTGCGGAAATTAAGCGCTTACTCGGCCGGAAGGCGGCCTGCCTGTTTCCAACCGCCCTTGGATTCGGCGATAAGATCGAACCGGGCACTGGCATAGGCATCCAGACGGCCGGCACGCTGTGTCAGACGTTCCTGCAAGATGACCTCGGCATCGTCAAGGAACCCGCCACGGATCGCGGAATCGATTGTCAGCCGCTCGAACACGTCACGTTGGGCATGGCTGCCGCCGACAAGTTGCATGGATCGTCTTGCCCGTCCAAGGTTAAGAAACGCAGTCTTGTAGTCCCCTTCCCCGAAGGCCTCAAGCCCTGTTGCTGCCGATAGGCCGGGTGTTGCCAGCCGCGCTTGCATCTCGTCGGCGGTGGTGTTGCGGGCGTCGCGTTGCAGCCGCCCCATCATGCGTTTGACGGCCTCGGTTCGGTCGCCGCCGATAAGCGCCATCAGGTAATGCAGATCGGCAAACACAAGACAGGCATCTTCGGTGCGGCGCTCGGAAATATCGGCAAGCTCTTCCCAGCGATCGCCAACATTGATGCCGTCAAGTTCAAGCCGCATCAAAAGCGCGCTGCCGTTGGAAATATCGCGAAAATCGTCGGTTCTATCGCTGCGGATTTCGGTATCGTAAAGATCGAACACCGCGTCGATCTCGCCCTGATCAAGGTGCATCAGGGCCTTGTGCCACCACACGTGATAGCGAAAGTTGTTGCAATGCGCCCAGGCATGTTCGCGCCCGTCAAGCCAGCTTAGACCCGCGCGCGCATTGCCGGTCATGTCAAACACATGCGCCACCGCATGCAGCCCCCAGGCATCATCGGGCGACAGGCTCAACCCAAGGCGCCCGGCGGTTTCGGCGCGGCTATACTCGCCGGTTTCCTCAAGCGAAAACGCATGACAGCCAAACAGATAGCCGCGTGCCGGGTTCTTGGCGTCATAGGTTGGCAAAACCGCCTCGATCGAGGCCCGCATGCCTTTGCAATCCCCAAGGATAAACCGGGTGGCATGGCCGATCTTCATCGCCATCGCATCTTCTGGCCAGCGTGCAAGGATCGCTTCCATCTCTTGAATTGTCTGGCTTGGGCGCCCCTCAAGCCATGCGCCAAGGCCGCGCACAAAGCCCATCTCACGCTCGCTCGGCACCACGCGTTCGGCACCGATCAAAGCGGCTGCATAGGCCTCTTGTGCGGTATCCATAAGCTCTCGGCGTCCGAGCATCAAAAAGAACAGGCCCTTGACCGCATGGGCCATGGCAAATTCGGGGGCCTCTTTCAAAACCGTCCCAAGATGTTCAGGGGTGGTCGCGCCATGAGCAAGAAACGCCAGCACCATCTTGTCCCACGCCGCCGCGGCGATTGGCGATGATACGGTCACCTCGTACCCGAATTGATCATTACGCATGGCCCGATTTCCTTTCGGCAGTAAGTTCTTAATCAGCTAGCCCGCAATTTAACACGCCAGCAACACGCCGACTGCGGACCTCACCAATACGTTATCGAGTCTTTAACGAATGTGACGAGCAGCAGGCAGACATTCACGCATAAGTCGTCGCAAAATCGGCGCAAACCCGCCTAGCGAGAGTCTTCTTGGCAAGCGGTTGCCTTCAAATCACTCGGAAATGGCGGTTTTTGCGACATTTTCGAAAACGCCGTCCAGTTCTGTCGCCAATTCGCGCAGTGCTTCGCCGCCCTCATCGAAATAGGGGGTAAAGACCACGGTTGGGGTGCGGTAACTCAGGCTCGCGGTACCATCATCGTCTTCTGTCACATAGATGCGAATCGGCGCTTCGATGCCCGAGGCGACACTCGCGGCCAGCATACGGCGGGCGTAATCGTTGCGATAAAGCCCGAAGACCCGGTTGCCGGGTATCTCGTGGCCCTGCATGCGTGCGCCGTCGGATGCGCTTGCCTGGGTAACAATCGCGATGGGCGCACCTTTGACCGCGTCGCGCACCGCCTCGACCAGATCAGCGTAGGATTTACCCGTGTCATGCACCACCCAGCCGTCGCGCGGCTCAAGCGCCTGTGCGCTGCCTGCGGCCAAACCGAGAATCGCCAGAATGCTCATAAATCGTTGCATATCATTGCCCTCTCTTTCGCACCCATGGCTACTGCGGCGCGGGTCATGCGGCAAATCACTATGGTGAGAGTGCGGGTTACAGCCCGCGCTTGATCCGCGCCAGAACCTCGTCGGTGTCGGCGCCAATGCCGGGCGGCGCGCTGCGATAGCTCACCGGGGTGCGCGAAAACTTGAGCGGATTGCCCAAAAGGCGCACCTCGCCCTTGGCGGTCTGGGGCGCGGCAAGGGTCACGGTCATCTCGCGCGCCTTTGCCTGATCGGATTCAAGGGTTTGCTCGATCGTGTTGACCGGGCCGACCGGCACCTTGCGAAGCTCTAGCCCGGCGATGACATGGTTGGTGTCGCGCGCGCCGAGAATCTCGGCAATCTCGGGAACAAGGGTATCACGATGGGTCAGGCGCGCGCCATTGGTGGCAAACCGCGGGTCGCTGGCCCATTCGCCCCGGCCAAGATAGTCACAAAACCGCGCGAATTGGCTATCGTTGCCGACCGCGACGATGACATAGCCGTCGCGCGTCTCGAACACCTGATAGGGCACGATATTGGGGTGGGCATTGCCCGCCCGCGTCGGGGCCACGCCGGAGGTGAGGTAGTTAAGCCCCTGATTGACAAGCCAGGCCATGGTCGCATCGACAAGGGCGATGTCGATATGTTGCCCCTCGCCCGTCGCGTCGCGGTGGCGCAACGCCGCGAGGATGCCGACCGTCGCATACAGCCCGCAGACCACATCGGCGACGCCAACCCCGACCTTCATCGGCTCTTTGCCCGCCTCGCCGGTGATGCTCATGATGCCGCCAAAGCCCTGCGCCATGAGGTCATAACCGGGTTTGTCGCGGTTCGGGCCGGTCTGGCCAAAGCCGGAGATCGAGCAATAAACAAGCCCCGGATAGGCGGCGCAGAGCGTGTCGTGATCAAGCCCGTATTTCTTGAGCCCACCGGGTTTGAAATTCTCGATCACCACATCGGCGCGCCCGGCAAGATCAAAAAGCGCCTTTTGCGCTGCGGGATCGGTCAGGTCGAGCGCGACGGATTTCTTGTTGCGGTTCGAAGACATGAAATAGGCCGAAAGATCGGTCGGCTTACCCTCGCCATCAAGCGCAAACGGCGGGCCCCATGTGCGCGTGTCATCGCCACCGGGGCTTTCGATCTTGATCACCTCGGCGCCGAGATCGCCCATCAGTTGGGTTGAGGTCGGCCCCGCAAGAATGCGGCTGAGGTCAAGAACAACAAGTCCGTCAAGCGGTCCGGGCATGGGGGGCTCCTTAGATTCGGCCATCGTAAGACCCGCGATCAATTTCGGCGGCGATCACGGTAAAGGTATCGGCCTTTTGTGCCTCTTCCAGCGCGGCGCGCAATTCGGGCCGCGATCTTACGCTCACGCCATTGCCGCCAAAGGCCCGGCCAATCGCCGCAAAATCATGGTGGCCAAAATCGACCGCAAGATTGACCATCTGCCGCTCGCGCTGTTTCTTTTCGATCAGTGACAGGCTTGCGTCGACAAACACCACGAAGATCACCGGAAGCTCGAGCTCGGCCACGGTCGAAAGCTCGCCCGCGACCATCAAAAAGCCGGCATCGCCGGAAAAGCTTACCACGGGGCGGTCAGGCTCTGCGATCTTGGCGCCCATGGCCAGCGGCACGGCACAGCCCATGGTGCAGAGCGCGGTCGATTGCAAAAGCGCTTGCGGGGCGTAAGAGGTCCACATCTGCGACAAGAGAATGCGATGCGCGCCGCTGTCGCATGTGGCAATCGTGTTGGCGGGAAGGGTCGCGCGGGCCTCGGCGATCACGCCCGCCGCGCCCCAGTCATCGTCTTGCGGAAAGGCGTCGGCCAGAGCGGCGCGCACCGCCGCCGGTTCACCGCCGGGCCATGTTGCGCGCGGGGCAACACCGTCGCAAAGCGCGCGCAGGCTGGCACCGGAGTCGCCGACGATATTCATCGTCGCCTGATGCATGTACTGATGGTTCGCCACCGCCGCGATGTCGATCACGTTGACCTTGGCCGGGTCCCAGATCTCGCGCCAGCCGGGGCGCATTTCAATCGGATCATAGCCGACACAAAGGATAAGATCGGCGCGCTCGACCAAAGGCACGACAATGCCATCGGCCAGCGGCGACAGGCCCGCGCCGCCCATCGCCATGGCGTGGGTTTCGTCAATCAGGCCCTTGGCCTTGTAGGTGGTGATCACCGGAATGCCGTATTGTTCGGCCAGAGCGGCGATATCGGGACCGGCGCCCTCGTTCATCGCGTCAAGCCCGACGATCATCACCGGACGTTCGGCATCGGCCAGCCAGTCACGCGCACGGGCCAGACCCTCGCCCGGCGCGGGCACCATCACCTCGGCCATCGGACGACGGCGCAGGGTTGGCAGGGTCACGCGGGTGTCGGCGACACTGATCGGGACGTCAATATGCACCGGGCCGGGCCGCCCCTCAAGCGCGATGCCCATGGCCTTGTCGGCGATGATATCCGCGCCTTGGGCCGTCAGGCGAAAGGTGGCCTTGGTGATCGGGCGTAACACCGCCTCATGATCCAGAATCTGATGGGTATAGGTCAGCGCTTCATCGGCATCGACACAGCCCGACAACACGAAAAGCGGCACGCGATCCTGATGGGCGTTGGCAATCGCATTGACCCCGTTCAGAACCCCCGGCCCCAGCGTTGCAATCAGGATGCCCGGCGCACCGGTGCGGTGCCAGACGCCTTCGGCCATGAAGGCCGCCGCGTTTTCATGCCGCGCCAGGACGCATTCAATCCCGGCCCGCGAGAGCGCATCCATCACGGTCAGAACCTCGCCCCCCGGCATGCCGAATGCATGGCGACACCCGGCCTCGTACAAACGCCGCGCAAGGTAATCGGCGGCGCGATCGGCGGTCTGGTTGGCCTGTGTCACGGGGGCACTCCTTTGTCATTCTAGCCCACTTTCTGGCCGAGCAAGGGCCCAACCGCAAGCGCCTTTGGCGACAGTTTGACATGTGTTTACTGGAATTCCCCCTACCCAATGCCTAAATGTCGGGTTGAGGGATGTCGGCAAAACGCTTAATCACAAGGCTAATTCATTATCCAAGCCCAATCTAAGCCCATGCTTTTTCATCCGGGCGCAAGGACACCAAATGGCGAACCATCTCTATCAGAACGATCTGCCCGATGGGCTGGATCTTGGGCCTGTTGTGGCCATCGACTGTGAAACCATGGGGCTTCATCCGCATCGTGACCGGCTTTGCCTGGTTCAATTGTCCGGCGGGGATGGAAACGCCCATATGGTGCAGGTCGCCAAGGGCCAGACCAGCGCACCCAATCTGGCGGCGCTTCTGGAGAACCCGGAGGTTCTCAAGCTGTTTCACTATGGCCGGTTTGATATCGCGGCGATGTATAACGCATTTGGCGCGCTTGCGGCGCCGGTTTATTGCACCAAGATCGCCAGCAAACTGATCCGCACCTATACGGATCGGCATGGCCTCAGGTACCTGCTTCATGAATTGCTGAGCGTCGATATCTCGAAGCACCAGCAAACCTCGGACTGGGGCGCGCCCAAGCTGAGCGACGCACAACTTGATTATGCCGCCTCGGATGTCCTTTACCTGCACCGCCTGCGCGGGGCGCTTAATGTTCGGCTGGAACGTGAAGGTCGCATGGACCTTGCACAAAGCTGTTTTGATTTCCTTCCGGCGCGCGCGCAACTTGATCTTGTGGGATGGCCCGAGATCGACATTTTTTCCCACTGATGGCACGGGCAGATAACACCTATTCGCGGGTCGTTGCATGGATGAAGATCATCCTGCCGTTGGCGGCGCTTGGGTTGTTGTCAACTTTGTTCCTTCTGTCGCGGACCATCGACCCGACACAATCCGTGCCCATCGCGCAAATCGATATCGAGCTGCGGGCGCAGGAAATGGGGGCGACACGGCCAAGCTTTGCCGGGGTCACCCAACAGGGCGATGAAATCCTGTTCACCGCGCTTTCCGCCCGCCCCGAACGTGACGCGCCCGAAACGCTTTTGGCCGATACGGTCACGGCGCGACTGGCGCTTGTTGCCGGAACGGTCGTCGATATCACCTCGGCGCGTGCGGAAATGAACCAGAACGATCTGACCGCGACGCTCGACGGACAGGTCAATATCATAACCTCGACCGGGTATGTCGTGGATACGGATCGTCTTAATACCCGGCTCGATGCGGTCTATGCCGAGAGCCCGGGACCGGTCACCGCAGTCGGCGCAATCGGCACGATAGATGCCGGGCGCATGCTTTTGCATAACAACAGCGAGAGCAGAGCAGCGGAATTGCTTTTCACCGAGGGTGTCAAGCTGATATACTTACCGGATAATGCCAGGGAATGATGCGCGTGCACAGATTAATGACTTTAGCAGCCGGGCTTTTTGTGATGTGCCTGCCCATATTCGCCGCAGCGCAGGGTGCGCAGGTCGCCTTTGGCAGCAGCCAACAGGATCGCGACCTTCCTGTCGAGGTGACCGCAGACAATCTTAACGTCAATCAGAACGACGGCACTGCGGTTTTTACCGGCAACGTGGTGATCGGCCAGGGCGAAATGCGGCTTTCGGCGCCGCGGGTTCTCGTGGTTTACCTCAAGGATCAGAGCGGGATCGAAAGCCTTGAAGCGACCGGCGGCGTGACCCTTGTAAGCGGCCCCGATGCCGCCGAGGGTGAGCGCGCGGATTACAACATCACCACCGGCATCATCGAAATGAGCGGCAATGTCCTTTTGGTTCAGGGCGATAATGCGATCACCGGCGAAACCATGTATGTGGACACGACGGCAGGCACCGCGCGGGTCAGCGGCCGGGTCAAGACCGTGTTGCAGCCGCGGGCGAAACAATGACCACGCCCAACCTTACGCTGGCCCATGAAAGCACCGGCTTGCGGGTCGAGAACCTGCGCAAAAGCTATAAAAAGCGGGTCGTGATCCGCGATGTGTCGCTGACCCTGAAGCAAGGCGAGGTGGTTGCGCTTTTGGGGCCAAACGGGTCGGGCAAGACCACGACGTTTTACGCCATTGCCGGGCTCATCTATCCCGAAGGCGGGCATATCTTTATCGACGGGCGCGATGTGACCAACCTGCCGATGTATCGCCGGGCCAAGCTCGGGATTGGGTATCTGCCGCAGGAAATGTCGATTTTTCGCGGGCTGTCGGTAGAAGACAACATCATGGCGATCCTTGATATTTCCGAAAGTGACCGCCACAAGCGGCGCGAGCGGCTGGAAGAGCTGTTGTCGGAATTCTCGGTCGAGCATCTGCGCCGCGCGCCCGCGCTTGCCCTTTCGGGCGGTGAACGGCGGCGGGTCGAGATTGCGCGCTGTCTGGCAGCGAATCCAAGGTATCTCTTGCTCGACGAACCCTTTGCCGGGGTTGATCCGATTTCGGTTGGCGATATCCGCCATTTGGTGGCCGACCTGAAAAAACGCGGCATCGGTGTTCTGATCACCGACCACAATGTGCGCGAGACGCTGGAGATTGTCGATCGGGCTTACATTTTGCACGACGGCAAGGTTCTGATGTCCGGAAGCCCCAAGGATGTGGTCGAGAATGAAAACGTGCGCCGCGTCTATCTTGGCGACAATTTCCGCATTTCTTGACGCCGACCCTTTGATGCCGAAACCGGGTGTGATCCGCTCAATTTGAATTGACAAGACCGCCAGAAAGCGCGTCAATTGAATCATGACATGTGTTGAACTCGCGCTGTTCTTTGAATGGTCCCCGCAACAAGGGCCTGCTTTCGGACAATTTCAACTTATGTCGATTATCAGCATCCCGAGTTAGCACATGACTCGGCGCAGGCGCGCCGTGCTACTTGAGGTTTGTCAAATAAAGGAGACAAGATGCGTTACCAAATCAGCGGACGGCAGATCGATATCGGCGAAGCTCTTCAGGTGCATGTGAAAGAACAGCTTGGAACAGTTGTCGATAAATATACCGGGCGGCCGACCGATGCGAATGTATTCTTTTCCAAAACGGGCAGCGAATTTCAATGCGAAGCTATCGTGCATCTGTCCACCGGTCTGACCGCACAGGCCAACGGCAAGGCGCATGAAATCTACGCCGCGTTTGAAGCGTGCTGTGAAAAACTGGATAAGCAACTTCGCCGGTACAAGCGTCGTTTGAAGGACCACCATAAGGAGCGTCCGCAGCCGGTTGAACTCTCGGGTGCTTCCTCTTATATCCTCGCTTCAGACAGTGAGGGAACGGAATCAGAGCCTGACAGCCTGCAGCCGATCATCATCGCCGAGATGGAAACCAAGATTCCATCGCTTTCGGTTGGTGAGGCGGTCATGCAGATGGAACTAGCAGGTGCCCCGGTTCTGATCTTTCGCAACGAGGGCAAGGAATCGGTCAACGTCGTATATCGCCGGGAAGATGGCAATATAGGCTGGATTGATCCGTAAATTAGGGCAACGGGCGACAGAAGTCGCGTGTTTGAGCGGCACAGTTAATGGAAATACCTATGATTCTGGATCCTCAGGCCGTGCGTGCTCTGTCAGGTGTGACAAGCAAAAAGCGCCTTATGCAAGAGCTCGGCATGATCGCGGAAACCGCCTATGGCGTTCCCCATTCCGCCGCTGTCGAGGCGCTCTTGGAACGCGAAAGCCTTGGCCCAACCGGTGTGGGCCATGGCGTCGCTCTTCCACATGCCCGCCTTGAAGGGCTTGACCATGTGGTCGGCGTTTTGGTGGTGCTCGACAAGCCGATTGATTTCGATTCCGTTGATCGTCAGCCGGTCGACCTTGCGTTCGCGCTTTTCGCCCCGATTGATGCCGGGGTTGAACACCTCAAGGCGCTTGCGCTTGTCTCGAGGACCCTTCGGGACGCCTCGCTTTGCGCTAAATTGCGCGCCAATAGCGATCCCGTCACGCTCTACACCATCGTGACCGAGGCGCAGGCGGTTCAGGCTGCCTGATCCATAGGCCAACGCCTCAGGCCCAGCGACCAAATCCGAACGTCATGTAATCGCGCTGATAAACATCGCGCGTCAGGGTCTCGATCTCGTCATCGTAAATCTCGGAGAGATCAAACGGGCTATCCCCCGGCGCTTGCGGCGGCACCGGTGGCTTGGCATAGCCCACCTGACGCGCCATAGCGGCAAGATAGCCTTTGATTTCGGTTTCTCGGATGACCATGTCGGGCGACCCGAACTGCGCCATCCCCTCCAGAACCGAGGACTGCGTGGCCCAATGCGCATCGACCCGAATGCCGGTCTGACCAGATAGATTGGCCTTGAGAAAGGTCAAAAACGCAACAAAGGCCTCGCGGTGAGCGCGCCGGTCATAGGTCTCATCAAGTTCACCGCCGGGCAGAGGCAGCTTGTGAAAATTGCGTAGCGTCTTACGGATATCGCGATAGCACCCCGGTCCCTTGATCAGGATCTTGTTGCAGAAGGCCGCATGCGCGCGCGCCACCGGATGGCGCAGAACCGTAAAGCGGCGATGCCCCGGTTTGCGCCGCATCCACTGGCGCAGCGCCTTTTGATTGAGCTTGGTCGGCAAGGTATCCGGCGGCACGCCGTCAAGCGCCGCAAGCCACTTCTGCACTTCGATCTCGGGGCCAGAGCGCACCGGCATGTAAAGCAGCGCCGCCTTTGCCGCACTGACAAAGCCCGGAACGGCGGCCCCGCGACGCGGCTCGAAATTGGGGGTCCGCGTCAGGTTGAACGTGTCCAACCCCGCAAGCGCGTGCTCCATCTCGTTGAAATTGGAAACCTTGTCTTCAAGCCCACTTGGGTTTTGCTTTTTCAGAGAATCGTCAAGCGCGTCCAGAACCGTCGCGCAGCCAAGATAACGCGCCAGCCCGTTCATTACCTCAAGGTTTTGCAGATCATCATAGGCCACGTAGAACGCGGTCTGCCCGCTGGCCTGTAGCCGGTTCAAAAGGAACACCTGAAATTCCTGAAGCCGCCCGACATGGCGTTCAAATTCCATGCCGTCAAAGGCGATCTTGCTATCGCGACGCCGCTTAACGTTGGTCAGCTTCCACTGCCCCGTGGCCTGAGCAATTTTCCACGACACATAGCTATCGACCGGGTTCCGGGTCAGCACGATCTTGGCACAGCGCGGATCGTCCAGCACGATATCAAGCACCCTTGGATCGTGATCATGGAAGAACCGAAAGCCGCCAATGCCGTCGGACCGGGCTTTGATCGCTTCGATCAACCGCCCCGGATCGCCATCGCGCATCGCCTGCGTCACCTCCAAAACCTCGGTCTTGTTCGGATAGGCGATGAAATGCGGGTTGAACGCCTCGCCATGGCATTCAATGCCGTCAAAGGCGTTCAGGTTGCTTTCAAGAAAGTTCGATCCTGTGCGCATTTCTGCAAACACGACGAAATAGTCAAACGGGGCTGTCATCAATATTTACCGCACGAGATAAGGTTTGCGCTGGTTCTGCTGTGGTTCGTGCAGCCTGTGCTCGACCGGGAAATCACCCATAAGATAGGGGTGCATGCCCTGGTTTTTGAGGTTCTGAAGAAATTGCCCAAAGCCGCTTAGGTCGGTCATGCGCGGCACTTCGGCCAGGCCACGCAGGTTTTGCTGGCCAATTTCGTCGATGATCGTTTGCAGCGGCTCCATCGGGGCTTCGATAAATTCGGCCATGGTCCAGATTCGCACCCGCGCCTTTGTCCATTGCGAGCGCAACACCTCAAGGTGCTTGCTTTCAACCCGTTGCAACAGGGCCGCCTCGCGCCGGATGTCGGAAAAATTGCTGTTGGATTTGAAAAGCGGCACGGCCCAGGCACCGGAAATTACCGAAATCTGGGCGTTGGGATCCTTGGCAATTTCCCATTCGATCTTTTGCATGTCGCGCGGGCCGAATTGAAAACACTGGCGTTCGCCGCGTGTGTTCCAGATCAGGCTGGCCAAAAACGCACGCGGATTATAATCGCGCAAAGCGGCGCTATCGCTGAGCGCGCCATTCATCACCGTTTGGCCTTCGGAAAACGCGGCACGCTCTGGCGCAAAAAGGTGGCCGTGCACACGCATGCCTGTCATCTTGGCCAACCACGGCTCGAAGTTTTCAAACAGGTCAGAGAACCCTTCGAACACCGAATATTGCGCACAGGTCAGACCGTTTTCTCGATTTTCAACCGGGAACCGGCTTTGCATGTATAGGCCGGGGCGCCCGCGCGTGCGCCGCTCGACCGCCTTGGCGAAAATGCGGTCAATCTTGCCGGGGTTCGGTTCGGTCCGGTTCATCGCGCCGGCCTGATCGGTCAAAAACGCCTGATACAGACGATCGGCAAACGGCCAGATCTTGCGCGCGACAAAGCAATCCGACCGGCGCAAGAGTTGCAGGTGGTCGTCATAGAAAATATGCGGCTTGCCCTGATAGTCGAATTTCGAAAGCGTCAGGGACCGGCTTTCGATCTGGCGCGAATATTGCCGGACCAGCGTCTGGAAGTAGCTTTCATCGGGAATCCAGACCTTGCTGAAGTAGCGGTCATAGGTGTCGCGTTCGGGGTCCTGAAGAATGGCCGAGAGGGTTTGACGCGTCAGGCACCACCACTGGCTTCCCATATGGGGGACGATGCCGTTGGGGATGCGCCGTTTGAACCGCAAGATGCGCTGAAGCGCGACGTATTTATCGAATAAATAACGTTGGTTGCGCCATGAAAACGGAAACCGCAGGGTAAAACGTTCCTGATCAAGGCCGCCCATCGTCCAGGGCACATCGGCGGTGGTGGCGGATTCGATGAAATCGGTATGCGGGCGTTTGGCAAGGTAATCGATCAGCTCTTGCACCGGGCGCAGCGGCAGGCAGGAGCCCGATGCAAGATAGACGTGGCGCACATCGGCAAAGTCACGAAGCATGATTTTCGCCGCATCCTGTGTCGCGGCCACAAGGCCCCAGGTGCCCCATTCACAACGATGCCGCTTGGCAAACCGCACATCCGGCATATCGGACAACGCGTTCACAAAGGCATCATAGGTTTTGCGCGGCACGGCCTTGTCGACATGGATTACCAGCGGACAGCCCGCAGCCGCCCAGTGGCGCGCCACCTGTTCGGCGCGGCCAAAGGCGGTATGGACCAGCATGATGATCCCGACACCCATGATTTACTGCCCTTCCCTCACGCCCAGTTCCCCTTGGACATAAGGCCAAGGATCTCTAGCTGACGCCAGTTTATATATTTTTCTGACCATTTGCACCAAAGCTCTGGGTTTTCCTGAACGGTTCTTGCGTAGGCCTTGTATTCCACACTGGCCGAATAATGCTGTCGGCGGGTTAATTCCTCGGCGGCTTTGGCGGTAAACGTGTCAAGAAACTTGGCGTGAAGCAGTATCCCGCTCGCCTTTTCCCCACCCCATTCATCATAGGTCAGGTTAAGCCCGCGCGGCAAAAGCATGTGGGTCGAGCTTTCATAGGCATATCGCCGGTCCCATTTGACCAATGGCGTTTTGTTCAAAGCCGGGGCCTTTTTCGGAGCGTCGGGAAAGAACACCCGCGCCCGTGGACCGCCCTGAATCCAGACATTGCCGTAAAACTTGTTCTTCGCGATCACGTAATTGCCGGGATCAAACCAGGCGGCAATTTCAAGCGGGTTTTGCCCGGCCTGATAGGGCACCGCATCAATCCGCCCCTTGGGGTACATATCCAAGAGCATGGCGCCAAAGGATTTGACCTGACTGGTATCAAGCCAGTCGGTCAGGGCCCGGATCGGGCGCGTATCGCAAAACGGATAGACAAAGAATTCGTCGGCATCGACCACAAGAGTCCAGTGGCCATGGCCGTATTTCTGTTGCAGCCAGTTCAGCCAATCGACCCCAAAACGCGACCGCTTATAGCTTGATTTGGTGGACCAGAGCGACACGTCATCCTGTTGCGCCAAATACTCGGCGCCGCCATCGGTGCTGTCATTATCGACGATCAGGAAATGCGAGACGCCCATGTCGCGATAATATTTCAGGAAATACGGCAACCGGATATGTTCATCGCGCAGCGTGGAAAACAAAAGGATATCACCGGGGCGTATCTTTTCCGTGCGGTTGGCAACCGGTGTCAGCGAGAAATGCTTGCGATACGCACGTGCTTTCGCCCGCTTTCGCCGCAGCCGCATCCGATAAGACTGCCACACACCCAAAGAGTTCGCCCCCTGTTAAACGCTTGTCATCGCCAAACACTATCTCAGGGCAATTAATACAATCTTTTTTCCGCCTAATCTTTGGCAAAAATACAAATTGTTGCCAAATCAGACAAAAACTGGTGTCTGGCCCAGCGCGCCACGGTTTCGTTTAGCGCGGCGAACGCTTGGCCAGAATACGCTGAAGCGTGCGGCGGTGCATGTTCAGGCGACGCGCGGTTTCGCTTACGTTGCGATCACAAAGCTCATAGACCCGCTGAATATGTTCCCAGCGCACGCGATCCGCGCTCATCGGGTTTTCCGGGGGCGGCGGCAATTCATCACCGGTGGCCAGCAGCGCGTTGGTGATATCCGTGGCGTCAGCAGGTTTTGAGAGATAATCCGTCGCGCCGATCTTGACCGCGGCAACTGCGGTGGCAATCGCGCCATAGCCAGTCAAGACCACGATCCGGCTATCAGGGCGCTTTTCACGGATGATTTCGACCACATCAAGGCCGTTGCCATCCTCAAGCCGCAAGTCGCATACCGCATAGGCGGGCGGTCTTGCGGTGGCAATCGCGCGCCCTGCGGCCACCGATCCGGCGGTTTCAACCTCAAAGCCGCGCTTTTCCATGGCCTTGGCCAACCGTTTCAGAAACGGTTCATCGTCATCCAACAACAGAAGCGTTTTGTCCTCACCAATATCATGCTGGTCCTCGGCCATCCCGTTCCTCCTGTTGCGCGCAATCCCTAGAAAGGTTCTAGCCCGCGCTTTTGCCTGCGTCAAACAAACGCAATGCTTTAGCTTGCATCAATAAAACATTGAATGCGATCAGCCATTTGTTCGGCGGTGGCATCGCGGCGGAAAAACTCGACAAAGCCATGCTCGGGCAAGGTCAGGTATGACATGGTCGAGTGATCGACGAGATAGAGATCCTCTTCACCCTCGGCGGGCTTTTGCGCCTGGTAAAACGTGCGGTATGCCTTGCTTGCCGCCTTGACCTGTTCCGACGATCCGGTCAGGCCAAGCATGCGGGGGTGCAAATAATCCGTGAACTCGGCAAGCATCTCGGGGGTGTCGCGCTCGGGGTCAATCGAGATAAAGACCGGCTTTACCATCTTGCCCCGGCTTTCCAGAACGTCCACCGCCTCGGCATTGCGGGCGGCATCAAGCGGGCAGACATCGGGACAGAAGGTATAGCCAAAATAGATCAGCGCAGGTTGGTCGATCACATCCTTGTCGGTCACCGTCTTGCCAGTCTCATCAACAAGGGTAAACGACCCGCCGATCTGTCCGGCACCCCCGGCCACACTTGAGGCACGGCATTGCGCGAACTGATCATCATCGCCGCCAAGCATCTTCATGTAATAGGTCACGCCAAGCAACAAAATCACGGCGGCCGTGGCAACAATGGCAATCAGGCGGGGCATCGGGATTTCCTTGCGTTAGGGGGCGTTGGGTGCAACTTTCAGCATATCTAACATTCCCTTCCCCGCATGCAATGGGACGCAATCGCACATATGGTTGATCACACCGCCGCCCCCTTCAAATCACGCCAGAGCGGAAGCTGGATCAGACTTCGCACGCTGGTGCTTTTGCGCTGGTGGGCGATTGTCGGCCAGGCAAGTGCGCTGATCATCGCCGAGCGGTTTTACGACCTTAACCTTGAAATCGGCCTGTGTTTTCTGGTGATCGGCGTTTCCATCGTCAGCAACCTTGTCGCCGCCTTTGTTTTTGCCGAGAACAAGCGCCTGTCCGAACAGGACACGCTCTTGGTGGTTCTGTTCGACATGCTGCAACTTGGGTTGCTGTTGTATCTGACCGGCGGGTTGAACAACCCGTTTTCCATTCTGATCGTGGGGCCGGTCACGGTCTCTGCCTCGGCGCTTTCATCGCGCTCAACCGCGTTTCTGGGATTGATGGCGATCCTTATCGTGTCGGTCCTGATGCAGTTTTACCTGCCACTGCGCACCGAACAGGGGTTTATCCTTCGGGTGCCGGATGTTTTTCGCTTTGGCAATTGGGTTGCGATTGTGATCGCGGTGATCTTTCTTGGTGTCTATTCCCGCTGGATCGTGCAGGAAATGCAGGGCATGTCGGATGCCTTGCAGGCCACGCAAATGGCACTGGCGCGCGAACAAAAGCTGACTGATCTCGGCGGTGTTGTTGCCGCCGCCGCGCATGAGCTTGGCACGCCTCTGGCGACGATCAAACTTGCCAGCGCCGAACTGGCAGAGGAGCTTTGTGATAGCCCCGACTTGCGCGAGGATGCGCTTTTGATTGTCGCTCAGACCGATCGCTGTCGCGATATCCTGCGCTCGATGGGGCGAGCCGGCAAAGACGATCTGCACCTACGGACCGCTCCCCTCACTGCGCTTGTCGAAGAGGCGGCAGAGCCCCATGTGGACCGTGGTAAACACATTCATTTTGACCATGCTGCGGGCGAGGGCGATATCATGTCTCAACCCAACGTTCTGCGCCGACCAGAAGTCGTTCACGGGCTGCGCAATCTTATCCAGAACGCGGTTGATTTCGCGCGCGAGAATGTCTGGGTTGAATCAAGCTGGACCGACGACACCATCACCCTTCGGATCATGGATGACGGGCGCGGATATCCGCCGCATCTTTTGGGCCGGATCGGTGATCCGTTCATGCGCCGCCGTGCACCCGCAGGTGACCCCCAACGCCCCGGTTACGAAGGGATGGGCCTTGGGCTTTTCATCGCCAAAACGCTGCTTGAGCGCTCTGGCGCGGACCTTAGCTTTGCCAATGGATCGGAGTCGTTCAAATCACAGCAAAGCCATGCGGCCCGCACCGGCGCCTTTGTCGAAGTGACGTGGAATCGGGACGCCATCGCGGCACCGTCCGGGGCAGAATCAACCGCTCTGGGCCAAAATCAGCCCTTTAAAGCCTGAAAAACAGCGGGCTTTCGCGCGCGCGGACCGTCATTAAGGCGGTCTTAACCAGTTTCGTTAAAGTTTGACCGACTCCTGAAACAAAAGGTGCAGCATGGTCAATCTAACTGTTTCAAATTCTGTCATCCTTGGCGGCCTAGTGGTCGTGTTTTCCTTTGCCGTGCTCTGGCTGATCGGAATGTCCCGGACCACTCAGAGCAACAGGGGCGTCGCGCAAGAACATGCGGTGCGCTCAAACAGCTTCCTGTTTCGCGACGAAGAGCTTGTCGACCATGATGCGGATACAATGCCTCTGCCGAAGGCGAAAACCGAGGATGGAAGCGACTGGCAACGCATGAGAAGCTGGCTTGGGTTTCGCTTTTCGGGCCTGCCGGAGCGGCTTGGTGACCTGACCGCTGATCTTGAGATCGAAAGCAATACCGACGGTTTGAAATCACGGCTTGAAATTTCGCTTGGCAAAAAGGCGGTCCATCTTACGCTGAGTGAGCCGGTTACGCCCGATTCCGTCGCTCTGCACGAAACCCTGCGCCAACAGGCCCTTTTGCAAGGACGGTCCGACGCAATCGACGCTGCCCCCATGCCGGTTTGGGCGACCGACAAAGACGGCAATGTCATTTGGGAAAATCTGGCTAGCGAAGCGCTGAGCGATGATCACAAGCAGCAGATGCTTTTGGCACTTGGCGATACCCCCGAGGCGGCCCTTACGACATCGAAACGGGTGTCGCTGGAAAACCCCGACGGTCCCTCTGACCTCTGGTATGATCTCAAGGCCATCGGCTCTGACGTCGGCGCGCTACATTATGCTGCGGACATTACCCGCATCATCCGCGCCGAAACCATTCAACGTGAATTTGTCCAGACGCTGGCCAAAACCTTTGCCGACCTGACAACCGGACTTGCGGTGTTTGATCGCAGCAAGAATCTTGCGCTGTTCAATCCCGCGCTGATCGACCTTACCGGGCTTTCCCCCGAATTCCTGAGCGCGCGGCCCAGCCTGATCAGCTTTTTTGACACCCTGCGTGACCGTCAGGTGATGCCAGAGCCGAAAAACTATGCCAGCTGGCGCAGCCAGATCAACGATATGGTCAAAACCGCCGCCGGGGGTCTCTATCAAGAGGTCTGGAGCCTGCCATCAGGCCAGACTTACCGCGTCACTGGCCGTCCGCATCCCGATGGCGCCGTTGCTTTCCTGTTCGAGGATATCTCCGTCGAAATTCTCGCCACGCGTCGGCACCGCATGCAATTGGATCTGCGCCAAACGGTTCTGGATCAACTTGATGAAGGGGTCGCGGTACTGTCCGCCGAGAACCGCCTGATGTTCTGTAACAAGACGCTTGGCGCGCTTTTGGGCATCGACCCGGATGGAAGCTTTGCCGATATGGGCCTTTCCGATCTTTTGGCTGCGTGCCACCGCCGTTACCCCGATGTTGGGCTCTGGGCCGAGGTCGAAGAAAAGATCACCCGCAAATCGCTAAGCAGCCCGATTATCGATACGGTTGGCCGCCCCGGTGGTGATGGGGCGACCTGTCGGGTCATGCCGCTTGGTGGCGGATTGACGATGGTCTGTCTGACGCAGATCGTTGCGGAAATTTCCGGCATGACCACCGCCGATCTGACCTGATCGCGGTTGCGGGCAGGCGTGGCGCGTGTAGTGTCATGCCATGCCAGAACACAGCGCCACAAAACAGCTTTCCAGCCCCGACGCCACCTGCGCCTTTGCGCAGGCAATGGCGCCCTTGCTTAAGGCCGGGGATGTGATTTTATTGTCGGGCGGCGTTGGCGCTGGTAAAACCCATTTCGCGCGCTGTCTTATTCAGGCGCTCTTGCCCGCGCCCGAAGATGTGCCCTCGCCGACCTATACGCTGGTGCAAACCTATCCGGGTAAGACCGCCGAAATCTGGCATGCCGACCTTTACCGGCTAAGCGATCCTTTCGAGGTGATCGAACTTGGCCTGACCGAGGCATTTTCCGACGCAATCTGCCTTGTCGAGTGGCCGGATCGTCTTGCCGATATGGCCCCAAAGACCGCGCTTTGCCTTGCCCTTGAGCCGGGCGAAGAAGACGACCAACGCCTCTTGCGGCTCAGCTGGTCCGATGCAAATTGGAACGACCGGGTAGAGGGGCTTTGCCATGACTGACCGCGTTCTCCTGCAACAGGCGTTTATCGCGCAAACCGATTGGGCCGATGCCATCATAGCGCCACTTGCTGGCGATGCGTCAAACCGTCGGTATTTGCGCCTGACGCGGGCCGCGACGGGCGAGACCGCCGTTTTGATGGATGCACCCCCCGAAAAAGGCGAGGACGTGCGCCCGTTTCTGCACATCGCGCGTTACCTTACCGGGCTTGGCCTGAGTGCGCCGCGCATTCTGGCCGAGGACACGGAAAACGGCTTTTTGATCCTCGAAGACCTTGGCGACGCTCTTTTTGCGCGGGTCATCCCAAAGGATGCCAACCTTGAACTGCCGCTCTACACTGCCGCAACCGATCTTTTGGCAGAGCTTCACCGTCATGCCCCGCCGCCAAACCTTGCCGCCTATTCGCCCGGTGTGATGGCCGATATGGCCGCATTGGCGTTCGATTGGTATCTGCTTGGTGCGACCGGCGATATCGGCGCACAACGGGGCACTTTTCACGCCGCCATCAAGACCTCCCTGAGCACGCATGCCTCTGAAACCAACGTTCTGATCCAGCGCGATTACCACGCGGAAAACCTGCTTTGGCTTGGTGATCGAGCAGGCGTCGCGCGGGTTGGTCTTTTGGATTTTCAGGACGCGATGCTTGGTCACCCAGCCTATGATCTTGTCTCGATCCTTCAAGATGCCCGGCGCGATGTTCCGCCTGCGATCGAACAGGCCATGATCGCCCGATATATCGACAAATCCGGCGCCGATCCCGAGACGTTTGAAACCGCCTATCGCTGTCTTGGGGCGCAGCGCAACCTGCGTATTCTCGGGGTGTTCGCCCGGCTTTGTATGCGCGACGGCAAAGCGCATTACGTCGATCTCATCCCCCGTGTCTGGGCCCATCTTGGGCACGACCTGTCGCACCCGGCGATGGCGCCTGTCGCCGAGATTGCCCGCGCTGTACTTCCGCCGCCAACACCCACGATTTTGCAAAGGCTCAAAGATCTATGCGCAAGCAAACCCACCCGGTAATGCTATTTGCTGCGGGGTTCGGCACACGAATGGGCGCGCTGACCGCCGATCAACCCAAGCCGCTTGTCCGCGTGGCGGGAAAGCCGTTGATTGATCACGCGCTTGATCTGGTTCGCGACTATGGTGCAGACCGCGTTGTCGCCAACCTGCATTATCTGCCTGATCTTCTTGAGGCGCACCTTGCCGACGCTGGCGTGGCGCTGTCGCATGAGTCCCCTGATATCCTTGAAACCGGCGGCGGGCTTCGCCATGCGCTTCCGGTTTTGGGGGCCGGGCCGGTCATCACCATGAACACCGATGCCGTCTGGCGCGGGCCAAACCCGCTTGACCACCTTGCCGCGCTTTGGAACCCTGACAAGATGGATGCCCTCTTGCTTTGCATCCCCAAGCCACAGGCGATTGGCCATGCTGGTGTCGGCGATTTCATGATCAAGGATGACATGCGGGCAAAACGCGGCCCCGGCTCGATTTATTCCGGGGTTCAGATCATCAAGACCAATCTGTTGCACGACATCCCCGAGTCCAGTTTTTCGCTTAACCTCTTGTGGGACAAGATGCTGGCCGAAGACCGGCTTTTTGCCACGGCCTATCCCGGAACATGGTGCGATGTTGGTCGGCCTGAAGGCATCAAGCTTGCCGAAGATATGCTTGGTTGGTCCGATGTTTGAGGCAAGCGACACGCCACGGGTCTTTGGCCTGCCGCCCGGCGTCGATTTCCCGCGCGCCTTGGTGGATGGTCTGATTGCACGCCACGAAGGTCAGCCGCCCGAGGCCCTGGCGCGGGTCCGGTTGATCGTAAACACCAAACGCATGGCGCGGCGGATCCGTGACCTGTTTGATCAGGGTCCGGCGCTGTTGCTTCCGCAAATCAGCCTTGTCACCGATCTTGGCGAGGGCTGGGACCTTGGGCAAATCCCCGATCCAGTGCCGTCGCTGCGTCGGCGGCTGGAACTGGTACAGCTTATCTCGGCGCTTCTGGATCGTCAGCCCGACCTTGCCCCGCGCAGCGCGATCTTTGATCTGGCCGATAGCCTTGCCGCCCTGATGGATGAAATGCATGGTGAGGGCGTTTCGCCCGACGTGATTGACGATCTTGATGTCACCGATCAATCGGGCCATTGGGCGCGTATAAAATCATTCTTGGGCATTGTTCGTCACTATTTTGACGCTGGCTTTGATCAGCCAGATGTTGAAACCCGCCAGCGCCTTGTCATTGAGCGGCGTATCGAGCAATGGCAAAACGATCCGCCACAAGACCCGATTATCATTGCCGGGTCCACGGGTTCGCGCGGCGCAACACAGCTTTTGATGCAGGCGGTGGCGCGACTGCCGCAAGGCGCGGTGGTGTTTCCGGGTTTCGATTTTGAGATGCCCGATCACGTCTGGACCTCGCTTGAAAATGCGATGCTGTCCGAGGATCATCCGCAATACCGGTTTCACCGTTTCGCCGCGGGCGCCGGAATTGCCGCGCGCGACATCAAACCCTGGTCGGATGTGGTGCCAGACACCGCAAAGCGCAATGCAATCGTGTCGCTTGCGCTTCGCCCGGCGCCGGTGACCGATCAATGGCTGCGCGACGGCCCGAACCTAAGCGATATTCCCGGCGCGTTGCGAAACGTGACCCTTCTCGAGGCGCCATCGACCCGAATCGAGGCCCTGGCAATTGCAATGCGCCTGCGCGACGCGGCGGAAATGGGCAAAACCGCCGCGCTGATTACCCCTGACCGTATGTTGACACGACAGGTCACGGCGGCGCTTGATCGCTGGAATATCCTGCCGGATGATAGCGCCGGGCTGCCGCTGCATCTGTCGCCACCGGGGCGATTGTTGCGCCATGTTGCCGACCTGTTTCGTCATCGCCTGACCGCCGAGGCACTTCTGACGCTTCTCAAGCACCCGTTGACGCATCGCGGCAGTGACAGGGGCGAGCATCTGCGTCTTACGCGGGAATTGGAATTGCACCTGCGCCGACACGGCCCGCCCTATCCGACAGAGCAAAGCCTTAGGCTTTGGGTCGATGGGCGCAAAGACAAGATGGCGGCGCACTGGGTGGATTGGGTCTGTGGCTGCTTCACAGATAGGGACTATTCGGGCGAAATTGCCCTTGTTACCCGGATCAAGGCGCATATCACGCTGGCCGAAAAGATTGCCCAAGGCAGCGCTGGCGACGGTAGCGGAACGCTCTGGCAAAAGGATGCCGGGCAAGAGGCGCAACGAGCCGTCACAGAGCTTTCTTCCGAGGCCGAGGTTGGTGGCGCCCTGAACGCCGCCGATTACGCCAGCCTGTTTCACAAGATCCTGGCCGCCCGCGAAGTGCGCAACCCGATTGAACCGCATCCGAATATCCTAATCTGGGGAACGCTTGAGGCGCGGGTTCAGGGCGCCGATCTTTTGATCCTGGCCGGTCTCAACGAAGGGAGCTGGCCCGAAGCGCCAAAACCCGACCCCTGGCTTAATCGCACCCTGCGCCATCAGGCGGGGCTTTTGCTGCCAGAGCGGCGGATCGGCCTATCCGCGCATGATTTTCAACAGGCGATCGCCGCGCCCGAGGTCTGGCTAACCCGGTCGGTGCGCTCTGATGATGCCGAAACGGTGGTGTCACGCTGGCTTAACCGGATTCAAAACCTGCTTTCCGGCCTGCCGGATCAGGGCGGCGTTCGGGCGCTAGAGGACACACGCAGGCGTGGGCGTGACTGGCTCGATCGGGTCGCACAGTTGGAAGAGCCGGGATTTGAGCCATCCGCAAAGCGCCCTGCCCCCTGCCCGCCAACCGAGGCACGGCCAAACCAGCTCTCGGTGACGGAAATCAAGCGGTTGATCCGCGATCCTTATGCGATTTACGCCCGCCACATTCTTCGTCTGCGCCGTCTTGATCCACTCATGAAAATGCCCGACGCTTTGTTGCGTGGCATTGTTCTGCATGAGGTCCTTGAATGCTTTGTCCGCGAGACCGTTGAAGACCCAGCGCGCTGCACGCGTGCCGTCTTGATGGATAAAGCAGTCACTATTCTGGCTGCAAATGTGCCCTGGGCCGAGGCGCGCGCGCTATGGCTGTCGCGACTGGAGCGGGTTGCGGATTGGTTTATTGACCACGAACTTGGGCGTCAGGTTCTGGCCAGGCCAACCTTGTTCGAGGCCAAGGGCAAGGCCGGGATGCCCGATCTTGGCTTCACGCTCACGGCAACGGCCGACCGACTTGATCTTGATCGCTATGGCAACCTTCACATTTACGATTACAAAACCGGGCAGCCGCCCAGCAAGAACGAACAGAAAGCCTTTGACAAACAGCTCTTGCTTGAGGCCGCTATTGCCGAGCGCGAAGGCTTTGGCGAGATGGGACCGACCAAGGTGGCGCGTGCGGTTTTCATCGGCCTTGGGAGTGGTGGGCAAGAATTGGATGCGCCCCTTGAAGAAGATCCGCCAGAGAAGGTCTGGGCAGAGTTTCATGACTTGATTGCGGCCTATATGGACCCGGCAAAGGGCTATATTTCCCGCCGCGCGCCCCGAAATAGCGACGATCAGGGCGATTATGATCAGCTTGCTCGCTATGGCGAGTGGGATATCACTGATGCGGCCGATTTGACGGATATGGGCAAATGAGCGAACGCAACGACGCCACCCAACGCCAGATTGATGCCGCGCGGCCGGACCGCTCGACATGGCTTTCGGCTAATGCCGGCTCTGGCAAGACACGGGTTTTGACCGATCGCGTTGCGCGGTTGCTTTTGGATCAGGTCGACCCGCAGCATATTTTGTGCCTCACCTATACCAAGGCCGCCGCCAGCGAGATGCAAAACCGGTTGTTCCGGCGCCTTGGGGCCTGGGCGATGTTGGCGGATGACGACCTGATCGACGAGCTGCGCGATCTTGGCTTCGAAGGCGCAATCACCGCCGAGACGCTGCAAGAGGCGCGGCGCCTGTTTGCCCGAGCCATTGAAACGCCGGGCGGGCTCAAAATTCAGACGATTCATTCGTTCTGTGCCTCGCTGCTGCGTCGTTTTCCGCTAGAGGCCGGCGTGACACCACAGTTCACCGAGATGGAAGATCGCACCGCCACCCTTTTGCGCGGTGAGATCGTTGAAGAGCTTGCTGAGGGGCGTGGCGCAGAGGTGTTTTATGCGCTTGCGCGTCACTATTCCGGCGAAAGCTTTGACAAACTGACCGCAGAAATCGTTCGCCATCGGGCGGCGTTTGACCAAGACCTGAGCGATGCCCGGCTCGCCGAAATTTTCGAGCTGCCCGCAGAGCTTGATCACGATACGATCACATCGCGGGTGTTTCTAGGCAATGAACAGGCGCTGTTGGATCAGATGCTACCCGCACTGAAAGCCGGATCAAAGACCGACATGACGGCGGCGGAAAAGCTAGGCAGGCTCACACGATTCGAGTTTGGTACGCTACCGATCTTAGAGGGTGTTTTTCTAACCGGCGCAGGGGCCAATTCGCCATTTTCGGCCAAGATAGGCACTTTTCCAACCAAGGCCACGCAGGGCGCTCTTGGCCCGGTGATGGAGCAAATCAATCAGTGGATGCTTCGGGTTGAGGATGCGCGAAACGCACGGCTGTCATTGATCGGCATGCAGAAAACCCGCGCGCTTCACGATTTTGCACGGCTTTTCCTTCCTGCCTATGAGCGCGCCAAACAATTGCGCGGCTTACTGGATTTTGACGATCTCATCCTGCGGGCCCGCAACCTTTTAACCAACCCCGATGTTGCCGCCTGGGTTCTGTTCCGCCTTGATGGCGGGATTGATCATATCCTTGTCGACGAGGCCCAGGACACAAGCCCGGTGCAATGGCAGGTAATCGAACGCTTGGCACAAGAATTTACCAGCGGCCAGGGCGCACGGCCCGATGTGTTGCGGACAATTTTCGTTGTCGGCGACAAGAAACAGTCGATCTATTCGTTTCAGGGCGCCGATCCCCGAGAATTTGATCGCATGCAACAGGATTTCGAGGCGCGGCTTTCCGCGACGGACTCGCCATTGCAGTCCTTGGTTCTGGCCTATTCCTTTCGATCGTCCCACGCCATTCTGTCGGTAGTCGATCACTGTTTTGAAGACGCCCAAGAAAGCGGTTTTACGCCGGAAGAGGGTCACAAAGCCTTTAAAGAGGCGCTTCCCGGCCGCGTCGATCTCTGGCCGCTGGTCGAGAAACAGGATCAGGACGAACCCCCCGAATGGCACTTGCCCGTCGATATCCGCACCCCCAATGATCCGGCGATCATTCTTGCCCGCCAGATTGCCCGCAATATCCGCAGGATGATCGACAGCAATCAGGCGATCCCGGATGAAACCGCGCATTCAGGCTTTCGTGCGGTGCAGCCCGGTGATTTCCTTATCCTTGTCCGCAGGCGCTCCGGGTTTTTTCACGAGGTTATCCGCGAATGCAAAATGCAGGACCTGCCAATCGCCGGGGCGGACCGGCTTAAGGTCGGAGCAGAGCTTGCCGTGCGCGATCTTGCGGCGCTTTTGTCCTATCTCGCCACGCCCGAGGATGACCTGTCGCTGGCAACTGCGCTTCGCTCGCCGCTTTTTGGCTGGACCGAGGCAGAGCTTTACAATCTCGCGCAGGGGCGCAAGCAACGCTATCTTTCCGCCGAATTGCGTGACCGTGCGGCGGAATACCCCGAGACCAAACGGATTTTGGATGACCTGACCAATCAAGCCGATTTCCTGCGCCCCTATGACCTTATCGAGAGGATTTTGACGCGCCATAACGGGCGGCAGAAACTCTTGGCGCGGCTCGGGCGCGAGGCCGAGGATGGCATTGATGCTCTCTTGTCCCAGGCAATGGCCTATGAACAGCGCGCCGTCGATAGTCTGACCGGGTTTCTGGTCTGGATGGAAACCGACGACCTTGAAATCAAACGTCAGATGGACAGCGCGGGCAATCGGATCAGGGTAATGACCGTGCATGGCGCGAAGGGGCTTGAGGCGCCGATTGTCATCCTGCCCGATACGGCGCGGCGAAATCCGCCAACCATGGGCCAGATCGTGACAGCGGAGGATACCGCCCTCTGGACCGGGAAATCAGACGAGATGCCGCCCGCCATTCGCACCGCCACGGAGGTCGCGAAAGCCGCGCAGGTGGCGGAACGAGACCGCCTTTTGTACGTTGCGATGACACGCGCGGAAAAGTGGTTGATCGTGGCTGCCTTCGGCGATTTGGGCAAGCAAGGCGACACATGGTACGACAAGATCAAGCGGGGCATGCAAAAGGCCGGGGCCGGGTCCTTTGACTTTGCCACAGGGGCCGGGTTGCGGCTTGAATATGGGAATTGGGCCGAAACAGAGAATGTAATTACGCAAAAGAGCGAGTCTGAGATTGCTCCGCTTGCCGCACATTTTTACCGCCCCGCACCAGAAGTCGCAACAAAGCCAAAAACGATCAGCCCGTCCGAGATGGGCGGCGCCAAGGCGCTTGCCGGTGAGCGTGGGCTTGACGAAGAGGCCGCCAAACGGCGCGGTCGCCAGGTTCACCGCCTGCTGGAATTCCTGCCGCTTGTGCCAGCGCAGGATTGGCCCGACACCGCCGCGCGCCTTTTGCAAAAAGGCGGTGATGGCGCGAGCGGTGACGAGCTTGCCTTGCTCCTCGGCGAGGCCGAAGAGGTTTTGACCAAACCGGGGCTTCAGCCGCTTTTCGCCGCCTCCACGCTGGCCGAGGTTTCAATCACCGCAAATCTTGATCCGCTCAACGGCGCGCGTGTTCATGGCACGATTGACCGGCTGATTATCGAAGCCGACCGCATTCTTGCGGTTGATTTCAAAACCAACGCGATGGTTCCCGATACGCCAGCGGATTGTCCCGACGGGCTTTTGCGGCAAATGGGGGCCTATGCGCACGCGCTGGCCACGATTTACCCTGAGCACAGGATTGAAACCGCCATTCTTTGGACGCGCACCGCGACACTCATGCCGCTACCGCACGATCTTGTGACAGATGCGCTCAACACTACCCAGATCGCTTGACGCGCGACGCCTCGCTACCTAGGTTCACGGTCGAAACCCTGATCCCTAGGAGAGATTACAATGGCCACCGTTGCCGTCACCGACGATACATTTGACGCCGAAGTCAAAAATTCCGATATCCCCGTCGTAGTGGATTTCTGGGCCGAATGGTGCGGCCCCTGCAAGCAGATCGGCCCGGCATTGGAAGAGCTTGCCGCCGAAATGGGTGGTAAGGTCAAGATCGCCAAGATTGATGTCGACAGCAATCCAAATTCTGCCGTCGCCATGGGCGTGCGCGGCATTCCGGCGCTGTTCATCTTTAAAAACGGCGAGGTTGTTTCGAACCGCGCGGGCGCCGCACCCAAGGCCGCGCTGAAAAGCTGGATCGAAGAAAGCCTCTGAGCCTTTCACTATTCACTGTTAGGGGTCGCGCGGGTCGCGGCCCCTTTTCTTTGCCCTCAAAACACGCATGATCCCCTTATGACCCTGACCAATACAGATATTGTCGAGCTGACAGGCTTTCGCCGTAGGCTTCATCGCTTTCCCGAGGTGTCGGGTGAGGAAAAAGAAACCGCAGCGCGCATTTGCGCAATGCTGGCGCAACACTCGCCGGATCAGACGATCACAGAGCTAGGGGGCCACGGGGTCGCTGCTGTTTTCAATGGTGCGGACGAGGGGCCGACGGTTCTGTTTCGTTGCGAGCTAGATGCCCTGCCCATCTTCGAAACATCCGACATATCGCACCGCTCGACCATTCCCGGAAAGGGGCATCTTTGCGGTCATGACGGCCACATGACGATCATTGCGGGCCTTGCACGAATTCTGTCCAGAAACCGCCCGGCGCGAGGGCGCGTCGTGCTGTTGTTTCAACCGGCCGAAGAAAATGGCGTCGGTGCTGAAGCGGTGATTGCCGATCCTAAATTTGAGACTATTGCACCTGATTTTGCCTTTTCGCTGCATAATATGCCGGGCCTGCCCCTTGGACATGTCGGTCTAAAGTCCGGTCCGGTAAATTGCGCGTCGCGCGGGATGCGAATTACTCTATTTGGAAAATCTTCGCATGCGTCAGAGCCGGAAAAAGGCAACTCGCCAATGCCGGTCCTATCTTCGCTCATGCCTGCGCTGACCGCTCTGAGTGAGGGCCTGCCAGAGGATGAGGATTTTGCGCTCGCCACGATAACGCATGCCCAAATGGGTGCGCCCGCTTTTGGAATTGCGCCCGGCGAGGCCACCCTTTTCGTGACCCTGCGCACGCTGGTCGACGAGCGGATGCAGGCACTTTGTGATCGCGCCGGGGCGCTTTTGGCCGATACGGCAAAGACCCACGGATTGCGCGCCTCGCATAGCTATGAGGATGTGTTTTTGCATTGCGAGAATGGCACGCAGGCAACCGCGATCATCGCCAGGGCGCTTGATGCACTTGGAATCAGCCATGATGAACGCGGGCTTCCGATGCGAGCCTCGGAAGATTTCGGGCGGTTTGGGCATGACGCCAAATCGGCAATGCTTTTCCTTGGTGCTGGGAAGGATCACGCGGCGCTACATAACCCCGATTATGACTTTCCAGATGACCTTATCCTACAGGGCGTTCGGATATTCGAGCGGATTACCCGCGATCTTCTGGGGTAGCGCGGGCCTTGCGCCCCGGCCCTGCCCCTTCCATATAGGTCCAAACGGAACGGAGGCCTCATGAGCAACGATTTTCCCGGATGGCACGGCACCACGATCATCGGTGTCAAAAAAGGTGGCAAGGTTGTGATCGCCGGTGACGGACAGGTCAGCCTTGGCCAGACCGTGATCAAAGGCAGCGCCCGCAAGGTGCGTCGTATTTCGCCGGGTGGCTATGATGTGGTTGCCGGTTTTGCCGGCTCCACCGCCGATGCCTTTACCCTTTTGGAGCGGCTCGAAGCCAAGCTAGAGACGACCCCCGGCCAGTTGCAACGCGCGAGTGTCGAGCTTGCCAAGGACTGGCGCACCGATAAGTACCTGCAAAAGCTTGAGGCGATGTTGATCGTGACCGACGGTGACGAGCTTTACGTGATCACCGGCGCCGGTGATGTGCTTGAGCCCGAGCACAGCGTGGCCGCAATCGGATCGGGCGGCAACTATGCCCTCGCCGCTGCGCGCGCTATGATGGATAGCGACCGCGATGCGGAACAGATCGCCCGCGCCGCCATGGCCATCGCCGCCGATATCTGTGTTTACACCAACGGCAACCTGACGGTGGAGAGTATTTCAAAATGACCGACCTGACCCCGCGCGAAATCGTTTCCGAACTTGATCGTTTCATCATCGGCCAGAGCGACGCCAAGCGCGCCACCGCCGTGGCGCTGCGCAATCGTTGGCGGCGCAAACAGCTTGGTGATGATCTTCGCGATGAGGTCTATCCTAAAAATATCCTGATGATCGGACCCACCGGGGTTGGCAAAACCGAGATCAGCCGCCGCCTGGCTAGACTTGCCCGTGCGCCCTTTATCAAGGTCGAGGCGACGAAGTTTACCGAGGTCGGCTATGTCGGGCGTGATGTCGAACAGATCATCCGCGACCTGGTGGATATCGGCATCGCCGAAACCCGCGAGCATATGCGCGAAGACGTCAAAACCCGCGCCCACGAGGCCGCCGCCGAACGGGTGATCACCGCGATTGCCGGCGAAGATGCCCGCGACGCCACGCGCGAGATGTTTCGCAAAAAACTTAAGGACGGCTTACTTGACGACACCGTGATCGAAATCGAGGTGGCCGATACGTCTAACCCGATGGGCATGATGGATATCCCCGGCCAACCCAGCGGCCAAATGGGCATGATGAACCTTGGCGATATCTTCGGCAAAGCCTTTGGCGGGCGCACCACGCGCAAGAAGGTTAGCGTTGCGGAGAGCTATGAATTACTTATCGGGGAAGAGGCCGACAAGCTTTTGGATGATGAAACCGTGAACAAGGTCGCGCTTGAGGCGGTCGCGCAGAACGGAATCGTGTTTCTTGACGAGATCGACAAGGTTTGTGCCCGATCCGATGCGCGCGGTGCCGATGTGTCGCGCGAAGGGGTGCAACGTGACTTGCTTCCGCTGATCGAGGGCACGACGGTCTCGACCAAATATGGCACGGTGAAAACTGATCATATCCTGTTCATCGCCAGCGGTGCGTTTCACATCGCCAAGCCGTCCGATCTCTTGCCCGAACTTCAGGGTCGCCTGCCGATCCGGGTCGAACTTCGCCCCCTGACCGAGGCGGATTTCGTGCGGATTTTGACCGAGACCGACAACGCCCTGACCCTGCAATATACCGCCCTGATGGGCACCGAGGATGTGACGGTTTCCTTCACCGAAGACGGCATCGCCGCGTTGGCCAAGATCGCCGCCGAGGTCAACCAATCGGTCGAAAACATCGGCGCACGGCGGCTTTACACGGTGATGGAACGGGTGTTTGAGGAGCTGAGCTTTAACGCGCCGGACCGCTCTGGTACCTCGGTCACCGTCGATGCCGATTTTGTCGAAAAGAACCTTGGCGAGTTGATGCGTTCGGCTGATCTGTCGCGGTATGTGCTCTAGTAGGGTTTTATTGAATCGATTGAATCGGACGCTTCCCCCTTCGGCTTTTGAAGGGTAACACTCATTCCATGGTTGTGTTGTTCCTGATCCTGTTTGTCTCGCTGGCAGGCGTCGCCGTGGCGCTTTTTCTGCCCGGATATGGCGATCTGATTCTGATCGCCGCTCCCAGCGCAATCGCGGCCTTGTTCCTCTGGATACGCGCGGCCGTTCGCGGGCGCAAATCCGCAGAGAACTGGGTTTTGATCGACGGGTCCAATGTCATGTATTGGAAGGACAACACGCCAAAGATTGAAACATTGCGCGAGGTGATCGCCTATCTCAAGGGACTCGAGCACACACCTGCCGTCGTTTTTGATGCCAATGCGGGTTATCTCTTGGCTGGCAAGTATCAGCACGATTACGCGATGGCCAACCATCTGGGCCTGACAGAGGAATGCGTGATGGTCGTACCCAAGGGCACCGTCGCCGACACTTTCCTTTTGACTGCGGCCCGCGATTTCAATGCTCCGATCGTGACCGATGACCGATACCGGGATTGGAAAGAAGACTTTCCCGAGATCGCGCAACCGGGGCGGCTTATCCGTGGCGGCTATCGAGAAGGGGCGCTTTGGCTAGAAGCAATAGAGCCGCCGGTTCCAGCGTGATGTTTGCCCAAAGGTAGCGCCCTGCCCTTCCCTTTACCCACGTTTCGCGCGACGTAAGGGATATGTCGATTCTCGCCTTCCTTCGTGACAATGCGCCCTGGCTTTCGGCCGGGGTGTTGCTCACGTTTCTGTCGGGCTTTGGGCAGACCTATTTCATTTCCATCTTCGCTGGCGAGATTCGAGAGAGTTTTGCGCTTAGCCATGGGCAATGGGGCGGGATTTATACGCTTGGCACGACGGCCTCGGCGCTTGTCATGGTCTGGGCCGGGGGGCTAACCGATCGGTTTAGGGTGCGTGCGCTTGCGCCGGTGATCCTGGTGATGATGACCGGGGCCTGTCTTTTCATGGCGCTCAACCCGGTTTGGGGGCTCTTGCCGGTGGTGATCTTTTCGCTTCGGTTTACCGGTCAGGGCATGATGAGCCATATTGCCGTGGTCGCCATGGCGCGCTGGTTCGTGGCGGCGCGGGGCAAGGCGCTTTCGGTGGCGACGCTTGGCTTTGCGGTGGGCGAGGCGTTCTTGCCGCTGATCTTTGTGTCACTTTTGCTGGTCTATGACTGGCGGATGTTGTGGCTGGTGGCGGCGAGCATAGCGGTGCTTGGCATTCCGCTTTTGATGCTCTTGCTGCGCCGCGAGCGCACGCCGCAATCCTGGGCACAGACGAGCCAATCGCTTGGTATGGAAGAAATGCACTGGACCCGGCGACAAACGCTAGGGCATTTCCTGTTTTGGTTCATGGTGCCGGCGCTTTTGGGGCCGGCGGCGTTCAACACCGCGTTCTTTTTCCATCAGGTTCATTTCGCCGAGGTCAAGGCAGTTGCCCATGTCGAACTGGTCGCGATGTTTCCGATCTATACGGCCGTTGGCATCGGGGCGATGATCCTGTCGGGTTGGGCACTTGACCGGCTTGGCACCGCGCGGCTTTTGCCGTTCATGCAAATCCCGATGGTGGCGGCATTCCTGTTTTTTGCCTTTGCCGATGGGACGGCCATGCTTTTACTTGGGTTCATGTGTCTCGCCCTGACCACCGGTGCCAATAGCACCTTGCCGAATGCGTTCTGGGCCGAATTTTACGGTACCGCCAATCTTGGAAGCATCAAGGCGATGGCCACCGCGATCATGGTGCTTGGCTCGGCGATCGGGCCGGGGCTTACAGGGGTGGCCATCGATCTTGGGATTGGGATTGAAACGCAATATGTCGTTGTGGCCGGGTATTTCGTCTTTACCACGGTGATGATGACCATCGGCGTGAGACGCGCGCGCCCCTTGTTATCGCTGACGCCGTAGATAAACGTAATAGGCGCCGCCACCGCCATGTTTCAAATGCGCCTCTGTGATCTGCAAGACAAGCGGCGCAAGCGGGGCCATCCGCAACCATTGCGGCACATTATGGCGCAGCACGCCCTGGCGCACCGGGATCGGACCGCCGGTATCGCGATCCTTGCCCTTGCCGGTCACCACGAGGACAAGCCGTTTGCCCGCCGCATGCGAGCGCAGGATAAACCCGGTTAGCGCCGGATGCGCCTGTGCCATGGTCATGCCGTGAAGGTCGATCTTGCCTTCGGGGATAAGCTTGCCGCGCTTGAGCCGGGCAAAGGCCTTTTTATCCATCGAAACCGGCGATGCGGCGATGCGCTCGGAAATACCGGGCAACACATCATGAATATGGCCCGCTGTCGTGGTCTTCTCGCCAAGCGTAAACTCTTCGATCCGGGGGCGTTCCTTAACTTTGGGTGGTTTCTTGGAGAGGCTATCGGCCAGAGGCTGTGGTTTTTCGGGCTGTTCGGGATTAAGGCGCCGTGCCGTGCGTGCAACCTGATGCCAAAGCTCAAGATCTTCAGGTTTGACGCGACGACGGCTCACGGGTTTTGCTCCGGCAACATGGCATAGGCGCGCTGGATCGGCATCAGCACCACCATCCGCCCCGGATCGCGCAGGCGCCCGGCGGCGCGCCCCGCCGCATCGCCGGTGCCAAAGAAAATATCCGCCCGCTGCGGCCCCTTGATGGCAGATCCGGTATCCTGCGCCACCATCAAACGATGGATCGGGTCTTTGCCGCCCTTCTCAACCCAAACCGGCGCACCAAGCGGCACGTAAGACGGATCGACCGCCACCGTGCGCCCGCTTGTCACCGAGCGGTTCATCGCGCCAAGCGGGCCAAGATCAGCGGCGACATCGCCGATCCGGCGGAAAAAGACATAGGATGGGTTGTGAAACAAAAGCTCTTGCCCGTCTTCGGGGTTGCGCCGCACCCAGTTCTTGATGACCTCGGCCGAGACCTGATGCACGTTGTAAACACCGCGCCGCACCAGCTCGACCCCGATCGAGCGATAGGGATGCCCGTTGGCACCGCCATAGCCGACACGGATCACGCGGCCGTCCTCTAGGCGAATGCGGCCCGATCCCTGAATTTGCAGAAAGAAAAGCTCTACCGCGTCATCGACCCAGGCGATCTCAAGGCCCTGCCCGCGCATCACATCGGTGGTTTCGATCTCTCGCCGGGTCAGCCATGGATTTGTCATTTTGGCCGCGCGTGGCTCGCGGTAAATCGGATAACGATAGCGCGCACTCGGGCGCAGCGCGCCCTGAAGCTCTGGCTCGAAATAGCCGGTGAAAAGCGCGGGCTTGCCTTCGCTGATCATGACCGGACGAAAGAAAAGCTCGAAAAAGGCCCGCGCGTCCGGGCCTTGTTGTGCCAGGGCGCAGAGCGCGCGCCAATCGGGGTCTTTCATATCCGGACAGGTGTTCAGAAAAACTTTGAGGGCCGTGGAATGATCATCCTCGGCCCAACCGTTCAGGTCTTTGAATTCAAGGATATCATGGTCCTGTGCCATCGCCGGTGATCCCAGCCAAAGCCCAAGCCCTAGAAAAATACCCCGAAGCGCGCGCGTCATTCGCCCGTTGCGATAAGCCGCCAGTTGGGGTCATCCGATCCCATCACCCGCTCGTATGTCCAGACGTCCTTCTGACGCTTGGACTGACCGGGCTCACCTTCGACAATTTCGCCATCCTTGTCGCGCACCACCGAAATAAGCTCGCCCACACATTTGACGGTGATCGCGGCACGCCGGGTCGCCTGATCAAAGGTGGCATCGGTCAGCGCAAGTTCACGAATGCCGACAAATTCCGCCTCGATGGTCAAGCCTTGTTCTTCGCGGGCATCCACCACCTGGGCAAAGGTTTCATAGACGTCCTTGTTGAGAAACGGCGTGATATCATCAAGCTTGCCCTTCTCGAAGGCCATCAGGATCATCTCATAGGCCCCGCGCGCGCCCTGCAAAAAGGTTGTCACGCTAAAGTCGGGCTCGATCCGCTTCATATCGGCAAGCGCACCGGCGGCGTCGGAATCTTCGGGGACATGATCAATGATGTCATGATCCGGCCCGCCTTCGATCACCTCGAAGTCGCGGCGGTGGCTTTTTTCGGGGGCAGTTTGCGCGCGAGACGTATCTTCAAACCCGTCGCGGGTTCCCAGAACGCTTTTCAGCCGCAAAATCAGAAAAATGGCGATGCCGACAAGCACCAGTAACTGTAAAATGGGCGAATTCATGGGCACCTCTTGTTGTGCGGGGCATGGTAAGGTTCGTCGCTCGTCCTTATGTAGGTGACGTATGCAGCCAAGTCCACCTTATGGGCCGTAAAACAAAGGAGTGGCATAGCATGTGGTTATTTCTGGCTTTCATAGCGGTTCCGCTGATCGAAATTGCCCTCTTCGTTCAAGTGGGGGGTGCGATCGGCCTTTTGCCGACGCTGGCGATCGTCGTGATCACCGCCATACTCGGAAGCTGGCTTATCCGCAGGCAGGGCGCGATTGCGATGTCGAACCTTCGGCAATCGTTTTCCGATCTCGATGATCCGTCGGAACATCTTGCCCATGGCGCGATGATCCTGTTTGCCGGCGCGCTTTTGTTGACGCCGGGGTTTTTCACCGATGCTATAGGGTTTTCTCTCATGGTGCCCTCTGTGCGGCGCGCCGTGTTCAATTTTATCCGCGCCCGCGTCAAGGTCGAGCGGTTTGAAATGGGGGGTCAGGCGCCCCGTGATCCGCGCCAACCCCATCAGCCCGATATCATCGAAGGCGAATATCAGGAGGTTGAGCCGCCCAAACGACCGACCCATGGGCCGTCAGGCTGGACAAAGCATTGAGCAGCGCAAACCATCCTGCTAAGCGATAGCCAAAGTATTTTGGACCTTCAGGAGAGACCAGACATGGCCGAAGAACAAAACGGTGCCGCCCAGGCAGCCCCGCAAGTCAAGATGAATACCCTGTCACAGTTCGTGCGCGACCTGTCGTTTGAAAACGTCCTTGCCCAGCGTGGCACTGGCGGCGAAGTTCAGCCCGACGTTAGCGTTGCCGTCAACCTTGATGCCAAAAAGAGAAGCGTCGAGCATCAGTATGAAGTCTCGGTCAAACTTAACATCACGTCGAAAGACAAGACCGCGAATGAGCCGCTTTTCGTGATGGAAATGGATTATGTCGGCGTTTTCCACATTGAAAACGTGCCGGACGATCAAATTCATCCCTTCCTTCTTATCGAATGCCCTCGGATGATCTTCCCGTTCATTCGCCGCATCGTCAGCGACGTGACCCGCGATGGTGGCTTTCCGGCGCTTAACCTTGAAAACATTGATTTCATGCAACTTTATCGCAATGAGATCACCCGCCGTCAGGCCCAGGCAGACGGTCAGAAGGCCGACGCCTAACCAAGCTTTTTCCAAAGCGCGCCGTCGCCCATCTTGTCGACAAAGGCTTGATGGGCGGCGGCTTCTTCTTCGGTGATCCGGGATACAAGTCGTGTCTGGCGCGGCTGTGGGCGCCAATCCTCGCCACCATCCTGTTTTTGGTCTCGACTGCTGGTTTGCGCGTCGGCAAGCACAAGATCAGGCTGACGACCGCCAATCAGCTCAAGGTAAACCTCTGCCAGAATCTCTGAATCGAGCAAGGCGCCGTGCAAAGTACGCGCGCCGTTATCAATCGAAAATCGGCGGCACAGCGCATCAAGCGAGGCGGGCGAACCGGGAAATTTCTTGCGCGCAATGGCCAGCGTATCAATCGCCTGCTCCCAAGGTAGCTGACGCATTTTAAGCCAGCCAAGCTCGGCGTTGAGAAATTTCATGTCAAATGCCGCGTTGTGAATCACAAGCGTGGCATCTTCGACGAAATCCAGAAATTCCTGTGCAATGTCGGCAAAGAGCGGTTTGTCGCGAAGAAAGTCGTCGCCAAGGCCGTGAACCTCGAACGCGCCCTGCGGCATGGCCCTCTGAGGGTTGATGTACTTGTGAAAGGTGCGGCCGGTCGGCATGTGATTATAGAGCTCGACGGCGCCGATCTCGACAATGCGGTCGCCTTGCTCGGGCTCGAATCCGGTTGTTTCGGTATCAAGGACGATTTCACGCATCGGATATCTTCTTTCTGATCTCGGTCAGCACAGCCTGCACCTGTTCGCGCGCATGCTCAAGTGTGTCGGTCTCGATCACGTAATCCGCGCGGTGTCTCTTGATCTCATCAGGCAGTTGTTTTTCGCGGATCGCGTCAAACTGTGCCTCGCTCATTGTGCCCCGGCTTAACACCCTTTCCCGCTGGAGTTGGGGTGAAACAGTGACACAAACGACCGCATCCATGGATTTGTCTCCGCCTGTTTCAAACAGAAGCGGAATATCGAACACACAGATGTCATCGCTACAGTTTTGCAAAAAGTCCTCTCGGTCCAAGGCCACCAGCGGGTGCACGATTTTCTCGATTTCCTGCAAAGCGCCAGGATCTTCGGAAATGATGTCTTTCAGCCGCGCACGCGACACCGCGCCATCCTCAATTGCCGTTGGAAACCTTGCCGCGATCGGGCCCACAGCAGCGCCGCCATTTGCGTATAACCGATGCACCGCCGCATCCGCATCCCAGAGCGCGCAACCTTCTTGCACAAACATCTGCGCAGTCGTCGACTTTCCCATTCCGATAGAGCCGGTCAGCCCAAGTTTGAAGGTCATCGCAAGACCGCGGCGCGTGTTGCGCTATCCACCGTCGGGCGAACGCCGAACCAGCGTTCAAATGCCGGGACGGCCTGATGCAAGAGCATTCCAAGGCCATCAACCGTGACACATCCCGCCTTTTCCGCCTCGATCAACAGCCGTGTCTTGAGCGGCGCATAGACGATGTCGGTCACCAATGTGCCCTTGCGCAAGCCATCCAGGGGCACCCGTAAAGGCGGTTTCCCCAACATGCCAAGCGATGTGGTGTTCACCACGGTCACAGCTTCTTCAAGCATATTGCCGGCCTGAACCCAATCAACCACCTGAATGCGTTTGCCAAACTCGGATTGAAGCGCCTCGGCGCGCACGCGGGTGCGGTTTGACATCAATATCTCGGGCACGCCAACATCCAAGAGCGAGGCAACAATCGCCCGTGCGGCGCCGCCGGCGCCAAGAACGGCGGCGGGGCCGGATTTCGGATCCCAATCCGGCGCATTCTGGCGCAGGTTCTGAATGAACCCATACCCATCCGTATTATCGGCGTGAATCTTGCCATCCTTGCGAAAGATCAAGGTATTCGCCGCCCCGATCAAGGTTGCGCGATCGGTCACAAGATCGGCCAGTTCCAACGCAAGCTCTTTGTACGGCACGGTGATGTTCACCCCGACAAACCCCATCTTCGGAAGGGTCTTAAGGACATTTTCAAGATCATCAGCCGCCACGTCCATCGGAATGTAATACCCTGGAATTCCAAGTGTCTTGAGCCAGTGACCGTGAAGCTGCGGCGATTTCGAGTGGGCGATCGGCGATCCGATGACGCCAGCCAGAGGAATTTTTGCTTGGCTCATTGTTCGATGTCTCCTCGTAGCGTCAAATAGGATAGCAGGTCCAGCAACGGCAGGCCCAGTACAGTGAAGTAATCGCCTTCGACGCGGGAAAACAACCGTACACCTTCTTCTTCTAGCTTATAGGCCCCAACCGAATGTCGGATACTCTCCCAATTCCGCTCGATATAGCCATCAAGGTAGGCGTCGGAAAACGATCGCATTGTCATGCGTACAACACCGACATGCCGCCAAATCGCCTTACCGCCCTCACAGATCACCGCAGCCGACAAGAGGTCATGGCGCTTACCCCGCATATCACCAAGCTGCGCGCGGGCCTCTTGGGGGGTGGCAGGCTTTGATAAAAGTCGGCCTTGAAGATTCAGAACCTGATCACAACCGATCACCAATGCATCGGGGCGTTTCGCACTTACTTTTGTTGCCTTCAATTCGGCCAGTGCATCGGTAATATCGCGCGGTGATGCGTCCTCGGCCAGCATGGAACTTCGAACCGTTTCTTCGTCAACGCGGGCGGCAACGACATCGAAATCCAACCCGGCGTTTCGCAAAAGCGTTTGCCGAATGTCAGAGGTGGAGGCGAGAATAAGAGGCTGAGGCATGTGGATAACCCATGGGAAAGATTACCTGGTTATTAAGAACAATTACCCGGTAAATCCATCCCAGCCTGATTTTCCACCGTATTACCCTGATCTCGTGTGCTTGTCAGAGGTTTTTACCTCTGTGGGAAAGGATAAAGGGATGTTGTGTATTCTAGCCTGTAATTCAAAGTTATCCTCTATTGGTGAATGATCTATTAAGCTTTAAGTTTTAGTATAAGCCCTAGAATTAAAGTAATAATTTTGACTTATGTTTTTTCGAAAACTTGATGCCTTTAAATCGTACACAGAGTTATCCACCTGTTTTTAACCCTGTTGAAAACCCAATAATCCACAGAAATTAACCTGCCTAAATAAAACAACAATCTTTCTTATATATCTTTTAATTATTAGAAAGGCAGGAACCCGAGCGAGGATAGACATGCCTGATTTCCTGATCACCCTTTATCCCTGGATCAAGGCCTTTCATGTCATGTCGGTGATATCTTGGATGGCAGGGCTGTTCTATCTGCCTCGGCTGTTCGTCTATCACACCGAACAATCGACGCCTGGCGATAGCCGGGATGAAGTGTTTCAGGTCATGGAAATGAAATTGCTCAGAGTGATCATGAATCCGGCAATGGTGGCCACATGGCTTTTCGGGATCATTCTTGTGCTGACCCCCGGTGTTGTCGATTGGTCGGCGGTCTGGCCGTATACCAAGATCGTCGGCATCTTTGTGATGACTTGGTTTCATCATTGGCTTGGGTTGCGCCGCAAAGAGTTTGCCAGCGGCCAGAACACCCGCACAGGCCGTCAGCATCGCATGATGAACGAGGTCCCTACCCTTGCCATGGTGGTGATCGTTCTTTCGGTCGTGGTGCGGTTTTAAGGCCCTCATTGACGAAACGGGGTTTGATGCGTATGTAGCGGTCAAGCGCCCGTCCGGGTGGCCTGTTTTCCATTACTGAATGATACATGCGCCCATCGGGTGCAGCTGAGGGTTTTCCCATGACCGAAGAACGTCTGAACCTTGCCGATCTCAAAGCGATGACCGCGAAAGATCTTCTTGCGATCGCAGAGGACCTTGAGATCGAGAATGCCTCGACCATGCGTAAGGGCGAGATGATGTTCTCGATCCTCAAAGAGCGGGCCGAGGATGGATGGACCGTTTTCGGCGATGGCGTGCTTGAGGTGCTTCAGGATGGGTTCGGGTTTTTGCGCTCGACCGAGGCAAACTATCTTCCGGGTCCCGATGACATCTATGTTTCCCCGGATATGATCCGCCAATATTCGCTTCGCACCGGCGATACGATTGATGGCGAGATGAAACAGCCCGATGAGACTGAGCGGTATTTCGCCCTGACGTCTGTAACGCAGATCAACTATGAAGACCCCGAAAAGGCACGTCACAAGATCGCCTTTGACAACCTCACACCGCTTTATCCGGATGAACGGATGACGATGGAGATTGAAGATCCGACCATCAAGGATCGTTCGGCGCGGGTGATCGATCTTGTCGCGCCGATTGGTAAAGGCCAGCGGTCGCTTATCGTGGCTCCGCCGCGGACGGGTAAAACCGTCTTGCTTCAGAATATCGCGAACAGCATCGGCAAGAACCATCCCGAATGCTATCTGATCGTTTTGCTGATTGATGAACGTCCCGAAGAGGTCACGGACATGCAGCGCTCGGTCAAAGGCGAGGTTGTCAGCTCTACCTTTGATGAGCCCGCAACACGCCACGTTGCCGTATCCGAAATGGTGATTGAAAAAGCCAAGCGTCTGGTCGAGCATAAACGAGATGTTGTTATTCTTCTCGATTCAATCACAAGACTTGGTAGGGCTTACAACACAGTTGTGCCGTCGTCAGGCAAAGTTTTGACCGGTGGTGTCGACGCTAACGCGCTTCAACGTCCCAAGCGTTTCTTTGGTGCGGCGCGTAACATCGAAGAAGGTGGATCACTTACCATCATCGCAACTGCCCTGATTGATACCGGAAGCCGGATGGATGAGGTCATCTTTGAAGAGTTCAAAGGTACCGGCAACTCGGAAATCGTGCTTGATCGCAAGGTTGCGGATAAGCGGGTGTTCCCCGCCATCGACATTCTGAAATCAGGAACCCGGAAAGAGGATTTGTTGATCGACAAACTCGATCTTCAGAAAACCTTTGTTCTGCGCCGAATTCTCAACCCGATGGGCACAACCGATGCCGTCGAGTTCCTGCTGTCCAAGTTGAAGCAGACCAAGTCGAATGCAGAATTCTTTGACTCGATGAATACCTGATTCAGCCACCATAACGGGGGCGTGCTCATGGACACGATCTATGCTTTGTCTACGGCGCAGGGAAAGGCCGGGGTCGCGGTTGTTCGCGTCTCTGGCCCAAGCGCGTTGGATGCCTGTCAGACGATCTGCGGTGATATTCCTGCGTTTCGTCGTGCGTCATTGCGTGTTTTGGTGGATCAGGATGGCGCGCGCCTGGACGAAGCCCTTGTTCTGACCTTCCCCGAGGATCAAAGTTTTACTGGCGAGCCTGTCGTAGAATTTCAGGTTCACGGTAGCATCGCGGTGGTATCCGCCGTTCTCGATGCTCTGGCAAAGGTTGGTGGCTTGCGGCCGGCCGAGCCCGGCGAATTCACGCGACGCGCCCTTGAAAACGGACGGCTAGATCTTGCCCAAGTCGAAGGACTTGCCGATCTCATTGAATCCGAAACCGAGGCACAACGCCAACAGGCGCTCCGCGTCTTGGCCGGTGATCTTGGCCGTAAATGCGAGGAATGGCGTAAAAGCCTGATCCGCGCGGCGGCGCTGCTTGAGGCAACGATAGATTTCGCCGACGAAGAGGTTCCTGTTGATGTCTCACCCGAGGTTACCGACCTTGTCGCGGGGGTTTCGTCTGCCCTCAAGCTTGAGATAGCAGGCGTAGCGGCGGCCGAGCGCATCCGGACTGGGTTTGAGGTCGCGATTGTTGGTGCGCCGAACGTGGGAAAGTCCACACTTTTAAATGCGCTTGCGGGGCGAGACGCCGCGATCACTTCGGAATTCGCTGGAACCACGCGCGATGTGATTGAGGTTCGAATGGATCTGGCGGGGCTTCCGGTTACCCTTCTTGATACGGCCGGCCTTCGCGATACCCAAGATGCGGTCGAATCGATTGGGATAGAACGGGCACGGGATCGAGCAGACCGCGCAGACTTGCGGGTTTTCCTGGTCACTGAGGGCCAGGAACCCGAGTTGCCGCCACGGAGCGGTGATATTGTTTTACGGGCCAAGGCCGATCTGCTTGCTAATCCAACTGGCGCTATTTCCGGAAAAACCGGGCTTGGCCTATCTTCCCTTGTGGATGAAATCACGAAAACCCTAAGCGCACGGGCGTCTGGCGCGGGTCTTGCAACCCGCGTGCGCCACAGAGAGGCCATGCAGCGTGGGCTTGAATCGCTTAATGACGCCATGACTCTTATCCCATTTGGCGAAGAGACAGCAGATATTGCCGCAGAAGAGCTAAGGACATCTATCCGCGCACTTGATTCTCTGGTAGGACGCATCGATATCGAAAATGTGCTGGGTGAAATCTTTGCGAGTTTTTGCCTCGGAAAGTGAGGAGTGTTTCACGTGAAACATTTTGACGTCATTGTAATCGGCGGCGGTCACGCCGGGGCGGATGCTGCGCATGGCGCGGCGCGTATGGGCGCGCGTACCGCACTTGTCACCCTAACACGCGAAAGTATTGGCGTGATGTCGTGCAATCCGGCAATTGGTGGCTTGGGCAAAGGGCATCTCGTCCGGGAAATTGATGCCCTCGATGGCGTCATGGGGCGTGTCGCGGATAAGGCTGGTATTCAGTTTCGCCTTTTGAACCGGCGCAAAGGCCCCGCTGTTCAGGGCCCCCGCGCCCAAGCAGACCGCAAAATTTACCGCGAAGAAATGCAGGCAGAGATTGCTGCGCAACCCAACCTTACTGTCATTGAAGGCGAGGCCTCTGATTTCATCCTCAACGATGGGCGCGTGAGCGGTGTCGTGTTGGATGACGGAAGTGAGATTACTGCGGGCGCCGTTGTTTTGACAACCGGGACATTTCTGCGTGGTGTGATCCATATTGGCGACGTGTCCCGGCCTGGCGGGAGAATGGGGGATCGCCCCTCTGTCAAGTTGGCGGAGCGGATAGATTCATTCAATCTTCCCCTCGGCCGTCTGAAAACGGGGACACCACCGCGCCTGAATGGCAAGACAATTGCCTGGGATACCCTCGAAGCACAGCCGGGCGACGATGACCCTGTGATGTTTTCCTTTTTGTCTACGCGCCCTCCCGCGCGGCAGGTTTCCTGTGGCATAACCTATACAAACGAGGCAACCCACGACATCATTCGTGAGAATCTTAACCGATCTGCCATGTACGGGGGCCACATTGATGGTATCGGGCCGCGTTATTGCCCGTCGATCGAAGATAAGATCGTGCGATTTGCCGATAAAACCTCACATCAGATATTTCTGGAGCCTGAAAGCCTTTCGGATGACGTTGTGTACCCAAACGGGATTTCAACGTCTTTGCCAGAGGAGGTGCAGGTAGACTACGTGCGTTCGATCGCCGGATTGGAAAGCGCTGAAATCCTTCAGCCCGGTTACGCGATTGAATATGACTACGTCGATCCGCGCGCCTTGGACAGTACATTGGCTGTCAAAGACGTGCCCGGGCTTTATCTTGCTGGTCAAATCAACGGAACAACCGGGTATGAAGAGGCTGCCGCTCAGGGGCTTGTCGCCGGTATCAATGCCGCGCTGTCCGTTCAAGGTAGAGAGCCCGCAAATTTCAGTCGTACAAATAGCTACATTGGCGTGATGATTGATGATCTGACAACGCGCGGTGTAAGTGAGCCCTACCGCATGTTTACCTCGCGTGCCGAATTTCGCCTGTCTTTGCGCGCTGACAACGCGGATCAGCGGCTAACGCCAATTGGCCTTGCGCTTGGGTGTGTTGGAGAGAGCCGAAAAGCCAGTTTTGAGGATAAAATGGCTCGCCTCACCAGTGGCCGCGCGATCCTTGAAGGTAAGAGCTTCACGCCGCGAGAGCTTTCAGAGTCTGGGCTCAAAATCTCTCAAGATGGCGCCCGACGGAGCGGGTTTCAAATACTTGCTTATCCTGACGTGACGTTTTCGGATCTTTTGCGGATTGATGACAGTCTTTCGGACATTGATCCAGAATGTCGTGCGCAGCTTGAAAAGGACGCTCTGTATTCAAATTACATCGAGCGCCAAAATCGCGACGTCGAAATGATGAAACGAGATGAAGCACAGGTCATTCCCACCGACTTTTCTTTTGGTGAGATTGATGGGCTATCCAACGAGCTGAAATCTAAATTGAGTACCGCTCGGCCGGAAAACCTCGCGCAGGCAGCCCGGATTGATGGAATGACGCCCGTCGCCCTCACGCTTATTCTTGCGAGGTTGCGTCATGGGCGCCGGGACCAGTCCGCATGAGTGTGGCGTTGAATGTTTCACGTGAAACAATGGACCGGCTGGAAACCTACGCAGAACTGCTGCGGAAATGGAATCCAAAGATAAACCTCGTCTCAAAGAGCACGATTGATGACCTTTGGTCGCGCCACATCATGGATTCCGCCCAAATCTATAGTCTTGCGCCTCACACCGTTGGGCACTGGGCGGACCTTGGGTCAGGAGGCGGATTTCCCGGGCTTGTTATTGCAATTATGGCTGCTGATCAAAATTCACCTCAAAAGACAACTCTTGTCGAAAGCGACGCTCGCAAGTGCGCCTTTCTTCGAACGGTCATTCGAGAAACCGAGGCCAATGCGGTGGTGCTGAACGAGCGCATCGAAACCCTACCTTCCCTTGCGGCTGATATTCTTTCAGCTCGGGCGCTTGGCAGTCTGGAGCTGCTCTTATCTTTTGCGGATCGGCACCTGGCCAAGACGGGAACGGCGATTTTTCCCAAGGGAGCGAGCTGGGAAAAAGAGTTGGCGGATGCGCAATCTAAGTGGAAGTTTGATTACCAGCTTGTTAAAAGTGAGACAGAATCCGGTCCCGTCATTATGAAGATAACAGGAGTTTCCCGTGTCTGATCCAACTCGCCCACGCGGACCAAAGATCATCGCGATTGCCAATCAAAAGGGCGGCGTTGGAAAAACGACGACGACGATAAATCTTGGCGCGGCATTGGCCGAGGCTGGCGCTCGGGTTCTGATTGTTGATCTTGATCCGCAGGGAAATGCCTCGACAGGACTAGGGATAGAGGCCGATGCGCGCGAATACACAACATATGACTTTTTGCTTGATGAGATCACCCTTGGTGAGGTGATCCAAAAGACGGCAGATGAAAACCTCATGATCATTCCTGCGACGGTTGATCTCTCGTCGGCGGATATTGAGCTTATCTCGAACGAGAAGCGAAGCTTTCTCTTGCATGATGCGTTGCGACAGCACGCGATTGACGCTTATGCGCTTGATTATGTGCTGATTGATTGCCCGCCTTCTCTTAACCTTTTGACGGTAAACGCGATGGTTGCGGCCCATTCCGTCCTTGTGCCGTTGCAGAGTGAATTTTTTGCGCTTGAAGGTTTGTCACAGCTCATGTTGACGATCCGCGAGGTCCGCCAGACGGCCAATGCAAACCTTCGTATAGAAGGGGTTGTATTGACGATGTTTGACGCCCGCAACAATCTTTCGTCTCAGGTTGAACAGGATGCTCGGGAAAATCTTGGGGATTTGGTCTTTCAAACGAGAATTCCACGCAACGTTCGGGTCAGCGAGGCGCCATCCTATGCGGTTTCCGTGCTGAGCTATGATTCCAACTCAAAAGGAGCGCAGGCCTATCGCGATCTTGCGCAGGAATTGATGCAAAACAACGCGCGCGCCGCTGCCTGAACCGAAAAGGACAAAAGATATGGCCAGTAAGAAAACTCAGCAGCGCGGCCTTGGGCGCGGCCTTTCGGCGCTAATGGCAGATGTCGGCGATGATGCGCGTGCATCCGCAGCAGGTGGGTCAAAGCGCCCGGATCTTATGGTTCCGGTCGAGAAGGTTCAGCCAAACCCCGATCAGCCGCGCCGCAGCTTTGATCAGGAGCTTTTGCAGGACCTGGCCAATTCCATCGCCGAGAAAGGGGTTATTCAGCCGCTGATCGTGCGCCCAAACCCGCGCCGTGAGGGTGAATATGAAATCGTCGCGGGCGAACGCCGCTGGCGTGCGGCGCAGATGGCGAAACTTCACGAAATTCCTGTTCTTGTACGTGACTTCAACGACACCGAGGTGTTGGAAGTTGCGATTATCGAGAACATTCAGAGAGCTGATCTAAATCCGGTGGAAGAAGCGACCGGATATAATCAACTGATGCACAAATTTGGCCACACTCAGGAAAAGCTTGCCGAGGTGCTGGGCAAAAGCCGGAGCCATATCGCAAACAGTGTGCGGTTGCTCAACTTGCCCGAAGAGGTTTTGGCCTATGTGCGCGAAGGAAAGCTGTCATCGGGCCACGCGCGTGCCTTGATCACAGCGGATGATCCCGCCGCCCTCGCGCGTCAGGTGATCCAAAAGAACCTTTCGGTGCGGGAAACGGAAAAGCTCGTTAAGACGGGAATTGGCAATATTTTCAACGAGGGCGGAGCGACGGTAAAGCCCCGCAAAGCGCCGGAGAAAGACGCCGACACCAAGGCGCTTGAGGGCGATCTTTCGGCGAATCTTGGTATGAAGGTGGCAATCAACCATACCGCCGGCCAAGAAAACGGCCAGATTACAATCAGCTATGACTCGCTTGATCAACTTGATCGACTCTGCGGGCTTCTCAGCAGCTAATAGTCACTATTCCGGCAAAAGATCACGAATAACGGCGTTCAGCACCGCGCGACCCTGCCGGGTTGCGCGCATAGCGTTTGCCTTGGTTTCGATCATGCCGATCTCTTGCAAATGGGCGACGGTTTCGGGGTTTAACGGTACACCCGACAGGGCGGCAAATCGCTGCGGGTCAATCCCATCGGTGATCCGCAGCCCCATCAAAAGGTATTCGGTTGCCTGATCCTGCGCGCTAAGCGCTTTGGCGCGTTTCTCGGCATTGCCCTGTTCGACCGATGTTAACCAACGTTCGGGCGACGAGAAGGCCTCGGTCGCAAAACGCTGTCCATCGCGGGTGATCCGGCCATGTGCGCCTGGACCGATACCGACATAGTCGCCATAGCGCCAATAGATCATGTTGTGCCGGGATTCTGATCCGGGCTTGGCATGATTGGAGACCTCATATGCCCCAAGTCCGGCCGCATCGCATATTTCCTGCGTGGCGTGATACATGTCGGCGGCAAGATCGTCCTCTGGCAAACCCCGCAGGCGCCCGGCAGCATACCGATCACCAAAGGCGGTCCCTTGCTCGATGGTCAACTGATAGAGCGAGAGGTGATCAATCGCCATACCAAGCGCTTCGCGCAGCTCCGAGCGCCATTCATCAAGCGTTTGATCCTGGCGCGCGTAAATGAGGTCAAAGCTAACCCTGTCAAAGGTTTGTCTTGCAATATCAAAGGCTTGTTGTGCCTCTTTGACCGAATGAATACGGCCAAGCCGCTTAAGGTCGCGATCATTGAGGGCTTGAACGCCCATGGAGATACGCGACACGCCGCCCTGGGAAAAGGCACGAAACTTGCCCGCTTCGACAGATCCGGGATTGGCCTCTAGCGTGACCTCAAGATCGTTGGCGGCTGGCCATGTGCGACGCACACGGTCGAGGATCGCCGCGACAACTTCGGGGTTCATCAAGCTTGGCGTGCCACCGCCGAAAAAGACACTGTTGAGCACCCGACCAGACAGCATTTCGCCGTAGCGATCAATTTCCGAAAGATACGCCCACAGCCAGCGAGATTGGTCAATCTCACGCGCAACATGGCTGTTGAAGTCGCAATAGGGGCATTTGGCCTGACAGAACGGCCAATGGATATAGAGGCCAAAGCCCCCTGCTTGCCAATCTTCAGCCAAAACAGCCCTTTACCAATTTGTTGAACGCATCGGCGCGATGGCTAATGCGGTTCTTTTCCCAGCGATCCATTTCGCCAAAGGTAATCTCATAGCCGACCGGCTGAAAGATCGGGTCATACCCATGCCCTTCACTGCCGCGCATCGGCCAAACGACCCAGCCTTCGACGGTGCCTGCGAAAACCTCGTCATGCCCGTCGGGCCAGGCAAGCACCAAAGTACAGCAAAACCGCCCGGTCCATGGCTGTGCAGCGCCGCTTTGCACAAGTTTGTCATGGGTCTTGGTCATCGCCATGACAAAGTCACGACCAGTCTCTGTTTCGGCCCAATCGGCAGTATAAACGCCAGGCGCGCCGTTCAGCGCGTCAATCTCGATCCCGCTGTCATCGGACAGGGCGGGAAGGCCGGTTGCCTTTGCCGCTGCGTGCGCCTTGATGCGCGCATTGCCGACAAAGGAGGTCTCGGTTTCGTCGGGTTCGGCAAGCCCCATTTCGGCGGCGCCCACAACGCGGACACCGTAAGGGGCAAGCAGATTGGCGATCTCTTCAAGCTTGCCCGCGTTATGCGTGGCCACCAACAGGGTATCGCCGGTAAATTTACGCACCTGTCGCCTCAAGCTGTTTGGCGACAAGTTCGTCGACGCCCTTTTCGGCCAGATCAAGCAGCGTGTTCATCTGATCGCGGCTATAGGTCGAGCCTTCGGCGCTCATTTGCACCTCGATCAGCTTTTTGGTGCCTGTCATGATGAAATTGCCATCAACGCCGGCATCGCTATCCTCGGGGTAATCAAGATCAAGCACCGGCTGGCCCGCGTAGATGCCACAGGATACGGCGGCGACCGGATCAATCAGCGGATCGCTGACAACATCGCCGACCTTCATCAGTTTTTGCACAGCAAGGCGAAGGGCAACCCATCCGCCGGTGATCGAGGCACACCGCGTGCCGCCATCGGCCTGAATGACATCGCAATCAACCGTGATCTGACGTTCGCCAAGGGCAACGCGATCAACGCCGGCGCGCAAAGAGCGGCCAATCAGACGCTGAATTTCAACGGTACGGCCGCCTTGTTTGCCCGCCGTCGCCTCGCGGCGCATCCGGCTATTGGTCGAGCGGGGAAGCATGCCGTATTCGGCGGTCACCCAACCAAGGCCGCTGCCTTTGATAAAAGGCGGCACGCGATCCTCGATCGTGGCGGTGCACAGAACATGGGTATCACCGATTTTGATCAGGCAAGACCCCTCGGCGTGCTTCAAAACTCCGGTTTCGATTGAAACTGGCCGCATTTCGCTTAAATCTCTACCAGACGGTCGCATGATATTTCCCTTTCGCTGTTGGGCGGGGGATACAGGTGAAGCGCCTGCAATGGCAACCCCGATTGACCTTTGGCGCAACCCGTCTTTAATGGCAGACCTATGAGGAAACCCGGTTAGATGAATACCCCAAGACAGGGCCTTGATCAGATGAACGACCGCTCGCGCGAAGTGTTTCGCCGCGTGGTCGAAAGCTATCTCGCCAATGGTGATCCTGTTGGGTCGCGCACCCTCACGCGAGACTTTAGCGAAAAAGTAAGTGCGGCAACGATCCGCAACGTGATGCAGGATCTGGAATACCTCGGCCTTTTGGACAGCCCGCACATCAGCGCCGGGCGCGTGCCAACGCAGGAAGGCTTGCGGATGTTTGTCGATGGCCTGCTTGAGGTGGGCGATCTTGAGGCAACAGATCGCAAGATGATCGACGACACCGTCGCCACGAATTCGCAAGACGTTGGCGGCATACTTGATCGCATCGGTTCTGCGCTTTCGGGGGTGACGCGAGGTGCGTCGCTTGTTTTGACTCCGAAGCACGAGGCGCCGATCAAGCATATCGAATTCGTTAGTCTCGGGCATGAGCGCGCGCTTGTGGTTCTGGTGTTTTCCGACGGGCATGTTGAAAACCGCATTTTCAATCCGCCCCCCGGCCAAACCCCAAGCTCGATGCGCGAGGCGGCGAATTTTCTGAATTCCTTGATTGAGGGTAAAACCCTGTCGGATCTTCAGACCGTGATCGCGAAACAGATCGCTGCGCGGCGCCAGGAAATTGATCAGCTTTCCCATGCCATGGTCGAAAGCGGCTTGGCCGTCTGGGAAGGAGAAGGCGACGCTTACGAGCGTCTTATCGTGCGTGGGCGGGCGAATCTTTTGAATTCGGGCACCGAGGAAGTTGACCTTGAGCGCATTCGCACACTGTTTGATGACCTCGAACGCAAGCGTGATATCGCCGAATTCCTCGAACTGGCCGACGAAGGCGCAGGTGTGCGCATTTTTATTGGTTCTGAGAACAAACTTTTTTCACTTTCGGGTTCCTCTTTGGTGGTCTCTCCATATATGAACGCTGACCGTAAGATCATTGGCGCAGTTGGTGTCATTGGCCCGACGCGCCTGAACTATGGGCGGATCGTGCCAATCGTCGACTACACGGCGCAACTGGTTGGCAAACTGATCTCGGACCGGAGTTAGAGGTGTAAAATGGCAGACCCGAACAACGAAAGCTTTCTCGATGATATCGAAGAAGCCGCCGCTGAAGAGAACGAACAGAACGAAGCAGAGATCTCTGACGCAGAGTTAGAGCTCGATAGCCTTCGTGCAGAGCGTGACGCGTATCAGGATAAGTTCATGCGCGCGCTCGCGGATGCCGAAAATGCCCGCAAGCGGTCTGAAAAGGATCGACGCGAGGCCGAGAATTACGGGGGCTCCAAGCTGGCCCGTGATATGCTTCCGGTGCATGACAATCTCAAGCGCGCGCTTGAAACCCTCACCGACGAACAACGTCAGGCCTCGGCCGCCGTGTTCGAGGGGATCGAGCTTACGCTGCGCGAGCTATTGAACGTGTTCACCAAGCACGGAATCACCGTGATCGACCCGCAAGTCGGGGATCGTTTTGATCCGCAACTGCATGAGGCTATGTTCGAGGCCCCCCTGCCCGGCACAAAGGCTGGCGAGATCATTCAGGTCTCTGGTCAGGGCTTTATGTTGCACGACCGCATTCTGCGCCCGGCGCAGGTTGGTGTTTCGTCCAATCGCGGTGCATAAAGTTCAAGGCGGGCACTAGCCCGCCTTATTTTTTGCCAGTCCCTTGAGTTCATAGATCAGGTCCAGCGCTTCGCGCGGGCTAAGCGCGTCAGGCAGGATATCTGCAAGGCGCGCTTCGACCTCGGATGGGCCGGCCGATTTGACCGGGGTCGGCGTGGGCGGCATCGCGGAAAACAGCGGTAAATCGTCGATCAGCGCCTTTTGGCGGCTTCCGCCTTCGCGCTCACCCTTTTCCAGCGCATCAAGCACTACGCGTGCCCGCGCAACGACCGCCTCTGGCAGGCCGGCGAGTTTTGCGACCTGCACGCCATAACTGCGATCGGCGGCACCGCGGCGCACCTCATGCAAGAAAATCACGTCGCCATCATGTTCCTTGACGGTGACGGTGGCGTTTTCAACGCGGGTAAGTTTGTCACTCAGATTGGTTAGCTCGTGATAATGCGTGGCAAACAGCGCCCGGCAACCGTTGACGTCATGCAGGTTCTCAAGCGTCGCCCAAGCGATGCTAAGCCCATCATAGGTGGCCGTGCCGCGCCCGATTTCATCAAGAATAACAAGCGCATGATCATCTGCCTGATTGAGGATCGCGGCGGTTTCGACCATTTCGACCATAAAGGTCGAGCGCCCACGCGCGAGATCATCCGAGGCGCCAACGCGGCTGAAAAGTTGGCTGACAAGGCCGATATGGGCGGATGTGGCGGGAACATAGCTTCCCATTTGCGCCAAAAGCGCGATCAGGGCGTTTTGCCGAAGGAAGGTCGACTTACCGGCCATGTTCGGCCCGGTCAAAAGCCAGATATCGCTTTCACCGCCCAGATCACAGTCATTGGCGATGAACGGCGCGCCATTCTGAGCGCGCAGCGCGCGTTCGACCACGGGATGCCTCCCGCCCTTTATGTTTAGCGCGCGGCTGGTGTCGACGATGGGTTTGCACCAATTCTCCTGTACCGCAAGATCGGCAAGGGCGGTGGAAAGGTCAATCTCGGCAAGCCCGCGCGCGACCTGCGCAATGGCTCCGGATTGCTCAAGAATTGCGGCCTTCAGGGCGTCATAGACCCGCTTTTCAATCTCAAGCGCCCGCCCCCCGGCGTTCAGGATCTTGGTTTCCATCTCGCTGAGCGGCACGGTGGTAAAGCGCACCTGATTAGCGGTGGTCTGGCGGTGTTTGAAGGTCTCGTTCAGCGGCGCGGCCAGCATTTTATCGGCATGGGTGGAGGTGACTTCGACGAAATAGCCGAGTACGTTGTTATGCTTGATCTTGAGCGACTGAATGCCGGTCAGGGCGGAATATTCACCCTGCATTGCCGCGATAACGCCGCGTCCTTCATCGCGAAGCTGGCGCGCCTCGTCGAGGTCGGCGTCATAGCCGGGCGCGATAAACCCGCCATCACGTGCCAAAAGCGGCGGCTCGGCCACAAGTGCCAGATCAAGCAGATCCAGAAGCGCGTTATGACCGGTCAGGCCCTTGGCCGCTTCGGCAAGTAGCCGAGGAAGATCAGCACCGGCAAAAAGGCCGGCCACTTCTTCGGCCTGTTCAAGACCGTTGCGCACCGCCGCCAGATCACGCGGCCCGCCCCGATCAAGCCCCAGGCGCGATAGCGCGCGATCAAGGTCAGGCACCCTACGCAGGGCTTCGCGTAAATCGGCGGACAAACGAGACTGTTCCGCCGCAAAGCCGACAGACGCCAGCCGATCGGTTACCACATCCAAGACCCGGCTCGGGCTTGATAGTCGTCGCTCTAACAGACGCCCGCCGCCTGCCGTCACGGTGCGATCAATCGTTGCCAAAAGCGATCCGGCCCTGCCTCCGCCAAGTGCCTGAGTCAGCTCAAGATTACGCCGGGTCGCGGCGTCGATCTGCATCGCGCGTTCTTGTTGTTCACGCACCGGCGTGCGCAAAAGCGGCAGATTGCCCTTTTGCGTGATCTCAAGCCATTCGACGATGGCGCCCATCGCGGCAATCTCTGGACGTGAAAACTGACCAAAGGCTTCTAGTGTGGTGACGCCAAACAGCGCGCAAAGCCGCTTTTCACCGCCCGTACTGTCAAAGGCGGAGCGCCCCAGCGGCGTCAGAGACGCGCCTGATTCAGTGACTATTTCGCCTAAATCACCTTCATCCCCATCCGCGATTACCACCTCGCGTGGGGTAAGGCGCGCGAGTTCCGGGCCAAGCCGCGCCGCAGTCAGGGGCATGACGTGAAAGGCCCCGGTGGAAATATCGACCCAAGCAAGCGCACAATCGCCGCGTACCTGTGCGAAAGCGGCAAGGTAATTGTGACGCCGCGCCTCTAGCAGGCTTTCCTCGGTCAAGGTGCCGGGGGTGACAAGGCGCACGACGGCGCGATGCACCACCGACTTCGAGCCGCGCTTCTTGGCCTCTGCCGGGTCTTCCATCTGTTCACAGACAGCCACGCGAAACCCCTTGCGGATCAGTGTCAGAAGATAGCCCTCGGCGGAATGGACAGGCACGCCGCACATCGCGATATCTTCGCCCAGATGCTTGCCGCGTTTGGTAAGCGCGATATCAAGCGCCTCGGCCGCCGCCGCCGCATCGTCAAAGAACAGCTCGTAAAAATCACCCATCCGATAGAACAAAAGCGCCTCTGGATACTGTGCCTTGATCTCAAGATACTGCGCCATCATCGGCGTGACTGTGGATGGTTGTGCTGTCACGGGGGCCCCCTTTTGCTTGGCGTGACCTTACAAATCCCGGACCGCCCGCGAAAGCCAAAACCGCGTTTCAGTTGAGGCCGCGGCATTCCCCCGCTATGCAGGGTCAAATTCATTCAATGCACAGGCCCGAACATGGCAAAACAAAAACTGACCCGCGAAGAGGCACTTGCCTTTCACCTTGAGCCGACCCCCGGCAAGTTCGAGATTACCGCGACCGTTCCGATGACGACGCAGCGTGATCTTAGCCTTGCCTATTCGCCCGGCGTGGCGGTGCCCTGCGAGGAAATCGCAGAGCATCCCGAGCTTGCCTATGACTATACCAACAAGGGCAACCTTGTTGCGGTCATTTCGAACGGGACGGCGGTTCTTGGGCTTGGCAATCTTGGCGCGCTTGCATCCAAGCCGGTGATGGAAGGCAAGGCGGTTCTGTTCAAACGCTTTGCCGATGTGAATTCGATTGATATCGAACTTGATACCGAAGACCCCGAGGCCTTCATCAACGCGGTGAAACTGATGGGTCCGACATTTGGCGGCATTAACCTTGAAGACATCAAGGCGCCCGAATGTTTCATCATCGAGCAGCAGCTTAAAGAAGTGATGGATATCCCGGTTTTCCACGATGATCAGCACGGCACCGCCGTGATTTGTGCCGCAGGTCTGATCAACGCGCTCTACCTGTCGGGAAAGAAGATCGAGGATGTTCGCATCGTGCTTAACGGTGCGGGCGCGGCCGGGATCGCCTGTCTTGAACTGTTGAAATCCATGGGTGCAAAGCATGACAATTGCATCATGTGTGACACCAAGGGTGTGATCTATCAGGGGCGTACCGAGGGTATGAACCAATGGAAATCGGCCCATGCCGCCAGCACCTCGCTGCGCAGCCTTGATGAGGCGATGGCCGGGGCCGACGTCTTTCTTGGCGTGTCTGCCAAAGGGGCGGTAACACAGGATATGGTTGCCTCGATGGCCGACAATCCGGTGATTTTCGCGATGGCGAATCCCGATCCAGAGATCACCCCGGAAGAGGCCCATGCCGTACGTCCCGATGCGATTGTTGCCACGGGCCGGTCTGATTATCCCAATCAGGTGAATAACGTTCTGGGCTTTCCCTATCTGTTTCGCGGCGCACTTGATGTGCATGCGCGTGCGATCAATGATGAGATGAAGATCGCCTGCGCCGAGGCCCTGGCGCGGCTTGCGCGCGAAGATGTGCCGGACGAAGTTGCGATGGCCTATGGCCAAAAGCTTTCGTTCGGGCGCGATTACATCATTCCCACGCCGTTTGATCCGCGCCTTATCTACACAATCCCCCCGGCGGTGGCGCGCGCCGGAATGCAGACTGGAGCGGCGCGGCGCCCTATCGTTGATATGGATGCCTATGAAGTCTCGCTGAAGTCGCGGATGGACCCGACCGCAAGCATCCTGCGTGGCATCAATGCCCGCGCTCGCAACGCTCAGGCGCGAATGATCTTCGCCGAAGGCGATGATCCCCGCGTCTTGCGCGCCGCAGTACAATACCAGCGGTCAGGTCTTGGCAAGGCTCTCGTGGTGGGTCGCGACAGTGATGTGAAAGAAAAGCTTGAGGCCGCAGGTCTTGGCGATGCGGTACGAGAGCTTGAGATCGTGAATGCCGCCAAGACCGATCGCTTGGACGAGTACAAAGAGTTTCTTTACAAGCGGTTGCAGCGCAAGGGGTTTGACCGGCACGACATTCACCGCCTCGCCGCGCGCGACCGGCATGTGTTCTCGGCCTTGATGCTTGCGCATGGGCACGGCGATGGCCTTGTGACCGGGGCAACGCGGAAATCGGCGCATGTGCTTGAGCTGATCAACCACGTTTTCGATGCCGATGCCCATCATGGCGCGGCTGGGGTGACGGCGCTTTTGCACAAGGGGCGGATCGTTCTGATTGCCGATACGCTTGTGCATGAATGGCCTGATGAAGAGGACCTTGCCAATATCGCCACACGTGCCGCCGGGGTGGCGCGTCATCTTGGGCTTGAGCCACGCGTTGCCTTCGTCAGCTTTTCGACATTCGGCTATCCGCGCTCTGAGCGGGCCGAGAAAATGCACCGTGCCCCCAAGGTCCTTGAAGCGCGCGGCGTGGATTTCGAGTTTGAAGGTGAGATGACCGTTGATGTTGCGCTTAACCCTGCCGCGCAAGAGAATTACCCGTTTCAGCGGCTGACCGGGCCTGCGAATATTCTTGTCGTGCCGGCGCGCCATTCGGCGTCAATTTCTGTCAAGCTGATGCAGGAAATGGCTGGGGCCACGGTCATCGGGCCGATTCTGTCGGGTGTGGATCAGTCGATCCAGATTTGTTCGTCGAACTTTACGTCGAATGATATTCTGAACATGGCGGTTCTGGCGGCGTGTAAGGTGGGCTAGGCGCGGCACCTTTGGCAGGCGTTGGAGTGTGAGTATTTGCGGAACGATGAAACAGGGGATGAGAATGATCTTTAACCTTGGCTCGATCAACGCCGACCATATTTATCGCCTGCCTCATTTGCCCGCCCCGGGCGAAACCCTTGCCGCGGATAACTATCACCGCACGCTTGGCGGAAAGGGCGCCAATCAATCCGTGGCCGCCGCGCGGGCGGGACAGCGGGTTTGTCATATCGGGGCTGTCGGGCCTGATGGCGATTGGATGGTCGATCTGCTTGAGGGATACGGCGTTGGGGTTGGCCATGTTGCGCGGTCCGATACGCCGTCTGGTCATGCGGTTGTTTGCGTCGATGACGCGGGTGAGAATGCAATTGTCATTTTTCCTGGGGCCAATCGCGCGCTTGAGATTGCTGATGTGACATCGGCGCTGGGCGGGGCATCGCCGGGTGATTGGCTGATGATGCAGAATGAAACGAATTTGCAGGTCGAAACCGCGCGTCTGGCGCAGGCATCTGGGATGAAGCTTGCCTATTCCGCCGCGCCCTTTGATGCCAATGTGGTGCGCGAGATATTGCCTTTTGTGACGCTTTTGATGCTGAATCAAGTCGAGGAGCGCCAGCTTGAGCAGGAAATGGGCGAGATTGATGTGCCGCAGCTTTTGATCACCCGTGGCGCCGATGGTGCCGAGTGGCGGGACAATGCATCGGGCGAGGTCGTCTTTTGCCCGGCCTTTCCGGTCACGCCGGTTGACACCACAGGTGCGGGCGACACTTTTGCCGGCTATTTTATGGCGTCGCTTGCGCAGGGCCTATTGCCGAATGCGGCGCTCCGGCGGGCCTCGGCGGCGGCGGCGCTTCAGGTGCAAAGGCCGGGCACTGCCGAGGCGATCCCGACAGGCGCCGAAACCGCCGCATTTCTTGCCTAGGATTGTCCGGCAAAGGGCGCGTCATTCCCCCAAAGCGCGCGTACGCGAGCGTCGCGACCGCAGGCTTCGCGATAGAGTTTGTAGGCTTTTGCCTTGGTACGCGGCCCAAACCGTGTGATGACCAGAGCGTTCCCTTTGTAATAATCCTGATGGCTGCTATCGGCGGGATAGAAGGTTTCAAGCGGAAGAACCGGCGTTACGACCTTGTGCGATAGCGCATCTTGCGCAGCCGTTTTTGCTGCCTCGGCAAGTTGCTTTTCCGCTGAATCAGAGACGAAAACCGCGGTGCGATAGCTTGCGCCGCGATCACAGAACTGCCCGCCCGCATCGGTTGGATCAACCGAGCGGAAAAACAGGTGCAGCAGCGATGCTCGTGAAACCTTATCCGGATCGAAGGTAATTCTTACGGCTTCTAGGTGTCCAGTATTGCCCCTGGTCACCTCTTTGTAGGTCGGGTTTTCGGTTTTTCCGCCGGTAAAGCCCGATACTGCCTCGATGACGCCGGGGACTTTCTCAAAATCGGCCTCGACGCACCAGAAGCAACCGCCAGCGACAACCAGATCTTGCGGTTCGCTCGCCTGTGCGCGCCTTGCATCAACGCACAAGCCGACAGCGATCAGTAATGCCAGCACCGCCGCCTTAATCTCTCGTTTTTGCAGTATCATAGCCCTGCCCTCCTTGGATGTGGTGATCCTGCACCAAATGAACGATCACACCAAGATACGTCCCCGTGAGGTCACGCGCAGTTGAGCAATATTTCGCCCTTGGCATGCGGAGGGCCGCTCACTAGGCTTGCCGAAAACGGGGGATATCATGAGCGAGCACCAGACCACACATCAGGCCGAAGAAGACGCGCGCAACGAGCAGATCAAAATCTGGTTGAACGGTCGGATTGTGCCCAAGGCAGAGGCGCTTGTCAGTGTTTATGATAGTGGCTTCATGCTTGGCGATGGCGTCTGGGAAGGGCTTCGGCTTTATAACGGAACATGGGCCTTTGTGGAGGAGCATCTGGATCGCCTTTTCGAGGCGGCGAAAGCGATTGACCTTGATATTGGTATGACCCAAAAAGAGGTGTTTCAGGCCATTATAGACACACAATCGGCCAATGACATGACCACTGATGCGCATGCGCGCCTTATGGTGACGCGCGGCGTGAAGACCCGACCGTTTCAGCATCCGTCGCTAAGCCGTCAGGGGCCGACCGTGACCATAATCATGGAGCATTCCAAGCCCAAGATTGCCCGCCCGATCCGCCTTGCGACCGTGCCGCATATTCGCGGATTGCCGATGACGCAGGACCCCAAGTTGAATTCGCATTCCAAGCTGAATTGCATCCTTGCCTGCATCGCTGCGGAAAAGGCAGGGGCCGATGAGGCGCTCATGCTTGATCTGCATGGTTTTGTAAACACGACCAACGCCTGTAACTTTTTCATCATCCGCAAGGGCGCGGTTTGGACGAGCACCGGGGATTACTGCATGAATGGCATCACCCGGCAAAAGGTTATTGACCTATGCCGTGCCAACGACATCCCGGTTTACGAGCGGAATTATTCGCTGGTCGATACCTATGGCGCGGATGAAGCGTTTTTGACCGGTACCTTTGGGGCACAAACCCCGGTGGGCGAGGTTGATGGCCGGGTGATTGGCGATGGCGCGCAAGGGCCGGTGACCACCCGCATTCAAGAGCTTTACAAGGCTCTGATTCAGCGTGAAACGGCTTAAACTGGCATAAGACGCAGGGCCTTTTCCCGTGCGGGGCAAACCCCTTTCAGCCCGCCCTGAACCTCTGCATCGGCCAAAAGCGTGATATCATAGTGGGCGCCGTAGCGATCCTCTACCTCGGATTGAGAAAGGGAAAACGGCGGGCCATTCATGACCGATTGGTCGTATTCAAAGGTCACGAGCAACTGAGGCGCGCGTTGCGTGACAGTTGCGATATGACTGGTATAGCGACCGCGCATTTCTTCGGGCAGAGCAACCAGAGCGGCGCGGTCGAACGCGGCATCAACCGGTCCAAGCACCTCGGCTGTCAGATCGAAGATATCGCCGACAAGGATATCAATACCCTCTGCGGCATAGCGTTTTAACGGACCTGTCTGCATCACCTTGGGCACGAGGGGCAGTTCGTCAAAAAGCTGTTGCACCGCGATTTCGCTAAGTTCGGCGCCGACGACGCGATATCCTTTGGCTAAAAGCCAGGCAATGTCGCGGGTCTTGCCGCAAAGCGGCAGGAATACCCGCGATCCCGGCGCAACAGACAGGGCATCCAAATGCGCGGCCAGCATCCGGTTCACCTCACCTTCGTGAAACCCGATCTGCGCATTTTCCCACCGCTCATGCCAGAAATCCGCTTCCATATCCTGCCCTTACCTCTTTTGTTGCATCCGCGATTCGACGATTCTAGACTCATGGTGGTAGCAAAGGGCGTGGGCAGGCAATCATGAATTTTCGTCAAACCGTTATGCGTCGCGATATCGCTCTGGCCGGGCGGGCCTAGAGATGCGGATCGCAATGTGGTCCGGGCCTCGCAACCTTAGCACGGCGATGATGTATAGCTTTGGCGCACGCGCCGATTGCGCTGTGGTGGACGAGCCATTTTATGCCGCCTATCTTATGAAAACCGGGTTTGATCATCCCATGCGAGACGAGATTATCGCGACGCAGCCGACCGATCCGGCCAAGGTGATCGACACCCTTTTGGGGCCGATCCCCGACGGCAAGGCGCATTTTTATCAAAAGCACATGTCGCAACATATGATCGAGGGTGTGCCGCGCGATTGGGTGCACCGGGTGGCTAATGTGTTCCTGATCCGCCATCCGGCGCGGGTCGCGGCAAGTTTTTCCGCGAAGTACGACAACCCGACCCTGGCCGACATCGGCTTTGTCCAGCAGGCAGAGCTTTACGATCAGCTTGTCGCGGCGGGGGCCCGTCCGGTTGTGGTTGATTCCGCCGATATCCGGCGTGATCCCGAGACGATGTTGAAACGGCTTTGCGCCGCCATTGGCCTTGCCTGGGATCCGGCGATGCTAAGCTGGGCGGCGGGAGGGCATCCCGATGACGGGCTCTGGGCCGCGCATTGGTACGAGGCGGTGCATCAATCGACCGGGTTTGCCCCGGCTGAGGGAGCATTACCCGATCTAGATGGCCCGCGCGCGGCATTGGCAGAGGCGGCGATGCCCGCCTATGAACACCTGCGCGCGGTGGCGCTTAGCCTTTAAGACGCCGATTGCGCGCCGCCAGAAGTTTGAGGCGCAGCGCGTTAAGCTGAATGAAACCAGCCGCGTCTTTTTGATCGTAGGCGCCTGCATCATCCTCGAACGTCACGTGGGCCTCGGAATAAAGGCTGTGGTCTGACCAGCGGCCAACGGTCGTCGCCGCACCTTTATAAAGCTTGAGACGCACTGTGCCGGTCACATGCTCCTGGCTTTTGTCGATGGCGGCCTGAAGCATCTCGCGCTCGGGGCTGAACCAGAAGCCGTTATAGATAAGCTCTGCGTACCGCGGCATTAGCGAATCCTTGAGATGACCCGCGCCGCTATCAAGGGTGATCTGCTCAATGCCGCGATGCGCCTCAAGCAAGACGGTGCCGCCGGGGGTTTCATAGATCCCGCGCGATTTCATGCCGACAAAGCGGTTTTCCACGAAATCAAGCCGCCCAATGCCGTGCTTGCCGCCATATTCGTTCAACTTGGTCAGGATCGTCGCCGGGCTCATCGCCTCGCCATTGATCGCGACGGCGTCACCTTTTTCAAAGCTGACCTCGATGAACTCGGGCGTGTTGGGCGCGTCTTCGGGGCTAACGGTGCGCTGATAGACGTAGTCGGGCGCGGCCTCTGCCGGGTCTTCAAGAACCTTGCCCTCGGATGAGGTATGCAACAGGTTCGCATCAACCGAGAACGGCGCTTCGCCGCGTTTGTCCTTGGCGATCGGAATCTGGTTTTGCTCGGCAAAAGCCAAAAGCTTGGTCCGGCTGCTCAGATCCCATTCGCGCCAGGGCGCAATCACCTTGATATCGGGGTTGAGGGCATAGGCCGCCAGTTCAAACCGCACCTGATCGTTGCCCTTGCCGGTTGCCCCGTGTGCCACAGCATCGGCGCCTGTTTCGGCAGCAATTTCGACAAGCCGCTTGGAAATCAGCGGCCGCGCAATCGAGGTGCCCAGAAGGTAAAGCCCCTCGTAAAGGGCGTTGGCGCGGAACATCGGAAAGACGAAATCGCGCACGAATTCTTCGCGGACGTCCTCGATATAGATGTTCTCGGGCTTGATCCCCATCAGCTCGGCTTTTTTGCGAGCCGGGTCAAGTTCTTCGCCCTGCCCCAAATCGGCGGTAAAGGTCACGACCTCACAGCCATATTCGGTTTGAAGCCACTTCAAAATGATCGAGGTATCAAGGCCGCCAGAATAGGCCAGGACAACTTTTTTGGGCGCAGACATTCACTTTCCCCTTGCGTCAAATCTGGCTGGCGGAGTAGCGGCTTTTTCCCCAATGGGCAAGTGGAGGTCGTTGACGGAACCCTATCACGTGTTATTGCGGTACATTAGTATTCTTAGAGGTGGGCCCATGAAAGCCTGGACGATTTTTACCCATTCGTTGAAGATGATTTTTGGGAACTTGCCGCAGGTTATGAAGATCACGCTTGTTCCGGCACTGATCGGGTTTGCATTTCTGATTGGTTTTATGGCGATCCTAGGCATTTCGGCTAATCAGTTCACGGTCCTTGAGAGCGGCCCTGGCGCCATCAGTACCGGAGCATTTTTAGGCGCCATCCTGCTTTTGCTGATCCTCCTCATGGTCGGGCTATGGCCCATCGTCGCATGGCATCGCTTTATCCTTTTGGCGGAATACCCCAAGGGCTGGATTCCGACTCTGCGGTTTGACCGTATCCTGTCCTATGCTGGTCATGCGATTTTGCTTGGGCTCGTGGCGTTTGCCCTCGTGTTGCCGATCGGCATGATTATGGGGGTTACGGCATCCGCTGCGCCAGTTGCGGGAACGGTCTTTGTGCTGCTGGTTGTCTTGGCAGTGAATGTCATCGTCTTTCGGCTGTCCCCGATTTTGCCGGCCGCCGCGATTGGCAGGCCGCTTCGGATGAAAGAGGCCTGGGAGGCGACCAAGGGCGCGGATGGAACGCTTCTTTTGCTGTTGATCATTCTGAGCGTTTTCCAGTTTATCCTGCAATTTGCCTAGGGCCTTGTCATGGTGATCCCCGTGATCGGGCTATTGATCATGCTCGTCGGCGTCCTGATTTCGGCGCTGATCAATGTGAGCATCCTGACCACACTTTACGGTCATTTTGTCGAGGGTCGCGATCTCTGACCCTTGTCAGGGCGGGATGATTGCGGCACTCAGGCGGGCATGACTGATTTCAGAACCAGGGCCCAGGCCGCCGAGGCCGCGATGCGCGAGGTGTTCGAACCGACACCGCTTCAGCGCAATGATCACCTGTCCGAGCGTTACCATGCCGAAATCCTGCTCAAGCGGGAAGACCTTTCGCCGGTGCGCTCTTACAAATTGCGCGGTGCGTTCAATGCGATGCGCAAGGTCTTGGCGCGTGACCCGGAAACAACACAGTTTGTCTGTGCCAGTGCGGGCAATCACGCGCAGGGGGTGGCGTTCATGTGTCGCCATTTCGGGGTCAAGGGCGTGATTTTCATGCCGGTGACAACGCCGCAGCAAAAGATCGGCAAGACCGAGAAGTTTGGCGGCGATGCGGTGGCGATCCGGCTTACCGGCGATTATTTCGATGACACGCTGCACGCCGCGCAGGCCTATTGTGCGCAAACCGGCGGGCATTTCCTGTCGCCGTTCGACGATGAGGATGTGATTGAGGGTCAGGCCTCGGTCGCGGTTGAAATCGAGGCCCAGCTTGAGGGTCTGCCCGATCATCTGATCATGCCGGTCGGTGGCGGCGGCCTTTCGGCGGGGGTTCGAAGCTATGTTGGGGATCGCTCCAGCCTGACCTTGGTGGAGCCGATGGGCGGCGCCTGTCTTGGGGCGGCGCTTGCGGCGGGCAAACCGGTGCGGCTCAATCACGTCGACAACTTTGCCGATGGGGCGGCTGTCGCCCAGATCGGGGCCAAGACCTTTGCCCGGCTGAGTGATTTTGATGCCGCGCATGCCCGCGTCATTGACGAGGATCGGCTGTGCACGACCATGCTTGAGATGCTGAATATCGAGGGGATCGTTCTTGAACCTGCCGGCGCTCTTTCGGTGGATGTTCTCAAGGATATGGGGGATGCGATCCGGGGTAAAACGGTTGTCTGCGTGACCTCTGGTGGGAATTTTGATTTTGAACGCCTGCCTGAGGTCAAGGAACGTGCACAGCGGTTTTCGGGCGTCAAGAAGTACTTCATTCTTCGGATGCCACAGCGCCCCGGCGCGTTGCGCGAGTTTCTTGAAATTCTTGGACCGGATGACGACATCGCACGGTTCGAATACCTCAAGAAATCGGCCCGTAACTTTGGCTCTGTCCTGATCGGGATTGAAACCAAGAACCCCGACAATTTTAAGCATTTCCTGCAAAAACTCGCGGCAGCCGGGTTTGATTATCGCGACATCACCAAGGATGAGGTTCTGTCCGAATTTTTGATCTAGGCGGCGATGACCCGGTCAAGGCCTGCCAGAAAGGCCGATTTTGACGCGTCATAACAGGTAAGAACCTCGTTGGTGTCGACACTGTCTTGTTGTCCTGCGGCAGAGGCCATTTCACCCTTGTGGCAGAGGTCGGAAAACGCGGCAAAACCAAGGTTAAGTGCGCTGCCCTTCAGAAAATGAAGCTGACTCTCAAGATTGCTGCGGTCCGAAAGCGCGCGTAGCTTGTCGATTTCTCCGTCCACCTCTTCGAGGAACATCTCGACCACCTCTCCAAACGCCTCTGCGCCGATTTCATCGCGCAAATCCTGAACATGCTCCCAGTCGATCATCTTTCAGCCTCCTTTCGCTTTGTCGCAAGGGTGGCTGTAACCTGCTGACAAAGGGTTAAACCGGGCAATCAAGCGATGAAAGTTTTAGCATTCACATCCCGTTAAGCGGCCTTCGGTTAGGCCTTGTTCAGTTAGATCAAAGGTGACGATTGTGCGGTCTCAGATGCAGGAATTATCAGAAACGGATGCGGGCGGCGGTGTGATCCGGCGGGTGCTTGTGGTGGATGATAGCCGTCTGCAACGTCGTATCCTGACTGCTTCGCTTCAACGCTGGGGGTTTGAGGTTCAAGAGGCCGAATCAGGTGATGATGCCCTTGAGCTTTGCCGTGATAACCCACCCGATCTTGTGATGAGCGATTGGATGATGCCGGGCCTGAGTGGTCTTGAATTCTGTAAAGAATTCAGACAGATGTCGCGCGATCACTATGGATACTTTATCTTGCTCACTTCAAAAAGCGACAAGGATGAGGTGGCGCTTGGGCTTGATGCCGGGGCCGATGATTTTCTGACCAAACCGGTCAACGCGGCCGAATTGCGTGCCCGCATTTCCGCCGGTGCCCGGATTTTACGAATGGAGCGGGAGCTTACCGAGAAAAACCGGCTTATCAAAACGACGCTGGATGAATTGCAGACGCTTTATGATCTGCTCGATAGTGACCTGATCGAGGCCAAAAAGCTTCAGCAATCCCTGGTGAGCGAGCGTTATCGCGATTTTGGCCCCGCAGAAGTGTCCTTGATGCTGCATTCGGCGGGGCATGTTGGGGGTGATCTTGTCGGCATGTTTCCGATCAGCGATCAGCGAATTGGCCTTTATGGCATTGATGTCTCGGGCCATGGAATCAGCTCTGCGTTGATGACTGCACGGCTGGCGGGTTATCTGTCGTCTTCCGTGCCGGAACAGAACCTCGCGCTGCGCAAAACCGCCGATGGCCGCTTTGTTGCTCGCCCGCCATCCGAGGTGATTGCCAACCTCAATCGCCTGATCATGAGCGAGATGGAAACAGAGCATTTTTTCACCCTGCTTCTGGCGGACGTCGATCTTGCTAGCGGCAAGGTGATCATGTCGCAGGCTGGTCACCCCTACCCGGCCCTGCAACGGGCCAATGGGCAGGTTGAATTTGTCGGGCGCGGCGGCCTTCCCGTCGGCCTGATTGACGGGGCAGAATATCAACAGTTCGAGGTGACCATGGCGCAGGGTGACCGTTTGCTCATTCATTCCGACGGGATCATCGAATGCGCGGGCACAAGCGGCGCGCTTTTGGATGATACGGGCCTTGCAAGCATCCTGCGCGATTTGCGCCAGACGCGTGGCATGGCCTGTCTAGAATCGCTGATCTGGAAGCTATCGGAATTTGCCGGTGATGCGGATTTTGCCGATGATGTGTCGGCGCTCTTGCTTGAATTCAAGCCAAGCCTGTTTCCTGGCTGACAAAGAACCGATCTCCTTCATTGCCCAATTCACGCGCCGCGATGTTCGGGCTGATCCAGACCGCCTGATGGCCCGGTTCGGACGGCGGCCCAAGTTCGCGCACCGGGTGCGCGCGATAGATCACACAGACCTTTTCGGCCCAGAGATCGTAATCGGGCATATAGGTGAACCGACGAAATACCCCAAGCCGCATCGGCCGTGCGATCTTCCAGCCGGTTTCCTCGAACACTTCGCGATGCAATGCCTGGACCGGTGATTCGCCCGGATCAATTCCGCCGCCGGGCAACTGTAACTCGGGTATCGGATTGGCCTGATGGGTGACAAGAAGCTGCCCGCCGCGAGGCAAAATTGCATAAACGCCCGGCCGTCGGCGATATGAAATGCCGGGTTTGGGTGTCTCTCCGAACCGTCTGATCATGGCTTGCCCCCTTGGACGCCGACTTGCCCTGCCTACATAGCTGCGATATGCCAAGTACCGGCGCTGAAGGAAACCCCATGACACTCGGACAAAAAATCGCCTGGGACGACACGATATTGCCGTTCCAGCTTGACCAAGCAGATATTCGCGGCCGCGTTGCGCGGCTGGACGGGGTGCTTGACGGCATCCTCAAGCAACATGACTATCCTTTGGTGGTCGAGGCGCTTGTGGCCGAAATGGCGCTTTTGACGGCGATGATCGGTCAAACGATCAAACTTCGCTGGAAGCTGTCGCTTCAGGTTCAGACCAATGGCCCGGTGCGGATGATCGCCACGGATTATTACGGCCCGACCGAAGACGGCGAGCCTGCGCGCATTCGTGCCTATGCTAGCTATACCCGCGAGCGGCTGACCGATGCGGCCCCGTTTAAACAACTTGGCGAGGGTTATTTCGCCTTGTTGATTGATCAAGGTCAGGGAATGGCCCCCTATCAGGGCATCACCCCGATTGCCGGTGACAGCCTGCGCAGTTGTGCCGAGGCCTATTTCGCCCAGTCCGAACAGCTTCCGACGCGCTTTGCGCTGAGCTTTGGCAAATCGACCGAATCTGGCGGCGACGAGCATTGGCGCGCGGGGGGTGTTATGCTGCAGCATATGCCCAAGGCCTCGCCTTTCGCAAAGGACGGCGGGTCTGGCGAAGCCGGGCTTTTGATGCCCGAGGACATCCTTGACGGGGATGAGGCGGAAAACTGGAATCGGGTGAATATCCTGCTTGATACGGTCGAGGATCTTGAAATGATCGGGCCGTCGGTGGCGCCGACCGATCTTTTGCTGCGGCTGTTTCACGAAGAGGCGCCGCGGGTGTTTGACGCCCAGCCCGTGCGCTTTGGCTGCAGCTGTTCCGAGGATCGGGTGCGCAACAGCCTGTCGATCTATTCCGCCAAGGATATCGAGACAATGACCACCGATGAGGGGATTGTGACCGCCGATTGCCAGTTCTGCGGCGCGCATTACCGGCTTGATCCGGCAACCGTCGGGTTCGAGGCAAAAGAGGGCCCCGGTGACTCCTGATCCGCTAAACTGGGTGCTTGGGGCGCTGAATGCAGCGCGCCAGGCCTCGTCTGATTATGATCTCAACCCCGAGATCATCCTTCCTGAGGGGCGCAAGCTTCGGGCGGCGGGGGTGTTGGTGCCGGTCATTCAGACCGGTGGCGAGGCGCATGTGATCCTGACCAAACGCTCGTCGGCGCTCAAGCATCACCCCGGCCAGATTGCCTTTCCGGGCGGCAAGCAGGATTTGGGGGACGTCGATATCACGGCCACCGCCCTGCGAGAGGCGCATGAAGAAATCGGGCTTGATCCTGCCAATGTCGAGGTGCTGGGGCATCTGCCGAAACATGAAACCGTCACAGGTTTTGATGTGACGCCGGTTTTGGCGAGGGTGACGCATCCGTTTGTGCCACGCCCCGAGGCGGGTGAGGTGGATGAGGTGTTCGAAGTGCCTTTGGCGCATTTCCTCGCCCCGGCACATTTTCGCGTGGAGCAACGGCGTTGGCGCGGCAGTTGGCGGCGCTATTACACGGTGCCGTTTGGCCCCTATTATGTCTGGGGCGCGACCGCGCGCATCTTGCGCACCCTGGCGGATATGGCGCGACCATGATGCAGATTACCCAAGACTGGATCAGGGTCGGTGCCACGCAAGCGGTCTGCAAGATGCTGACCGACGCCGGGTATCAGGCATTATTCGTGGGCGGCTGTGTGCGCAACGCGCTTTTGGATGCGCCGGTGGGTGATATCGACATTGCAACCGACGCCCTGCCCGATCGGGTGATGGAATTGGCCGATGCGGCGGGGCTAAGGCCGGTTCCGACGGGTATTGATCACGGTACGATTACCGTGGTTTCGGATCACATTCCCCATGAGGTCACGACGTTTCGCGAGGATATCGAGACCTTTGGCCGCCACGCCAATGTGGCCTTTGGCGGGGATATTTCCGGGGATGCGCGGCGTCGCGATTTCACGATGAATGCGCTTTATGCGCGTCCTGACGGCACGATTCTTGATCCGCTTGGCGGGCTTGATGATCTCAGGGCGCGGCATGTGCGCTTTATCGAAGATCCGGCAAAGCGCATCCAAGAGGATTACCTGCGCATTTTGCGGTTTTTCCGGTTTCATGCCTGGTATGGCGATCCGAACGGCGGGCTTGATGCCGAAGGGTTGGCGGGGTGTGCGATGCATCTTGATGGACTGGCGGGCCTGTCGCGCGAACGTGTCGGCGGCGAAATCCGCAAGCTTTTGGGTGCGCCCGATCCTGCGCCATCGGTTGCCGCGATGCGCAGCACCGGTGTTTTGTTGTCGGTGATGCCGGGGGCCGACGATCGCGCGCTCGGCCCCCTTATCCATCTTGAATCAGAGACTAATACGGCCCCGGACGCCATTCGTCGTCTTGCCGCGCTGGGCGGAGAGGACGTGGCAGAGCGCCTGCGCCTGAGCAAGGCAGAGGCGCGGCGGCTGGCGCATTTGCGTGAAGGGGCGCTTGGCATGATGGGCGCACTTGAGCTTGGGTATCGTCATGGCACGGCAGAGGGGCTCGATATCCTTTTGCTGCGTGCGGCCTTGTCCGAGCAAACGCTGGCGCCCGGTACAGCGGGCGATCTTGCGCGCGGCGCCGCGGCAAAGTTTCCGGTCAAGGCGGCCGATCTTATGCCTGATCTTAGCGGTGCTGCTCTTGGGGCGCGTCTTGCAGAGCTGGAACGGCGCTGGATCGGATCGGGTTTTCGCCTTGAACGCGACGACCTGATCTAACTGGCCTTTATTGCGCCCCCAACTCGGGTTAAAGCCGGGGGCATGAGCCAACATAAAATCATTCGGTTGGGCCATCAGGGTGACGGGATCGCCCAAGGCCCTGTTTTTGCCCCGCTTACCCTGCCCGGTGAGGTGGTGAGCGGCACGCTTGACGGCCAGGTGCTGCGCGATGTCAAGATCGACACGCCCTCGCCCGACCGGGTTGCGCCGCCCTGTCGGCATTTCAAATCCTGTGGCGGCTGCCAGCTAATGCATGCCTCGGATGACTTTCTTGCGGGCTGGAAACAGGATGTGGTCGCCTCTGCACTTGGCGCACATGGGATAACGGCTGAGTTTGCCCCGATCCACGTGTCGCCCGCCCAATCGCGGCGACGCGCGACACTCACGGCGCGGCGGACAAAAAAGGGCGCGATGGCGGGGTTTCACGCCAAGGGATCGGATGTTGTGATTGAGATTCCCGATTGCAAGCTGTTGCACCCTGCCCTTTTGGGCGCGGTTCCGGTGGCCTGCGATCTTGCGGTGACCGGGGCCAGCCGCAAGAACGGTATTTCGGTGTCGGTGACCCTGTCGCTCAACGGTCTTGATATCTCGGTGAGCGACGGCAAGCCTCTGGACGGGCCGTTGCGCATCGCGCTGGCGGCGCTGGCGGATCGTCATAACCTCGCGCGGCTGGCCTGGGACGGCGAGGTGGTCGTGACTCGTCACGCCCCTGACCAGGTGTTTGGCGCGGCGCGGGTTCTGCCGCCGCCGGGCGCGTTCCTGCAAGCCACGGCAGAGGGCGAAGCCGCCCTGCTTGCCGATGTGCAGGCGATTGTTGGCGGGGCAAAGCGCATCGCCGATCTGTTTGCCGGCTCAGGCACCTTTGCCCTGCCACTTGCGAAGAATGCCGAAGTGCTCGCGGTCGAGGGCAGCGCCGCCATGTGCGAGGCTCTGGATGCCGGCTGGCGCAAGACCCAAGGCCTCAAGTCGGTCACGACCGAGGCGCGCGATCTTTTCCGCCAGCCGCTGTTGCCCGATGAATTGAAACGGTTTGACGCGGTGGTGATCGACCCGCCCCGCGCCGGCGCCGAGGCGCAGATCGCCGAGATTTGCCGCGCGCGCGTGCCGGTCATCGCCTATGTGTCATGCAGCCCGACAAGCTTTGCCCGCGATGCCAAGACGCTTTTGGCCGAAGGATATACGCTTGATCGTCTGCGTGTGGTGGATCAGTTCCGCTGGTCTTCGCACGTAGAGATGGTGGCGGGATTCATCCTAAACCCGGCGTGATCGCTGCAATTTCCCCCTATCCCCAAGCGGCCGATTTATTGTATGAACAGGGCGAGCAGGACAACGGCAGTTTTTGATGAAAACGATTAGATTTTTTGCGCTGGTTGCGGCCCTTTTGGGCCTTGTGGCCTGTGGCGGCCCGTCAAAATTCAAAACCTACAACGGCCCCGAGGTGACCCGGATCATCATCAACAAGGGCGACCGCGAGATGTTTTTGCTGCACCACAACAGGGTGCTGAAATCTTATGAGGTCGATCTTGGGTTCGCCCCCGAGGGTCATAAGGAATTTGAGGGCGACGGCAAGACGCCAGAGGGCGATTACACTGTCGACCGGCGCAATCCCAATAGCTCTTTCCACCTGTCGCTTGGCATCTCTTACCCAAATGAACAGGATATTGCCTATGCCAGGGTGGCCGGAAAATCACCGGGTGGGGATATTTTCATTCACGGCGAACCCAACAAGTTGGGGATTTTCGGGCCGGATTGGACGGCGGGGTGTATTTCCGTCGCGAACGGCGAGATCGAGAATATCTACGCCATGGTCCGCGACGGAACGCCCGTGACGATCAACCCCTGATCAACCGCCCAGAACCATTGTCCACCAGATCTTGCCGTTGTTTTCCTGAAGCCAGGAGAACCCCATCTTTTTGGCGTCCGGCGCAAGAATGACGCGGCGCGAGCCGGAGTCTTCCATCCATGCGGAGAGTGTTTCAAGCTCGGTTTCATAGGTTTCCGAGATCGTTTCCCCAACCAGGTGACCGGAGTAGCCAACACGCTGAATCCGCTCGATCGGGGAAGAGCCGTCAGAGCCAAAGTGCCATGGCCGGTTCTGCAGCGACATATCGCGCGAATGGGTCGCGGCGGCGGCATTCAGCGATGCGTCAAGAATAAGCGGCGATTGCCCGGCGGCCTGGCGCAGAGAGTTGACGGCATCAAGCATGCGGAACTGAATTTCAGCCGTGTCGCCGGATCGGATGCGATATAGCTTGGGCAGCGGTTTGCCATCGGAGCCAAGCTGTGGCGGCGGAGGCGGGGCCGCACAGGCCGCCAAAGCCAAAAGTGCCGACAGAAAAATGATGTAAAGACGCGCCATGATGTCAAACCACTCGGAATTGTTGTAGTCTCTGCCTTATCGCGAGAGACGTTGCGATTCAAACCCACATACGCGCAAGTTCGCCTGATGACAGTTGTTTGAATTGCGACTGCGTCATTCGCGCCATATATTCTTGCAATCCAAGGACCAATATCTGGAGAACCCAAATGGCCTCTGAAACCCGAGACAACTGGAACCGGCGCGCTTTTCTTGCCGGAACCGCAGCACTGATCGGGGCACCCGCATTGGCGCAAAGCGTTGATGGTGAAGGCACTGTCGAGATTGAGCGTGACGTCACTGAAACAGTGCGCCACAACATTTCCAGTTTCCGCACCCTGAGTTGGGAGCCCTATTTCTCGAATCTCAAGAACGGCGCGATCCTTGTCGATATCGATTCGCGTGCGGTTCATTTCTGGAACGAGGATCAGTCCGTTTATAAGCTTTACCCGTCCTCTGTGCCGCTGACCGAGGATCTGACGCGTCGTGGCCGTACCTCTGTGGTGCGCAAGGTCGAAGGCCCAAGCTGGCGCCCGACGCCCTCGATGCTGGAGCGTAATCCCGAATGGCCGGCCTATGTCGGGCCGGGCCCCGATAACCCATTGGGCACCCACGCCCTTTACCTTAGCTGGACATATTATCGAATCCACGGCACCCACGACACGCGCAAAATCGGGCGTCGTTCGTCGAATGGATGCGTCGGTCTTTATAACGAACACATCGCTGAGTTGTTCGGAATGGCCAAGGTGGGCACCCAAGTGTTGCTTATTTGACGAAAAGAGGGCCTGATATGATCCCCGAACCTTAACTTGCGTTTGCAATCGGGTCGGATTGCTGGTTAGAAAAAAGCCACGAGGTTAAGTCTTGGGTGCTTTGCGTTGTGATACACAGCGTTAAGCCAAAATCTGGAGGATAATATGAAGAAACTCGTTCTTGCCGCCGCCCTTAGTGCTGCTGCTTCGACCGCATTCGCTGGCAGCTACGCCGAGCCCGTTATCGAGGCACCGGTAGTTGTTGAAGAAACTGCAGCTAGCTCGTCTGCTGCTGGCGTATGGGTTCCGCTGGTCCTGTTGGCCATCGTAGCTGCTGTTATCGCTGCTGACTAAGTCAGTATCGAAGACAAAGAAAAAGGCAGTGGGAAACCACTGCCTTTTTTCGTTTCTGCCAGGGTGTGGCGTTTAGAGCATGTCGCACGTTCGAGAAGCTTAAACCCGGTGCCCAATTTTGAGCAACAAGCTCTAATCAAGCCAACCCTGAAGGTTCGATTCCACAATGGATGATAGCGCCTTGATATGCGCATCCTGATCATTCAGGCAGGGAATATAGGTAAATTCCTCGCCGCCCGCTTCTTCAAAGCTTTCGCGGATCTCTTCATTGATCTCTTCCAGCGTCTCGATGCAGTCGGCGGAAAAGGCCGGCGCCATCACGGCGATGCGCTTTTTGCCGTCTTCGCGGGCAAGCCGGGCAACCTCGTCCACTGTATAGGGCTTTAGCCATTCTTCGGGGCCAAAGACCGATTGGAACGTCGTGGTGATCTCGGTATCATCCCAGCCAAGCCGCTCTTTCAGAAGCCGCGTCGTTTTCTGACAGTGACAATGATAGGGGTCACCCTGCATAAGATAGCGTTTCGGCATCCCGTGATAGGACACCACAAGGATATCGGGGCGGTTTTCGACATTCGCATAGGCGGTCTCGACCGATTCGGCCAAGGCCTCGATATAAAGCGGATTCTCGAAATAGGGCTCGACCACGCGGGCGATCGGCTGCCATGTTTCGTCCATCAGCGCGCGAAAGAACTGATCGTTGGCGGTGGCCGATGTGGCGCCGGCGTAATGCGGGTAAAGCGGAAAGAACAGGATCCGGGTACAGCCGGCCTCGACCATGGCACGGACCTTGGATTTGGTCGACGGATTGCCATAGCGCATGCAGAAATCAACCATCACCTGATCGCCGTACCTTGCCTCAAGCGCGGTGGCCATCTTTGCGGTCTGGTCGCGCGTGATGGTCATCAGCGGGCTTTCGCCCTTGTCCTCGTTCCAGATGGATTTATAGGCGTGGCCGCTGGTGAAGGGGCGCTTGGTCAGGATGATCAACTGTAACAGCGGCTGCCATTTCCAGGGGGCATAGTCGATGACACGACGATCCGAGAGGAATTCGTTCAGATAGCGGCGCATTGACCAGTAATCGTAATTATCCGGCGTCCCGAGATTGGCCAGCAGAACCCCCGTCTTGGCGCGTGGAATTGCGGGGTGATCGCCGGGCGCATGGGGCGGACGAACGGCAGGGTTGCTTGCATCGGGCATGGTCTGGGTCAATCCTTACTGTCTCGGGTTAAGGCTGACATAAAGGTTGTGACCCCAAGGTCAATCTTTCAGCGGTGTTTCTTTGGCCCCGAGGGCATCGGCGAGCCGTGCACCGGCCGATCCGGGGCGCAGGGGCTGGGGCTGGCTTGCATCCGGGGACCAGCCGGTCAGGAAAATCATCTCGAAGGTGGCGGGAATGCGCCCCTCGGCATCGCCAAACTCCTGGGTATAGATGTCTGCGGCCCGATCAAACAGCGCGCGCAGGGTTGCGCGCCGCGGCCGGTTGGTCATTGCGTTGCCCTCGCCCATCGCGCGTAATTCATGCATAAGGTGGCGCGGCGAGGCATAGCTTGTCTTGAGCGGCAGGGTGTCGGCCACCGGAAGGGCAAAGCCCGCGCGCTGCAAGAGCGCGCCAAGATCGCGGATTTCACCCATCGGCAGAATGCGCGGCGATAGCCCGCCAAGCAGGTCTGATTCCGCCTGCGCTAGGGCGATGCGCAACTCATGCAGGGTTTCGCCACCAAACAGCACGCTCAGCATAAGGCCATCGGGCTTGAGCGTGCGCCGCGCTTGAATAAGCTGGCCCACCGGGTCATTCGCCCAATGCAGGCAAAGCGCGTGAATCACCAAATCATGCGATTGCGGTTCAAGCGAAAGGGTTTCGTCATCCTTAACGCAGAGGGCCTCTGGGAAACGATTTTGCCAGAACTCTGGAAAACCCGTCACCACGGCGGGCGCGGTAAAGGATTTCTTAACCAAGCTCAGACGATCCTCGATCTCATCAGCAGCGGCTTCATGCAGAAACCATTCAGGCGCGCGCAAAGCGCGTTGGCGATTGCGATTCAGGGCGGAACGGTCTGTCAGGGTTTGTGTCATAGCGGGGACAATAGGGCGAGTATGCAGGCTTTTCAAACGGCACTTCAGGTGGTTTATCCGGCGCGCTGCACGTTGTGCGGCTGTCATGTCGAAAGCGATTTTGGCCTATGTGGTCCGTGTTGGCGCGACACGCCATTTATTGCCGGTCTGGTGTGCGATGCCTGCGGCGTGCCCTTGCCGGGCGAAAGCGGGGGACATGCCGAACATTGCGATGACTGCCTGAGCGTGGCGCGACCCTGGTCTCGGGGGCGCTCGGCGCTTGTGTACCATGAAAACGGCCGCAAACTTGTGCTGGCGCTCAAACATGGGGATCGACATGATGTGGTGCACCCCGCCGCCCTCTGGATGGCGCGGGCCGCGCAACCGCTTTTGACCCGCAACACGCTCATCGCGCCGGTGCCCTTGCATTGGCTGCGGATGCTCAAGCGGCGGTTCAATCAATCCGCGCTTTTGGCACAGGCGCTGGCGCGTGAGACCACCTTGCCGGTTTGCCCTGATCTGTTGATTCGCCCGAAACACACGCGCCCGCTCAAGGGTATGGGGGCAGAGGAGCGTCACGCCATGCTTGATAGTGCGATTCGTGTTCACCCCAAGCGGCGGGCCGAACTTATCGGGCGCACGGTGCTTTTGGTGGATGATGTAATGACATCGGGGGCGACGCTTTCGGCGGCGGCGCAGGCCTGTTTTTCGGCGGGCGCACAAGATGTGCGCATACTAACACTGGCGCGCACGGCCAAGGATGCCTAAGTTCCTGTCAAACAGGATTACGGAAGCACCAAGATGAAACCAGTCGAAATCTATTCCTCGCCTCTTTGCGGGTTTTGCCACGCGGCCAAGCGGCTGCTCAAGCAAAAGGGCGTCAACTTTTCGGAAGTCAACGTGCTGGCCCAACCGGCCCGCAAATCCGAGATGCTGAAACGTGCCAACGGTCGTCACACCGTGCCGCAAATCTTTGTCGGTGACACCCATGTCGGTGGCTATGATGACCTCTCTGCGCTTGATCGGGCAGGTAAACTTGATGCCTTGCTGGCCAAGTGATTCCGATGCGCGCGGGGCTTGTTCAACTTAACAGCAGCGATGATCCGGTAGCGAACCTGCCGGTCACGCTGGCGTTTGTTGACGATGCAGTCGCGCAGGGCGCCGAGTTTGTCTTGACGCCCGAGGTGACCAATTGCGTTTCTGGAAGCCGCGCGCATCAAAAGGCGGTTTTGCACCCCGAGGAGAGCGACCCGACCCTCAAGGCGTTGCGCGCCAAGGCGACAGAGCGGAAAATCTGGCTTTTGATCGGCTCGCTTGCGCTCAAGACATACGATCCGGATGGCCGGTTTGCCAATCGGAGCTTTCTGATCGGGCCGGATGGTGGGATCGTCGCGCGCTATGACAAGATTCATATGTTCGATGTCGATGTGTCGCCCGAAGAAACCTATCGCGAATCAGACGGATTTCGCCCCGGCAGTCGCGCTGTTGTCGCGGACCTTCCGATTGGAAGGCTTGGCCTTAGCATTTGCTATGACATCCGGTTTCCGCATCTTTACCGCCGCCTTGCCCATGCCGGGGCGCGCATCCTGAGCGTGCCTGCGGCGTTTTCCTATGTCACCGGCGCCGCGCATTGGGAAAGCCTTTTGCGCGCGCGGGCGATTGAAAACGGCTGTTACGTTCTTGCCCCGGCGCAGACCGGCACCCATGCGGCAAGCACCGGGCGGGCCCGGAAAACCCATGGTCACAGCCTTGTTGTTGCCCCCTGGGGCGAGGTTCTGGCCGATGGCGGCACTGAACCCGGCGTTGTGATGGTTGATCTTGACCCAGCCGAGATTGACAGCGCGCGGGCGCGTGTCCCGTCTTTGCGTCATGACACAGAGTTTGACGGCCCGGCATGAACGATTCGACCAGCAATTCCCTGGCGGTGGCCTTGTTCAGTGAAATTCTCACCAATGAACAGCTTATCCGCAATCGGTTAAGCCGGGTGTTGCCCAAGGGCATGGAAATCTCGCACTTCTCGGTTCTCAACCACCTTGCCCGCACCGGTGACGAGCGAAGCCCGGCGCAACTTGCCAAGAGCTTTCACGTAACGCGCGGCGCAATGACCAACACGCTAAGCAAGCTTGAATGGGCCGGATACGTGCATATCCGCCCCGATTGGGATGATGCGCGCCGCAAGATGGTCGCGATAAGCCCGTCTGGGCGACAAGCGCGCGATGCCGCCATCGCCGCGATCACCCCGATGGTCTCGGAATTGATCAGCGATCTTGGTGAAGACAGAGTGCGCGCAAGCCTTCCGGTGCTGCGCGAGCTGCGCTCCAAGCTGGAACCGGGGGTTTAGCCCGGCTTGACGCTTGCGGTGACGTAATTCACACTCAAATCCCTGTCCGACAAACGCCAGACCCAGGTGATCGGGTTGAAGACAAAGCCCTTGCGATCAACCGGATCAAGCCCCGCCTTGCGCAGCAGGTCGTATAACTCGTCCGGGGTGATGAATTTCGACCATTCATGCGTGCCCTTGGGCAGCCAGCGCATCACGTATTCAGCGCCGACAATCGCCATGGCAAAGCTTTTGGGATTGCGGTTGATGGTTGAACAAATCTGAATCCCGCCGGGTTTAAGCAGCTGCTGACAGGCGGTGAGATATGTCAAGGGATCGGCCACATGCTCGACCACTTCCATGTTCAGAACGGCATCGAACTGTTCGCCTGCCGCCGCCAAATCTTCGGCGGTGGTGTGGCGGTAATCAATCGCAAGGCCGGATTGCTCGGCATGGACCTGTGCAACGGGGATGTTGCGCGGCGCGGCATCTGCGCCGACAACCTCGGCGCCCAAACGCGCCATCGGCTCGCTTAGCAGCCCGCCACCACAGCCGATATCGAGAATGCGCAAGCCCTTGAACGGCGCGTCCTTGGTAAGATCACGGTCATATTCCGCCGCGATTTGCGAGGTGATGTAATCAAGTCGGCAGGGGTTCAGCATGTGAAGCGGCTTGAACTTTCCGTTCGGATCCCACCATTCGGCGGCCATTGCCTCGAACTTGGCGACTTCGCTTGGATCAATAGTGCTCTGAGCGGCTTGCATTCTGCTCTCCATATGCTCTTTTGGTCATGCGCGTTATATAGGACATTCATGGACAAATTCTCAGGCCAAAAGAGCGCAATTCAATATCTATATCCGCCGGTCGAGCCATTTGACCGGCAAATGATGGATGTGGGCGACGGGCACAGCATTTATGTCGAACAATCCGGGCGCCGCGATGGTCTTCCGGTGGTGGTTTTGCATGGCGGTCCGGGCGGCGGGTGCAGCCCGGCGATGCGGCGCTATTTCGATCCGGCGATTTATCGAATCATCCTGTTTGATCAGCGCGGGTGCGGGCGATCAAAGCCCCACGCCAGTGTCGAGGACAACACCACATGGCATCTGGTTGCCGATATCGAGCATATCCGCCGCGCGCTCGGCATCGAGAGCTGGATCGTCTTTGGCGGAAGCTGGGGCGCGACGCTTGCCTTGATTTACGCACAGGCCCATCCTGCCCCGGTAACGCATCTTGTGCTGCGCGGCGTGTTTACCATGACCGAGGCCGAGCTTAACTGGTTCTACGGCGGTGGGGCCGGGGCGTTTTGGCCGGAAACCTGGCATCAGTTTCAATCGCTGATCCCTCTGGCCGAACAGGGCGACATGATCGCGGCCTATCACCGACGGTTGTTTTCCGGCCTTTTGAACGAAGAGGTCCGCTATGCGAAGGCGTGGTCGGCCTGGGAAAATGCGCTTGCCACGGTGCATTCCACCGGCGTTGGCGGCGATAGCCCGGCGGATTATGCGCGCGCCTTTGCGCGGCTTGAAAACCACTATTTCACCAATCGCGGGTTTCTTGATTACGACGGTCAAATCCTCGATCAGATGGACAAGATCGCCCATATTCCCGGCACCATCGTTCAGGGGCGCTATGATATGATCTGTCCGCCCGGCACCGCCTATGAACTGGCGCGGGTCTGGAAGAAAGCCGATCTGCGGATGATCCCGGTGGCGGGTCATGCCCTGTCAGAGCCGGGCATAAGCGCCGAATTGGTGGGCGTGATGAACCGGATGGCGAAAAAAGCCTGAAGTTTGCGGGCTATTGGCGCTTTTCCCGGCGCTTTTCCCGCGATATCCCGGAGGCATGGAAACGCTACCCGAACTTTACGCCCGGCTTGTGGCCGAGGGCGAACTCACCCGTGATGCGGCGCAAGAGGCGTCTTTACCCGAATTCGAGAGGATTCGGCATGCTTTGGCCGAGCAGCCGCGCAAAGGCTGGTTTCGCCGCGCGCCAGAGCCGCCCAAGGGGCTTTATCTTTGGGGCGGGGTCGGGCGTGGCAAATCCATGTTGATGGATTTGTTTGTCGAGACGGTCGATGTGCCCAAGCGCCGGGTGCATTTTCATGCCTTCATGCAGGAAATCCATGCCGGGTTGCACGCGGCGCGTGCCCGCAACGAATCCGACGCGCTGGCCCCGGTTGCGAAAGAGGTGGCCGATTCGGTCCGGCTTTTGGCGTTTGACGAGATGCAGATCACCGATATCACCGACGCGATGATTGTCGGGCGGCTGTTCGAGGCGCTTTTTGCCGCCGGCGTTGTCGTGGTCACCACCAGCAATCGCATTCCCGATGATCTTTACAAGAACGGGTTGAACCGTCAGCTTTTCCTGCCGTTCATCGAGATCGTCAAAGAGCGGATGGTCCTGCATGAAATGGCAAGTCCGGTCGATTACCGGCAGGATCGCCTTGCCGGAAGCCCGAGTTACTTTACCCCGGTCAATGCCGAGGCGCGGGCGCAAGTGGAAAGCATCTGGCAGGATTTGACCGGTGGGCAAGGCGGGCCGCACAAGATCATCGTCAACAAGCGAGAGGTCGATATTCCGGCGTTTCACAACGGCGTGGCGCGGGCCACGTTTTACGACCTTTGCGGTAAACCCCTTGGCCCGGCGGATTATCTTGCCTTGGCAGAGGCGGCGCGGATGCTCATCCTTGAGGATATTCCGCAGCTTGGGCGCAGCAATTTCAACGAGGCCAAGCGCTTTGTCACCCTGATTGACGCGCTTTACGAGGCGCGGGTGCGGCTTGTCTGTTCGGCGACGGCAGAGCCGGAATACCTTTACCTTGAGGGCGAAGGATCGTTTGAGTTTGAACGCACGGCCAGCCGTCTGCGCGAAATGCAGTCGGACGGTTGGGGCGAGTGACGCGGCCTAGCGGCTTCGGGTCAGTTCAAGGAAGACATCCTGAAGATCGGCTTGTTCGGTTTTGACGTCACGAATGGAAATGCCCGCGGAGCGAACAGCAGCCAGAACCGCCTCGGCCGGGGTGGCCGCGGAATGATAGTTGATCACAAGCGCCCCATCCGCACGCTTTGACACTTCAATCCCCTCACCCTTGGGCAGGGTTGTTGCCGGGCTGTCGGGGTGAATGATCATCGTCTTGGCATCAAGCCGTTCCAAAAGATTGGCGGTGCTGTCGCGGGCCACCAACTCGCCGAGGTTGATGATGGCGATCTCGTCGCACATCTCTTCGGCCTCTTCGAGGTAATGGGTCGTCAGGATGATCGTCATGCCCTTTTGATTGAGGCGGCGAATGTTCTCCCAGAGCATCTGGCGCAGCTCAATATCGACACCGGCGGTGGGTTCGTCCAGCACCAGAATATGCGGGGTATGTACCAGCGCCTTGCCCAGCAAAAGCCGCCGCCGCATGCCGCCCGAGAGGGTTCTGGCATAGGCATCGGCCTTGTCCTCTAGCCCGATCAGGCGCAGGATCTCGTCGCTTTTTCGCTGTTTGCGGGGCACGCCGTAAAGACCCGCCTGCACCTCAAGCGCGCCGCGCGGGGTAAAGAAAGGATCAAGGTTCAATTCCTGCGGCATGACCCCGATCGAGGCGCGCGACTGGCGGGGGTTCACGTCCTGATCAAAGCCCCAGATCGTGACCTGACCGCTGGTTTTAAGAACCAACCCGGCGAGAATGTTGATCAGGGTGGATTTACCGGCGCCGTTGGGGCCCAAAAGCCCGAAGACAGAGCCCTGCGGGACATCAAGATCAATGCCCTTCAGCGCCTGTTTTTCGGGGCTGTTGCGGCCGCCGCCATAGGTTTTTGTCAGTCCTCGGATTTCAATGGCGTTTGCGGCCATGGTGCTCTTGCCCCTTGCTGGCGTATCAATCATATTTGGACCTAATTCAAAGTCACGCAAAAGGAAACGCCCCCATGGTAACGCAGGCCCCAGAAACCAGAATTGTTGACGCCTATCGCGTGGCCTGTGACGGCGGCGATGGGGCGCTGGGCCATCCGCGCGTTTGGTTGCAGATTTCTCATGAAAAGGGCTATGTCGAATGCCCCTATTGCGATGCCAAGCTTGTGCACCGCGAGTTTGAAGGCAAGGTTTAAACCGGCCAAGCCCGCACCCGTGGTGATGCCGCGGGATTGAGTATTTTTGGAACGATGAAAGCCTTCTGGGCGAAAGGGGCGCGTGATGTCATTCGGAAAAGGTTGCCATCTGCATCTGATTGACGGATCGGCGTTTATTTTTCGCGCCTATCACGCGTTGCCGCCGCTGACGCGCAAATCGGATGGCTTGTCGATTGGGGCCGTGGCCGGATTCTGCAACATGTTGCAGCGCTATGTCGAGGGCAACAACGGCCATGACGCGCCGACGCATGTGGCAGTGATCTTTGACAAGGGCAGCCACACTTTTCGCAACGACATGTATCCCGAGTACAAGGCGAACCGCGAGGCGATGCCAGAGGATTTGCGCCCGCAGATGCCGCTGACCCGCGAGGCGACTCGCGCCTTCAATATCGCCTGTGAAGAGATCGAGGGCTATGAGGCCGACGATATCATCGCCACGCTGGCCTGTCAGGCGCGCGATCTTGGTGGCCGCGTGACGATTATCAGCAGCGACAAGGACCTGATGCAGCTTGTCGGTGGCGGGGTCGAGATGCTGGACGCGATGAAGAACCGCCATATCGATGTCGACGGCGTACGCGAAAAATTCGGCGTGAACCCGGATCGCGTGGTCGATGTGCAGGCTTTGGCCGGGGATAGCGTCGATAACGTGCCCGGCGCGCCGGGGATCGGTGTGAAGATCGCGGCGCTTTTGATCAATGAATTCGGCTCGCTAGAAGAGCTTCTGGACCGCGCGGAAGAGATCAAACAGCCCAAGCGCCGCCAGACCTTGATTGAAAAGCGCGAGCAGATCGAGATGTCAAAGCGGCTGGTTCAGCTTGATTGCAACACGCCGCTCGATTTCACGCTTGATGACCTTGAGGTGCGCGATCCTGATCCTGACGTTCTGCTCGACTTTTTGGCCAGGATGGAATTTCGCACCCTGTCAAAGCGGATCGCCGATGCCTTGGGCACCGAGGCCCCGGTGATACCAGAGCCCTCGCCGCAGGCCAGTCAGGCCGGAGGTGAGGTGCAGAATGCCCCGGATTGGCCCGCAATAGACCCTGAAAAGTACGAACGCGTCGGTGACATGGCCGCGCTTGAGGTGTGGATCGAGCGTATTCGCGCACGCGGCTATGTGGCGGTCGATACCGAGACGACGTCGCTTAACGAAATGCAGGCCGATCTTGTGGGAATCTCACTTTGTGTTGATCCCGGCGAGGCCTGTTACATCCCGCTAATCCATAAGGACGGTGCGGCGGATGATCTGTTTGGCTCGGACAAGCTTGCCGAGGGCCAGCTAAGCGTTGGCGATGTGCTTGGTGCTCTCAAACCGGTGCTTGAGGATGATGCGATCCTCAAGATCGGGCAGAACATGAAATATGACGCCAAGATCTTTGCCGCGCTCGACGTTCATGTGGCGCCGATTGATGACACGATGCTCATGTCCTATGCGCTTTATGCCGGGCAGCATGGGCATGGGATGGACACGCTGAGCGATCGCTACTTGGCGCATAAGCCGATCCCGATCAAATCGCTGTTGGGGACGGGCAAATCGGCGATCACCTTTGATCGCGTGCCGGTGGATGAGGCGGTGAAATACGCGGCGGAGGATGCCGATATCACGCTGCGCCTGTGGCACCTGTTCAAGCCGCAATTGCACCGTGATCAAGTGACGACGGTGTACGAGGTGCTTGAACGCCCTCTGGTGCCGGTTTTGGCCCGGATGGAGCGGTACGGCATCAAGGTTGACCGTGAAACCCTGAGCCGGATGTCGAACGCCTTTGCCCAGAAAATGGCCGGTTTAGAGTCTGAAATTCACGAGCTGGCGGGGCGGAGCTTTAACGTCGGCTCGCCCAAGCAGCTGGGTGAAATCCTGTTTGATGAAATGGGGATTGAGGGCGGCAAGACCGGCAAGACAGGCGCCTATGCAACTGGCGCCGATGTTTTGGAAGACCTTGCAACCGAGCACGAATTGCCCGCGCGGGTGTTGGATTGGCGCCAGCTTTCCAAGCTGAAATCCACCTATACCGACGCGCTTCAGGATCACATCGACCCTGACACGGGGCGTGTACACACATCCTATGTTCAGACCGGAGCGAACACCGGGCGGCTGTCGTCGACCGATCCCAACCTGCAAAACATTCCGGTGCGCTCGGAAGAGGGGCGCCGCATCCGCGAGGCCTTTGTCGCAGAGCCGGGAAACCGCCTTGTCAGTCTTGATTACAGCCAGATCGAGCTCCGGATTCTGGCGCATGTGGCGGGGATTGATGCCCTCAAGGCGGCGTTTCGCGAGGGGCAGGATATTCACGCGATGACCGCCTCGGAGATGTTCAACGTGCCGATGGACGAGATGACGCCGGACATTCGCCGTCAGGCCAAGGCGATCAACTTTGGTGTGATTTATGGCATCTCGGGCTTTGGCCTTGCGCGCAACCTGCGTATTCCAAGGTCAGAGGCGCAGGGGTTCATCGACCGGTATTTTGAACGCTTCCCCGGCATCAAGACGTACATGGACGAGACCGTCGCTTTCGCCAAAGAGCATGGCTATGTCCAGACGCTGTTCGGGCGCAAGATCCACACCCCCGAAATCGCCGCCAAGGGCCCGCGCGCCGGGTTTGCCAAGCGCGCGGCGATCAATGCGCCGATCCAGGGAAGCGCGGCCGATGTGATCCGGCGCGCCATGATCCGGATGCCGGATGCGATTGCCGATATCCCCTGCAAGATGCTGTTGCAGGTGCATGACGAATTGATCTTTGAGGTGGCCGAGGATGCGGTTGATCGCCTGATCACCAGCGCCCGCGATGTGATGGAGGGCGCGGCGCACCCCGCCGTGCATCTTGACGTGCCGTTGGTCGTCGATGCGGGGCAGGGGGCGAACTGGGCCGAGGCGCATTAAGCGCCTCGCGACCCGGTAAAGGCTTAGGCCGGCAGGCTACCGTCCAGAACATAGCGCAGGATTTCAACCACCTGCGCGGGGTCGCGGGCCACGGCCAGGGCGGCGGCGTCAACCTCTTTGAGGGCATGATCGTGATCCGGCTGTTGCAGGATGATCAGCGATTTGCCAAGCGCGGCGGCATAGCCCGCATCAAAGGCCGCGTTCCATTGCTTGTATTTCTCGCCAAAGCGCACGACGACAACATCGGCATCGGCAATCCCCTTGCGGGTGCGGATCGCGTTGACCATCGCACCCTTGTGGTCATGCCAGTATTTGTTGTCCTCAGAGCCAAGAATCGCCACGCCGCAATCATCGCTGGCGGCGTGATCGGTGACCGGGCTGTTGAAGGTCACGGCAAGACCTTTCGCGCCTTCGGTGATCTGTTCGCGCCAGTCGGTGTGAATCTCGCCAGACAGGTAAACGTTCAGCATGATATATCCCCTTTTGCTTGATCAGCCGCGCAGCGTGCCGCCGGTGGCCTTGGTGACCTTTTCGATGATTTTGGCCGAAACAGTCTCGATATCGGCCTCTTTCAGCGTACTATCCTTGGGTTGCAGGCGCACGGTCATGGCGAGCGATTTCTTGCCCTCGCCAAGGTTGCCGCCGATGAATTCGTCAAAGATGCGCACATCGTCGATCAGCGCCTTATCGGCAACGGCGGCGGCGTTGATCAGGGTCAGCGCCTCAACCTCTGCATCGACCACAAAGGCAAAGTCGCGTTCCACCGCCTGAAGATCGCTGATCTCAAGTGCGCCGCGCGTGGCCGAGGCTTTGCGCGGCAGCGGGATTTCGGCGGGATAAATCGTAAAGGCCACGGCGGGCCCTTTGACATCCATCGCCGAGAGGATGCGCGGGTGCACCTCGCCAAAGACCGCGAGCATCTTCTTGGGGCCAAGACAGATACGGCCATGACGACCGGGGTGAAACCATGCCGGACCGTCGCGCAGCACCTGAACCTTGGTCGGCGCACCAATGGCGGCAAGGATCGCTTCGGCGTCGGCCTTGGCGTCGAAGAGATCAACGGCGCGCGCGCCGCCCTGAACATCCTTGGGACCGGTGCGACCGATCAGAATGCCCGCCATCTGCAAATGCTGTTCCTCGGGTTCGCCGCCCTGAAAGGCGTGGCCGACCTCGAACAGGGCAAGATCCATGATGCCGCGCGCCTGATTCCGGGCTGCGGCCTGAAGCAGGCCGGGCAGCAAATCGGGGCGCATATGGCTCATTTCAGAGCTGATCGGATTGGCCAGCATCGTGGCATCATCGCCGCCGCCAAACAGGGTCGCGCTCGCGTGGTCGATAAAGCTATAGGTGACGCATTCGTTGTACCCAAGCGCCGCACCCATACGCCGCGCGATCTGTTCGCGCTTTTGCATCGGCGACAAGATCGGCTTGGGCACGCCGGTGGTCATCCGGGCCATCGGGCGACCCTTGAGCTTGGTCAGAGAGGCAATGCGCGCCACCTCTTCCACAAGATCGGCCTCGCCAAGGATATCGGGGCGCCAGCTTGGGACATGGGCCATGTTGCCTTCAAGCTTGAAGCCGAGGCTGGTCAGGGTCTGGCGTTGCTCGGATTCCGGAATATCCATCCCGACCAGAGAACGCACGCGCGCCGGATCAAGCCGATAGGCGCGCGACACATCGGGCACCTGCCCGGCGGTGACGCGGTTTGACGGGCTGCCACCGCAGAGATCTATGATCATCTGGGTCGCCAGATCAAGCGCCTCCATGTTGAAGGCCGGGTCGATTCCGCGTTCGTTGCGATAGCGCGCATCAGAGTTGATCTTGAGAGCGCGCCCGGTGCTTGCGATCTGAATATGATCCCAAACGGCAGCTTCGAGAAACACATCGGTGGTTGTCTCGGTGCATCCGGTGGCAAGGCCCCCCATGATGCCGCCGATTGATTCAATGCCGGTGTCGTCGGAAATTACCACCTGGCCGGGGCCGAATGTATATTCCTTTTCATCCAGCCCAACCAGGGTTTCGCCGCCCGCAGTGCGGTGAACCCGGAGATTGCCGGCAACCTTGTCCGCATCAAAAACATGCAGGGGGCGGTTGCGGTCATAGGTGAAAAAGTTGGTGATATCGACCAGTGTCGAGATCGGGCGCAGACCAATGGCGCGTAACCGATCCTGAAGCCATTCCGGCGAGGGGCCGTTTTGAACGCCACGAATAAGGCGGCCGGCAAAAACCTCACAGCCGTTGGTGGCGGCGTCTTCGTCAATCGTCACGGTGATCGGGCAGGGGAACTGACCTTCGACATGGGCCGGTTCGATCGGTTTCATCGTGCCAAGCCCGCGCGCCGCAAGATCAAGGGCAATGCCGCGCACGCCCAAAGCATCGGGGCGGTTCGGCGTGATCGCGATTTCGATCACCGGATCAACCTTGGCGGGGTCATTGACCGCAAGCCAGTCGGTAAACCGCTGGCCCACTTCGCCTGAGGGCAGCTCGATGATGCCGTCGTGTTCTTCGCTCAGTTCCATCTCGCGCTCGGAACACATCATGCCATAGCTTTCGATGCCACGGATTTTGCCGACGCCGATGGTGGTATCAATGCCGGGCACGTAAACGCCGGGCTTGGCGATCACCACGGTGATCCCCTCGCGGGCATTGGGCGCGCCACAGATGATCTGGGTCTGGCCTTCATCGGTGTCCACCTGGCAAATCCGAAGCCGGTCTGCATCGGGATGCGGCTCGGCCTTGACGACCTTGCCGATGGTGAAATCGGACAAGCGGCTTGCGGGGTCCGAAACGCCCTCTACCTCTAGGCCGAGGTCGGTCAGCGCCTCGGTGATTTCGTCAACCGTGGCCGTGGTGTCTAGGTGATCTTTCAGCCATGACATTGTGAATTTCATGTGCGTTCATCCGCCTGTAAATCTTGGGTCGACACAGGCTTTACCGGATATGTCCGATATGGAAAACCCCGCATCGCTGCGGGGTTTCATTATCATGTGGTCCTGTGGTCGCGGAGGTGCCGGTTTCAGGCCGTCCAGCGATCCGAGAAATCGAACGCGGCGTCATAGCCAAACAGCGCCACAGACCCGCCGGTATGCAGGAACACGACCCGCTCGCCCTTTTTGAAATGACCCTTGCGGATCAGATCAATGAACCCGGCCGCGCCTTTGGCGGAATAGACCGGATCAAGCAGGATCGCTTCAAGCTCTGCGAACATCTTGATCGCCTCGATGCCGCCATCGGTGGGGATGCCATAGCCTTCGCCGACGTAATCGGTGTTGGCGACAACGTCTTCACGGCTCACGACGCCGGGGCAGCCAAGCTTTTCTGCGGTCTTGACGGCAAGGTTGTAAACGTTCTCTTCCTGCTTGTCCTTGGGGGCGCGCACGCCGATGCCCAAGAGCGGGATATTTGCATTCATCGCCTTGAGGCCGGTGATAAGGCCCGCCTGCGTGCCGGCGCTGCCGGTGGCGTGAACGATGTGATCGACCTTGAGCGCGCGATCGTTGAACTGCGCGAGCATTTCAAAGGCACAGTTGACATACCCCAAGGCGCCGGTCGGGTTCGAGCCGCCACCGGGAATGGTATAGACATTGCGCCCCTCGGCGCGGAACTTGTCGGCGACCGCTTCCATCTCGGCGTTCATGTCCAGACCCGGACCGCGCTTTTCGGTGGTGGCACCGTGCATATGGTCAAGCAAAACGTTGCCGTTATTGTTGTAGTTGGCGTTGTTAGAGCCTGTTCTGTCTTCCAAAAGGATGTGACAGCCCATGCCGAGCTTGGCCGCGAAGGCCGCGGTTTGACGGGCGTGGTTGGATTGGGTCGCGCCCTGGGTCATCACAAGGTCGGCGCCCTGAAGCTCTGCTTCGGCCATCAGGAATTCAAGTTTGCGGGTCTTGTTGCCGCCGGTCGAGAGACCGGTGCAATCGTCGCGCTTGATCCAGATTTCCGGCCCGCCCAGTTCGGCGGTCAGACGGTCCATCCGCTCAAGCGGGGTGGGCAGGTGGGCCATGAAGCGGCGCGGATAACGGGCAAGATGCATCTGAGGTCTCCTATAAAATGCGTTGATGGCAGAATAGGAGGCGACGAGGGAAGCGTCTAATGCTATTACTGCCGTATATTATGCAGTAAGTGCAATATAGGGGTAGATATGCGGCTTGAATGGCTTGACGATATCCTTGCGGTGGCCGAGGCCGGGTCGCTGGCGCGGGCGGCGCAGATGCGCCATGTGAGCCAATCCGCCTTTACCCGACGCCTGCGCGCGATTGAAGAGGCGCTTGGCGTGCCGCTGTTTGATCGCCGTCGCAAGCCGGTGGTTCTCTTGCCCGAGATCGAGGCGCAGGCCGGGGAAATGCGCGCCTTGGCAACGCAGCTTCGCCACCTGCGCGAAACCCTCACCCAGACAAGCGGCGCGCGGGGGCTTACGCTTGCCTGTCAGCATGCGATCACCACAACCCACTCGCCCGCAATCGTCAGCATTCTGACCGCGCAGGGCGGGCGCCCGGTAAGGGTGCGTTCGGATAACCGTGATGAATGTCTGTTGCGGTTGCTGTCTGGCGAGGTCGATCTGGCGGTGGTTTACGGCGCGCCGGATATTGTACCGCTGACCTTGAACCGGGCGTTCGAAAAGGTGTTGCTTGGCCGCGAGCGTCTTATCCCCGTCGCTGTGCCGCGTCTGGCACAGGGCGATGATTTGCCGTTTATCGGCTATCCGCCGGATGTGTTTCTTGGCCAGGTGATGGCGCGTGCGATCATGCCGGGCATTCCGGCGTATCGGGTGTTGCGGCGGCGGGCGGAAACCGCGTTGACGCTGGCGGCGCGTGAATATGCCTGTCGCGGGATCGGTGTGGCGTGGCTGCCCGAAGGGATGGTGGCCGAAGACCTTGACTCTGGCCGCCTTACAAGCCTTGTGCAGAGCCTGCCAAGTCAGCAGATGGAGCTTTGGATGATCCGTCTATCGGATCGCCCCGACGATAGCTGGGGCCATGATTGGGCACGGCTTGTGGCGGCGCTGGCGCATCCGGCCTAACGAAAAACGAGGCGAAGAATACTCCGCCTCGCTTAATTGGTCTCAAAGGTTTGGCTTAGAACTTGAAGCCAACAAAGATTGATGCGGAATCTTCGTCAACACCGCTGATGCCGAACTTGTTGTCAAAGTGGGTGTACTCGATGCCAAGGTGCACCTTGTCAGCTTTCATGCCCATTGCATTGCCAAGATCCCAGCGGATCTGCGGCGATAACACAACCTCGTTGGCAACATTCGCACCCTGCGAGCCGATGAAGTCGACAAAGCCTTTTGCCAGGAACTTCTGCGAGCCAATCGAGAACGGAGCGTCCCAGACGAGCGTGATCTGATAGGTGGTGTCGAGGCTTCTGTCGAAGGGGTCGACGAAGTTGTTGTAGGCATAGGCGCCAAGCGACAGAACGCGAAAGCCGGGGACGTTAAAACTAACGCGGGGACCGGCCAGAGCGATCGAAACGTCGGTGCCCTGGTTAAGGCCGACGCCAAGGTCGAGACCCTTGACAAGGCTGCCTTCGTTGAAGGCCAGACCAAAGTTGCTGCCGTGCAGGTGATAGTAGATCTCGCCGTACTGATCGCTTTCGGGGCGACCCGGTACCTGGCTGGCGTTGCTGTCATGAAAGAAGTCGACGAAGAAGAACAGATCGCCGATATCGTTGGTCGAGAAATGGTCAAGCGTGATGGTCTCGCGCTGAGTTTCCTCGGCAAAGCCGGTTGCGAAATTCGCGTTGCTGCCCATCTTGTAGTTGTCGCCATAGTGCAGCTGCACTTCGGTGGTGGAAAAGTCGGCCAGCGCCGCGTTGCTTGTCGCAAGACCGGCAACAAGAGCCAGTCCGCCAAGCAAGTTTCCGATGTGTTTTTTCATTTGTCCCTGTCCCGTAAAAATGGCCTGACCGGCGCGATTTGTTTTGGCGCTCTGCAAGCGAAGGTGTTTGAAGTGGCGGTATCTAAGGCGTGGAATTTGAACCGATCAAGCACCTCAGGGACGATGGCCGAGCGATGGGGAGAATTGCACCACGCGCTCCAAGGTGAGTCAAAAACCTCTAATATCCTGTAAAACATTAGGAAAAAGGGGCTCTGGTTTGGTGTATCCACGCCGTGGAGCAAACCCTCCGACTTCCAGTCGGACCTGCTTCAGCGTGAAAGAATCGCTTTATGATCGTACCCTCAGAAAAATGAGCCGCAGCCGGGTCGGAGGCTCATTTTTCTGAGGGTACGATCATGCAATATGACACCGGCAAACACTGCGTTTTCTATCA
>NZ_FWFJ01000089.1 GCF_900172365.1 Roseovarius gaetbuli
CCGAATAACCCTCAAAAATCCCATGTCTACCACTCCAATAGCCCCCAGCTGAATCAAGCAGGGGTAAGGTTGCACATGGGTCAATTCTCAATGACAATTTCTGCAGTTGCCGGGTCAGTTCTCAGTGACAATCAACAGCGTCGCGACCGGTAGCATAAAGCCGATCGAGGCGGCCATTGCGATTGGAAGCATGAAAGCAACAGGATCAGTGCCAAGTCCCGTCGCGACGGCACCGGCAATCGGTAAGAAGATCGCCGCCATCGCGGTATTGCTTGCCAACTCACCCACGTAGACGATGAGGGCGGCAATGAAGAGAAGAACGACGAACTTTGGCCAGTCACTTACCAGTTGAACACTCCCGCCGATCCAATCCGCTAAACCTGACTGTTGGATTACACCGGCGAGCGCCAGTCCACCGCCAAACAGTATCAGCACATCCCAACGCAAAGACGCGGCAGCTTCCCAGTCCAGCAACCGCCCGTCTTTGCCGTCAGAAATCATGAAAAGCGTCAGAGCGGCTATCATCGCGATACCCGCGTCGGAAAGCGCAACCATTGGAAAAATCCATTCGATCAATGGCCTTGAAACCCATGCAAGCGCAGTCAGCCCGGCAATAACTGCGACCCTGCGCTCAGCTTTCTGAATTGATTTAGGCACACGCAGATATTGACGTCGATCAACGACCGCGTTGGCGCCTGCCCGATAGTAATAGTCATAATAGTTTAGCAATGGATGCGATGATCATGCCGCGTGGGGCAGACAGAGATCAGACGACAGGCCCGATAATGCCGGGCAGCCAGCCATGGCTATGGCTTACGGTCTTTTTGGCCCTTTCAATGCTTTCAAGCTTCTGGTTCGCCTCGTCTGAGCAGCCATCAATATTGCCATACAGCGATATCAAGCAAATGATCCGGGACGGCGATGTCATGTCTGCCCAGCTGCAGGAACATGCAATTTCCGTTACAACGGAAGGGGCTGATCCGGAAAGTCCGACAACGTTTCGCGCTGTAACCCCGGCCCAGGGCGATCCTGAATTGTTGCCCCTTCTGGAACAGAGCGGTGCCGTAATCAGCGCGAAAGAGCCCCGAGGCGTCTCGATCTTTACCTATATCCTGCCGTGGGTCATGATCCTTGGAGCCTATTTGTTGCTGCAAAGGCGTATGATGGGCGGCACCGCTGGCGGAATTGGCAGCAGCGGGGTTGGCGCGTTTTTGAGCGGACGGTTTGCCAAGCCAAGCACTCCGACACAAAAGGTGACTTTTGCCGATGTCGCGGGCCAGGATCAGGCCAAGCGGGAGGTGTCCGAACTTGTGGAGTTTCTGCGCGATCCCGAGCGCTTTCAAAAGGTCGGAGCAGAGGTGCCGCACGGAGTGCTTTTGGTCGGTCCGCCGGGAACCGGCAAGACACTCCTGGCCAAAGCGCTGGCAGGTGAAGCGGATGTGCCTTTCTTTTCAACGTCCGGTTCGGAATTCATTGAAGTTTTCGTAGGCGTCGGCGCAGCCCGCGTACGCAAAATGTTCGAAGCGGCAAGAAGGGCAGCACCCGCTATTATCTTCATCGACGAACTGGACAGCATCGGACGCACCCGCGGCACAGGTCTAGGCGGTGGGCACGATGAACGTGAGCAAACGCTGAACCAAATTCTGGCAGAACTTGATGGTTTTGGAGGACGCGAAGCCGTGGTGGTTCTCGCTGCGACCAACCGTCCCGATGTTTTGGACCCTGCGCTGCTGCGGCCTGGTCGGTTTGATCGGCACGTCACGCTGAACCTCCCCGACAAGAATGCGCGACGCGCAATCCTGAACATACATGCCAGTAGGCTACCGCTGGAGGACTCCAGCGACCTTGATACGATGGCTGCAGGAACGACGGGCTTTTCTGGTGCTGATCTGAAAAACCTGCTAAACGAGGCTGCTATCAACGCGGCGCGACGCAATGCCAGCCTGATCACCAGTGATGATCTGGGCGAGGCCCGCGACAAAGTGATCATGGGAACTGTGCGGTCATTGGCCATCCGACCTGAGGAACACCACCGGCTGGCGGTTCACGAGGCCGGGCATACTGCCGCAGCCTTTTACACCCCAGATGCCGATCCGCTTTACAAGGTCACCATCATTCCGCGCGGCCACGCCTTGGGCGGAACGCATATGCTGAGCACGGCAGAACGCCACACATTGGACGAAACATATCTGAAGGCGCAGCTTGTCACCCTGCTGGCTGGCCGCGCGGCTGAGCGGCTTTTGATCGGAACAGTGAGTTCGGGTGCCGATGATGACATACGTCGTGCTACTGAGTTGGCTCGCTCGATGGTTGCCCGCTGGGGCATGACCGATGAGCTTGGCCCGATTGATCTGCGCCAAAGCGAGGACCATCCCTTCCTGGGACAATCCATCGCGCAACCGCGTGGCCATGCCGATGCGACGGCGGCACAGGTCGATCGGGCTGTGATTGCTGCGCTCAAAAAAGCAGAAAAACGGGCCTTGGATGTGATTGGGGAGCACAGATCGCAGGTCGAACATCTGATAGAGAGACTTGGAGCGAAAGAGACGCTGGGTTTTGAAGAAATCCAGCAATGCCTGGACCCTGATAGAGGGGTGACCACTCCGAAGCGGCCCGTCCGATCTCTCAGCAAAATACCTCCGTCAGGGTGACCCGGATATGATAACCCACTCTCCCCCAATTGTTCGCTGGGAGTTCATTGGAGCGCTAGTTACCATTCTGGCTGGCTCTGCACTTCATTTTGTTTTTGACTGGACTGGCGGCTGGCGCCCTGCCGCGATTATCGTGGCAGTAAACGAATCTATCTGGGAACACCTGAAACTCGCATTCTGGCCGGGTCTTTTCTGGGCGCTTTTACCCCAAGATTTTTCTGAATTAAGTTTGTGGGAACGCTTGGCGATTAAGGGTTTTACTCTTATTACGTCGGCCATTCTGATTGTTGTGATCTTCAAAAGTTACACAGCCATTCTAGGGAACAACATTTTACTGTTGGACATTGGTACATTTGTTGTGGCGATTGTGGCTGGTCAGGGCGCTTCTGCATGGTTGAATATACACGGGCTTCGCTACCCTCCTCTTATCGCGATTGGGCTTACTCTCTTGGTGCTCCAAATAGCCGCGTTCGCATGCTTCACAATTTTCCCACCAGACTTCTGGCTCTTTACCGATAGCCGCAATGGGCTTCGGGGTTTACCCTAAATGTTGAATGCCACTGAGAACTGACCCGGTAACCGACATCACGTACATCAAGACGCAATGAAGGATGGTCGCATCTGGCCGTCGTGATTGATCTGTTCTCAAGGCGTGCCCGTTGGCTGGTCAATTCGGGAAAAGCCAATTGCGAACATAAAGTTGGCTACTCCAAGCATCCTTTTAGGCTAACTCAACACCATAATTCCGCCGTATTCATCCATAAACTTGATAGTCTAAGAAAATCGAATCTGAGCGGCGTTAAATTTTAACGGTCAACCCTCAGGCTTCTTGGCAGTCGCCAGCAGACAACGCTGCACGGGTCTGTCCTACATGTCTGGGAAGGCAAGATGCGAGACGAACCTAACCTTACTGAATACCCATCCAATGCAGGTCTCAAAGTTGACGGCTCCAAGAAGCCAGGCCCAATTGATCCGGACCTTCGTGCAATAAAGTCCATTGTCGACGTGGATGATGCCCAGAAAGCCATCAAGCGATTAGCGCCAACGCAAGCAGAAGAAAACTTACAAACAATAGAGGGACACGCACGGGCATCCGAACAACCTCGTCAGAAGAAATCGCCTGCGCAATGGCTCCTCAAGCTCGTCGTGTCATTTCTCAGGCGCCCCGATGCTCCCAGGATATTGTCATTTCTGCTTTTGCTGACGATTTTGGTGCTGGAACCGGGCTTCGTGGTGTTTTTGTTCGTGATGGGCCTTCTGATCGGGCTTGTGCTCTTCTTCTCTTTTGGTCCCGACCGGGTTCAGAATTGGGTGATGAACCGTTATCGTCGCCTGCGGGAACGCGACCCGGACGCGGCGGAACGTATCCGACGGCGCGCTGCAGGGGCCAGCACAAGGCTTTCCGCACTCGTTGATAAACTGCCGGAACGGTGGACGACCGGCTTGTATCTTCCTGATTTCGAGGAACCGGCAGAGCTTCCTGAGAAATGGAAGTCTGATCCATTTGAACAGCTGGCAAACCAGTAACATTCCGACCTTTCTGTCCTGGCTGACCTTGCCGACGGAATAGATTGAAGAATTGTTGGCTGCAAAATGTAAGCGTCCGGCCTCGCTGCTCTGACATTTCATAGAGTGTGTTGATAAGTGTCCACTATTGATAGTGGACATCTTGAGGGCGGATATGGCGGGCAAGAAGGGTCAGAAGAAGCGTTTTTGGTCGGA
>NZ_FWFJ01000094.1 GCF_900172365.1 Roseovarius gaetbuli
GGCCACTGCGTCAGGGAATGGGTTGCCGCCCGCAACCAGTTCGCTATCCTATACCCAGAACGGTTCAACAAATGATCCGTTTCAAACGCATGGGCTAAGCCTCATACACAGAGTTTCGGATACTCCCAAGAGATAGGGCGCATCGGTAACATCCAGTGTGAAGCGCTGGGCCGTGTCCTTGATCGTCGCCTTGAACACGACAAACGAAGCTATCTTGCAGATTACTTGCGCGATGATGGGGATGAAGAAGACCCGCCGTTCTGATCCTTAGCCCGCGCCTTGGTGAATACCCAGCGCCAACATGATGGGTCCCGCGATGTTTTTCTCCACAAATTTCTGAACGGTCTACCATATACCTAAGAGCGGCTTTGCACCCCCGTGAGGGGGCGTTAACTCTCGCGGCGCCGCCTGCTTATCTTTTACATCTAGGTCAGGGGCCCTCCAATGACACAGGTAGTCTCTTCGGTATCCCCTTATCAGCCTCAAACACTGGTTTTGAAGTAACGAACTCGAGTCAAAGATTTCGCAGGCGCCAGACAGATGCGTGACTTTAGTATTGTGAACACTGCGTTATCACCCCGAGATCAACGCACTGTGTTATCCCAGCGCTAGCAGTTGGCGCAGGCTGCGAATAATTGCCCTGGTAGGCCTGCCCTTTTGGTTCCTGTCTCCATTGGGCGACTTTGTTAGCGTATAGCTCGAAACTCCTACAAGCAGCCCTGGGTGGGCCTCCTGGTTCCACAAGATCTTTAACGAAAGCCTCGCCCTTAGCCATATCTTCAGGGGATGCCAAAGCCAGTTTTTCGTCAATAGCCACCATATAAGTCGCAGCTACTGACATGTTTTCGATCCATCCTTTGGACGCGCAATAATTACCTAGATATCTGTCGAGAACTAACGTCTGGGTTTGTTCGGGCGTTATCGTGGCTACACTACATCCTGCGACCGTCATTACAATCAAAGAGGCCGCAAAGACTTTGGCCCTCAAAAACATACGATGCATTAAAATTCCTTTTCTTAGACCATACACAAAAAAAGTTCATTAATACCAGGACATAAATTTTACTTGGCTTCATGGTTATCACCTGGTGGTCGAATGACCAAATAGCTATGACACTTTTCGGGCGATGGTTTTTAGCACTGTCTTTTAGGGGTATACCCAAAGGAAACATTCGCGCGGGACACATTGAGTGTTCTTTTAGGGTTGTATTTTAATTTTTGGTACATTAGCTGATAAGGGTCATAGAGCCAAAAGGAACACTTCACCATGTCAACTTACGGATATGCACGGGTCTCAACTGCAGACCAAGACCTGACCATTCAGCGCGAGGCGTTGAAGGCGGCGGGGTGCGAAATTATCAGGGAAGAGAAGATCAGCGGCACAAGCAGGCAGGGACGGGCAGAGCTGAAGACCTTGCTTGAGTTCCTGAGGGAGGGAGACACGCTGGTCGTGACGCGCCTTGATCGCCTTGCCCGGTCGATGGACGATCTCTCCAGTATCGCCAGAGAGCTGCAAGAGAAGGGCGTTGCACTTAAAGCTACAGAGCAGCCCGTGGATACAAGCAGTGCAGCTGGCAAGGCCTTCTTCCAGATGCTTGGGGTGTTTGCTGAGTTTGAGACGAACCTGCGTCGTGAGCGGCAAATGGAGGGGATCGCTAAAGCGAAAGCTGAGGGGGTCTACAAGGGGCGCAAGCCATCCATCGACGTGGACGAGGTGAAACGGATGCGTGTCGAGGAAGGCATGGGCGCTACAGAGATTGCGCGGGAGATGGGTATCGCGAGAACATCCGTGTACCGTGTGCTGTCGTAATCTTCGATGCGCATTTCTCTTGGTATTTGTTCTGTCTTTGGCAAGAGCGTAAGCAAGAGTTTGGGCGGGAACAGTCGTTCGCTGCGCAATTGACGAAGGTCCGCATTGGCGTGGAAACGCTCTTTTCAAAGTCGGTGGAAACAAAAAGCTAAAAGTTGTGGAGTAACAATCACATGTAGCCACGCGTTTGCAAAATACTAAGCGCAGGACAACGCAACCAACGCTAGACTGCGCGGCCAGATCCGGTTGAAAAATTGAGAGTAGGTTCAGCCTCGGTGTAGTATCGCCCGACCACAAATTCGTCGGTGTCTAGATCGGGTGAAATCTTAGAAGTCGCAAATATTACCTGATGTTCCACGCCAGCTTCATTAGAGCGCTCAACAACCAAATTTTGCAGGTTGTGGCTTCGCAAATCCTCCATGCCCTTATCTTCAATGGTATCGACTAATGCAATGCGGAAGTGGCGGAAGAAACCGTGCTTGGTTGCCGCCATCAAAAAACCAACAATAAAGCTGGTTTTCAAAAACGCCCGTGAACTCGCAGAGAAATAGCTACTCCCATTCACGCTGATCTTGTTCGCACCAAAATCGAATTGTACGGAATCAGGCTGTTGGAATTCTTTCTCCCGAGGGAAGTCGCGTTTCAAAAATGATTTAACCTCATCAGAAATCGCCGTGTAGGCACTTGCTATTCGCTTCTCAACCGCAGTTTCAAAGGCGGTATTTTCATCTTTGAGCTTTTGGATCAGTGTTGAAATCTGGCCCTTTTTCTGGGAAATCTCACCGACCTTGTTTGCAATGGCCGCGTTGCGATCTTGCTCTTCAATCTGTCGCTCTAGATACCCACGCCGTGACTGTAGTTCTCGAATCTTGGCCTGTGACTCGGAGGTCGGACGCGAGCGGACTTCAGCAAGGTTTCTTGAGGCACGTTCCCATTTGAATGTCGCCGCACCGAACCTTTCGTTTACGGTATCAAGTTCTTCAGTTTTCCGAGCAATGATTGTTTCTGTGTCGCGAATTTGCAAGGCAAGCTCATTGATCATAGAAACCATTTGATCGCGTTGTTTTTCAGGCTGGATAGGGGTTTTGCACAGATGGCAAACGTGTTCCGGCACATCCAAAATAGGCTCTAAGCATGCAGGGCAGGTTTCAAACACTACTGAGCCGAGTGTTTCTTGAACCGTTTGCGAATTTTTCAAATCCGCTAGTTTGGCCTGAATGCTACGGAAGTAATTGCGCAAGTCAGCAATGTTGAATGCTAAGCTATCCCGCTGTAGTCGCTGTATTGTAAGGTTCTCTTGCGATTTCTCGAACCCTTCGTATGCTTGCTTTTGTAGTTTGAGCGTGAACTGGTCCTCGCTAGAGGCCAACTGTTCCTCTTCGGCATGCACTATTTTCTGATCAACCTCCGTCAACTCCCTAATGAGGCTTTTCTTTTGGGTTTCCACCCACTCGGGCGTTAAACTCTGTCCCACCTGCCCAAGAGTTGAGAAGATGGGGTAATCCCCCCCAAAATTAGTGGTGTTCAAAAGTAGAATTTTCTCGGCAAGATATCTGAGGAGATTTACGATGAAGAACGGACGATTTAGCGACGCTCAGATCATGACGATCCTGAAGCAGGCGGA